>JBBRRP010000005.1:0-94776 GCA_038246305.1 Polyangiales bacterium | reverse complement strand
GCGCAGGGTCCCGTCTGGCCTCAGCACTCGGAATTCTTGGGCGAAATCTTCGCCCTGATCGGTGATGCTTTGCCAGGCTCCCAGCACTTTGTTGCGCTCGTCCGGGTGCACCGAGCGGGCCCATCCGGTGCCCAACGATTCCTGTTCGGTCATCCCAGTGAGATCTTGCCAGCGTTGGTTCACAAACACAAACCGACCATGTCGATCGGTTTGGTAGATGCCAACGGGTGCGTTGAAGACGCGAGCATTCAATTGGCTCAGGTCTCGTTGGGCTAACAACTCAGCCTTCTCGACTTCGCGTTGGCGGTCCATCCGATGTTTGAGTGAGAGCGCGTCGGTCACATCGAGCGCTGCGGCGGAAATAGACTTTTCTAAGGGGTCGAGGGCAAGCCACCAACGCAGGACACGGGCTTCACTGCCAGCGCCACACGTCGTGTCGAAGCTTATCGGGCTGCCCAGCGAGAGTCCTCGCAGTTCAGCCAAGACGACGTCACGTTCGTCGTCGGCCACACACTCCTCGAATCCTCGTCCCAGCCACTGTTGCGCGTGACCACCAAGCCGTGTCCCCAGCTCCTCAGGGACGTCGAGAAACTTACCACTCAGGGTGAGCTTGCACAGAAGGCCGGGTACCAAGTGGGCGGAAGACAGGCGCTCTTTAGCGCCGGCGACAACTGAGGGCGGCATGCTGAGAATACCTACGGCCAGAACCCCGGGTAGCTTGAGTCAGTCTGAAAGTGACTGTCCCGAGTTGAGACGAATAGGTTCAGATCAAACCTCAAACGGATCTCAAAATGGGCGATTTCCCCCAAAGTGTTAAGTCCTCGACGAACTGAACCGTTCGAGCGTTTGGAAGCTTTGCGAACCGGAATGAAGATTCTAATTGTTGACAGCGACCGAGAGCGCGCCAAGGGCCTGAAGCAGCGGCTCGTGGAACGCGCCCCATCGTTTCAAGTGGTCACGGCTGAGTCGGCAGAGAGTGCTGTGCGAGTCCTTGAACTTGGTGTGATCGACGCGATCATCACCCAGGAGAAGCTCTCGGACAGCTCGGGTCAAGACCTACTCGGTCGAGTGGCGTCGAGCCAATCCCAGGTGATGCGCTTGCTCCTCCTTCAACCTGGCACTTTGGCGGAATCAGCCCCGCTGAATCCCGTTGCACATCAGACTCTGTTGAACGGTTCGGACGAAACCTTACTGCTCAAGCTGCGACAGTGCGGTCGCATTCGAGAATTGGTCGTGGATCCGTGGTTGCGCAAAGTCGTCGGGCAAGGGGATACCTTGCCGACACCGCCAAAGACGTTGCTTGAGCTTCGCCGGTTGTTGGAGCGAGAGGACGTTTCAGTCCAGGCTGTATCAGAAGTGATTGAGCGAGACCCTGCACTTGCGGCTGCCATCCTGCGCCTCGCAACTTCAGCATATTTTGGTCTGCCCCGTAAGATTCACAAGGTGTCTGACGCGGTCATGTACGTAGGCCTCGGTACCGTGAAGGCGTTGGCCCTCAGCGCGAAAGTCTTCCAGAGCTTCCGACTGCCGCTGCATTGCACTTTTTCGCTCGAAAGCCTGCAGAGCCATAGCCTTGCTGTAGCTCAGGTGGCGAGGAACCTCTTCGATAGCCCAAAGCGCGCAGATGAGGCATTTTTAGCCGGGCTCTTTCACGACGTGGGCAAGCTGGTTTTGGCTTCGCGCGTACCTACCATGTATGCAGAAGTGCTGCGTGCCACCGCGAACGGCGGGAGCACCATGCATGCTGTTGAGCATGAGCTGTTTGGCACAACGCACAGTGAAGTGGGAGCCTACCTATTAGCGCTCTGGGGCTTTCCTATCGACTTAGTTGATGCGGTGCTTCTGCATCACACCCCGCTGACAACCGTGGGAACGGCCCTGCATTTGGCGGTCTCTGTGGGCTTTGCCGATCAGCTTGCGAATGGGCGACAGATTGACGCCGAATATGAGGACTCACTCAAACGAACCGGCGTGGATGTCGGGCGTGCACGTTGGTACGCCGAAGAGCACCGATTGTTCGCGTAGAAGCCAAGAAGCAGGGCTCTGAGCGCGCTTGGCTGGGGTCGGGTTGCCCAGCGTCCTAAAGCCCAGGTACTCTCGACGGGCACTGCAGAAATTCGTCGGGAAAGGAGGGCTGAAGCATGAAAACTATTGAGTTTTTCGGAGCGTCACGCGCCGTCCAGGATAGGTTCACACACTCAGCACGTGGAGTGTCTCAGCCTGCGCCCGTGCTTTTCAAGGCTCGGGTGGCTGTCGGTTGGCAGGTTGCCCTTCTTGGCAGTGGTCTCGCGCTCGCTGCAGCGCTGGCTGTGGCAGCAATTGGCTTTGCGGATGCCAGTAGCCCGCTTGCCATTTCTCCAGCGTGGATGTCCGCTGTTTACGGCGGGCTCGTGTTCCTCGTGTTCCTCGGCCTGCTCGTGGCGCAGGTTCGCTACAGGGCCCCAAGGCTACTGCCCTACGCGCCTGGGCTCTATCTTTTCCCATTTGGCGTGGTCGATGCTTCCACGCCAAGCTTCAGAGTTTTCGCGCTCGATGAGTTGTTGAAGGTTGAAGCATCAGGCACGCACCTAGCACTCAAATTCAAAGAAGCTCAGTTCCAGTTTGAGGCTGGTAAAGCGGACGAGGCAGCGCAGCTCGTTACCTCCGTACAGGCAAGTAAGCTCGTGGTTGAGTCGCTGCTCGCCGCGATGAATCACCGTGAATTGGCCGCACTCGATCCCTTGCGCGATACCGGGTTTTCAAATCCGTTTTCACCTAAAACGCCCCATCTACAGCCTGCACAACGCCGATTTTTTTTGACGATGTTGGTGGCAGCGCTGCCGGTGTCCGCGGGTCTTGGCTGGGGTTTCCGGGAGTTCAGAAATACTGTCAGCGAACAGCGCCTTTACGAACGGGCGTGCCTTAATAACACTCCTTCCGCTTATCGGAAGTACCTCGAACGGGGTGGCAAGAGAGCTGTCGTTGTTGAGACGTTGTTGCCGCGAGCAGAGTTAGCGGCGGCGGCGCGCTCAGGGAACGTGAGTGAGCTCGATGGGTTTGGCGCCAAGCATCCAGAAAACAGGATCGCGGCCGAGATCCGTACGGCACTGAAGAATGCCTTACTCGCGGAGCTGAGGCGCGCGAAAGCAGCCGGGACCGTGTCCGCACTGCGGGCTTTTAGGGATCGATATGCGGGGCACCTGGAGCTGTTCGCACCCGAATATGCACGTGCTCAGGCTGAATTTTATGCGCTGATATTGGCTAAATACCGGCAATCACCCACGTATTCGCCGAAGCTTCTAACGCTGGTCGGTCGGTTGCTGAATTTTTCGAGGAACTCACCGGCCCAGGCATTGGTGCGTTTTCGAAGGGTACTCCGAGCAAGCCTTATGTTAGCCGATCGGCAGGTGCAAAAGAGCCTCTACTACATGGGGCCCGAGTCGCTGCCGTCTCAGTATTTCGACGCCAAGAGTTCAGCGCCTCGTGAAGCGAAGGTGGCTGAGGCGCTGATCCAGAAGTGGCAGCAAATCTTCCCTGAAGACGTTTTGAAGTTCTCGCTCGGGGCCCCTGTCGAAGAGCCAGAGGGAACGCCTGTTGTATTTCCCGTTCCTACGTTGCTAGTTGAGTACGTGGTAGGTGGCGCCGGGATCTTCCTCAGCAAGAAGCCCCGTGGGGTCTTTGTCGGAGTTGGACTGGTATTTATTGCTACTTTTTCAATTCCAGATGTTGCGGAGAGCTTGGAGTTTAAAGGGTCGTCCTGGAAGGTGCCGGATTTTGCGAGCCTGGCCGGCGGGGAGGGCACCGTGAAGGGCGTCTACGAAAGCGTTGCCCAGGATGGATTTGATCGATTTCTGCGCCTGTACGACGCGGAGTATTTTCAGGCAGCGGCGCCCGCCCGGGCAGAGTGACACTTGACGCTGACACGCTTCTCATGGGAGAGGCAGAGCCATGAATCCTGAACAGCAGGAGATCGTGGCCTGCATGGACGCGTTCGTCGAAGACTTGGTACGCGCGGTGGATCAAACCATTCGGCAAACTATTGCGGCTGAATTGGAGCGGATCCGGGCTAATCCCATGGTGAGATTCAAAACGCCCAAAGCTCCCCGCAAGCCAAAGCGAGACCCCGCCGAAGCGCGAGTTCGTGCTCCGAGGCCGCCCCGGCCGCCGAAAGAGCGAAAGCCTCGCAAAAGCGCTAGCGCCAACGCCGGTGTCGATGCGGCGCCCCCAGCTCCGCTCTTTGTCTACAAGCGAGCCAAAGACGGTCGCATCGAGCGCTTGAATCGCCGCGATGAAGCCGAGCCAGAGGATGCGGACAACGGCCAGCTGCCCGAGGGCTGAGAGATAAAGAGTCTAAGACAGTAGAATCAGCTTCAAGCGCAGCGTCACGAGTTTCTCGCCGCGCTGGACGGTGATCTCGACGGTCTCGCCGGCGGAGTGGCGATCGAGTTCGTTGTAGAGATCGTCGTAGGTCTGGATTTTTGCCGCGGCAATCTGCACGATAACATCGCCCAGCTCGGGGCCAGTGTCGGTTTGGCGGATGCCTTGGAGCCCGGCTTTTTCTGCGGGGCCACCCTCGACAACATTTAGCACCACCACACCGCGAATGCCGATTCGGCGCTCAACCCTGCCGTTGGGATCGATCTGCACCCCGAGGCCAACCTGCTCGGCGCGTCCGGTGCGAATGATTTGAGGAACAATTCTCGCGACCGCGCTCACGGGAACAGCAAAGCCAATCCCCGCGGAGGCACCGCTTGGCGAAAAGATAGCGGTATTCATCCCGATCAACTGCCCAGAGCTATCTAAGAGGGGTCCCCCGGAATTGCCCGGATTGATAGCGGCGTCGGTCTGAATCATATCCGGGATCGTCACGCCCCCCACGCCTTTCATCTCGCGCCCGAGCGCGCTGATCACACCCGTTGTCAGCGTGTGGTCCAGCCCAAACGGATTGCCAATCGCCACCACCTTCTGGCCGACTTGGAGCAGCTGCGTTTTGGGGAGGACCTTCACCACCGTGAGGGATTCCACGGGCGCGGTGATCTTGAGCACCGCGATATCCCGCCGCGGTTCAACGCCCACGAGGTCGGCATTGAACACCTTCTGATCTTGCAGGGTGACGGTGAGGCGTCGTGCATTGGCGACCACGTGATAGTTTGTCACGATGTGGCCCGCTTTGTCCCAAACAAATCCCGAACCAGAACCCGATTCCACCTCGGAGGCCTGCCCGCGAAAGCGGTCCATCACGAGCGTGTGCTGGGTCACAAATACCGTTGCCGGGGCCGTATTTTGGAACACCGCGATCGTGTTGGCTTCGTCTTCGGTGCGTGAGCCAGCTGAAAGCGGTGGGATGGGTGGCGGCGTAGTTGCGGGTAGCGAGGGGAGCTGAGAGTGTTTCTGTAGCGTCAGCGGCGCTTCGGGCAATTCTTTGGAACGGGCTCGCTCGTGCCGCGCACATCCGGTTGAGATGAATGGGCCGAGCGCGAGGAGCAGAGTGAGGAGGCAGCGCGAGTGCATGGTGTTCACCTTAAAGTTACGTCGGGGCAATCTCAATCAGCTCGCAGTCATTGACAAGGCACCGCGCCGCCGGCGTGCGGACAGTGCAGCATCGTATTCGTAGTGGCCGCGGACACGTGATACAGGCGGCACTGCACATCCTTGCCACTCATGATGGCCGTATTATAAGTGTTTTGCGTGGGGAGCTTGAGGCACTCCGTCCCACAACCGACGCGGGACGCGAAAATGTCCGGGCAGATGGCGTCCATCAGGCCACAATAGCTTTCACAATCTGCGCCGCAAATGCCATTGCCTCCAGGGCCAGCAGCAGGGCAATGGGTCTGAACCTCGCCGTTCTGCTTGGCTTGCTTCACGTTGTTGATGCGGCAAGTAATCGTGTTGCCTGTTTGATCAAGCGGCTTGCCCAAATCAAAGTTGACGCAAACCCTGCGGCACACTTCTTCACTTGTGTACACTTGATTGCCGCCGGTGCAAGTGGTTTGAACGTCAGCGCAGAAGCTCTCGCACGCCAAGCGTTTGGCTTCGTCGACGGCGCTGAGAGCGCCCCCGCTAGCTGTCCCACCTGTGGAGGCGCCCGCCACGCCTCCGCTTTGATTGGCACTGCCACCGAGGGATGCACCGCCGCCCATCGCTGGCGCCACTTCGGTGTCGAGGGTGGCTTTCTCAATCCCAGCGAGGTTCGCGCAGGCAGCGCCGAGAAAAACCAAAACGAAGGCCAGATAATTTCGTGTGATCACCAAACACCTCCGAGTTCAACGCTCGTTCCAGATGGAACGACGCCTGCTGTTAAGAACAGTGAGCTGCCGCCGTGCTCGGAAGGCGTGTCGTCCCTCGCAGTCAGGAAGAGCACGATGCCAGTTCCTAGGAGTGCGGCACCGGCGCCAAAGGCAATTGTGGAGATTTTCGCGGCATCACGAGCCTGATTGCGGAGCATCAAGCCCTGTTGACTGCACTGGTTGGAGGTTCGGCAATAGTCGTTAGAATCCGAGTTCTTACCGATGGCGCGCAGGCCAAAGTAGCTGCCGATGCCGGTCCCCACGATCCCCGCTCCACCGAACACGATCCCGATCGTCTTCTGCGGGGTCGGATGCGTCGCCTCCGCGACCGTTGCGGTGTGAGGCGTAGGTTTGGGTGTTGGAGTGAGCGAGGGCGGAGGTGGGGGCGGCGCTGCCTGTTGGGTGGGCTTAAGCGAGGGAATGTCCAATGTGGAGGAGGTTGGCCCCGAAGCAATACTCAGCGTTTGATCGTAACGTTCGAAACCTGGAGCTGTTGCTTCCACGCGCTGCGGGCCTGGGTCAACCGGCACCTTGCTGCCCCACTGCGCTTTCGGCACCGGGCGTCCATTCAAGTGGATATCCAACCCGTCGAGGCCCATCAGCGCGGGGTCCACACGCACGAGCAGCATCGACAATCTCGGCTCAAGGGCAAGTGCGCGCACACTGGCGACCTTTTCACGCCCGGCATCTTGTTCGCGCTGGGCGAGTCCTTCTGCTTCTTTAAAGGTGGCCCAGGCGCTAGCTGTCTTGCCACTCTTTTCGAAACAATCCCCCAGGAAAAGCAGACTTCCAACGCCGGGATCCAGCTCTTGGCTCGCCTGAAACTTTGGGCAAGCGTCCGCGTAGTTCTTGTCCGTCATGAGGCGCTTGCCTTGATTGAACAAGGCTTCAGCGGCCGCTTTGTTGGCCCCCGAAGGTTCAGCGGCCGCCGTGGCCGCGAGAGCCATCAGGCCCGCTAAGCCTGCCACCAAGATACGTGTCTTCATAGGACGGCACTTTAGTACGCTTTCTGCTTGGGTCCGAAGTTCTTCGCTGCTGTTGGGCACGAAGCCCGAGATTTCAGCGGCGGCTGCCAAAAGCGCCGGGATCGAACGGATCGGGCGGGCGCTTGTCTGGGCTGCTCGCGGGCTTGGGTCGTGGGGTGGGTGATTTGCGTCGGACCTGTTCGGCGGGCTGGGGACTTGCGTTCGCGGTTGAAGCTGGCGTCGGAATCGTTGGAGCAGGTTCGACAACCGGAGCCACTATTCGAGCGTCGTGTTCCGTTCCGTGGGGTAAAGCCTCCGACAAGGCCGGGGCCTCAACGGGCTTGGCGGTTGCGACCGAGGCCTGGCCGAGCGTAGCCGGATTGGAGGGTGCGCGGGCTCCGAATGCCCACCACAAGACACCGCCGCCGAGCAGAACAGCGAGCCCGAGAACTGCAGCCGTTAATCCGAAACTGCGACGTGCTGGCAGCAGGTTGCCCGTGGTGCGTGTGAAGCCCGGTGCGGTGAGCGCAATCGTAGCGCCAAGGGGATTAGTCTCCAGTTTGGGATCTGAACTTGCTTCACTGGACGGCGGCCTGAGCGAGGCATCACCCAAAATCCGCGATACGCGTTCAGCGGAAGTTCGGGCGGCAGCGCTCCCAAAAGGAGCTAACGCGCGCGCCACTTCACCGACGCTGCTGTAGCGGTCATCACGGTTCTTTTGTAGGCACTTTTGCAGGACCAGCTCCAGCTCCAGGGGCGCATCCGGCAGCAGGGTACGAAGCCGCGGTGGTGGCTGATTTAGAACCAGTGCGCAAACGCCGGGAAGCGTATCCGAATAGAAGGGAGGCTGACCGGTGAGCAGCTCGTGCACAATCACGCCGAGCGCCCACAGATCGGTGCGAGCGTCCACATCCCGAGCACTCAGCATTTGCTCGGGTGACATGTAGAACGGGGAGCCGACCGCGGAGGAGGGGTTGGTGAGCGCCGAAGCGCGGTCATCCGTCTTCAGGCTCTTCGAGATCCCAAAATCCAAGACCTTCACTTGCGCTGAGCCATCGGCGCGGTGGGCGAGAAACAAATTCTCCGGCTTGAGGTCGCGGTGCACGATTTGGGCGGCGTGCGCTTCAGCCAGTGCCTCGCAAGCCTGAAGCACATAGTCGATAGCCGTTTGCAGAGGTAGCTTTCCCTGTTGGGCGAGCGCTCGCCCGAGATCCTGGCCGTCCAGGTACTCCATGACGATGTAAGGGACGCCGGTTTCCAGGCGCCCGACATCGAGCACCTTGCAAACATGCTCGCTCCTGATTTTTGCAGCCGAACGCGCCTCGAACAGCATGCGCGCGACGATTTGCTCGTTCTGAGCGTACTCGGGGCGCACGACCTTGATCGCGACGCGCGTATCGAGGTCACGATGCCGTGCTGAAACGACCACCCCCATGCCGCCCTCTCCAAGATGCTTCAAGACTTCGTACTTGCCAGCGATCAATTCACCAGGCTGGAAAACAAGAGTCTCAGTGCTAGTCATCTTACAAAATGGCCCGTTCCTTAGAGAGAGTAGTCGGCGCGCACCTCGCTGGCCAGTCCCGTTTGCTCCGAGGCCAGGGGCCAGGTAATACCGCCCCCAGCATGCGCCGCCACCTTATCTCGTCGCTATTTTACCTCCTATTGGGCGTGTCAAGCCTGTCGAACGCATCCGCCCCGCTCAGTCACACGGTGTACGCGGGCCAACGCTTGGCATCGATCGCAAAGCGATACGGCGTGAGCGTCGAAGCGCTGTGTGCCGCCAATGGCATCAGCCAATCCGAGCGCTTGCGGGTGGGGCAGAAGCTTAGGATTCCTGACAAGAACAGTCCTGCGGTTGCGCCGGCATCGCCAAGCGCTGACCCACCGTCTGGAGCTTGGGTCAAGCCTCACCCAGGGGCATCTCGACGTCCCGCTCCGGAGCCCAAAAAGCTCGATAGGACTCCGCGGCTCCACACCGTGGCCAAGGGGCAGCGCCTGGCCTCGATTGCAAAACGTTACAGAGTCAGCGTGGACGCGATTTGCACCGCTTCCGGCCTCGCCAGAAACGCCAAGCTCAAGCTCGATCAAAAGCTGGTGATCCCTGGCAAGGATGACCCCGACGGCGAGTACGCCCGCAGCCTCTATGATAATAACGTGAACCTGAGTGCGGATGGGCGCCAAAGTGGAGTGCGTCGCTCGCCTGGGGAATGGAAGCCTTATGTGAAGCCACCGCGCAAGCGCGGTTATGTGTCGTTAGTTGGTTATCAACGGGCCTGGAAGGGTTCGGCGCTCGGGCCATCAGGACGGGTCTTGCCGCGTGCTCGCACCGCAATGTCGGAAATTCTGAACGCGAGCCCGGCCTGGCCAGCAGTGGATGCGCGTCTGGTGCGGCTAGTAGTCCAATTGAGCGATAAGTTTGGCGGGCGCGAACTTAGGATTATTAGCGGCCTTCGGAAGAAATCCTACGTTCGTGATTCACGGCATCGCCTGGGGCGCGCAGTCGATCTCACGATTGTGGGTGTCCCGAATGAAGCGCTGAAGAATTACCTGCTCACGCTGGACAAGGTTGGAGTGGGTTATTACCCGAATTCCTCATTTGTGCATCTGGATGTTCGCGACGAGAAGACTCACTGGATCGATTACGCTGGGCCGGGTGAACCACCACGGCTGGTTCCGAGATCGCGGGTAGCCAAGACCGAGGCTAACGGTAAGCCGGCCGAGCCCCCAGACCAGGTGGACGCTAGTGAACCGAATGCGCCGCAAGCAGAAGCCGCAGCTCGTGACGAAGCGGAAGCTCACGAAGGCATCCAAGCCCCCGCGGAGTCCGACATGCCTGCGGAAACCACGGCGCCCGCCGAAGTCGACGCTCCTTCAGCGCCAGCAGTGCCTGCCCCGACGGCCGCACCTGCCGTAAGTGGGGCCGCCGTAAAACCAGGAAAGACGGGCGAACCAGACGCGGAAGGCCATTGAGATTTGCCAGATGTAGGCTCTCGCCTACCTCGCGCTACATTTCGCCGATAATCACTGGCCGCTATGCCTGGACCATTGGCAGGTGGCCAGAAATTGGGCCAGCTGGACTCAGAAGTGTCACAAGCTGATAGCCGTCCCGTAACATCAGTCTGGAATAATCAAAGGATGTGTAGCTTGAAAGGTTCTACGGTTTTCACCCCCATGGTCCCGGGCGAGACTCGAATCCCTCCCGAGAGCGGCAGCTTTCGCGTTGCGGGGCAGCAGCTCAGCGACCAGGGGTTTTCGCTTCGGACGTCTATCAACCCGCAGGGCTTGGAACGAGCAATGCGTTGGCAGCACGCGTACGGCGACGAGTTTTTGGGCGCTGAGGCACTCGAGAGCACGTTGCGCATGGAGCGCCTCAACCGCGGCTGAAGTTCAGCGCAAACACCAAGGCGTCCTGTGCGTCAGCATCGTGCTTAGCCTTTGATACCCGTGGTGGCGATCCCACGGATGAAGGTCTTCTGGGTAAGAAAGAACAACACGACGACTGGGGCCACGAGCAAGACGGACGCTGCCATCAAGAACTGCCACTCACTGCCTCCACTCTGCGATTGATACTGCTGCAGGCCGAGCGCCATCGTAAAAGTATCCGGATCCGTCAGGAAGATGAGGGGACCCAGAAAATCATTCCAGACGTAAAGGAAGTGAAAGAGTGCCACCGTTGCCAGCACTGGCTTGGCGAGCGGCAGGATGATGCGAAAGAAAATAGCGATTTCAGAGGCGCCATCCAGCCGTGCCGCCTCTGAGAGTTCGCGTGGAATCGTGGCAAAAAACTGCCTAAGCAGGAAAATATTGAAAGCGCCACCACAGCAGGCTGGCACCCAAAGCGGCGCGAGCGTTCCTAACCAGCCGAGGCTCCGAAACAGCGAATAGAGCGGAATCATGAGCACCGGGAAAGGCACCATCATCGTCGCCAGCGTGACCGCAAACAGTGGCTTTCGACCTGGCCAATCAATCCTCGAAAGGCCATAGGCTGCTAAGGCGCTTGAGAAGACGGTGCCCAGCATGCCGAGCAAAGCGACCGTGAGCGTATTGGCGAGATAGCTGAGGAATGTGACGGTTCGGCTCGTATCGCCGCGGCCTGTCCAAGGGAGGAGGCTCTTTCCGAGGAGTGTTCCGAGTGATATGGACGGGTCGTGAGTTTCGGTTGAAAGAGCCAAAATGGCCTGTTCGTAGTTTGCGAAGAGTAGCCTGATTCGGGAGGATATTTGGCGCGCGTCCACGTAGAAACGGCGTGCCGTTTGGTTCGCGTAATTGGCAGCGGAGGATTCGCTCACGCTCACAAAATAGCCGGGGACTCGTTGAATCAGCTTGGCCGGGAGCCGCTCCTTAACGGAAGTTGCCGATTGAGGCGTCCGGAGCAAAAGCTCGCCGTTAGAGAAATCATCCGGTGAAACCAGCACGGGAATACCGGATTTCGCCCCTGCCAGGGGAACCACCAGCACTCTCTCCGTGCCCACGCGTTCCGGAGGCGTTACCCAAAGACGCTCCCCGCTTGTAAGCGTTAGCTCATAGCCACGAGGTAGCCATTCAGGAGGGACCTTCCCAATCTGTTCACGCGGCTCTAGCGAGCTCACCACCAGCCAGGCCAGCGGCGTGAGAAAGGCCATTGCCAGAACGCCCAGCGGAACGTGCAAGAACGCACGTGGCCACCCCGTTCTTTTTCGCTTACCGGTCATACACGATGAAGCGTGCTGAGACTTTTGTGAGCACCCAGGTCAGGCTTAGGATGATCAGAAAAAGCACGCAGGCGAGAGCGCAGGCGTAGCCCATGCGCAAATCTTGGAAAGCCACGTTGAAGAGATGCAAAACAAAAAAGAGCGTGCTCCGTTCAGGTGAACCGGTCGCGTCGGTCATGATAAAAGCCTGGGTAAATACCTGGAATCCACCGATGATCCCCATGATGACGTTAAAGTAGAGAACCGGCGACAACATGGGGAGCGTGACGTGCCAGAGGCGATCCCAATACGTCGCGCCGTCGATGATCGCTGCTTCGTGCAAGGCAGTTGGCACGTCTTGGAGGCCCGCTAAAACGATCACCATCGCGTGTCCCGAACCCCAACTGGCCATGAGAATCATGGCGAGCTTGGCAAAGCGAGGGTCAGCTAGCCAGGCTGGGCCACTCACACCCAGCATCGCAAGAAATGCATTGATAAGCCCGCTCTGACCGTTGAAGAGCCACATGAAGAGGACGCTTCCGGCAACGACCGGCATGAGCGAGGGCAGGAAAAAGATTGTACGGTAAAAGGCTAAGCCTCGAACTTTTGTGTTGAGCAAAAGCGCTAGGCTGAGCGAGACCAACGAGCTCAACAAGACCGATCCCGTTGCGTACACAACGCTGTTCCAAAGGCTCTTATAGACGAGCGGATCGGTGAAAAGCTCGCGATAGTTCTCGGCGCCGATGTAGACAGGCGGCAGAAGAACCGAGTAATCGCACAGAGAATAAATGAGGGCGGAGGCGATAGGATATAGCAAAAAAGTGACGATGCCGATGAGCCAAGGCGCACAAAATAAGAGGCCCATTTTAAGATTTCTCTGTTCAAGTGGCGTCATAGACGGCCTTCTCGGAGGAGCCAGGCCCGACGTTCCCGATCCACAGCGCCTTGCATTCTCAGCTCAACGGCGCCCAATGCCTCCCTAGGTGTTTGCGCTAAGTGCTCCATGGCGTCGTAAGCGGCCGCCATCTCGCGCCCATACTCCTGCCAAACACCGGTTTGTGGGGCCGTGAAAGCCGTGGGGCTGAGGCCCAGCTGTCGGAAGAGAGAAATTTTTGGGTTCGTGTGCGCTCGTTGGAACGCTTCGCTCTCCATGGCTCTAGGAGTGAACTTGTGTTGGCCAAGACAGAGCAGCTCAAGCCCTTCCTGGCTCGTGGCGTACTCCAGGAACGCTAGCGCCTCTTCGGGACGCTTCGCACCTTTCGGGATCACCAGCACATCGGCCTCCACCATCGAATGATTGGCAAGATCCGGGCGATCTGCCGGGAAGGGGAAAGGCGCGGCGGACCACTGCATGCCCGGCGCATAGCGTTGTATGAAATTGTGCATCCACACGCCTTGGAGCTGCATGGCCACCTGGCCCGAGAGGAAGGCATTCTGCGCACTCGCAAATTTTCCGAAGCCCGAGCGAAATTTTCGTAAGGCCTCGACGCCTAGCTTTTGCGAATAGCTCTGCATCCAGGCGTATGCTCGCAGGTTTTCAGGAGCCGCAGCTGTCACGTGCGACCCAGCCAGCAGCTTGCCCCCAAAAAATCCACCCCAGTGCCCCAACCACTCACGCGGGCCTGCCGGCAGAAATCCAACTTGCAGCAGGCGTTTCCGCGTCGCCGGCACCTCGTTGAGATAACCTGAAAGGATCTCCACGCCGCCACCCGGCAGCCGGACCTCCCAGCGTGTCAGGCGTTCGGCAAACGCATCCAATTCTTCGATGGTAACCGGTGCACGATCCGGGTTGAGCCCCGCTTCCGCGAACAGGCGTTGGTTGAAGTGGAGCGCCAGCGAAGCAGGGGCGGTGGGCGCCGCCCACATTTTTCCCCTGAATTGGCACAAATTCCAGTAAATGGGCACGAAATCTGCCCGTTCGATGCCCGCGCGTTGGAACTGAAGTGTGAGGTCCAGAAGGGCTCCTTTTTGAGCATAGGCCGGGAGCAATCTGCTGTAGAGCCCTGCGATGTCCGGTGGCTCGCCGCCGGCTATCGCCACCAACAGCTTCTCGTCGATGCGCGAGATCGTGACACGCTCCACTCGGATCGGGCGGTAGTGTGGCTCGGCTTTCGCCCTTGCCAGTTCTTTCTCGTTGAAGGCTTGCACCACGCGCGCGATGGCTTCCCCTTCGAAGTTCGTCCACTTTTCCCAATAGACCACCGTGCGTGGACCATCCAGGCCTGGCGTCGGGTTGCAGGCGGATGCCAGAGCCAACGCGAGCAACGAACGGCGGCCTTGGTTGTGCCGGACGGCGTGCCTGAGCTTCCGCACGCCTAGAGATCTTTGCAGCAGCGAAACCCGGTCGAATAATCGTGATACGTCGGTTCGTGGGCCATGGTCACGAAGGTGCAACCTTCGCCGTGTTCACTCAAGGTGCTAAAGAAACCGCCCATAAAAACCCCTCTTCCTCGGTGGTGCGGCACCAGCGCTAGGCGGACTTCCGGTTTGAGTTCGAGTGCTTCGGCCACCGCGGGACCGGCCTCCCCTTCGACCCATTCGTGGAGATTGCCGACCATATCGTGCACGCCGTAGTCGCTCTCACAAGCCTCGAAGGCGCCCGTGTTGGCGAGCCAACCCTCCGTTTGATTCAGCGTTGGGTTGTTGAAGTGCTCATTGTAGCGCCACGCGCGAGGGTTATTGCCAAAGCGGCGACTGAGCAGGTGTGGGCGCCCCACATTGCAGGAGCCCTTAGTGAATTTTTCACCGTACGGGTAAGTGGTGTGGTGGGTGCCGCTGCACGCTTGATACCATTCTGAAACGGAACACAAGCGCTTGCCCGCGTTGGCGCACGCCGCTTTAGATTCTTCGCGACTGATGTAGCCTTGCGGTTTTACGGACGGTGAGCTCTGCGCCTCATACCGCTCTCCAATATTGGGGCGCTCGAAATACGGAAAAGGTTCGGTTCCAACCTTCGTGCGCAGCACCAGATGGGCCTCCCAGCGATCCACACATACGCTGCCCACTTGAGCCATCTCTTTGGGGCATTCTGCTGTACCTCTGTTCGGGAGAGTTACCGGCTTCGCTCTCATTGGCGTGAGCTTGGCGAGTGCGCCCTTGTCTTCGCCGGCACGTGCATTGGCGCAGCCCATGACTGAAAGCAGAGCGGCTCCGAGAGCAGCCCAGGCGCCGCAAGCTTTCAGACGTACAATGTTTCCGTGCACTACCTTCTTATTGTCACACGACGGCCCAGCTCGCTGCCAGAGGCGAGTGAACAGAGTCCCTGAATGCGCGGAGTTGCCGCTGTCGTGCATTGGCCCGCATCTTCCTACCTGCACAGTTGCACCCGAGTGCGATGCGAACTAATCGTGCGGCGGCGCATCGATCGAGCTTCACCAAGCACGCTTCCGACTCTATCCTTATTGGAGTCCTTCGTTTTTTTGCCACACATGTAGGTGCTACATAGTGCGCGGCTCATCCATTCCAGACTTCAAAGCTTCGACACCTCTCGTCAAGGGCGAGTTGGTTGCGAACAAGTATCGATTAGTAAGGCAGATTGGCGAAGGTGCGATGGGGGCGGTTTGGATTGCCAAGAATGAAGTCTTGGATGTGGATATCGCTATCAAGTTCATGCGAATCGACAACCCGCGTGCCGATCCTTCGAACATGGCCAAACGCCTCCTGCAAGAAGCACGGGCTGCCGCGCGTTTGGGCCATCCGGCGATCGTGCGCGTCTTCGACTTTGGCCAGATGGACGACAACACGCCGTTCATCGTTATGGAGTTACTGAAAGGCGAACCGCTTTCGGCGCTTCTCAATCGCGAGGGAAAGCTTGAGGTCACTCGCGCGCTGCAGATGATGTTACCTATCGCGGACGCGCTCGCTACCGCCCACGGTCGTGGCATCATTCATCGCGACATCAAGCCCGAGAATATATTCATTGCGAGCGATGAGTATGGACGCCTCCAACCGAAGATTGTCGACTTTGGGATCGCGCGTTTTTCCGAGGGTTCTGGCACGCTGACGCGCTCTGGGGCGCTGCTTGGCACACCGGATTATATGTCCCCTGAACAGGCTCGCGGTGAGCCAGACATTGATCATCGGGCGGATGTTTGGGCGCTGTGCGTGGTGCTCTATGAGCTGATGTCCGGTTGTCGCCCGTTCGGGCAGGATGGCGCTAACTACCTCGCAGTGCTGCGCGCCATCGTTCACGATCCTGTGCGTCCCATTCTGGAGTTTGATGTCGGCGATAAGGCCCTTTGGGTGATCATTGAGCGGGGGTTACGCAAACGCCGGCAGGAGCGCTGGGATACGATGCGCGTCTTCGGGGAATCGCTCGCGCTCTGGCTCTATGAGCGGGGCATTCGCGAAGATGCGTTTGGCGCCTCGCTGAAGACAGGCTGGCTCCAGGCGGGCATCGATGGCGTCAAGATCGACACCTCGTCCATGATGCCGGAAGGTAGCTCAGAGGCGATGAAGGTGATTCGGGAGCTCGACGAGTTGTTGGCCCCGGCGAATCCCCCAAGCACGGCGACTCGCGTCTTGGGCCCACCCGGGCGCGCGCCGACAGGGAACCTGTTGCCTGCTACACTCGTGGACGAGGGGTTGGCCCCCCCGAGCGAGCGATCGCCGCTCCCGCTGCCTGACAGAGTCCAGCGCCTCCAACAGCGCGCTCCGCTGTTGCTGGCTCTCGCCGGTACCGGCGTGGCGGTTGCTGCAGTGGCTGTCTTAGTTTTGGCCCTCTGGGTGCCGACCCATTTGGCTGCACGCTCGGATCCACCGGTAATTGCTCAGCAAGTCGAGAAGCCGAAGTCGTTGCCAGCCGCTCCTGTGCCTATCCAGGGCAGCGCAACTCCCGACGCTGCAACGCCAACCGTCCCTGCTTCACCTCCAGGTTCCGAAGCTGATGCCGGCGCGAACAGCCCGACTCGCCCCGCTGCCCTACTCAGGAAACCGGCGCTCCGGCCAAGCCACGCTTCGCGCAAGAAACAGCAAAAGAAGCCAGGGTCCTTTGATTTAGGGTTCTAGGTGCCGCTTCATAGTCTTGAACATGCCGGCGTTGTCGCTTCGGATTGGCCGCTTCTTTTGGGGGAGCCGCTCGGGCGTGCTCGCAGTTGCGATCTGTCTGGCGGTCGGGCGTGTTTCGCCCGCCTTCGCCGCAGAAGTCGATGAAGGCGCGCGCACAAAAGCGAGAGCGCTCGCGCAGGATGCGCTCGGGCGCATGCACGCCGAAGAGTGGGCAGCGGCTCAGACACTCCTTGCGCAAGCCTATGCGCTCATGCCCGCCCCAACGCTGGCTTTACTCGAAGCTCGAGCCTTTGAGCGAATGGGTCGTCTCGTGGACGCGAAGGCTTGGTACCAACGAGCCAATGAGGCTGAGCTTGGAACCGATGTGCCGGAAGCTTTCAACGCAGCGCGTGAAGAGGCGGCCCGCGAGTTACCACTCCTCGACGCACGCATTCCCAGGCTAACTCTACTGGTGCAGGGCCCCGGCGCAACCGATCCGACCCTGGAGCTCTACCTAGGTGCTCGGCTCCTCACGGCGAGCGAACGCTCAAAGCCAGTGTTGGTGGATCCTGGCGCGCAGCGCATCCGTGTGCTCGTCTCCAAACAAGTACTCGTTTCAACGTCACTCGCCCTGGTCGAGGGGGACCAAAAGACCGTGTATGTGGGCATTTCGACAACCCAGCCGCTGCTCCAACCAAAAGCTATCGTCGTCCAACCGCGGAGCGAAGATGGGCGCCGCACCGCGGCCTGGGTTGCCTTCGGTGTGGGCGGTGCTGGGCTAGGGTTTGGTGCGGCGACTGGATTCATGATGTTAGACGCTCAAGGGAAATTGGCGGATGAATGCGGGATAACCTGCCCAGCCTCTGCCTCCGATGATCTCGCCAGGTTTCGGACTACGCGCACCCTGAGCAGCGTCGGCTACGGCGTTGGTTTGGTGGGGGTAGCAGTGGGGGCGTACTTGCTGCTGAGTGGAGACGAAAAGAAGGTATCGGTTTCGGCAGATGTCGGCGTGTGGTCGGATGGCCACGCGCTGGGTGTGCAAGGAGCCTTCTGATGCGCGTGCACTACTGGCTCCTGTTGAGCGCCGCAGCGTTGGCGCTCCCCGGCTGCCCAATTCTGGTGCAGGACGACTACAAAATCGACATGAGCTTAGCACCCGCGATGGGAGGCGAAGCTGGGCAATCTCAGGCTCTTGGCGGGAGAGCGCCGGGAGGCGGGGCGCCGGGCCTCGGTGGCTCGCGGGCGGGCGGAGGAACGAGCGGGGGCAGCGCGGGCGCCGCGGGTTCAGGCAATTGCATGGATAATCGGCGAAATGGCGAAGAGACGGACACGGATTGCGGGGGGCCCGCGTGCGCGTCCTGCGTCGACGGTCGGAGCTGTCGCTTTGGCGGGGACTGCGCAAGTGGGGTCTGCACTCCCGGAGGCGTGTGCGACGTGCCAACCTGTAACGACGGCGTGAAGAACGGCGACGAAGTTGGCATCGATTGCGCGGGAAAGTGCCCAGCCTGTCCTCCAGGTCAACCTTGCCACGCGATCAGTGATTGCGAATCGAACGTGTGTCAAAGCGATAAGTGTCGAGCTTCGGGCTGCGGGGACGCTTTGCAGAACGGCACTGAATCATCGGTGGATTGCGGCGGACCGTTGTGTGGGAAGTGCCCGGCAGGTGCTACCTGCAACGTAGCTGCAGATTGTAAGACGTCGGTCTGCTTGAACAGTCGCTGTGCTGTCGCTAGCTGCGATGACCTCGTTCAGAACGGCACCGAATCTGACGTCGATTGTGGTGGCAATTGCACGCGTTGCGCGGCAGGAAAGCAGTGCCGTCACGGTGGCGAATGTGTTTCGAATCACTGCGTGGATGGGGTTTGCGTGGCTGATTCTTGCAGCGACGGGCTGCAAAATGGCCTAGAAACGGGCGTTGATTGTGGCGGAGGCGTGTGTGCTCAATGCGCGGATGGGCAACGCTGCACGACGCCAGCCGATTGTGCCAATGCCCATTGCATCGATGGCGCCTGCCGTTCCAAGACCTGCGCGGACGCCCAGAAGCAAGGCAACGAAACCGATGTTGATTGTGGAAACTCCTGCCCGGTGTGTGCCGTCTCGCGCCTGTGTCAGAAGTCGACTGACTGCGCGTCAGGAGTCTGCAAGGTTCAAGTGTGCGCGGCACCTTCGTGCCTGGACGGTGTCAAGAATTCGGACGAAACGGCTATCGACTGCGGTGGAGCTTGCAGGCCCTGCGATCTGGGCAAGGCATGCCGTCTCGACAAGGACTGTAAGAGCCTGGTTTGTCGAGGTGCCTGCGTTGCGCCGACTTGTTATGATTTTGCCACGAACGGCGATGAAACAGACATCGACTGTGGGGGCCCTGCGTGCCTCAAGTGCGCAAGAAATCAGGCTTGTCGATTGCCCTCGGACTGCAGCACCGGCAGTTGTGCCGGCATGCTTTGCAACTGAATCGCGCGTTCAAGGCTCGCGTTCGAGGCCAACCAGCGGCGATCGGAGTGTCGGCGATGGCCCTGCAGTGTGCAGCTCTTGGCCAGCGCCCTCCAACTGCCAAAGATCGCTGAGCAAGCTATCGAGGATGAGCTTCCCGCGATGGCCCCAGATCGGGTGCTCCTCTTCGCTCATCTCGTCAGCGACTTGGTTGGCGGCTTCAGACGAGGTGATGCCACGTTCGATCGCGAAATTGAGAACCTGCTCGGTGATCAAGTAGACCGAGTTTTCCCAGGTTCGACCGAAGTGACGGCGAATGCTGGGATCTTCGGGTAGCGTTCCGTATTGTTCGTTGGCGCAACGCACGATCCCCATGCGATTGGCTACGAAATCGGGAATGTACGCGATCCCGCGATCCCTCAGCCCTTGCGGATCACGCAGCTCATCGGCCAACTGATTGTTGGCAGCCCCACACACGAGCTTCGTGTTGAGCAGGGGAATCGTCCTCGGATTCAGCACCCCACCCAAAGCGCAGGGCGCGAAGATATCGCAGTGTTCGGCGAATATACTGGTGTCTGAAGGCGTCACGGCTGTGAGTTTCACAGGCTGCTGGGCAAAGCGAATTTTTGAGGCTTGGACCTGAAGTTCAGAAACGTCGCAGGCGACTATCTCCGCCACGCCTCGCCGCAGCAGTTGTTCGATCATTGAAGAAGCGACATTGCCTAGCCCTTGAATGGCGATCTTCTTGCCCTGCAAATCTCCCTGGCCTAGGTGTGAAAGCGCCGCTTCCATAGCGCAAATGATCCCGGTCGCGGTTGAGATCGAAGGGTTGCCCGAGCCGCCGAGAGCAGGCGGAATACAAGTCACGAAGCGAGTCGTCTTGAAGACACTCGCGATGTCTGAAGGCTGCGTGCCCACGTCTTCCGCCGTCACGTATAACCCGCGCAGCGATGTGACGAAGCTACCATATTCTTGGTACAGTTGGGCGCGGTAGGCCGCATCCTGTAGGTCGCCAGTTCTCTGCCGCAAGATCAGGCCTTTGCCACCACCCCACCACAGGCCTGCAAGTGCATTCTTGCGAGTCATGGCTTTCGACAATCGAAGCCCGTCACTCAGGAACTCACCGAGCGTGGCGTACTCCCAATGTCGGAGACCGCCCGCGGCTTGGCCACGCCGTGTTCGGTGCACAAAAGCCGCGAACAGAGCGCCGGTATGGGCTCCGAGTTCTAGAAAAAGCGCTTCATGGCTCGCCGCATCGAGGCTTCCCAGGATGGACTGCAACAAAGGCTCAAGCGCGGGGTGCGATGCGTGGGGCGCAGAACCGAACACGAAAAAAGCTCGCCGTGTGCCGAGCGCTTCCAGCTCCTTCACCAGGGTTTCGGGCGACTCCTTGAGAAGATCCATGGGTCAGCAGAGTCTAGTGACCCGATCCCGGAACGGCTACCCACCGCACCAGAGAACTCCCGCTCGCTCTTCAGCGTAGGCCTTTTGGGGGTAGCTCTAGAACAGTGAAGCAGTTGCAGCGCTCAACAATGCTGGGTGCCCGGGCCGACGCACCAGCATGACCGGACAAGGAGCACGCCTGAGCACGCGCGCGGCCACGCTTCCGAGGTCACCCGGGCCCGGGCCAGATGCTGGGGAGCCGAGCACAATGAACGCGCACGCCGCCTCTTCGGCCAGTGTGCAGATCAATTCTTCTGGGCTGCCGAATTCAACTCGGATCTCTGGCAGCTGGCCGCTCAACGGCTGGACGCGTTCCGCCAACTTCTTAAGTTTGAAGCGCGCCTGGTTTCTGGCCACGTCTGTGGCAGGCCGCGCGTCGCGCGCACCTGGTGCCAGAACCATGGCATGGCCTGGCAGATGGGGAGTGAGCGACACCACATGCAGTAAGATCAGGCCCCCCGAGGTGAGCCGTCCGAGCACGATCGCTTCGTTGAGAGCCCCCGCGGCAGCTTCTGAAAAGTCCGTGGGGACCAGGATGGTGGGTCTGGGGCTCACGTGAGTTGGCTCTAAGAAACCGCGCCATCGCTTGAGTGAACTGCGGGTGAGTGGCTCTTCGGTGCAGCGCCATACTCCTGAAGTTTGTACTGGATCTTGCGCACGCTGATGCCGAGCACATCGGCGGCGCGGCTCGTGGAACCACCCTGAGCTTCGAGCGTTTGTAGGATTGCATAGCGTTCAAGCTCGGCCAAGGACGAGCCGGGAATGACAGGTACATCGCCATTCTTGGTCGCAGCCGCGATCTCGGGCGGCAGGTGGTGCGCTTCGATGCTCGGGCCATCGGCGAGCACCACGGCGCGTTCAATGACATTTTCCAGCTCACGCACGTTGCCAGGCCAGGTGTGATGGCGGAGCTGCGTGAGCGCACCGTCGGCAATGCGGGTGAGCGATTTCCCGTTCTCTTTGCTAAATCTTTTCAGAAAATGCATGGCGAGCGCTGACACGTCGCTCGGCCGCTTGCGAAGAGCGGGCAATGTGATGTTGATGACATTCAGCCGATAATAGAGGTCTTCACGGAATTTTCCTTCATCCACCATCTGCTTCAAATTCCGGTTGGTCGCTGCGACCACCCGCACATCAACCTGCACCGTTTGGTTGCCACCCACACGCTCAAACTCCCGCTCCTGCAGCACGCGCAACAGCTTCACCTGCGTCGCCGGAGAAATCTCTCCGATCTCATCCAAGAAGAGAGTGCCCCCATCTGCCTGCTCAAAGCGCCCTTCCCGCTTCCTCTCGGCTCCTGTGTACGACCCCTTCTCATGCCCGAAGAGCTCACTTTCCAACAGCGTTTCCGCCAATGCGGCACAATGAAGCTTCACAAAGGGCGCCGCGTGCCGGGGTGAACGGTGATGAATGGCGGCGGCCACCAGCTCTTTGCCCGTTCCGGATTCCCCAGCGAGGAGGACGGTGGCGCGGCTGGGAGCCACCTGCGCAATACTCTTAAAAATTTGCTGCATTTCAGGCGAATTGCCGACTATGTTGTCGAAGCTGTAGCGTTCGGTGAGTTGAGTTCTCAGCTCCTCTGTCTCGCGTCGCAGGCTGCGCCGCTCCATGGCTCGCTCTAAGATCACCAGCAGCTCTTCGGTATTGAGTGGCTTCGTCAGGTAGTCGGCGGCTCCCTCTCGCATGGCTGAAACGGCCGTTTCCACAGCTCCGAAGGCAGTCATGATCACCACTGCAGATTCTCGGTCACGCTCGCGAAGCTTTCGCAAGAGTTCAACGCCATCCATCCCCGGCATCTTCAGATCGGTGAGCACAATATCGGGCTCGAAGTCCACCATGCGGCCGAGTGCCTTGAAGCCATCAGCAGCCGTTTCAACCGCGTATCCCTCTTCCTTGAGAATTTCCGCGAGAGCGCTGCGAGCGTTCGCCTCGTCATCAACTATGAGAATGCTGCCTTTGGTCGCCATTGGTGGTCGCTCCGGGTCTAGGCTTCTCGCGTATGCACCGCCCATGCCGCACCGGGTGAGAAGCCTGGGTATTCGCCGCATTTCCGGATATTTAGGGCCGCATTGGGGCTCGCTTCACAGGTGAGGCACGAAAAATATGCGCAAGAAAGTTCTGGGTTATGCAAATGTTGCGCAACGCCGCTCAGCCGACCTGCATGGGCAGCCGAATGGTAAACCGGGTGTTTCCTGGTTCGGAAGAAACCGAGATCGAACCACCGTGATCGCTGACGATGCGGTGCACGATCGCCAGCCCAAGCCCGGTACCTGCGGCTTTCGTGGTGTAGAAAGCATCAAAGATAGGTGCCTCCTCCGGAAAACCGGGCCCCGTGTCAGCGACCTCGACTTGTACGAAACCTTCGGCGTCGGGCGAATGCGTTGCGACGTGCAGGCTGCCTTGGTTGCCCATGGCTTCGAGGGCATTGCGTAAGAGGTTAATCAGTACTTGCCGAAGGCGTTCTGCTTCGGCACTCACCAACCCCGCGTCGGTCGCCAACTGGCAATTCAGCTGAATGTCAGCAGACTCCGCTTCAGGGCGAATCAGTGTGGCCACAGACTGCACGAGATCGTTCAGGTCCACCGGGCGGAGCTCCAAGGGCCGCGGCCGAGCAAATGCCAGAAAATCATTGACGAGGTGATCCAAACGCCGAATTTCGTCAAGGACAACCTCACACACAGGGAGGAAAGAACCGTCGTCGCCGCCGGTGCGCTCAATGCGGCGTTTTAGCACTTGAAGCTGCAGCTTCGCAGAATTGAGTGGATTGCGAACCTCGTGCGCAAGACCCGCGGCGAGTGTCCCCACGGCTGCCAGGCGCTCTGCGCGCAGTGTTCGGCGCTGCATTTCGAGCTCGCTCGTGACATCCACGCCCATGGCATAGGTGAGCCCATTTCGGCCTGATTGAGAGCGCCATCGCGCCATGCGGGGGGCGCCCGTCTTCTTCGGCAGCTTCCGATCGCCAGCTTCTGCAAGCAAGTGCCGGCCCGGTTGGCCAAGCATTTCAGCGGGTGAAAACCCTGTGGCTTCTTCGAGGGCTCGATTCCAAAGTTGAATCCTTCCCGCCTCGTCGAGCGCTAACACAAATGCGGGCACGGCCTCTGCAACTTCCAGCCGTTCGTTGGTCATCACCAGGTGCAACAGATCATCATGATAGCTGGCCAACATGATCGCCAGCTCAAGGTCGAGTGCTTGATGGATCGCCTGCGCCGTCAGAAATTCAAGATCGCGATTGCTCGCGTAGGCTTCGTGACTCACCGCTAGGAATTTCAAACGAATGCGATTCATGGCCGTGAGCATGAATTCCTGCGGCAGACCAATTTTCACGTGCACGCGCCCTATCTGCAGGTGTTGCGCGAGATAAGCCCCATCGTGTGGACCGAGCAGGACAGAGCCCATCCATGTAACCAGCGTTTGCTTGAGGCGCTCCACTTGCAAGGTGCCGCCGGTAATTGACTGTCGAGCCGTCGGGTGGTGCTCCAAGGCCGTGTAAAAATCCTCGGTGATTTCGCGAAAGTGGCGCTGCGCGACGCTATGAAATTCCCGAAGGATCGCGCTGGCCTGCGCGTCGAATCCAACGTAGGCTTGGATGCTTTCGAACTCTGCTAGATCCATGGGCAAAGGGGTGTGCGGGGAACCTAACGACGTTAGGCGACGGCCACTACTTGCCGGTTTCGCCCGTTTTTACGGTCAGAACCGGGACTTTGGAATGGCGCACCACCTTTTCCGCAACACTGCCGAGCAGCACATGCATGAGCCCCGTCCGCCCCATCGTGCCGACTGCAATCAAATCGTAACCGTTGCTTTCGGCGACGGCGACAATCGTACGCGAAGGCTCCCCTTCTTCGCTCAGTTTCTTAACCAGCTTGAGCCCTTTGGCTTCAGCATCGCCCACGAAACGCGCCAACTCCTGATTTGCATGCTCGCGCACCATCTCAAGCAGCGACTGCTGCATCTCAACATTGGCACCCACGAGTGTGTCTGCAGGCAAGAAGCTCGGCGTTTCCCAAACGTGAAGGATATCCACGCTCGCGCCGCACGCCACTCCGAGCTCGCAGGCTTTTTCAAGCGCATGCATCGAGCCCGCCGAAAAATCCACCGCCACCAAGATCTTATCTAGCTTCATTGCCATGATCTGAGCCTAGCCCTTTCGTCCACTGTCTTCATCTCCTCTCGGTCGCACCACCAATACAGGACAGGGCGCCTCCCTCACAACTCGCTCCGCCACGCTGCCTAGGAGTTTAAGGCTGATGCCGTGTCGACCGTGGGTGCCCATTACAATTAAGTTCGCCTTACGGGCTTCGGCCAGCTTGCTAATCGTCCCAGCGGGCGGACCGAAATGAATACTGGTTTGCACACGCGCTCGGTTCTGTGGGGTGAGGGGCGCCAAGAGGGATTCCAGGCTGGCTTTTGCAGATTCTTCTGCCACCTCGGACATTGGGCGCGACATGCTATCCGCCCAAACCAATAAGTCCGGCCGTACGTAGGAGGGAACGTTGCACACGTGAGCGACTTCAACGGTGCCCCCACTCGCAGCGGCAAGTTCCAATGCTTGGGCCAGTGCCGCAGACGACGCCGGAGAAAAATCCACCGGGCACAGGAGGCGGGCCATGGGTTGCATTGAATTCTGGAGCACAGGTGCAAGACTCGCGCCGCATGATGGCCGGCTCGCGTTCGCCATCGGTTCGCTTCGAATTCGGTCCGCGGAGTGCGAAAATCATGCAGTTGGCGTCGGAGCTGGTGAAAATTCCGCGTTCACCCTACATCTGTGCTGGCGAGCATGCAACCCGGCGCAATTCCCTTAGACGACACCGAACGTGCGCGGGCAGTTCGTCGAGTACTGCTCGTTACGTTGCTGCTCAATCTGGGGGTGGCGGTGGCCAAGATTGCCTACGGCTACATGGCCTCCGCACTTTCAATTCGGGCCGATGGTTTCCATTCACTGACCGACGCCTCCAATAACGTCGTGGGCATCGTGAGTGTGGCGTGGGCGGCTCGCCCGGCTGACAAGGGCCATCCGTATGGTCACCAAAAGATCGAGCTGATCGCCGCAGGATTCGTTGGGGCGCTCTTGCTATTGGTTGCCTACGACGTGGTGCACGGTGCCATCGATCGCCTGATCAAGGGCGTCGCGCACGCGCCAACAATAGATAGTGTTTCGTTTCTGGTGCTCGGCTTGACACTCCTCGTCAATGTTGGAGTGGCGGGCTACGAGTCGAAACGAGGCAAAGAGTTGGGCAGCACCTTCTTAACGAGTGATGCCACTCACACGAAGAGTGATATTGCCGTGACACTCGGGGTGATAGTGTCCGTCGCGTTTGTGCGGGCTGGCTTTGCGTGGGTTGACATTCTCGCGGCACTTTTCGTAGCTGGCTTCATCGCCTGGGCGGGGCTGGCGATCCTGAAACAAAATTGGGCATACCTGGCCGATTCTGCACAGCTCGACCACGAGGGAGTGGAGGCAGCGGTGTTGGCTGTGCCCGGCGTTGCGAGCGCGCACAGAATTCGCACACGCGGCGTACCGGGCTCCGTTTACGTTGATTTGCATATCCAAATCGCTCCGCATCTCAACGTGGTTGAGGCGCATGAGGTGACGCATTGGGTCATCGATGCCATCAAAGCGCGGTTTTCGGGTGTTCGGGACGTGCTGGTCCACACTGAACCTGCACAAACGGACCAGGCATTCGTGGCGCTGCCGCCTCGAATGCGCATGGGTCGCAGCGACGATTGATGTCAACGCAGATCTTGCCGAAACGCGCCGTCAGCGATCGCTTCGACCTAATTGGGGAAGTGCTCTAATTCCAGTGCACAAGTTGAGAAAGCCGTCACAGGATAGCAGCGTCAACATCTTGGCATAAGCCGTGCAGCGCTCGCCGCATGAGCGATTCCAGCATTCAGCCCTACGTGATTGTCGCCGGTGTTGATTATTCCGAGCTGGGCGATCTTGCCGTCGCTCAGGCGTTCATCTTGGCTAAAGGCCACGCGCACGCCGAAGTGCATCTGCTCAACGTGGTGCGCTCAGCTGGCGTGGGCGTTTTCGTGGACACCTCAGACGGAGCTCTGGGGATGACGATCGACGAGGCCGCGCACCGATTGAAAGATTATGCTGAGGCGAAGTCGGCACTTTTGACGGAGCCCGGTGGGCTTGAGCGTATCGTGACCCATATCGCGCTGGGCGCGCCCGGAGAGCGGCTAGCACAGATGGGGTCCGATTTGGAAGCCGACATCCTGGTGGTGGGGACCCACGGTCGGCGCGGCGTCGAACGCTTGCTGCTCGGCTCGGTCGCAGAAGGTGTGGTTCGCATGGCGCACTGCCCCGTGCTCGTCGTGCGAAATAGGGACCCCAAGCTCCGGGTGCCAGAAATTGCACCTCCCTGTGCACAGTGCATTGAGACGCGACGTGCTTCAGGAGGAGCCAATTATTGGTGCCCGCGACACAGTGAGCATCACCCGCGAGCCCATACCTATCACTACGTTCCACGTAACGTTGCCGCTAGTCACAGTAATATGCCGCTTGTTGCGCCCATGAGGCGAGACGAATAGCGTCGAGTGCGCTTGCCATGGAAACGTTAACCCGGCGCCAGTCGTACTCCCGAATCGGGATGCTGCTTGCGTTGGGTGCGCCTTCAGGCCTGCTCTTGTTGCGAGCGGCGATCGGGCGGGAGTTACCCGGTGTGCGATTTGTCTTGCGAGAATTGACGCGAGATCCAGCTCTTTACGCTTATGCGATGCTTTCAACGGCAGCGGTGTTCTGGATAGTTGGGCAGTGGTTGGGGAAAGCCGCGGACCGCTTAGAGAATAGTGCCTTAACCGATCCGCTCACTCTGCTGCCCAATCGGCGAAATTTCGAAGCCAAGCTAGAGGCAGAATTTGCTCGAGCTATGCGCTATGGAACGCCCGTTTCGGTGATTGTGCTCGACATGGATGGCTTGAAGGCCGTCAACGATAGGTTCGGACACCAGGCTGGGGATCAGGCACTGAAGCTGATTGCCGCGTCGATTGTCAGCAGTTGCCGCACCACTGATCTGCCGGCCCGGCTGGGAGGAGATGAGTTCGGTGTGCTCGCGGCAGGCGTCGACGCGCAGAGTGCCTTCACGCTCGCCGAGCGTCTCCGAGGTGAGCTTGCCAGCTTTCCGAGACACTGAATACAGGGGGGATCACCGTCTCCTTAGGAATCGCCCAAGCATCAAAGGCCATGGCAAACGGCGCCCAGCTGCTGGATGAAGCGGACAAAGCTCTTTATGAATCCAAGCAGAGCGGCCGAAACCGAACCTCGATCCGAACGCCTCCTTTAACTGAGATGGCGAGCCGCGTGAGTGGCCTGCGTTTGGTCAACCGTGCTTCGCTTACCCCGCCTGCGCCGCCCGCCTCCCAGGCAGGCGGCAGCACCAATCGCAGCTAAGCCGCCGCTGGACGCACTGAACGCGGCGCGTTCCGAGCTGGCAAATGCCCGGCGCGCGCAAGGTGCGCGTGAATTTCGTGTACTGAGAGCCGGCAAAGGTCCTTCCCAAGTTCAGTGAAAGCGAGCTGACCTTTACTCACAGCTTTCAGCTCTCGCCTTAACATTCCCAGCGTTCTTGGGTCAGCTACGACAACGCACTGTTGAACTCCTTGCTGACGCGCGAAGTCCGCAGCTCGCACGGCGATCTGCCGAGCAAAACGGCGGCCCGACTGTTCCTCCCGGCGCTCGCGCGCCTCCTCGGATCCCGAGTAGACAGTACGCTTCTGTCCCCGAGCTTCGCTCTGGGGTGACGGATTTTCAGCTGATGCGGCAACTTTTGCCGGATTTTCAAGCACCTCACGCTCAAGGAGCGCCGGCCCGCCATTCACTTCCGGCAGGCTGGCCCACTGAAGGGCAAAGAAACGAGCTCGAGCACCATCTGCAATGACGACACACTGATTCGGCATGCGACTTTCTCCCTGTAGAAGCCAATTGAACAAAACCATATCCGAGTTTGTCTCACCCGTCCACCACTTCTCTCTTTCTAAATCATCTCTTCTAAACATCACGGCGATCGGGCGGCGGAATGTTTCAGGTTGGAAACGCATATGCAGGTTTTTTTATAGCGTATGTGTGTGTGTGCAGTGAATTCTTCATTGTGGGAAGAGGTTTCCCCTCTGCAACGGTTCAGTGCGTGACGTTCAGACAGACAGAGATTTTCTTGGATGAGTAAATGTTTCCGCTCGGTAGCGTGGGGGACGTGGGAGTCTGTGCGCGGCTTTCGCAAACCTCACAGATGCAGGCTTTCGTAATCATTCTAGTTTGTGGATTTGTGAATGTTCAGCTTTTCATGGGCCTCGCTGATGTTACACTCCGGCTTCTTACGGCATTTCTTTGGGGTTACTGGCCGGTTTTGGCTCGGTGTTCTGTTTGTCCTGAATCTGGTGGAGGTTCAAGCTTCATGAAATCCGTGACGACGAATGTTTTCGATTTGGGCGAGCCTTCGGAGTTGCCTCTTCGAGCAACACCAAGCGGGATACATCTGCGACCTTCGGTTGCGGGATCCGGAGCACTGATGGCATCGGTGTTTCTTGATTCGGCGGTACCGATTGCCGTGGAGTCTGTTTCCGGTTTGTTACTGCAGGTGAATGCAGCGTTCGAGCAACTTTCTGGGGTGCGAGCCGCGCTCCTGGAGGGTGGAAGCTTGCCGGCTTTGTTATCACTTAATGCTCGGGAACGGCTGCGCTGGGTGCGCGAAGAGTGCTTGGCTGGTCGCGATCAGAGTGGCGTGGAGATCGAGCTAGTCGATTCGATGTCGGTATCTCGGACCTTGCTGCTGACTGGGTCGTTGCTAACGGATGTAGATGGTGAGGCCCTCGCCATCAGTTATCAGTTTCAAGATGTGGGAGCGCTGCACGCGCAGCTTGATGAGCTAAGAGCGAAAGTGCGCGTGCTCGAAACCCAGTCTGCAACAGAGCGGGCGCTTTTGGAGCGCGCTCGGGAGGCAGCTGGTCGAGCGGGGAGTAAGGCGCAGCGGCTTGAGAGCTGGCTCCTCGCCCAACAACGCGTCAGTCTTGTGCTGAGTGATGCTGCCCGTGGCGAAGAGGTTGTGCTTCGCGTGTTGGCGGTTCTTTGTCCGGTCGCGGGGTTCAAGTCCGGAGAATTTTGGCGGGTGGAAGCCGGGCATGAGGGTCCAGAGGCGGTGCGAAACACCGTTTGGACTCAAGCGGCGGCGGGCCAGGAGAGCCAAACGGAAGGGGGCGCGCACGGCCCCAACAGGCTCGCCTTGCACGAACTCCTCAAGGTCGGCGAGGTGGCTGGGGTGGGCCGCGTTTTTCTGATCGAGGTCAAAACACGCGCGCACGTTTGGGGAGTCCTGCGCTTTTCGGGTATGAAGCACGATCTTGATTCGAGCCTGGGGCGCGCTTTGGCACAGGTTGGCCTGCAGCTTGCCCAGCATTTAGCGGCGGATCTCCGGCAGCATCGTTTCGGTGCCGGCAGATTAGAATAGTCCGGCAAATCGAGCTGCCTCCCACGAAGCGGGGAAATAGGGAATAACGGGGAGCCACGCTGTGTTTCGATTTCCGAGCTTGGCCTGCGAGGTTGGGCTTGCGGGTCTTGGGTCTCGCGTTATTGAAGCTGTCAGGAGTAGATCTAGAATGCTGCAAGTGAGTCGATCGTTTCCGTTGATGTGTTTCGGATTGTTGGCGGCGTGCGCTTCATCGAGAGCCCCCACCGCTGAGCCTAGGAGTCGAGCTGAGCTTGGCGTCGCCCAACAATCCTCCGGTGAGCTGGCCACGGTTGCTGACGTGGTCGAACGGGTGTTGCCCTCGGTGGTGAGTGTGACGGCCAGCAAAGTAGTTCGCGCCGAAGATCACCCCGGTATGAATGATCCGTTCTTCCGGCGCTTTTTTGGTCCCGGGCAGAACAAAGACGAACGCCAGCAGGGGCTTGGTTCCGGTGTTGTCGTCGGAGACGGTTTGATCCTCACCAACAATCACGTTGTGGAGGGGGCCTCAGAGATCAAAATTGCTTCGCTTTCGAAGCGAGAATATGCGGTTGAAGTGGTGGGAACGGATCCCAAGAGCGACGTCGCCGTCTTGAGAGTGAAAGGCAAGTCGGATGGGTTGATCCCAGTCAGCTTCGGAGATTCATCTAGCCTGCGCCTCGGAGATGTGGTGTTGGCCGTAGGTAACCCATTTGGCTTGGGTCAAACGGTGACCAAGGGCATTGTTTCGGCAAAGGGTCGCGCCGATCTCGGAATCGTTGAATTTGAAGACTTCATTCAAACGGATGCGGCCATCAACCCGGGTAATTCAGGTGGGGCGCTGGTGAATGCGCGCGGGCAGCTCGTGGGGATCAACACTGCGATTCTTTCGAGGAGTGGCGGCAGCGTGGGTATTGGCTTCGCGATCCCGAGCAGCATGGCGAAGCCCATCATGGATAGTTTGATCGCGAAGGGGCGCGTCGTGCGCGGGTATTTGGGCGTGCTCTTGCAGGATGTGAATCGTGATCTCGCCGAGGCGATGAGCCTGAAGACGACAGCCGGCGTACTCATTTCCGACGTTGTTGGGGGCGGGCCGGCAGATAAGGCTGGCATTCAGCGTGGTGACGTAGTCGTCGAGGTGAACGGAAAGAGCGTCACCTCAGCGGGTCAATTGAGAAACGCGGTCGCCGCGTCGAGCGCGGGTAGCACTGCGAGCCTCGTGGCGATACGAAAAGGCGAACGGAAGCAGTTCGGCGTGAAGTTGGATGAGCGTCCTTCCGACTCAGCCATGTCGTCGCAGCTCGGCAAAGGCCAGGGCGCCGAGGCTGAGGCCGCGAACGGCCTACGCCTCCAGACGCTCGGGCGTGAGGAGCGCGAGCAGCTCAGCGTTCCGGCAAGCGTGAAGGGCGGGGTGCTTGTGCGGGAAGTGGCCAATGGCAGCAATGCCGAACAGGCGGGCCTCAGCGCTGGAGACGTCATCATCGAAGCGGCCGGGCGGCCCGTGGCGTCGGCAGAAGAGCTTCGTAAGAGTCTCACAGGAAAGGGCAAGGTGGCTTTGCTGGTTTGGCGCGACGGGGGCACGCGTTTTGTGGTGATGGTGCGCTAATGAAGGCTTGTGGCAGGGCCCACAGAGTAGCCAGCTGAACGTTAAGTCGTGAATTGAGCGTGCCTCAAAGCGTGAACTCGTAGACGAGGAAGGAGCGTCCCCAATTCACAAAGTCGCGCTCAACGAGTCGACGAAAACCAATGCGCTCGTACAAGCGTTGCGCGGTAACCATAGAAGGCTGGGTCCACAGCAGCATTCGCCGGTAGCCAGCGCTGCGAGCTAATTCGAGCGCGCGTTCCACCAGTGAGCGTCCGACGCCGCCCCCGCGCTGTGTGGGTGCCACTGCCAAGAGTTGCAGCTCCGCTTCGTCCGCACCGGCCATTCGCTTTGCGGGTGAGTCGGGAGGAACCACGATCACCATTCCGAGGAGCGAAACCTCGTCGGGCCTGCGTGCCAGGAGCACCTCCCCACGCTGTCGCACGGCCCGCGCGTTGAACAAGCTGGGAGCCAGCTCGGGTGCCGTGAATCCTCCCGCGACGTAAACCGAAATGAGTAAGGCTTCGATCTCGGCGTCGGACGCCGCATCGTCTGGGATCGGCGCAATCTTGAGGAACTCCACCCCGACCGGCTAGCGTAACCGCGAGGTCCGCGCTAGAGGACGCGCCCGGCTGGACCCCAGAAAGCCGGGCTAAAACTGCTGGAGCCCCAATGTTTTCGCCTACCGACGATGTTCGCATTGAAAGCCTGAATCCGTTGTTGCCCCCGGCAATCCTGATGGAGGAGTTGCCGCTCGGAGAGGTGCAAGCAAGTCTGGTGGCGCGGGCTCGAAGCGATGCAGCGAAGATCATTCAGCGCACCGATGATCGCTTGCTGGTGGTGATCGGTCCTTGCTCGATTCATGATCCCGAGGCTGGCCTCGACTACGCCGAACGCCTCGCCCGCGCGCAGGAGCGCACCAAGGCCGATCTGTTGATCGTGATGCGCACGTACTTTGAGAAGCCACGCACGACTGTCGGTTGGAAGGGCTTGATCAACGATCCGGATTTGGATGGCAGCTTTCGCATCAATCGCGGGCTGCGCGTTGCGCGCAAATTTCTGCTCGATGTTTTGGACATCGGCTTGCCAACGGGCACGGAATTTCTCGATCCGATTTCTCCTCAGTTTATCGCGGATCTGGTCTCGTGGGGAGCAATTGGGGCGCGTACCACGGAAAGCCAAGTGCATCGCGAATTGGCCAGTGGGCTCTCAATGCCGGTGGGCTTCAAGAATGGTACGGGCGGCGCCGTGCAGATCGCAGTGGACGCTATTCGGTCGTCTGCGGCGCCCCATCGCTTCCTTTCAGTGACCAAGCAGGGCCTGGCCGCAATCGTGAGTACGCGTGGCAATCCGAACTGTCACGTCATTTTGCGCGGCGGCAATAACGCGCCCAATTATTCGGAAGAAGCCGTCAATAAGGCCTGCGCTGACCTCAAGCAGGCAGGGCTAGATGCCGGAGTGATGGTGGATTGCAGCCATGCTAACAGCAACAAGGATTGTTCTCGTCAGCCGATCGTGGCCGAAGCGCTCGCCGAGCAAGTGAGCCACGGATCGAACGTATTCGGGATCATGATCGAGAGCTTCATCGAAGCGGGTCGCCAGGAGATGCTTGAGCGGAGCCAGCTTGAGTACGGCAAAAGCATCACGGATGGTTGTATTAGTTGGGAACAGACGGAGCCCGTGCTGGAGAATCTTGCACGCGCAGTGCGTGCGCGGCGCGCGCGCAGCTGACGACGGCGTCGAACGTCCGTAGCCGCAAGAGTAGCGCATTTTCACGCGGTATTCCGTCGAGTACGGGTTAATAACGTCGCAGTCGAAGCCAATATCGGCGTGAGCAGGCCATGGATGCTCGGGGTCTGTTACTCGTAGCTGCGCAACCAACCAGAGGAGGGCATCGCTACTTAAATTGGGCAGTGGCGTCATGGGCGTGCGCAGGGTGAGCCGCAGCAAGGCGCTATGGCTAGATGTGTGCCGGCGGCGGCGCTGCGCGATATCCGGCCTGGGGCTAGGTCAGGTGTGGCCGAACTGGCGGACAGCTTGGCCGTGGCCAGTGGCGTGAGTGCACCGCCGCGTGTGAGGAGGGCATACGGCTCCTTTTTCAGATGCGCCAACAGTCTTCGCGTTCCTCGACCAAGAGCCCCGCTTTCCCGGGTATTCTAACTTTCGTACGGCGCTGTTTCACGTACGCTCGCTTTCCTCGTTGCGGCGCCGTCGATTCTGGACGAACATCGGCTAGGTGCAAGGCGCGCAAGAGAAGGCCCCGTTATTGCCGGCGATTGGCCTGCGACGAGCGCCCCGCCTGCCCGGCGGGAACTTGCTGGTAGGGCACGCTATTCCGATTCGCGCCGACGAGGTCGGCTTCTACGTGCGCTGTGAGCGGGAGTACGGACCGATTGTTCGAACCCGGATCTTTCACGTTCCATTCTTCGTGGTGACCTAGCCAGCAATCATCGAGGATGTGCTGGTCAAGAAGACGCGTAGCTTCATGAAACCGGTCGTCGTTCGCAGTCTGAAGCTCGCATTCGGCGACGGCCTGTTGACCTCCGAAGCCGACAAGTACCGAATGCATCGCAAGATCATTCAGCAGGCCTTCACCGCGGATCGGCTGAAACAGCATGCCAATATCGTGGGTGCGTGCGTAGCCAGAATGTTGGAGCGATGGAACGACGGAGAAATTCGCAACGTTCACCACGATTTCGTCGACCTGTGCTTGGAGATCGTGTCCGAGTCGCTCTTCGGCGAATCTACGGAACGAGCGCGCGGAATCATCTCCCGCGCAGCGAGCGCCGTACAGGGCTTCACTGCTGCGCACAGAAACTTCCTTTATGCCCCGAACCCCCATTACTGGCCAACCCCGGCGACCGGCCGGTTCCGACGTGCTGTTCGGCACTTCGACTCTTATGTGAACGATCTCTTGGCGCGCCGACGTCGAGAGCGAAGCGAACGAGGTGGCGAGTCAAGCAATGACCTCATTGCTCTGCTGATGGACGCGAGAAACGACGACGGTGGGCCGCTTTCGGAACGACAGATTCGCGATGAAGTCGTCACAATGTTCTTGGCTGGGCACGAGACCGCGGCCGCGGCGCTTTCGTGGGCGATGTACCTCCTTGCTGCAGATCCCGAGACGGTTGAGGCGCTACACGACGAGGTGCAAAGCACGTTGGGCGACAGCACTCCCGGGGCAGAAGCGATCGGAGGTCTCGGTCGGGTGGAACAGGTCATCCACGAAACCTTGCGGCTTTATCCACCGGTATATCGCATCGGTCGCACGGCTCTCGAGGACTGCGAGATCGGCGGATACCACATCCCGAAGGGCAGCGAGGTTGTCATGCCCCGATGTGCGATTCACCGGTCTCCCCGTTTTTTCCAGGATCCGGACACTTTCCAACCCCAGCGCTGGACACGCGTATTTCGTCAGAGCCTGCCGAAATACGCGTTTTTCCCGTTCAGTGGCGGCGTTCGCTCCTGCATCGGCAGCAACTTCGTGATGGCCGAAGATCTGGTGATCCTCGCGGCGATCGTCCAGCAATTTCGATTCGAGCGATTGCCTCAACAGTCGATTCAATCGTTCGCGGGGTTTACCCTGCTTCCCCAGGATGCGACGGTGTTTCTCCGACTCCATCGACGGGATCGAGGAACGAGAGCATCAACGAGTTGACGCGCTCTGCTTCTTCGATGTGAATCCAGTGAGTCCCATTTTCGATGACGACCAGTCGGCCGTGCTCGCACCGGGCCACGCTCCGCTGGGCCGCCTCGACCCCGACGAACGCGTCTTGGGCGCCCCAGACCACCAACGTGGGTGGCACGATAAATCGGTGGCGAGTCGGACGTGCGCGCACGCGAAATGCCGCGCGGTACCAATCGAGCATCGCTCGCATCGCACCGGGCTCTTCCCAAAATCGACGATAGATTGCGATTTGCTCATCATCGAAGGTACCGGGGCGAGCGCTCCGGCGCAGCCCGCGAACCAACCGCGCTGCGCCTCGTGCCAGAAGCGCGCGTTCCGCGCCTGGCAACTGAAAGTAGAACATGTACCAACTCATCAAGAGTTGTCGCGGGTGAGAACGCAGCATTCGTCGCATCGCTCCTGGGTGAGGCCCATCGAGGACCATGAGTTGCGCCACGCGATCGGGGAACTGCTGCGCCACGCGCCAGGCAACCGCGGCTCCCCAGTCGTGAGCCACGAGAATGGCTTGCTTGCGGCTGGCGGCGTCGATCAGCCCAATGACGTCGTCAGCCAGGATATCGATCCCGTAGTTGGCAAGCCCTTGGGGTTTGTCGCTCTTGCCGTAGCCCCGTTGATCGGCTGCCCAGACCCAATACCCTCGCTCGACCAGGGCCGGAATCTGCTTGCGCCACGCAGCCCAGTTCTCGGGAAACCCATGGAGCAAGATGACCAAGGGTCCGGAGCCAGGGCCAGTGACCGCAACGTTCAACTCGACACCGTTGGTCGAAATGCGACGTTCTTCCACGAGACCGCTCATCGACGCACAGAAGGAAGCACGGCTACCCTACCTCCCCCGTGTTGTTGACGTGATCGATCCAAGCACGCTTTCCCGGCCGCCGAGGTAGGTCTTGCACACCGAGGCGCGTTCTCGAAACGTCGGCTCCTCGAGCAGACGCTTTCGAACCTTGGGTAGCTGGTAGAAGGGCACCGCGGGAAAGAGATGGTGCTCGAGGTGATGGTTGACGTTGAGGGGAGCGAAAATCAACCGTTCCCACCACGCCGCCTCTACGTGGCGCGTGCTGTCGAGCTCGTGGTGATTCGGTAGTCCGACGTGCTCGGACAGGGTACGCAGTCGAAAGATTGCGCCGTAGAAGGTCATCGAAGGCGCCACCCAGAGAAGGGCGTAAGTTGCCCATCCGTTCGACCATGCCAGCAGTGCGAGAAGGGCAAGCGCGAATACCCCGCAGCGCAGGCGCTCTTCGCGCGAGAGGACCGAATCACTACCCTTGAACACCTCGGTCCACGGTGTCCACGCGCGGACGATGGACAAGAACTTCAATGTGTTGAGGCCAGCGAGATCGCCGAGGAAGATCCTCGCGCACGCGCCGCGCGACTTCGGCCATCGCCAGTCGGCGTCCGCTCGCATCGCCACCCAGTCGGGGTCCTGCTCGGTGCCATTGAAGCGATGGTGCAAAAGGTGCGTGCGTCGGTAACGGCTCGTGATGAGCCCCACCGGCATGGCACAGAGGAGATCGCTGACCCAATCGGCCACCCTGCGATTCGTGAGGAGCCGGTAGTGGGCCTGGTCGTGCATCAGGACCGCCAGCGCGTGCTGGCGGGTCGCTATGAGCAACGCGGCAGCCAAGTAGGCCACCCAATGACGGGACCAAACCGCGCACGACATCGCCCCGGCGATGATCAGCCACTGACAGGCGACTGCCCAGATCCCGCGCCAATTACTGATGGCCACGTACGCGCTCATCTCGGCACGAACGTCGCGCACCGTGAAACCGGCGGGCTTCAGATCTTCATCGGGTGTTGCGATGGCGAGCTCGAGCGGATCCACGGAGTCCCCTGAAGGGTAACATAATGCGTGACTCCGTGGTTGCGCTGCGTCAGCGCTCCAGGTGCTTGATATCGCGCGCGGGCAATGGGCAGACGGCGCCTCATGGTGGTGGGCGACACCGGGGAGGTGGGAGCATAAGACAATCGACCTGGCGAAATGAGATAGAAGGAAGGCCAGCTAGCCGAGGAGGCTATGACCCCTCCAAACCGGGACACCGCGGCACAAGAGCGCTGAACACGACGAACATCCGACACTCAAACCCCGCCGGGCATCGGTGCTAATAGAGCTCCGCCCAGAGGTACTAGCCATCAAGGAAGCCAAGACCCCGGAAGGTCAGCAAGGCCAGAGGTTCGGCTGCCAAACCTCAGCTGCTTGATCGAAAGAAGCCTCAACCGAATCTGCGCGTGACAGACTGGCTGGGCGCGGTTGACGAGCGCTCCGTTGGGATGAGTGTGCTCACGCTCGGCGAGCTTGAGAAAGGGATCGAGCGCCTAAGTCCTGGGAAACGTCGCTCAGCTTGCGTTCGTGGCTCGAGACCTTGAAGGTGACGTACGATCAAGCGCCTGCGATCGATGGCTTGATTCCTAGCGCGCACGCTCGAGCACGGCGCTACCCGTCGCCGAAAGCTCAAGTGTTTCGATGGCCTTTCCCGTCACCGCGTCGACGTACGTGAGGCCCATCAAGTCGAGATGTTGCGGGATTCGCGAGAAATTCTCGATGAACACGTACTCGTTCTCTGCCCCAACTCGCTTCTGAGCGGAGACGCCATTCGGGAGTAGGATCGGCAGCGCTGCCTCGATTTCCAGACTCTGCCTGAGTGACGCATAAAACGGCGTTAAGCAGGATCGAGGCAGGCGTGCACCGAGGAAGTAAGCTTGCCCTTGTCCGAACGAATGACGCGTGATGGCAGGCCTGCCGGCGTAGAAGTCGGCGGTGAAAGTGGCTAGCGCTTCGGCGCCACGCAGATGCAGAAGGGAGCGGACGTCGAGAGTCTCGAAAGTTCCGAGCAAGCTCAATACATTGTTTGAAGAAAATTCGATCGCGTTCTTCTCAAACGGCGACGTTGGATCCACGCAGTCGAATTCTTCTTCCCAGATCCCGAAAAGGTCCATGAGTCCTCCACCGGGCCAGCCACCGGCGAAGCAGCGATTGTGTTCGTCACAGATCGCTGTGCAATTCGTAGCCACGAGTGTGCCGCCGGCAGCAACGTAGCGCTTCAGATTCTCGGCAACGCCGAGTTTGAGCAGCCAAAGTTGAGGCAAAACGACAAGCTGATAGCTGCTCAAGTCGCGCAAGCTATTCACAATGTCGACGGTAGTGCTGCTATCCCAAAAAGCAGAATAATGGTCGCGAAAGACGCGGATATAGGCGTCATTTTGGCTTGGGGCACCACTCGATGCTTCAAAGCCCCAGCGTGCATCTTGCTCATAGACGAGGGCAACCTGCGCTTTGACTTCGCTGCCCAAGATCTTACCTAAGAAGCCATACTCGGCGCCAAGAGCAGCGACCGTCTTGAACACGCGCGTATTTTCATGGCCCACATGATCCACCACTGCCCCGTGAAATTTCTCCTGGCCTCCTAGACCCTTGCGCCACTGAAAATAGCACGTGCCCTCGGCTCCATGCCCCAAGGCTTGAAGCATTTCCAGACGGTGCATGCCCGGGCGCTTGAGGCGCATCGGTGGCTTCCATTGGGCCACATCGGGGCATGATTCCATCAGCATCCACGGGCGATCGGGTTTAAAACAACGATACAGATCGTCGCGCATACCGATGGCGGCGGCGTTGTCGGCAAGCTCCGGGTCGAGCACGTTATAAAAAGGGTATTGGTCGTCGGAAACAAAATCCACGTGCTGGGAGAGCATGGCGTAGTCGATGCTCTCGATGACGCCCATGAAGTTGGTGGTGCAGGGGATGGTGGGCGAGAGGCGTTTGAGGGGTTCGGTTTCAAAGCGGTAGAAGTCGGCTATTTGCCACGAGTTGAAGCGTTTGAAGTCAAGAACCATGCCGTCGAGGCTGCTATCGCGGGGATCGATTTCAGAAAATTGTGTGAACGTGTGGCTCCAAAATCCACACCACCAGGCTTCGTTGACCGCCGTGATGCCGCCATATTTCCGCTCGAGCCAAGCTTGAAACGCGGCGATGCAAAGCTCGCAGTAGCAGTGTCCGCTGTACTCGTTGGAAATGTGCCACATGCGAAGGGCCGGGTGCGCGTGGTAACGTTCGGCAAGTTGCGTGTTGATGAGACGTACTTTGTCGCGATAGACGGGTGAGCTCCAACAGTGGTTATGGCGTTCGCGGTGCGGTTCACGCAGGCCATCTCGGTTCACACGACGAACTTCGGGGTACTTCTTCGAGAGCCACGCGGGCTTAGCTCCACTTGGCGTCGCCAAGATCACGTTGTGGCCTGCCTTCGCCATGCGGTCCATGACAGCGTCCAACCAACTGAAGTTGAACTGCCCTTCTTCCCGCTCATAGCTTGTCCAAGCAAAGATGCCGATCGAGAAGGTGTTGCAGCCAGCGAGCGGCATCAGCCGAAAATCTTCGTCGATCACTTCGGGGCGTTCGAGCCACTGGTCGGGGTTGTAATCGCCACCGTGGAGGATGCTGTTGAAGCCTTCGAAGATGCGGGGCCGTGGCTTAGATTGGGTCATGAGTTCGGCGAGCTATGTCCAAGTTCCCAACGAACAGCCAGTGATTTTTGCGCCTGTGAAAAAGATTGGCGCAATGGCGCCGATCATTGACGCTAATTTGCGCAATTCTCGCGTTCGGGAGCTTTTCGGGTTGTGGTGAGCGAGGGGAGCCTTACCGTAACCCTCCATGAAGCTTGTGTATTGGAGTGGGTGTTTGCTGTCGATTGCCTTCTTGGGCAGTGCTTGCGCGAGCAAGGAAAAGCCGTTAACTCGCTCGCCCTCCTTGGATTATCGAACGGATCAACCGCGTACGGCCGACGGGCGCGTGATCGGCGCCGATGGGATCGACCCAAAGGATCGCCTGACGGCAAGTGCTAAAGCCGGCAGCGAAGGCAGTGAGCTGGCACCGGGTTGGTACGTCGAAGACGGAAAGCTGAAGTACGATCCCGAGCGGCGTGGCGATCCGGATGCCAACGAAGACAAAGCTAAGAAAAAGAAGAAAGCGCTGCCTCCCGCACAAGGTGCGGCGCCGTAAGGCGATTCACAGTCAGGCCCGCTAGTGGTCCCATGCAGTCCGCGAAAGGTGTTGGTAAGCGTCTTTTGATTTGGCCGCTTCGCCGGAGTGCCAGAGGATCGCTTCGCTCACACCACGGGCGCCCATCGTGCAAGAGGAGCGTGTGCCCATTCACCTGATGGATGAGCCCCTCCCCAAAGCGGCGCTGTCCTCCATTCTGGGCCTTCGGCTTGGAACGCTCCCAAACTTGTCGGGGACCTCTATCTTAAAGTCGAATGGAAGATAGTAAGCATGCTTACTATCTTCCAGGGAACGAAAAGGGCCTCTCACCTGGCGCGCTTGTAGCGCGACATGCCCCGACAGGTTGTCTGCAAGTGGAGCGGCAAGGAGACGCGCCAACTCCGCCGCGTGTGAGGGCTGTGCTGCCGAATGATGACCTAAATCTTGGCCTGAAAATTCAGAGTAGTGTCGAGATGTCTGAAGGATCACGGTTCGTGGGCTTTGGGCCAGCGCACGTGACAGCTTCGTCGCGTCGTGTATCTTTCGGGAATGCAGCCCGTCGCGTCTAGGCCATTGGTCATTCGGTGGGCCACATGAAGGTCCGTACGGACGGGATATCGACGGTTCGAGTCTTTGAGAATCCGCCTGCCACAGGTTACGCCCATGCACCCCAAGTGTTCGTTTCTCAACATCGACGTGATCGATGCGCCCCAGGGTTGGTGTGTCGGGCCCCACACGCATGATTTTTTGAGATTTTACACCCATTTTCCGGCATTTACACCTGCGTGCTGAACGGCGCAGCGCTCTCGGTGGCACCGGGGCAAACGGTGCTGGTGCGCCCCTTGGACGCGAGCGTTCACGCGCTTCAAGATGGAGGAAGCCCTGGAACTCACAAAAACGCCTATCAAGGTGATCAGCGATCGGCTTGGATTCCAGAATCCCAGCCATTTTTCCACGGCGTTCAGTGGGTATTTTGGGAAACCTCCGAGCGCATTTCGGGATATTGAATTAGTGAGAGCTACTTGAACGGATTCGAAAGGTCGCTCGCGCAGCCAGGACGGAGCGCTGCGAGCGAAGGCTCGTGCCAGCGCGCAAGCCCTTGCGTTGGGCGCATTTAGCGGCAGTTCTTGCAGCTGGATGAGGTTAGAATTCACATGTTTTTGGCGGGTTCAACCCATCCCCTGCAGTGTGGTTCAGATACACGCTTTCCAGCCCCCTCGCCATTCATTAGCTTTCAATCTTCGTGAGGTTCCTCATGCGCCGCTGTGTCACGTCCTGTTCTCGTTGGCTCAAAGCCAATATGCCCGCCGCCAGCTTGCTCGCAGGGCTTGTGGCTGCATCGGCCTGCTCGAGTGCGCCTGAACGTGCCGCGGTCGGCGTCGCGTCCGCCGGTGGTGGGATGCCTCAGGCGTCGGGGGGCAAGGCATCAACCAATTGGGGAGCCGCTGGTTCTAATTCGGGAGGCGCTCGTTCTAATTTAGGAGGCCAAGCTGATAGCGGTGGCACTCATGCCGCGGGCGGAAATATCACCAACACGGGGGGTGACTCGAATAGTGGGTTGGGCGGTTCGAGTGACGCTGGTGGCTCGCCAAGCGTCGGCGGTGCACCAGGCACAGGCGGAGCCCCCGCCGCAATGGGAGATCCGTGTCCTCCTCAGGGCACCCCATGCCGCATCATGCCACTCGGCGGTTCGATCACTTTTGGCGTTTACTCGTCGTCTGGAGGTGGCTACCGAGTGACCCTCTTCCAGAAAGCCATCGCAGACAACCACAACATCACGTTCGTCGGCTCTGCTGAGCCTTCAGGTCCAGAAATGGTGAGTGGCACGCCATTTCCTCAGCAAAACGAGGGCCACAACGGGATCACAATCTCTGGGGTTTCGGATCTCGTTGACGCGTCGATAGCCGCCAACCAACCCAACATTATCCTCCTCCACATCGGCACCAACGACTTCGAATGTGGCGATACCACGCGTCCAACGCCTGCCTCGCTCGCAGCCCTGGTCGACAAGATCACGGCCGATGCCCCCAACGCGCTCCTTGTTGTGGCGCAGATCATTCCGATCAATGTCAGCGATGCGGCCATTCAATCAACTCTGGCAACCTACAACGCGGCTATTCCGGCGATGGTCAGTCAGCGTGCGCAGGCCGGAAAACACATTGCGTATGTCGATATGAACGGCGCGTTTAAAGCCAATCTTTCCTATGCAACTCAGTATTATTCCGACATGGTTCACCCGAACGACACGGGGTACGACATCATGGGTGGGATTTGGTATCAAGCGATCTCTGGCGTGCTGCACTGAGCCTCAGCCGCCGATACGCACGCGCGGGGCGCTACCAGCGACGTCTCAGTGACCTGGCACGTGTGGCAGCTGCGGCCCTCTTGAACGGATTCGAAAGGTGCTTGCGCAGTCTAGACAGGCGGAAAATCCGCCCTGACCAGATCAGACAGGTACTTGACGTCTTTGGATATTCTCCAAAGTGCGCGGACTCCTTAGACTCAAGCTAGTTCAAATAACCGCGTTGGTGAGAGCCAGCAGCGATGCAGATGCTTGAGTGAAAGCCGCGCTGAGTCGGCGCGTGATCTCACGTTTGTTTCAAAAGGACTCCTATGTCGAGAAAAGCTCGCAGTTCTGGAAGAAGGAATCGCATATGACGCGTTGCTTGCAGTTCCCGCCATGCGTGGCGATGGCTCTGTTATTTGCCTGCGCGGCGGGCTGTACCGGCCACATCCCCGGTTCCGGAACGAGCTCCGAACACGCCGCTCATCAACCCGCAAGCGCCACCAATCAAGGTGATCCCACGCAGGGCACGTCCACCGCCGGTGTTGGGGGACAAATGGCGTCCGTTGCAAACCCCGCTGGTAGCCCCGGGATCCGGCCATTGCGACGGCTAAACCGCGACGAGCTGGCCAACACCGTCTCGGATTTGCTGGGCGCGTCCACGCCAGTGCCGGCCACGATCACCGACATGCTGTCGGACTCGGGATACCAGCAGAGCGGCAACATTTCAAAGGTTGAGGCGGAGGGACTTATCGACTGGACGGGATCCGTCGCCGCGGTGGGCGTTGAGAAAGTGTTGCCCCTGTCGGGCTGTTCTGCCACGGGTGCCACACGCACTGCCGAGGACGCGTGCGCGCGAACCTTCATCGCCGCCTTCGGAAGAAGGGCCTTCCGCCGTCCGCTGTCGCAGGTCGAGCAGGACGAGCTGTTCACCTACTACGCCGACAAGTTGCGCACGGGGTTGGCCTACGACCACAGCACCGCGATCCGCGGGCTGGTCTGGCTGATGCTGCAGTCGCCGCGTTTTCTCTATCACTGGGAACGGTCCGCCGAACCCGCCCAGGTGGTCAACGGACAGATCGCGCTCGACCTACACGAGATTGCCGCGCGGCTATCCTATCTCTTCTGGTCGTCGATGCCCGACGACGCACTTCTTGATGCGGCCGATGCGGGCAACCTGAGTACAACACAACAGATTGACGTTCAGGCGCGCCGCCTGCTCGCCGACGAGAAGGGCGCACGCGTGGCCGAGAATTTCATCCTCCAGTGGGTTGGCGTCATCGATCTGTCGCGGATGACGAAGGCCGACAAGTACGCCTTCACGGCGCCACTCGGCGCGGCGATGGTTGCCGAGAGCAAGCGCGATGTGCGCGCGGTCTTTGGCTACGATGGCAGCCTGAATCGTCTATTCACGTCGCCCGTCACCACGATCGATGATCCGAACCTGGCCAAGATTTATGGGTACACCGGAGCGTTGGGAAACACGCCGATCACCCTCGATCCTACCCAGCGCGCGGGGCTACTGACTTCGGCTGCCTTTCTGACCTCACAGACTCTGCACTCCGATCTCAACCCCATCAAGCGCGGGCTGGCGGTGGTCCAGCGATTGCTGTGCCGGACAGTCCCGTCGGCCCCCGCCAACGTTCCGCCCGCGAAGCCGGCCGATCCGAACCTATCCACTCGCAAACGGCTGACTCAACACGACCAGAATGCCTGCGCCATAGGCTGCCACGCGGTCTTCGACCCCGCGGGCATGACGTTCGAGCACTACGACGGCGTGGGAGCGTATCGGACCATGGATGGCGGCGAACCGGTCGACTCGAGCGCCACCCTTCAGCTCGACGCCGGCACAGTGAATGTTGCGGACGCCGTGGAGTTGTCGCGTGTGCTAGCCCAGTCAGAGGAAGTGCGCGCTTGCGTGGCGCGGCAATGGCTGCGGTTCGTGGTGCAACGCCCCGACACCGACGCCGACCAGCCGTCGCTGACGGTGACTCAGGCCATCACCCAGGGCAAGGATCCGGATCTGCGTGAGTTGATGGCCGCCATCACCACCACGCCTGCCTTCATCTCTCGTTCGCCTTCTCCAGGAGAGACCATTTCAGCGGAGGTACAACCATGAAGAACTTGCAAACCAGTCGCCGTCAATTGTTGGCAGCGCTCGGGGCTGGCGCAGCGTTGTTGCCGCTCTTGGCGCCCCGGCGTGGCTTTTCGGCCACCCCTCTTTTCCCCAAGCGCCTGCTTATCGTGACGCTGCCCAATGGATATCACAGTGACGACTACATCCCCACGGGCACCGCCACCCAACTCAGCGACTTGCAATTGTCTGACAGCTTGAGCCCGCTTGCGCCCTGGAAAGACCAGCTGGCGATGCTGGCCCCAATGGACTGTCCCAATATCAACGCAGCCGAGGATTACCACCGCAGCTACGCGATGAACATGAGCGGCGGTCCATCGGTGGACAAACAACTCGGACCTGAGTCCGTTTGGTCCCCGACCCTGCCGACGCTGGACCAGGTTATTGGCGGCAAGCTAGCGGCCCAGAACCTGGGATTGCTGCGCACTCTGCCGCTGCGGCTGCCTTTTGGTGACGTGTTTGGCGTCGACAGCAAGCGCGAGGCTCTGCGTTCCTTTTGGATCGGAGAGAACCAGCCGGTCACGCCCGAGGTCAACCCGTACAACGTGATAAGCTCCTATTTCGCTGGCAAAGCAGCCAATGACCCAATGATGGAGAGCGTGCGCGCCGAGAAGCGCAGCATGCTCGATTTTCTGGGCCGCGATCTGGAGCGCTTTTCGAAGTCACTCGGAACGGCCGATCAGCTTAACGTCGCCGGTCACCTGCAGGCCATTCGGGATATCGAGAGCATCCTCGGGCAGACGCCAGCTGCCCAGCCCCTGGTCCCTGACTCGATCACCTCCACCGCCGGCATGCCGCTCGACTTCAACTCGCTGATGAACTACCCGGCGTTGGTCAAGATCCAGTTCGACCTGGCGACGGCCGCCCTGCGCGCCGATCTCACGCGGGTCGTCACGGTGCAGCTCGGGTCTGCCTGGGGCGATGCCCATACCTTCCCATGGCTGCCTGGCACCGGCGAGAACACCTGGCACAGTATGGGCCACGACGACGGCCCCGAGAAACGTGTGCTCGACAAGTGGCTGATGGGCCAGTTTTCCGAGCTCTTGGCGCGCCTGGCCGCAGTTCCCGAGGTCGGGCCGAACAGCAAGACCATGCTCGACAACACCGTGGTGCTGTGGGCCACCACCATGCTGACCGGCACTCACACCCCCCAGCTGCCTTGGATGCTAGCCGGTTCCTGTGGCGGCGCGATCAAGACAGGCCAGTACCTGCGTGGCTCGGAGGGCATTCCCGTCAACCGATTGCTCATCGACCTCTGCCAGGCGATGGAGGTTCCCGTCACCTCGTTTGGCGATCCCACCATCACCGGTAGCGTGCCGGGCCTCCTGGCGTAGCCGCATCCAAGCGTGGGCGAGATTCAACGTCACCGGGTCATTACGATTTGGGTCTAGGCTCATGCGCTGGCTGAAATTCGGTCATTCTTGATGAGAAAAATGCGTCAACGCGCCCAAGCGTGGGTCCCATAATTCTCAGCATCAGGTAGTAAGCATGCTTACCACCTGAGCGTCAGGTAATAAGCATCCCTACGATCTCGGCGTCTTTGAAAACCACTTTGACCGCGCTGTCCACTCAGGTTCGGCAACTCATTTCACGGAAATCGTCCGCAGGCTCACCATGATGAGGCTGCTCGTCTCCGGCACCCTGGCCCATACGCTCACTTCGTAGATCCCTGGACGCCGTTGGGCGTTCAACGGCACGTCGATTGCGAAGTGGTTGCCGTTGACCTTCACTGGGATCGGTGTGACGAATCCTTCTGGGAAGTACGTCACATAGGGCGCAGGTACTGGGTAACTGTGCGTTTGGTTCAGCTGGGCGGCGTTCTGCGCTCGCGGATTATCAATGCGTGCGAGTCCGATGCCTGCAAACACGGCCGGAGGCGTGATGTTGCCGGCGACGCGAATTGACTTGCCCAGGTGCTCCGAAACCTGGAGCGGCGTGTAGTCTCCGTAGTGATCGACGAACTCCTGGGCGACGCACAGCAACGGAACACCAGCAGGCTTTGCAATTCCGATCCCCACGTGGGTGTGCCAAGCCGTCAGAATGTTGCGCCGATGTCCGTCGTTCGGTGGTTTTTCCCCTATGAAAAGAGCTTCGATGCTCTCCAGATTCTCGGCGGAAAACGGCCCGTTAGCGTCGAGCTTGCGATCCTTGCCGTCGACGATGCAAGCCACGTTCTCCTGCACCATCCCTGTGCCGCCAGCGTTCGTGTAGCGCAGCTCGGGCACTGATCCGTCCAGCCCGATATGTGCGGTGTAGCCATGGCTGGCCATGTCGGCTGCGTGTTCTTGTCCCGCTTTTTCAGCGGCGGCATCTCTTACAAGGGGTTCCAACCCCTCCGCTTCGCGATCGCGATTGATGAGACGCACAAGGTAGCCTCTCGCGTCGGCAAGCGACATCGGACTCGGTGGCCGTGCAATCGTTTCAGGTTTTCGCTTCCCCGGTTCATTCCTGATCGTTGCCCCCTCCCTGGGAACGCATCCTGCCAGAAGAAAGGAACCGAGCACCGCATTCACGACCTTCACGAGTGGCCTCGGCATCTCTGTCGCTTTTTGGCTGTTTACCCCTGATTTCGTCCTTGGCATTCAGCTTCCCATACCTCTTATTGGGCGCTAGATCGATGTGCATGTGTGTTGATGTGTGTGATGTCTGCAAAGATTCCAATTAGGTTTGCAGACGGCTCCGGACTATGCTGCCCCCTTTCTGGAGGTCATCATGCGACGAAGTGCTCAATTCGTAATCACGGTCATTGCTCTCGGTACGGTCAGATGTAAGTCGGAGGTCAAACCAACAGGCGACGTCGTCGCGAAAGGCGAGGCCAATGCCGCCGCCTCTGCGGACACGCAGGCGAAACTTGTTGAGGCGCCGGTGAAAGCGCAAGCAGCTGCCCAGGTAGCCGTTCAAGCGCGGATTGGTGGCACCGTGATCCCCACGGGTAACTTCAACGTGGAGGTGCTCGCTTTCACAACCGGACGCGTCGAAGCGATTGTCATGGATGCGAAGGGTGAGCTCGTGGCTGAGCCCGCCAAGCTTGGGCTCGTCGCAAATCTGGCCGCAAAAGGCAACGCTCAAGCCAAAGTCGATCTTGGTTGGGATGCCCTCGCGCAGCGCTTCATCGGTCGTGTTGGGGCGGGAGTGAAGCTCGTACCAGGGCCGATCGAGGTCGACCTCAAGGCGGACGGTAAGGCGGAGGTCGGCAAGCTAGCCTTGTTCAACCTAGCAGTCGAAGCGAGCCACGGCGGTCAGATCGTGGTGGCGGGTGATTATTCAGTCGAGCTCGTCGCGGCCGGCGGGTTCGTTACGGCGTACGTGTTCGACGCATCGGGTAAAGCGCATGCCGCTGGCGATCTGGATCTGGCGCTCGATGCGGGCGCGGCCTCAAAGCTCAAGTTCGCATGGGATGCGCCGAGCTTGAGCTACAAGGCAAAGCTTTCGGGCGACTTGGATCTCAATGCGAAGCCGATTGTGCTGAGCGTGTCCGCCGGCGGAAAAATCGCTTTGGGAGGGCTCGCCGCATTTCGCGGTGACGCCAAGGCAGCGCTCGCTGCTGAAGCCAAGCTAGCCGCCGACGCGAAACTTGGTGCCGCTGCCAAAGCGGATCTGAAACTTAAAGTCCCCGACGTTTCAGCACAGGTTAACGCCACGAAATCTGCAGCAGCCAAAGCCGCGGCCAGCATCCGTGCGCCCAGCGTCAACGTGGACGTCAAGAAGAGCGCCAGCGTCGGCACGAGCCCGAGCGGTACCGCCAGCGCCAAGGCCAAAGTAGGGTTCAGCCTGGGAACCAAGTAATAGTTAGCCGGGCTCTCGCGGCACCAGAGGGAATGCTCGTCCGGCCATCGTCTCAGCAGCAGTACCAGCCGGAATCACTGTCCTTGCAATAGCATCGCCCGCCCGCCGGATAATTCGCCAATCTGGACGCGCCCGGTGCAGGCTGCATCGGTTGTGCGCTTCCCTCTTCCACGGCCGCGAGCGTGAGCTTGTGAAGCGCGATGCCAACGAGACCACTGTCTCGGAGGAAAGAATCAATCACCTTCGAGAGAGACGTTTCCGCTTGGTTCAACCGATCCAAGGTCGAGCGCTGTGACGTCGAGAGATCCGAGGGTGCGATCGGCATTCGTTCTTCTTCCATTTTGGACATATGTGGCCTCCAGTGGTCCTTTAACTGTGCCGGACAATACGCTCGCCCGGGCGGCGAGTTCAAGGTGGCTGAAGGTTTCTCCAGTTCGATTGTCTGATGCCCGACCGACCGTCTGGACCTGCACTGTTGCAATAAGTGATTGAAGGACCAAACTCGGCCATTCTTGTCATTCAGCATCGTGAAGACTCCTATTTCTGGCCAAAACGAAGGGGCTGCGCGCGGAAGCGCGGTCGCTCACCTGTCGTTGACTTGAATCCTAGCGAGATCGGGCTGAATTCTATGGCTAGAACCATCCAAGAATATGCCGCAAAATCCTACCGCTGAAGCGCATTTGGCTCCAACAGGACCATCTTGACCGTCCCCGCGTTTCTCAAGCATCCTGGCGTGATGCAAGAGCGCGCATTCCAGCTCCCCCGGGGACTCAGGTGTCAGGAGCAGGTCTGTGCGCGGACGAATGCCTGAAAGCGTGCTCGGTCGACAGCGAATGCAACGCAACGGGGGGCGAGCTCTGCTGCGATTTCGGCAGCGACGGCAAAGCGTGCACCAAGGCCAAGGATTGTCCGCGTTTCTGTGCCTCGGATAGCAAGTGCGACGCCACCCAAGGCGAGGCCTGCGTCCGCGTGACGCTCGAATCGACAAGCTCTGTGTGCACCGAACCCAAGGACGCTCTCAAGCTGTGCGCGAACGATGCAGAATGCGGCGGAGGGGACGTTTGTTGCACGATTTATAAAGAATCCGTGTGTATTTCGCCCGACAAATGCCCTCGCGCCTGTGCCGCTAGCTCCGACTGCAATTCTGAGCGAAGCGAGATTTGTTGCACCACGCTCAAGCTGAAGGATCCCTCGCTTGCGGCCTCTGGCTTATGTGTGGATCCCGCGACCGTGCCGTGTCCGAAAGGCTGCACGCAATCGTCCGACTGCGCCACTCAAAATGGCGAAATCTGCTGTGATGGGAGCTGTAAAAAATCGTGTGCGAAGTCGTGCAAGGCGAGTACAGATTGCACGGCGCAGATCTGCTGCCTGACTCCGGCGGCACGCTCCCCATGGGTGCGTAAGCCTATCGAGCCCGGTTACCGGGTCGCAGTGGGTGCGAGTGGAGGGAGCCCCGGTGCAGGTGGGAGTCCCGGTGCAGGTGGCTCCGGGAACGCCGCGGGAGGCAATCGTGCTGCAGGTGGTAACTTGGCGAGCGGCGGGTCAGGCGTCAGCGCTTGCCTAAAATGTTCGCAGGCGGTGGCCGATATGGAGCGCACGGACGCTAAGCTTTGCGTCGGCGCGTCCAAGAATCTGTTCAATGCGCTTGGGGCTTGCGTTTGTAGCGGCGCGTGCATGGCGAGCTGCTCGAACTACTGCCTTACCGGAGCGCACGACACCACGTGCGATACCTGCGTCGCCGGGGGCGCGTGCGCTGCCGACTACAATGCGTGCCTAGCGGATTAGGCGATGCTGCTCGCCTAGTGCCATTTGCCTCGTCTGAAGCGCCTGGAGAGTGCTATCCTCTAGCGCATGCCCGAAACCAAGAGCGCCGCGCCGAGGCACAGCAGCTCCGCTGAGGCGGCACGCCGGGTCGAACTTGAACGCGTGCGAGAAATGTCCCCTCTTGAGCGTGCCCAGCTTGCCTTACGCTTGGGGCGACGAGATCGGGATGTGCGACGCATGGCGGTTGCGGCGAAGCTCGGCGTGAAGAAGTAGCCCGATGGATCGAACGTTTGAACTTGCGGAGCGGGTACGGGTTCTCTTGGTCGGCCTGGGGCATGAGTGTGCCGTCATCGGGGCCACCGCGCTCGCAGCTTGGGGTTATCCCCGAAGCACGGCGGATATTGATATCGCAGTCAATTTGGACCCCAAAGTCCTGAGCGACCTGGCGCGCTTGCTGATCGACGAGGGTCTCAAGACAGAGCTCTCCCTTCCCGATGCCAGCGACGCGCTCGGCGGTACACTCACCATCACGAGCCGCGACAGTGATCCGATCCAAGTCGTCAATTTCTACAACCCACATCGAAGCCGAAACATTCTAGGCCGGTCGTTGCTCGAACATGCAAACCAGAAGGTTTTGGGTCAGCTTGCGGTTGTGGATCTTCCGCATCTGGTTGCCACCAAGCTCTACGCAGGTGGGCTTCAGAGCCGCGTCGACGTGGTCGAAGTGCTAAGACGCAATTCGGACTGTGATCTCGGCGAAATAGCAGCGCTGTGTTCGCGTCTTGGCTTGGACGCAGCGTGGCGTGCTGCCGCGGCTGACCTGGAAGGAGCTCTTTGAGCTTGTCGATGCGATGCTTCGCGTTTGATTCTGGTGCTGGCCACAAAGCGGTGAGCTCAAGCTCCAACGCTTCATAAGGTTCGAGCCGAACGTGCGGACCCGCGGGCCTCGGACTCGTGTAGAGCTCCCCATTCAGAACCTCCGCCACCGCGTGTCCCGGGGCGGAGAGCACGGGCTCCAGGAGCCACCGATACGTTCGTCCTTGCCGGGCTTTCATCTGCAGACTACCAACACGAGAAGATGCCTCGGAACGAAAACGATTGGTACCTCGTTCGGGCCCGCCTTGAGTTTCAGGAGCGCGCGCGCCGGCGTGGCCGACGAATGACGCTGTGGGCTCTGCCTTTCGTCGGAGTAGCTCTCCTGATGGTTCTGCAGCTTGGGCATAGTCGCGCTGGCTTGAAGGGCGATGACCCCGGCCAGGAACAGCGTTCGACAACACCAGTGCTCGAGAAGATGGCTTTGCCAGTTGGCGCGGCACTTGTCTTTGTGGTGGTCGTGCTTGGTGTTCGCTTCGCGTGGCGGCGCCGCATGAAATCTGCGTTTGCCGAGGCATCGCAACACCCGGGTCCAGAGAAATGGATCGGCCTTTTGACGAAGTCGACGCGAAGGGCACAGCTCGTGCCGGATATGGACGCGTTCGGCGCCTCGGCTCAAGCGGGGGCGTATGCCTTCTACGATAACGCCGATGGAGCAAGGCGTGTGCTTTCCCAAATCGATTGGGGCTCTCGATCCCCCTTGGTCCAAGCGTCAGGTCTCACTGCCGAGGCGATGGTGGCCTTGCTCTGCGCCAAGAATCCTGCTCGCGCGTCTGATCTCCACAAGAGGGCGCAGGCGCTTTCTGCATTGGGGGCCAAGGCGGGAGCTCCAGCAGCAAGAGATGCCATGTTTGAAACGGTAACTCACGCGTTCTTAAGCGGGGAGACGACACTGAATTCCAACTATCTTGAGGAGCGCGTCGCCGACTCAAGGCAATTGAGTCCTCAGCTTTTTGCCGCTTTCGGACTGGCAGCCTGGATGGAGCGATCGGGAAAGTTGGAACGTACGCGTGAACTCCGCGCCTGGATTAGTCGTCGGGCACCGCATTGCACTCCGCTTCACGCCACCCTGGAGGAATTTTCCGAGGAGCAAAGCGACCCGGGGCCCACCTACGAGAGTCCGGTCGTGGAGTCGTTAGCCAGTATACGTAACTCGACGGCGCAGGCAGAATCCGAAGAACACAAAGCGAAATCCTTGCTAAGGCGGCAGTTCTTACGACGTTGGGTCTTCCCCATCGTGGCATTGGGTTATTTCGCGTGGGTGTGGCTGACCCATGGTGCACACATGCACTGAAACACTCGCTTCATGTCGCCATCAACTCCCGGAACTTGCGTGGCGTCATTCCCGTCGTCTTCTTGAAACTCGCGGTGAGTCGCTTGCTGTCGCTTTTCTGGGACCCTCAGGCCGAGCGCCGTGCACTCTTGCGACAGCTCTCGGGCATGTCGATCGTTCATGCAAAACAAACCCAGAGGCCCCGGCTGGTTCTTCAGCCACGTGGGTAAACGTCGCTCTCGGTACCGTTCAGGATGCGCCAGCGCATCTCTGACATCGAAGACTTGGCACTCGGCTCTGCGCTTTTTCAGCCCCTTTTTGAAGCCCACCAGCCGCCCGTCGAGCACTCCACCCGTTTGGGTGCAATAGCCAAAAGCCCGACAAACCCCGGAGCAAAAAGTACTCCGCTGCCATCTCACCAATGGCCTCGTCATCGTTGATGACGCTGCTGATGCTGTTGTTGCTAAGAGCGTGCCCAATGTTGACCGCCGGGATCTTGAGACTCCCGAGCATGGATTCGAAGACCTCCGGCTGACCGTTGAGGATGAGTCCCGATGCGCCTCGGGAGAGAAGCGTCGAGATGCCCTCGCCACCCTCCGGCTGAAGTTGGAACTCCCAATCAAGCTTGGTTTGTGCATAGTTGGCGATCCCGCGTACAACCCCGTCCGCGTAGTCGCCCGGATAGAAGAGAGAGAGGCCAATGAGCACGCTGCGATTTTGACCTGATGCGGGAGCCGCGTCTACGCTGATTCTCGCCTTCCTCTATGTCGCAAATCGAGCAAAAATGATTCTATTGACGCGAGAACGCCGTTGCGACTTCTGATTTGGGCCGCTAGTTTTGAGCCATATCGCAGGGCTAACCGAGATCACTCGCACCGCGTATGGCTCGTCCCGTGAGATCGAGCGCTAGCCGGATCTTTGCCTTAATTTGTGATTGGGCCAGTTGGAGATTGTACTCGAATGAAAGACGTTCTGCACGGGGCGCTCGCCCTACTGCTCGTTTCAGCTTGCTCCGCGGAAATCGCGAAGCGCAACGGCCCGGGTCAAGGCAGCCCAATCATGCCGACCAACAGCACGAATGGATCTGGCCAGAACGTTGATCCAACTACCGGCTCGCCCACGGCTACGCCGATCCCCACGAATACCCCGCCGCCCGTGATCGCGCCTGGTGACCCTGGGCCCACGGCGCTGCGTCGTCTGACAAGCGACGAATATCGCAATACGCTGAAGGACCTCCTCGGTCTGGCATCCGCTCCTACCGACCCCTTGCTCCAGGATTCGCTGCAACTTGGTTACGAAAACTTTGCCAGTGTACTCACCGTCCCACCCGTATTGGCATCTCAATATGCCACCTTGGCGACGCGACTGGCGCAAGCTGCGAACATCTCAGCCCTGGCGCCCTGTTCGACGCCAGGAACTGATGGTGACTGCGCGACAACATTTATCAATGAGTTCGGAAAAAGGGCCCAGCGCCGCCCCCTCATGGCCAGCGAAACTGCGGCTTATCGCGCTCTTTATGACCTTGCTCGAACCACGGGGACTTACGAAGCGGGCATCCAACTGGTGCTCGAGACGATGCTCCAGTCACCATTTTTGCTCTATCGCACGGAGTATGGAATTGCAGAATCGAAGAGGACCCTAACACCCTACGAAGTGGCCTCTGAGATTTCATACTTGCTCACTGGCTCGACACCCGATGCGGAACTGCTTCGGGCAGCTGACAACAGTGCGCTTGGTACGCCAGCCGAGATCGAAGCTCAAGTGCGGCGCGTTTTGATGCTCTCGAGCGCGGAGCCCAGCGTTCGCAAGTTTCTGGCTCAATGGTTCACGGTAGCCAGCGTCACGGGCATCCAAAAGGATGCGACGTTGTTTCCCAAGTTCGAGAGCACTAAAGAGATGATGTTGGCCTCGGCCAACAGTCTCCTCGACTCGGTCGTATGGCAGGGCGACGGAAGCGTCAGAGGTCTGCTCTTGGCTCCCTACGCCTTCGTGAATAGGTCGCTGGCTCCGATCTACGGCATGCCAGACCCGGGGCAAGGGGATGTCTTGGTGAAAGTGGACGTCAATCCAGCTGAGCGTGCCGGGATCCTGACCACGCCCGCGCTGCTCTCAGTGCAGGCGCACCCCTACGATTCGGCCCCCATCGCGCGCGGAAAGTTCATTCGTACGCGCATGTTCTGTCAGGCGTTGACGCCTCCTCCAGCTAACGTCGTCATCACTGTGCCGCCGCCCGATCCAACCCTGACGACCCGCGAGCGCTTCGCTCGACACACGTCCGACCCGGCATGCTCGGGTTGTCACTCCATGATCGATCCGGTCGGGTTTGGATTAGAGAATTTCGATGCGATCGGTGCGTATCGCACGAGCGATAACGGGAAGGCTGTGGACTCAACCGGCGCCCTCGCGGGGACCGACGTCGATGGTCCCTATTCGGGAGGCGTGGAGCTGGCAAACAAGCTAGCCATGAGTGCGGCTGTTCGCCAATGCGCAGTCGTGAATGCGTCGCGTTGGGCTTTTGGGCGACAAGAGATTGAAACCGATAGGTTGGTGGCGGCCAATATCGAGAGTCAACTGGGTGCAGCGGGCATGGATGTCCGTGAACTTTTGGTGGCGATCACACTAAGCGACAGCTTCCGCAAGCGCAGTTTTGTGCCGTAGCACCCATCTCACGATCACTCTGGAGCATTCCCATGTCTTTAGCACTCATCAAGCGTCGTTCATTGATCACGAGTCTTGGCGCTCTGGGCTTCCTCGCGGTACCCGTGTTTCGCGAGACGCTTGCAGAGGCACAGACGGCGCCGCTGCGACTCATTGTTTTCTATTTCCCCGGGGGAACTGGCACTCAGGAAAATTTCACGTTTGGGAAGATGGCCAGTCCTCTGGCTGCCCACAGCTCCGACATTCTCTTGTTCGATGGCGTGAGCGACCCTTTACCAGGGGTTGGCGGGGGACACTCTGCCCATCAGACAATGTTAACTGGGAATGGTGGAGGGAATATCGGCGACGTGGCTGGTCCCGCGTTTCTCCCTCCTGATCTTATTTCCGTGGACCAAATCATAGCGCAGGCGATCGGCAGCCAGACAAGATTTGCCTCGCTCCAGTTCGGTGTGAATACCGACCAGCCTCCTATGGGGGACGACCTGCCGGACAGGGGTCGATGTGTGTATGCAAATGGCGCAGCCGTGCCTCCCGTCAATGACCCACAGACGATGTTCACACGCCTATTCAGCGGAGCTGTGGCGCCAACCGGGGCACCGCCGACGGCTCCCACAACACCTGCCAATGTGGCGCAGCTGCAGGCACTCGCCACCCAGCAGAAGAGTATGCTCGACACGCTGAAGGCTCAGGTGACGAGCCTCCAAGCCATCGTCGGCTCCGCAGAAAAGCAGCGACTCGACGAGCATCTAGGGTCTTTGCGCGAGCTCGAAAAGGGCATCATGAGCCCATCGTCGGCGGGGGGAGGCGGCCAAGCCGGCGGCACGGTGCCCGTGCCCGGCGTTTCGTGCGGGGCCCCGATGCTGGGTAGTGCCGCGGATGATCCTTCCGTGGGCGTCGCGATGAACGAGTTGTTGTATCAAGCGGTTAACTGCGATCTCACACGCGTGGCGACTCAGCAGTGGTACAACGATAATCAGCAGGTTGTTTTCACATGGACCGGCGTTGATCGGGGCCAGCACATGTTACAACACGCGGGCGGGCCTGATTTTGATAAGGTGCAAACGTGGCTCTTGTCGCAAGCAGCGGCTACCGTGAAGCGTCTCAAGGACACTCCGGAGGGCGGCGGGAGCATGCTCGACAACACGTTGATGCTGGTGATGAGCGACATGGGCGAGGGCTCGCTGCATTCCTGTGCGTTTATCCCAGCGCTCATCGCTGGCAAGGCGGGCGGCGCAGTTCGGACCGGTCGGACCTACAGTGCGGGGGGCAGCGCGCGCAATAACCTGTTGTTGAGCGTCGCTCGAACCATGGGCGTGACCTTGGCGTATATTGGTGATCCCCAATACACCTCGCCGTTTGATCTTTCCTAAATTTACCGAACGCGAGGAAACGTAGGAGTTCGCGAGCTCCAACTGAGGATAGCTTATGGAGTACGTATTTTTGAAGAATCGTCGCCAGTTTTTGCGTGGTGTGGGGGGTGTCTCGCTGGCACTGCCAATCTTGCCGTCTCTGTTACGAGTGTCCAAAGTGGAGGCCCAAGCCTTGGGTCAACAGAAGTACTTGGCGTACATGGAGCTGCCTCACGGTGCGGTTGTCCAAACGGCCGCCTATCCCGCGGACAGCGTCACGACCGAAATGAAAACCTACGCGGGGTTCGCGATTCGTCGGGGAGCACTCCCCACGACCTCCGCGAATGGCGAGGTGCGATTCTCGGATGTCTTGCGCGCACAATCGACGTCGTTGACCCCAGGATTGATCGGCAAGATGAACGTCTTGCGCGGAGTCGACCCTCCGCGCCATGTGGGTCATGGACCGTCACAAACCCTAGGGAATTTCGGGGATCCACAGTCCAACGATTACCACCCTGAGTGGGCGCGACCGACGATCGATCAAGTCATGGCTTGGTCCCCGAGTTTCTACCAAAACACGATGGTGGCCGAGCGCGCGATCGTACTGAGCGATAGTATCAGCTGGGGCCGAAGCAACCCGTCCGCCGGAACGGGTGAGGTGCAGCGCGTTGCTCCGAGCGCGCCCACCAACCTCGCGCTCTTCGACAAGTTGTTTGGAACTCAAACACCGACAGGCCCAAGCGCAACGCCACTCCTCCCCAACACATTGCTCGTGGACAAGATCGCCGAAAATTACCAACGGCTACTCAAAAGCGGCAAACTGTCGAGCGTCGACCAAAAACGGATTGATGAGCATCTGCAGCGCGTTTTTGAGCTGCAAAAGCGGTTATCACTCCCGCAGCAACCGCTCGGAGCGATTCCACCGCGACCCACGCTTAGCACCACCAGTCTAGGAGATGACGGTTACGATGTGAACCCGAGCGCGCAGGTTCAGAACTGGAACCTGTGGACGGACATAGCGGTGGCAGCGTTTAGTACCGGCGCGTCCCGCATTTTCACGGCGTTCTTGCCGGAGAGTTTCAGTGACCACGTTGGCGACTGGCACGATCTGGCCCACAGCGGGGAAGCGGAGCGCACTCCGAAGTTCGTGGCGGCAAATCAGCTCTTTTTTGAGCAGGTGTTTCTCAATTTCGCACGTAAGCTGGACGCGGTTGCGATGCCGGACGGAACCACGCTGCTCGATGCGTCGCTGATTTCCTGGGCGCATGAATCCGGATCCGAGTCGCACTACGGCACCGGCCTCCCCATCATCACGTTTGGCTCCGCGCGAGGGTTTCTAAAGACTGGTCAGTACGTCGACTACCGCAACCTAAACAAAGTGCTCCCGGCGTCGCCTTCGCCTACCCGTGAGACGAGCTGGCACGGCTTGGTGTGGCATCAGTGGCTCGGAACCGCCTTACAAGCGATGGAGGTACCTGCAGCAGACTACTCGGGGCTCGCCGGCGGCGCCGCGTATCCAGACGTCGTCCTCCCCGACGCCATTGCGTTCATTGGAGAGGATCCAGGCTCTCGCTACCCAGGCGTTGAGGCTGCCTACCCGGACGCCGTTTACGCGGCCGCAGGGGAAGCCCTTCCGTGGTTAATCTAGAGACGAGTCTGTCAAGTCGACATCAGCGAGTGTCCACCAGGTGTGCGCGAACCTGAGCTTGTCGATACGCGCTGCGGAGCCGAATGCCTCAGCGAGGCAATTCAAAAGAGGTCACACGGGAGTCCCTTGAGGTATGAGCTGGCCACCCGCGCGTAGTTCGCGAAGCTCATCGATCACAACCCGCCAGAATCGGCGATCCGCTTTGCGGAGCGGAGCGCTGCGTGCGTCGAACCAGTCTTCCAGTTGATCCTCCAGCTCAGCGCTTAGGGCTCCGTCTGTACGCCAGGCATCGACTGCGCGACGGATGAGTGAATCCGCGACGCTCAGGGCCACGTCAACTTGAGGAAATTCGTTCAGCAGCTGCTTGAACTCGGGCAAGCTGAAAATGTTGTTGGCGGCCCAAGCAAGGTCGTTCTCCGTCGAGCCTCCTCCAACGTCACTCATGTGGGCCAACACGAGCCTACCGATGATTGGGTAATCGCGGGGTCGCTGTGTTTTCTTGAGCTCAACCAAATCCGCAATCCCCACCGTTGGTAGCGCTCCCCAATCCGTTGTAAAGACCCGCGCTCGCTGCGCAGCTTCCGCAAAGGAACCAACTCGCGGCGGGCAGCACATCACATCCAGGAACAGAGGCATTGAATCTGTGGGATCGGAAATCGTGAAGTGAAACCCATGATGCCGATTCGCCAATTCAGGAGTTAGCGCTGGTGTAAGCTTGTAGTACTTCGCCTGACTCGCACGGAGTGCGGAAAGCAAACACTGTAAGTTTGTTTCGCTAGGCTCAACCCACAGGTCAATGTCTTCCGAGAACGTCGCAGCCCCGTAGAGGATCGTCGCCTGACCGCTCACCAGCAACCAGCGAACGCCCTGCTCCTCAAGGTGCCGGAAAAAGCTTGCGATCATGGGCATCTACTGCGTTTATCAAACGCTTCCGCATCGCCCAGGCCCGAGCTAAGCGTTCGGCAGGCGAAAGGTCCACCCACACAAGCTCCTTAAAAGGCGATAGCATCGTCTGCTGATCGAGAAGGTCTCCATCTTCTGCTTGCTCGAAAGGCCGAGCCGTGTCCGAAGTGGGTTGCATGGCCCATTGATTACCACGCGGGACCGCAGGGAGCCAGGGTTCGCGCTTCTGGTGGCGAGAGGCTTGCTTGCGAGGACATTACCGACGCTCAGACTGCTTAATCGCACAGTGCACGCCAGTGATGTTAGCCCATGGGACGATAGATATTTCTTGATGTTTGCGGGAATCGTCACCGCCGTACACGAGGAAGCGCTCGATGTTTCGATGGGGCTCTGCCTTGGCGATGAGCTCAGTCAATCCCTCTCAGACCGGCAAAGAAATCGGCACCCACCGCCTGACTGCCCCGGTAACGGTCAAGACCGGATATTGAGTGGCCAACTTCAGGAGAGCCGAGGCGGCATTTCTCTCAATCACATCAGCAGGATACGCCTATATTCACCAAGTGAAAATTTAACTTTCGTTTAATGAAAAATAGCTAGGAGTGCACAGCCAGCAGCCAAAGTTACAAAGGAAACCTCCCAGCGGCCTATTATCGTTGAAAATAAGGAATTGAACTCCTAAAATTCAAGGAACGATGGCGAGCCTACACCGATCAGCCAGAGTCAAAGACGTTCACCAAGCGTTGGCGAAATCGCCGTCTGATACGTTTTTCGACCTCGAACGTTCAAGCGATCGGCAGGCGCTGGCCGTGGCGCCTGCACAAACTCTTTCACCTCTCTCGGGTTTGGTCGTGCTCGACGAAGTGCAGACAATGCCCGAGCTGTTTCAGCTCGAACGCCTGTTTGTCGTCTACCCTGGCGCGCGCCGATTCGATCTTGCCAACAAGATCACCGCGTTACCGTTCGCTGAAATCCCGGCAACCGTTACGCCGCTCTAGGTAGCCGCGAGTGTTACGCGGAGCCGCGAGGTCGCGTTTAAGCGGCCTAATTCGCGCACTTCCGCACCTTGCTCACCGAGAAATTCGCGAAACGTACCGTCTCTTCATCGGGGCGAAGGTTCGTTGGATCCATGAGGCTTCTGTAAATCCCCCACTTTGGGCGGATGAAGTCACCAGCGCGCCACATGTCGAGATTGTTGACGTTGGTGGTGAGCAGCACTTGGCCGTTCATGGTGGTGACGGTGAGTGCCACACTTCCCTGATCCGAGAATGTCGCGAGGCATGAAACGGAGAGCCATTGACCGCGGGCTGCCGCCCAAGAAGCGGTATTCAAAATGTCGTCGGGGGTACCCGTGGCGGAACTATGACGGATCTCGATGCTGTCGCCATTGGTGTGTTTGGCGCCCGTGATCGTAATCAGCGGCTGCGCGTCGTCGCCATTCACGCCTTTCAGCTGGAAGAAATGCGAGAAATTTTTCGACACGGGCATGGTGTCGTTGATGCGAAACTTCCAGGTGATGAAAAATGACTCTCCCTGCCGAGCTTTGAGCGATTCAGTCGAGCCTTCGTAGGTTTTGATCTCGTTTCTTTGGCGATCGGTGGTGGTTGGGTAGGTGTCCCGATCCCAATCTTGATCCCGATGGATCTTGAACACGAAATGGTTGCCAACGTCCGCGTCGGTGTCCTCGATGATGTGCGGCATCCCGGGATGATTGTTGGGGTAAAGATCCGGCGCCTCGATCGAGTCAGGCCCGAATGCGTTTCGGATCAGCGTATAGGTATCGATGCCGCCGGCGCCATCCGAGTCGAGCCGCACCGTGGAAAGGATCTCAAAGGTTCCCAACGAGGCATCCAAACCACCCAGGCCACTCATGCAGCTTGCCCCACCGCTGGATCCATTGGTTCCGCCGGACGCTATGCTGGCACCGCCGGACGCTACGCTGGTTCCGCCACTACCGAGATTGCCGCCACTGGCACCGCCCGCGCCGAGATTGCCGCCACTGGCACCGCCGGACGCTACGCTGGTTCCGCCACTGCCGAGATTGCCGCCACTGGCACCGCCCGTAGCCAAGCTAACACCGCCACTGCCGAGATTGCCGCCACCGGTTTCACCCAATCCAAGGCTGCCACCACCCGCTCCACCCGTACCGAAACTGACACCACCGGAGCCTTGGAGCCGTCCGCACATTGAACCGACGGCCAGCGTGCCGCCTGTGGTGGTCTGCATTTTGCCACCGCCCGTTCCACCGTTATCCCCCGAAGCCGCAGGCGCTTGGCCCATCAAGGAGTTAACTGGCGAGGGCGATGTGTTGCTGGCACAGGCGAGGGGCGCGCTCAGGCCGAAGGCAAAAAGGAGTACCCATCGCGACTGGTAGTGGGTGAAGTTTTTAGGCATCGAAACTCGGTCACCGACGGGAAGGCCATCGGATCAATCTCCAGACTCTAACCCGAAAATCACTGCCCGGCATATTCGTGTCAGCTAAACTTGTGACAGAGCGGTGAAGCCTGGAGTCCTACAGGCTGTTGCTGAAGCCTTGGGGCCACGGCTCAGTGCTTGTGCTAACTGATGGCTGAGAGCTGAGGCTTCAAGCATACTCGGCCGCATGAAGGCCCTCCTCCTCTCGGCGTTGTTTGGTTGCTTTGCTCTGGCGTGTGGTCGTGAGGAACTAGCTGGGAGCACGACTCCCACCATGGATCCGACTGCGACTGCGAGCGTGAACACGCCTTCGGGGACAGGCGGCGTCGGCCCCGGGCTCCTCCAGGTAAAAGTAGGGCCCATCACAGACACACACATCCACATGTGGACGCTGCCAAGGAGCGCACCTCCAATGAGCGATGGCGGGAATTTTCCTGGGAGCTCCCCACGGTGGCTTGCCGTGAATGCCATGATGCCTGACTACGAGCGTAGTCAAGGAGGAAAGTGGGTGGATCATGCCGTCTTGATTGAGTCATTGAATGGAGTGTCCGCCTCAAAGATTGTTGCCGCTAATCAGTGGATGCTAGACCAGTTGAAGACAGAGCCCAAGCTGTTGAGCGTCGTCGGCAGTCTCGATGTCCTGGGGAGTCCAGCGCAATTCACGGCGAACCTGGATCAACTCGCAAGCGACAAACACTTCGTGGGGATTCGGATCAGCGGTTCGGATTTGTTCAGCCACGGGCAGTTGAAAGCGAACGCGCGCACGAATCTGAGCGATCTCGCCACGCGCGGCATATTGGTGGATGCGCTGGATGCGACAGGTCAGCAAGTAACGGATCTCGCGCACGCGGTGCCCAGTCTACGCATTCTCCTTGAGCACGTGGCGCAAAAATCTCCAGACTTTGGGGTGGATCCCAGCTGGCGCGCCAGCCTTGAACTGGCCAGTGCGCAGCCCAATGTGTACTTAAAAATCTCGGATACGGGGCGCTGGAATTCAGGCAGCGTGGCTGACAGCTGGTCCACACCATTTGCAAGTGAGACGGATCCGGCAAAATACAGCGCAGCTTTCGAGGTGGTTTGGTCCCTTTTTGGCGAAGATCGCCTGGTATTCGGTTCGAATTGGCCCGTGAGCAATGTCGCCGGAGACTTCAGCACCGAGATCAACGTGCTCGAAACCTTCCTCGCGGGCAAAGGCGCGCAAGCGCGCAACAAGGTGATGAACGACAACGCTTTGAAAATCTACGCGCCGCGACCATGATCCGGATGATTCGGTTTGCGGGGTAACGTCGTTGCCTGTGGGCTGTGGCGGCGAATTGGGTGCCTTCGTGTTCCTCAACGGCTCCTGGAACGATCAAGTCGGTTCCGAACACCATGTCCTCGGCTGCTGGCGGCAGCTCGAAATTAACCAGTAGTGGCATGGGTGGAAGCGAGCCAATCGTCCGCACGGCTGGCGGCAGCCCTCCGCTGGGTGCCGCGGGCGGGTCCCCGGCGCAAGCCGGTGCTCTCGACGTTCGGCGGCGGTGGCTTGGGAAATGCCTGGTGGCAGGATGGTGTGATCGCTCCTTTGGCGCAAGCGGCAATTCAGGTTGCGTTTATCCCCAACTTCGAGCGTCCCAATGAGAACGCCGATGAACCCAGCCAAGCCAATTGGGTGAGTGTTATCAATAGCTTTCCGGTTGCGAATGAGCTCTTCAATTTTCGTCTGCCCGGGTCGCCGCCCTTCTACAAAAATGACCCGAATATCGGCCCGAGATACATTTTCTCAGCGTTGGAGGGCGAGGAAAATCTGGCCTTGGCGCTCCGAGCGAATGACAAATTCTTCATGGGTACGTGGTCTCCTACGCTGAACTACCGCTGCCACGCGTACAACGGCTACATTGAGACTCAAGGCGGGCGAGGCATGGAGAGCTGGTGGAAATCCATCATCCAGATCCAGAAACCGAAGCTCGTAGAGGTGGTAACCTGGAACGACAATACTGAAGCGCATGTCATGCCAGCTCGGGCTGTCCCTACCGGGGACGATGCCGTTCATCTCGGTTACTATGAGCTTCTGAAGTACTATCTCAGCTGGTACAAGAGGGGGGTGCAACCGTCCATCGCGAAGGATGCCGTTTTTATTTTTATCGTACTCAGAAGCTTGCAGATGGCAGCGGATCCATCGCTGGCTGTGGCAATCCAGACATCAATCCACGCGACAACGGTGGTCTGTTCGGAAAGGTCGAGGACGTGATCTATGTGACCACCGCCTTGACTGAGCCCGCTGAGCTTCGGGTTATGACCGGAGGGGACACGAAAACCTATCCCGTCCCCATTGGCATGCAGCACACGGACGTTCCGTTCGCGGTGGGCGCAGTGACCGTTCAGCTTTGGCGCAACGGTACCGAGCTCAGCACCCAGAACGGGCACGCGGTCAGGGGTCCGGGCGACTACAGTTACAATGTCTACACCAACTACTTCATTGTGGGAGGCTCAGATGGGTCCTCCTGGTTGCCAACTGACAAGTGGAAAGCTGGATTCATTGCCGATTGGTTCACGGTCCGATGAGCCTACCGCTCGACCTAACCCAGGGTTCCTGGCAGATTGGTATCGGAGGCATTTCTGTGACTTTTCAGCGCTGTATCAACAACCCCGTCTTCGCAAGCTCCGATGAGCGCAGTGGCGTGTCACGTCGCGACGCCTTCCAATCCATTGCCACATTGACGACGACGATCATGGTGCCATCAATGGCTGCGTGCAGCCCGCGAACGCCACCGGCAGCATCGACAACAGCCGTAAGTCGACCGCCTGCGCAGATTGCTTCTCGTGCAGCATCAACCAACAGCAGCTCCGGCGTAGCGGCCACTCCCCCGCGCGACAAATTCGGCGAACTTTTGCCGCAGCGAACGCTGGGCCCCCACGGACCGATCGTCACCATGCTCGGTGTGGGCGGTGCGCATGTTGCTGATGCCTCCGAAGGCATGGCGGAGCAAGTGATTGAGGCCGCCATTGAGCAAGGGATCCGTTTCTTTGATACCGCCGCCATGTACGGGGATGGCGAAAGCGAGAGGCGCTATGGAAAATTTCTTACGCCGAAGTATCGCGAGCACATCTTTCTCATGACCAAAGCGCACGCGGATAGCGGGCAGGGTGTGCAGGCGATGCTGGAAGCCTCCTTGCGCAGCATGAAGACGGAGTACATCGATCTGTGGCAAATTCATGACCTCAAAAGCGAGGAAGATGTCGAGAAACGGCTGCAGGATGGTGTGATCGACTACTTCGTGAAGGCTAAAGAAGAGGGGAAGATTCGGCACATCGGCTTTTCAGGACACACCACGTACAAGGCGCATTTGCACATGTTGAAGCTGCTGCAGGAACGCGGCATCCGGCCTACTACAGCGCAGATGCCAATCAACGTGTGTGATTCACATTACGAAAGTTTCATTTTGAATGTGGTGCCCGAGTGTCTTAAGCAAAACGTCGGAGTGCTGGCCATGAAGACTTTGGCGTATGGCCGAATTTTGGGCAAAACGCTGGGTTGGGCGCGCATGGATGCCGCCGCCAACAAGATTGTCCCGGAGACGCTGCCGCTCGAAGATGCGCTCGGGTTTGTTTGGTCGTTGCCAACCAGTGTCCTGATCAGCGGGATGGAGAGCCCGGAAGAGGTGAAGCAGAATGCGGCGATCGCCCGGCGTGCTAGCGCTTGGACGGATGCGGATCGGCAACGGCGAGTGGATGCCGTGAAGGGTTTTTCTGGGCCTGCGGTCGAGTTTTACAAGGCTTGAAGCGGTTCTAATCAGGAAGCTTGGTCTCTTCACCGTCGAATCGAGTGTGCAGCGCCACAGGTTTGCGCCGGCTTCGAAAGCGCATGTTAAGGACTTCAACCAGGAGTGCAAACGCCATGGCCGTGTACACGTAGCCTTTGCTCACATGCCCACCCCAGCCCTCGACGGTGAGCATGACGCCGATGAGCATGAGGAAGCTCAAGGCCAGGATTTTCATGCTGGGGTGATGATTGACAAAATCTCCCACTTGCCCCGCGAAGACCAGCATCACACCCACGGCGATCACCATGGCTGCCACCATGATCGGTACGTGCGAGGCCATCCCCACAGCTGTCACCACTGAATCCAACGAGAAAACGATATCCAACAGCAAGATCTGGACGATCGTCCAACCGAAGGCCGCGCCTCCTCCTCCTCCGTGAGCTCCGCCTTCAGACTCTTGAGGCACCTCCAGCTTCTCGTAGATTTCGTGGGTGGATTTAGCGATGAGGAACAAGCCGCCCCCCAACAAAATCAAATCACGCCCAGAAATGGCCTTGCCTAGCACAGAAAAGAAGGGCGCGGTCAGGCTCATCACCCAGGAGATCGCCAAAAGAAGGCCAAGGCGCAGGATGAGTGCGAGCGAAAGCCCGAGCCGGCGCGCCGCAGGTTGTTGTGCGGTGGGGAGACGCCCCGTCAGGATCGAGATGAAGACAATGTTATCGATGCCAAGCACGATTTCCATCGCCGTCAGCGTGAGCAGGCTCACGTAGGTTTCAGTTTCAAAGAGTGAATGGAAGTCCATACCAACCTAGACGTGGGAGTTGCCCGATGCTGATTGAGCCGTCAAGAGCGAGGGCCGGCGGCCTTCGTGAGCCGGTCTGCGATTGCAAGCCCAATGCCTGCAGGTTCGGGTAGGGAGGCTATAATTAAGTCCACTCCGCTGGCGTCTAAGCTGCGCAGCGCAGCGTAGAGCTCACGGGCCAGATCATCGGGATCTCCTGCTACCGTGTGCACGAAGACCATCGGTGGCAGCTCCTCTACGCTCAGTCCGTGCGCCAAAATTCCCACGCGCCGACCCAACGCTACCTGAAGGAGGGCTTCTGTTCGCAGGTTGCCGGGAGCGATGAGCTTCACTTCGGCGCGCGGCGCGTAGTGCAGGGCGTGCTGCCCGGGGGCGCGTGTTTCGCTCTTTTCCAGAAGCACGATTTCATAGCCCAACGTGGCCTCGATCGCCTCCTTGGAAACGCCGCCGGGCCTGAGCATCACGGGAGCGGATCCGGAAACGTCGAGAATCGTGGATTCAATGCCGACAACTGAGGAACCTCCCTCCAAGATGTAGTCCACACGGTCCCCCAGATCGTTCTCCACATGTTCACTGCACGTGGGACTCACCTCGCTGAAGCGATTGGCGGATGGCGCCGCTACTCCGACCCCCACTTCGCGGAGTAGCTGAAGTGCTACGGGATGATTCGGAACTCGCACCGCAACGGTCCCGAGGCCCCCCGTAACTTCGAGGGGTACCTCTGGCTGGCGCTTGAAAATGAGTGTCAGCGGGCCCGGCCAAAAGGCGTTAGCCAGCTTCCATGCATCGGTCGACACGTGCACCGCCCAAAATTCAAGCTGTTGGCTATCCGCAATGTGCACGATCAAGGGGTGCGTGCTGGGGCGCGCCTTCACTTCGAAGATCCGCCGCACCGCAGCGCCACTATCAGCTCTCGCTCCAAGGCCGTAAACCGTCTCCGTAGGAAAGGCGACGAGGCCCCCGTTGCGCAGAATGGCGGCGGCTGTGGAGATGTCTTGCCCGATGCCCATGGGCTCAGTGGCCTCGCGGTCGCTTCTCAGGACTCCCGCCGGCAGCCAAGGGCTTTTTGAGTCTCGTCTTCACGTCTAACCCGGACAAGACTTCCACATTCACTCCATCCGAGAGCCCGAGCGTCACCGCGCGCTTCAGGAAACGCTGGGGCCCCACTTCAATCTCCACGAAGGGCTTGCCCTTCTCAAACGTTAACAGACTCTCTTCAATCGCCAGCACATGCTCTCGTCGGTCCAGAATGATGTCTGCGTTCGCGCTGTAATTGGCACGGATGAAGAAGCTCGCATCCAGCTGGATAGCGGCTTTGACTTCGAACTCGATCGTGCCTTCTTTCGCGAGGCCCTTCGGAGAGATGTACTCCAAAGTGCCTTTGAATCGCTTGCCTTCGATGGCGCCAATGGAGATGTCTACCGGCATGCCTTCCTTGAGTTTGCCGATCTCGGATTCGTCGACGGTGCCCTGAAAAAGCATGTCGCCCATGTCGGCGACTGCGGCGATGGTAGTACCTTCGTTGAAGTTGTTGCTCTCGATCACCGAAGAACCTTCCTTCACGGGCACTTCAATCACTGTGCCTGGGACAGTCGAAGTGACCTCATTGGAGATGCGCCCGGCACCGCGCGCCGCGCCGTCCTTAATCAGCGAAAGATTGCTGGTGGCCGAGCTCAGCTCTTGTTGGCGTAGTTCGTATTCTACCTGGTAGCGATTGAAATCCGTTTGGCTCAGTACGCCATCCGTCATCAAGGATTTGTAACGCTCCCTTTCGCGTTTGGCATTCTCAAAGCTGATCTTGGAAGAGGCCACCGAAGCCTCAGCGTTGTTGAGGGTGACGACGTTCGGGATGATCTTGATGCGCGCGAGCGAACCATCCTTCTTCACCACATCTCCAGGCTTCACAAATAGCTCCGAAATGATCCCTGATACCCGGGATTTGATGGCAATCTCCTTGCGCGGGACAATCGCACCGGCCGCCACAGTCTTCTTGATGATGGCGCTCATCGTTGGGGTGGTCACCTCGAAGACAGTGGGCTTGTCCTTGGAGCGTTCGTACAAAAAATAGAGCGTCCAGCCAAACGCGCCGAGGAGCGTGACGACGAGCAGGACAGGGGCCAGGCGGCGGAGCATCCTGGCTACTTATGCGCGAAAGTTCCGAGTGACTACCAACCGCCACGGATCTGCAGAATTCATGGGAAAAATGCGCCGTTTATACCCATGTTGGGCGACGCAAAAGTCCCTTTCATTGTCTACAAAGTGCATTGCCCCGGCTGCCGCGGAGTGCTTTCCTCCGCCCGATGTCCCGAGCGTTTATATCCAAGGCGAATTACGTTGCCCTCAAACAGGTTTCCAGATTTGAACGAACGTCAAAAGGTGCTCTGTTGAGCGTTGACGGCGAGAAATTTCGTGTCGATGTGCTGCGCGCAGATGTTCTACGATTGAAGATTTCTCACGCTGGCCAATTCGACGAGAAACCGACGTTTGCGGTTTGCGTCAAAGACTTCCCCGATGTTCCGTTTACGTTGGAGGAGAACGCCGAACAGGTCGTGCTTGCTACCACCGCACTGAAGCTGGTGGTGCAGAAATCCCCCTTCACGTTTCATGTCTATCGCAGCGACGGCAGCGCGGTATTTGAAAGTGCCATGGGCAAGGACGGCCCCGAGGCTTACCTCTATCTCAATGATTCGTTCGTGGTGACTCGCCAGCAAGGCAAGCACGATAGCTTCTTTGGCTTGGGCGAAAAGACGGGCTCCTTCGATCGAAAACGGCAGAAATATTTGATGTGGAATCTGGACATCGCGGCGGGTGGGGGCGCGGAGCTGAACAGGCTAACCGACGTTGAGAACCTAGACTTTAAGAGTACGACATTTGATCCGTACTACATGTCGATCCCATTCTATTATCACGCAGTTTCAGAGCGTGGCGGCAACATCAAGCTCGGTGGCATGTTTATCGATAACGGCTACCTCGCAAAATTCGATTTTCGCGATGCCAACCATTTAGCGCTTGGCGCAGCGAAGACGACCTACACGTATTCGTATGAATTTCAGGGTGGGCAGTACACGGAGTATGTCTTCGCGGGTCCGGATGCGGGCTCGATACTGGAAGCGTACACCTGGCTCACAGGTCGCATGCAGCTCCCACCGTTGTGGAGCTTGGGTTATCATCAGTGCCGTTGGTTTGATTATCAGCAGCCGGACGTGCTGCGTTTGGCCGAAGAATATCGGACTCGCGAGATCCCCTGCGACGTGCTTTGGCTCGATATCGGCTACATGGACGGCTATCGCGTCTTCACTTGGGACAAGCACAAGTTTCCGGCGCCGGGTCAGATGCTGGGCGAGCTCCGTGAAAAGGGGTTCCGTATGGTCACGATCGTAGACCCGGGTGTGAAGCACGATCCGGGATACGCTGTGTTCGACGTAGGGTTGGAGCAGAATCTGTTTTGTAAGGTGGATTCAGGACAGCCGTATGTTGGAACAGTTTGGCCCGGCCGTACCGTTTTTCCCGATTTTTCAAAGGCAGAGACCCGGACCTGGTGGGGCCAGCTCAACGCAGAACATGTGGCAAGCGGGCTTTCAGGCATATGGAATGATATGAACGAGCCGGCAACGGGCAGTGTCTCCCCGTTCGGGATGCGTTTCGATCGTGATGGTGCCAATTATCCACACGAACGGTTTCATAATCAGTACGGGTTTCTGATGGCGATGGGGACTCACGAAGGCTTGCTCAAGGCTCGCCCCGATGAGCGTCCCTTCATCTTAAGCCGTGCTGGCTTTTCGGGGATCCAGCGTGTGAGCGCCAACTGGATGGGGGATAACGCCTCGCGTTGGGAGCATTTGGAAATGAGTATGCCGATGGCCCAAGGCTTGGGGCTCTCCGGTCAGCCTTTCGTCGGCGCGGATATTCCTGGTTTTTTCGAGACGCCCACGCCGGAGCTGATGGTGCGTTGGATGCAGTATGGCGCGCTCACTCCATTCGCTCGGGGTCACAATTGTGAACGCTTTGATGATCAGTATCCTTGGTCATTCGGGCCTGGAGTCGAAGCTCTGTGTAAGGCAGCTCTTGAGCTGCGCTATCGCTTGTTACCCTATATTTACTCGGCGTTTGTGCTGGCAAGTGAAACGGGCGAGCCCGTTCAACGCCCGCTCCTGTTTGACTTTCAGCAGGATCGCCAAGCTCGCGAAACCGAAGATCAGTACTTGTTTGGGCGCTCGCTGTTGGTGGCGCCCATTGTGCGCCCCGGATTGGTCGCGCGGAATGTGTATTTGCCGGAGGGCAGTTGGGTGGATTGGTACACACGCGAGACGCATGCCGGCGGACAGTATCGAACGTTTGCGGCTCCACTCGAGCGCATCCCGCTCTTGGTGCGAGGCGGCCACGTGTTAGCGACCTACCCGGAGGTGCCTGTTTCAACAGCAGGCCTGGCACCCAAGGTCCTTGAATTGCTCGTAGCTGTTCCGCTGGAGGAGGGGAGCTTCAGCTCGGAGCTTCAAGAGGATGACGGGCAGACGTTTGCGGCGACGCGCGGTGCGCGCCTTCGCACGCGCTTCACGTTCGTACGTCGGGGATCGCAAGTCACGCTTCAGGCTCGCACTGAAGGCGCTGGCTTCCCGGAGTTTGCGCGTGAGCAATTTTCACTGGTTTTGCTCAATAGTGAGGGGAAAAACGCAACTTTAGATGGCAAGCCTGTACTCCTCGAAGGCGGGCGCCTGCGCTTCGATGACTCGGGTCAAGGCTTTGAGCTACACTTCGACGCCTAATGTTGGCGTCCCTCAGCAAGAGTCCTTCCACACTAAAATTGCACGCCTCCGACAATGTTGCGGTCGCTGCACGGCCCCTCGCAAAAGGGACGGTAACGCCGGAAGGCTTGCGGATCAGCGCGGAAATCCCACAGGGCCACAAGGTGGCGCTCGAAGCGATCGCCGAGGGCGCACCAGTTCGCAAGTACGGTCAAGTGATCGGATTTGCGAGTCAAGCGATTGCCGCGGGGGAGCACGTACACACGCAGAATTGTGCGGTGGGTGCGCTCAGCTTGCAGCACGAAGCAGGGCGAGATCGCCGAGAGGTGATGAAGGCAGATCCCGAAACGCTTGCCACGTTTCAGGGGCTCGTTCGGCCGAGCGGGAAGGTTGCCACACGCAACTATTTGGCTGTGTTGACGAGTGTGAATTGTTCCGCGGCTGCGGCCAACGGCATCGTGGATCGCTTCCGCCAGCGCGGCCTCGCCGATTTCCCGAATGTGGATGGCGTGATGGCCACCGTTCATGGCCAAGGCTGTGGCATGGCGGGCAGCGGCGAGGGTTACGACATTTTGCAGCGAACTTTGGCTGGATTTGCGCGTCACCCCAATATCGCGGGCGCGCTGATTCTGGGCCTCGGTTGCGAGGTGAATCAGCCGAAGGACTTGTGTGAACATCAAGGGCTGCTCGCGAGCCATTTGTTGCAAACGCTCAGTATTCAAGATGCGGGCGGTACGTCGAAAGCGATCGAACGCGGTGTTGAGTTGATCGAAAAGCTGCTTCCGTATGCCAATGCGGTGAAGCGAGAGCCGGTGAGCGCTAGCCACCTGATGCTGGCCCTGCAGTGTGGCGGCTCGGATGGGTATTCGGGGATCACGGCCAATCCTGCGCTCGGTGCGGCGGTGGACCTTCTGGTGCAACAGGGCGGCACGGCCATCTTGAGCGAGACTCCAGAGATCTACGGAGCCGAGCATCTCTTAATTCATCGTGCCGTGAGCCAAGCTGTCGCCGATAAGCTGCTGGCCCGGCTCGAGTGGTGGGAACGCTACACCAAGCTCCACGGCGCCGAAATGAACAACAATCCTTCTCCAGGCAACAAAGCCGGCGGGCTCACCACCATCCTGGAAAAATCACTCGGAGCGGTGGCCAAGAGTGGGACAACGCCGCTCGTGGATGTCTTTGAATACGCCGAACCCATCGCTACGAAAGGCTTCGTGTTCATGGATTCCCCAGGTTACGATCCGTGTTCGGCAACCGGCCAAATCGCCAGCGGTGCGAACATCCTGTGTTTCACGACGGGCCGCGGTTCTGTCTTCGGCTGCAAGCCCACTCCGAGCATCAAGCTGGCCACGAGCACGGGCCTCTTCGAGCGCATGCAGGACGACATGGACGTGAATTGCGGCGACATTGTCGACCAAGGTGCTTCGATTGAAGCGAAGGGGCGCGAGATCTTTGAGCTCATCTTGCGGGTGGCCTCGGGCGAGAAGAGCAAGAGCGAGCTTCTGGGGATTGGGGACAATGAGTTCGTGCCGTGGCAAATCGGCGCCGTGATGTGAGTCTAAAAAGCCCCTTCAAACCCAATGCTCGGAATGGTCACCGGACCGATATACTCCGTCTTACAACCGTTGACCGGGTCGCAGGTTTGACTGATCGCTTCCTTGTTGAGCGTCGTATTCAAGACTTCGAACACAAACGAGATGTAGCTCTCGGGAGTTGCGAGCTGCCAGCGTTTTTCTAGGCGTATATCGAGCCGATAGTACGCGGGCAAGCGCTGAGGTTTCTCGAATGTGAACTCTCCGGTGCCGGGCGCACCAGTATAAAAAGAGAGCTTGCCGCCGCTTCGCCAATGGCGGCCCAAATCGTAGCCTAGCGCGCCATTAAAAACGTGAGTGCGATCGAAGGAAGAAGGAAGCTTGCCAATATCGGTATAGCGAATGGAGCGTGACAGTGTGTAGCTCACAAAGCCGCCGAGGTGCCGCGAGAGATCGCGCTTGAATAGGAATTCGACGCCGTAGGCTTGCCCCGTCGTTTTAGTGTCGATGCTGATGTTCAGGCGGTCCCCCGCACGCACCAAGCTGAGCAGATCCGACATGTTGAAAAAAACGTTGTGGTAGCCCGTGATACCGAGTGTTTGCTCGTCGGGCAGTTTCAGCTCTCCGCCAAAACTGCTCTGGAAACTTTGTTGCAACCCTCCGCGCAATCCCCCTAGCTGAAAGCCAGGGACAGGGATCACGAAGCTGGGCGGTTGGTGGGCGACCCCGAAGGCGTTAGTTAGGCTGAATTTCGGTGTGATTTGGTAGTGTGCGGTGATGCGCGGCTCTAACGCCAGCGCCGCGGCGCCGTCGGACGAGTAGACATCCACGCGCGCTCCGGGTGTGACGGTGACGTCAGGATAGGCATTCCAAACCAGATCGGCATGCACGCCCAATGCGACATCGTCTCGAGATGGGAACCCTCTGTTGAAGTCTTGGTTGTTGTTGTCGCCGTTCCCGTTGTTGTCGCTGTTCCCGTCGCGGGGAGTGCGGTTGGAACCGTCGTTCGGCGGCGTTCCGGGGGTTGGTGGAGGTGGGATGGACCCATCTGGCAGAGGGGCGTTCGGGATGGGCATTCCTGGATCCATGCTGGCTGGCATGGCGCCGCTAGATACGCTCGTGCGGGTATTGGTTTGGCCACTTTCAACGCTGAAGTGATCCAGGGTGCTGTCCGCGCCCGCGCGCAGCAGGGCCGTCTTTGAGAGTTGACTCCTGTATTCACTCCGCACACCCACCTTCTGGTCGATCACAAACGCCTTTCCGCCGTCAGCGCGTGTGCGGTCGAGGCCCAGCGTTACGGCGGTGCGGAGGTCGCTTTTCGAAGACAATTTCTCGTCGTATCGAAGGTCTAACCGATGGAATTCGGTGCTAAAATAATTGTCATTCGCCGTGCCTGTTTGCCCAAAAAAATCAAACGCCCCAAAACCAAAGAGCGTGACTCGATCTCTCGGTGTGAGCTCATAACTCACGCGAGCCTGATAATCCCAGTATTCTAGGCGTGTGTTTTTCGCGAAGAGCGAGATCAGCGCTGCCGTGTAGCTGTAACGTCCGGCCACGAGTGCATTCCCGCGCCCTTCCGCAAAAGGGCCTTCCACGAGCGCCCCCGAATCAAACAAACGCACGTTGCCCTCGCCGCGCCATTTGAGTTCGGGTGCTTTCGTCTCACCGGCGACAATACCTCCGGCAAAGCGCCCGTAGCGGCTCGGGTAAGCGCCCGGATAGAGATCCACGCTTTCCACGAGGCCGGGATGGATCACCGAAGGTCCCAACCCAGCATGATACAAAAGCGGCACCTGAATGCCGTCCAAGAAGTATCCGACGTTACCCGGTGGCGCTCCGCGCACATAGAAGAACGGGACGCCTGAAAAGATGGGCGTTACGCCGGGCAACGCCTCGATCGCGCGAAAAGGGTCGCCGAAGGCGCCGGGAAGCTCGCGCACCTCGGCACGCGAAAAACTGCGCACCGTGGGCTCATTGCGTTTGCCGAGCACCTCGACTTCCAGGGCGGCCCCGCGTGGAGCAGGGTTAAGTGGCGTTTCGCCAGTGGTGGCTTTTGCGGGTTGCGTGGGTGGAGTGGGCGCTACGCTCGCTTCGGGAGCGGGCGCGGGTTCAGTGAAGTTAAGCTCAAAACGGATCTTGGAAGGCAACGCTTGGCTGCCGCGCAGCGCGGGCGAAAATCTAAACAGAACTGCAGCCACCTTGGCCACGCTCCGGAAAGGCTCGTCCCCAGCCTCAGCGTCCACTTGCACGACGTTGCCCTGGGCATCGAGCGTGAGGAGCAAGATAACTGACTGATCTCCATGCGCGCCTTCGGGATACGGAATGACCGGCGCGTGCAAGAGCTTCGGCATCACAATGGAAGGCGTGGTTGAGGATGGAGCCTCGGATGCACCTTCGTTAGCGGAAGCACTCGCAGCTCCTTGCTCAGCACTCGCACTTCGCACTGCTGCGAACAGTGTGCTCATGAGCAGCCAGAACACTTGCCGCCGACGTGGCGCTGTTTTCATGAGCGAGCCATTTTCCTATGTGGGCTGACGTAGGCAGGTTCGAGCGAGCGGAACTGGGCCCTCTGGCCTATGCATTTCCGGAGCGTTTCATTCTATTAGCGGAGGCCGTGCCTCCGAGGATAGTCGGTAGAGCGCGGCTATCGTTCGCGGGGCGTCGGTCGAGCCCTTCATTCGCCGTCGATTTGGGGTAATGCTGGAGGTGCAAGTGTCCGAGTAAGGCTCGGCAGTTAGATTGAGATAGCAATGAAGATAGCAGTTCCCAAGGAGATTCGACCCGGCGAGCGTCGGGTCGCGATAACGCCGGAAGCGGTCGCCAAGCTCATCAAGCTGGGCTTCGAAGTGCTCGTGGAATCCGGAGCCGGTGACGGCGCCGCGTTTGATAATCCGCTTTATGTGCAGGCCGGCGCTAGGATCGTCGAGGGCACTCGTGAGCTCTGGGCAGAGGCGGACCTGGTGCTGAAGGTCAATCCTCCCGAACAGCATACCAAATTGGGGGTGCACGAAGCCGATCTGATGTCGGAAGGCAAAGTGCTCGTCAGTTTCATCTGGCCCGCTAAGGCGGATGAATTGATCGCGCGCTTGGCCGCTCATAAGGCCACTGTACTTGCGATGGATCAGGTGCCGCGCATCACGCGAGCGCAAAAAATGGATGCGCTGAGTTCCATGGCAAATATTGCTGGGTACCGCGCCGTGATTGAAGCGGCCAGTTACTATGGGCGCTTCTTTACAGGGCAAATAACAGCTGCGGGAAAGGTGCCGGCAGCGCGCGTGTTTGTGATTGGAGCCGGTGTTGCTGGCTTGTCAGCCATTGGCGCAGCGCGCGGGCTCGGGGCGATCGTGCGAGCTTTCGACACACGTCCAGCCGTGCGCGAACAAGTTCAAAGCATGGGCGCCGAGTTTGTCGAGCTCAAATTCGACGAAGCCGGCGAGGGCGTGGGCGGTTACGCCAAAGAAATGAGCCCTGCGTTCATCGAAGCCGAAATGGCCCTCATCAAGAAGCAAGCGGCGGATTCCGATATTATTATCACTACCGCGTTGATCCCAGGTCGCCCAGCTCCGCTTCTCGTTAAAGAGGAAGCAGTGAATGCGATGCGGCGTGGTTCGGTGATTGTCGATTTGGCTGCGGAAACAGGTGGCAATTGTGCACTCACCAAGCCAGGCCACGTGATAGAGCACAACGGCATCACCATCATTGGCTATTCGGATCTCCCGAGCCGTTTGGCACCGACCGCGAGCCAGCTTTACGGCAATAATTTGCTCCATCTGTTGGCAGATATGGGCGGCGCGAAGGCGTGGCACATCGATGAAGGGGATGAAGTGGTGCGAGGCGCGCTCGTGCTCTTGAACGGTGAGAAGAAGTGGCCGCCGCCCAAGGTTCAGGCGCCGCCAGCGCCGCCCCCGATTCGGAAGAGTCTGCCCGCGCCCCCCAAGCCCGCGCCCGTAGCTCAAGATCACACCGTGCGCTCTCTGCTCTTCGTGCTGCTGGCCGTGGGTGCGTTGCTCGGGTTGGGCTCGGTCGCTCCCCACGAGTTTCTCTCGCACTTCACCGTCTTTGTGTTGGCAGTGTTTGTGGGCTGGCAAGTGGTATGGAATGTGACTCCCGCCTTGCACACCCCGCTCATGAGCGTCACCAATGCCATCAGCGGGATCATCATCGTAGGCGGGATGCTTCAGGTTTCCGGCGAGCTCAGCTCATCGGTCACTCTGCTTGGTGCCGCCGCCATTTTACTCGCCACTATCAACATCTCCGGCGGGTTTTTGGTCACCCAGCGCATGTTGAAAATGTTTCGTCGCTAATTGAGGATTTTGAAGATGCCTGAGAGCTTAGTGACAGTCTGTTACATCGCGGCCGGTGTACTTTTCATTTTGAGCCTTGCCGGCTTGAGCGCGCAAGCCACCGCACGCAGGGGAAATTGGCTCGGAATCGTGGGCATGCTCACGGCAGTGTTGGTGACGGCGCTCGGCTCGCAAGTGAGCCGCTACGAAGTGTTGGTGGGTGCGGTCGTGGTGGGCGCAGTGATTGGAGCCGTGCTCGCAGCGCGCGTGGGGATGACGTCGATGCCCCAGCTCGTGGCCGTGCTGCACAGCTTTGTAGGTGCGGCGGCGGTGCTGGTGGGCTTGGCAAGCTACCTGGATCCCAATTCCCATCTTGAAGGAGTTGAGTCTGTCATCCACCAAGTCGAGATCTTCGTGGGGGTGTTTGTGGGCGCTGTCACTTTCACCGGATCGGTGGTTGCGTTTGGCAAGCTCCAAGGACTTCTCGGAAGTCGGCCGCTGCTGTTGCCGGGGCGCCATTTCATCAATTTGACCATCGTTGGGGTGAGCGCCTACTTCGGTTCCCAGTTCATCGGCGTGGCCGATCACGCCGCGTTCATTCCGCTGCTCTCGATGGCCGCCCTGGCCGGAGTGCTTGGGATTCATTTGGTTTTGGCAATCGGTGGCGCAGACATGCCCGTCGTGGTCTCGATGCTGAATAGCTATTCGGGCTGGGCCGCTTCGGCTGCAGGTTTCATGCTGAGCAATGATCTGCTGATCATCACGGGCGCACTCGTGGGCTCAAGCGGAGCCATCCTCAGCTACATCATGTGCAAGGCCATGAATCGCTCGATTTGGAGCGTGATTTTTGGGGGTTTTGGGGCGAATGAAGGCGCGGCGCCGGCCAAAAAGGGTGACGAGCCTGAAGGCGAGACGGTTGCGATCGATGTCCCGCAGACGGCAGACCTTTTGCTGGAGGCCAAGAGCGTTGTCATTGTGCCAGGCTATGGGATGGCGGTAGCTCGGGCACAGCACCCCATGTACGAAGTGGCAACGCTGTTGCGTTCCCGCGGCACCAATGTTCGCTTCGCGATTCATCCTGTTGCCGGTCGCTTGCCAGGCCACATGAATGTGCTCCTAGCTGAGGCCGGCGTGCCGTACGACATCGTGCTGGAGATGGAAGAGATCAACGAAGATTTCCCAACGACGGACGTAGTGCTCGTGATCGGCGCCAATGATATTGTGAACCCCGGCGCGCTGGATGATCCCTCAAGCCCCATTTACGGCATGCCCGTGTTGGAAGTGTGGAAGGCCAAGACGAGCATCGTGATGAAGCGCAGCATGGCCAGCGGCTACGCCGGCGTGCAAAACCCGCTCTTTTTCAAAGAGAACACGCGCATGCTCTTCGGCGACGCTAAAAAGGTGATCGACAGCCTATTAGCCGAATTACGAAGCGCAGTTGAGAAGAGCGCCGCCTAAGGGCGCAGGCGAGGAGCGGAACGTTACGACGGGATCACGGGCTGTGATCCGCCTTGGTCAGATCTTGGGGGCGAATGGTTTCGTCGGTTGAGAGCTGCCCCTTGGCTTTGAGGTAGTCGAAATCTACTTCAAGGGGTGCTCCGGGCTCGTCGGAGAGCAGAAAGCGCCCGTTTTCTAGCTTGGGCTCGCGCGCGTAACACTCTCTGAAACCCCACAGAACGGGGAAAAGAATTTCGGTCAGCGTCGCTTCGGGCGAGGCCGCTGCAAAGACGCAGCCCACTTGAGGCTGCCCTGGCAAGGAAAGCGCCAACCCGTTTTCGGTGGCTAAGTCTCTCACCTCGAACCACTCCTGGATGCTCGTGGAGCCGAGCGGATTCGGCTGAAGGTGCTGAACACCAGCTTCCAGGAGCGAAGGGTAAACTTTGGAGGAGCGTTCGGATTCTCCAAAGGCTGCGGGAACGGGGGAGGCCTGAGAGAATTCACGAATAGCTATCAGATCAGCCGAATGCACGGGTTCTTCAAACCACGCGATATCGTACTCGGCGATATGCTGGATGAATTCCAAAGCCAGCGCCGAAGACCACGCCTGGTTAGCGTCCACGGCGAGGCGAACCTCCTTGCCGAGGTGTTGCCGCACACTCCGCACGCGCGCGACATCGCGCTCCATCTCGGTGCCACGGTTCGTGCCCACCTTCATCTTGACCGTCCGAAACCCTTGCTCGCAGAAACCAGCCAGCTCTTCGAGCAATTGCGCCTCGGTGAGCTTAGTGCTCCCACCCGAGCCGTAGGCTTGAGCCCAATCGCGCGTCGCGCCCAAGTAACGATGCAACGGCATTTTGCGGCGTTTTGCGGCGATATCCGCCAGCGCGCGATCGACGGAAGAAAGGCCACCCATGGCAGGCCCGCGAAACCCGCGGTTGCGAAGCGACCAATAGAGATTGGGATACAGCTCGCTATAGGCGGTCGGCTGATCGGTGAATAGAAATGGCAGGAGCGATTGGTCGAGACCACCCAGCGTCTGCCCGACCGTTCCGTCGGCGTCCATGAGAGAAAGCACACCTAGACCAAAAGCATCAAAGGGCCCGCCGGTGCCGTCGTAAAACGGGCGCTTGAGCGGCATGGGGTGGATCGAGCGAACGCGTGCCTCAACAATATGAAATGATTCTGCGAACATGAATCCTCTGGCTATTCCCTCGGCACTGCCCGGGCCAGCGCGTCGTCGTAAATTTGGTGAAAGATAGCGCGCGGCAACACACCCTCCTGAAAATCACGTACGGAGGCTTTGAGCTCATCGAGATCACGCGGTCCGATGAGTACGCGATCGAGCACTCGGAGTGAATACACAAAGCGGTGAGCCAGCTCGACGCTGGAAATGCCATGCTCGGCCGAAAGGGCTTTCAATCTTTCCATCCCCAGCAGCGCTTCAGGTTTTGCCCAAGGGGCTTTTTCAGCCGAGAGCTTGGCTAAGAGGCCCATGTGGAGCGGGCTGCCGCCATAGATCGCAACGCCAGCTGCTTTGAGGCAGGGCACGTCGTGGATCATGGAATCCAAACAGCAAGCATCCAAGGTGAGGAACACAATAGCGGCTGAAAACTGCCGCGACGAAAGCAGGCCATCCCAGGCTTTGCCCCAACCTCCGCCGAGGCCAAGATGGCGCGCGAGCCCGTCTGCCTTCAACCGCAACAGCTCATCGAGTACAGCGCCCCGCGAGCTCTGCTCGAGCTTCTCTGGTTCGTGAAGAAACAAGATATCGACGGAATCGACGCCCATGCGGTCAAGGCTCTTTGAAAGCGTCGCACGGAGAACCTCAGGTTGGTACGAACGTGAGGGCGGTTGTCCATCGTGAGTGCGGCCCACCTTGGTGCTGATAACTGGCAGCGGCCCTCTCCATTGTTTCAGCGCACTACCGATCGAGGCTTCGGCGCTGCCGTACGCCGGCGCAGTGTCCCAAACCGAGAGGCCGTTTTCCAGGCTCCACAGGAGGGCATCGACGGATTGATGGGTGTGGCTTCCGGCCCAAATGCCGCCGAGCCCGGCTGTGCCCAATGCGAGTCGTTCCCGGCCGAGGCCCCGCTCAAAAAGCGTAGGGCTTCCTGTTTGCACCTCTGCGCTAGAAAGACAGGGGGAAGGACAGGGGGACTCCACGCCGGCGGCAGTCTGGCCCGCCCCTCGGGGGTGTCAACGGCCAATCAACCAAGCCAAACTTCCGGCCGCTTTGGCTGCTTCCTCTACTCCCCCTCCGTTCAGGGCAGACGAGCACCGGAAGGAAGGACTATGCTGCCCAGTCATTCACGGAAGAGATGCCATCCCAGCCGCAGAACAGCGCAAGCCCCCGCGAAATGACCATGGAAGATACCCAACAGTGCCCCAAGTGTTCGGCCACTTGCCCCCTGACGGCGAGGTTCTGCGTCAAGTGCGGCTTAGCCCTCCAGGGTCGTTCCAAAGCGCCTAGCGTGAATCCGGCGCACACCCAGCCACTCGATCAGCAAGCACTTCAAGCGCAACAGCTGATTGCGTCCAGGCCGCCGGCACCGAGTGCGCGCAAGAGTGGTGCACCACAGTCTATAGAGCCGAAGCTCGATGCGTGGACGATTGGCGAGTCACAGCCTCCCGCCCGCATCACCTCGTCCGATATCGACAAAGGGTTTGACGACGTGGACCCACACTTCGAAGCCATCCAAGGGAGTGGCAACGGCATTGGTGGCGCGCCTCAAGATCGTGAACAAGTGGAGGTCCTGTTTGCTCACCTAGCCGCCGAGCACCTGGCGCCGTTTCGGGACTTCATGGTGGAGCTCAATCTGGGCGAGGCGCGTCGCGAATGGGTGCGCATTTGTTTGCCCGCTGTTAATTCGTTGCTGGAAGCAGCCAAGAAGCTCTCACTCGCCGATTTAGTCGCGCCTCTCGAAGTTTTGTCCGTGGAGCTTTTACAGGCTCAAAAGGGCCGTGGAGCCGTGCTGGAGGAAGAAGCGCGTACTCAGCTGCTCAACGTCTACCAAAGCTTGGCCAAGGTGTTGCCCGAGGCCTTTTCTGTCGCAGGAGAACAGAATCGGCGTGAGCCAATTATTGTCGATAGCCTGCTCCGCCAAGTGCCAGGGGTGAATAAGGTGCAGCTCGACAAGATTTACGCGGTGGGGCTCAGCCAATTGAAGATGTATTACGAAGCGAAGCCCGAGGATCTCGCGGCAACCACTGGCCTCAACCTCGAGCTCTCGGCTCAGATCCTAGAGCGTTTTGAGCGCTATCGGCGTCGCTCCGCATCGATCGTGCCAGAGCCGCAAAGGAAGGCTGAGCATGCTCAGCTTGAGCAGTTGGTGAGCAAGCTTCGGCGCCACAACCAATCCATCGAAGATCAAGCTCGCAATTGGACGCGCAACGTGAGCAAAGAGAAACGGAAGCTCCGCCAAGCACGGACGGATGGTTGGCTTGAGATCCAGGTGGTCTTGGCACGGCTTGGGGAAGCTTCCTTGATTGCTCGGCTGGAGCGCTTCACGTTCGGGCGAAAAGTCGATGAATTAGAGAAATTTCTGGAGCGCAGCAAAACCGAAAAACGGGAACTCAACGTCTGAGGCGAGATTCACGATGGCCGAATATTCAAGAGATGAAGTGATCGAACGCGTCCGGAACAAGCAGCCGTTAGCACGCTGTGATCTTTCGGGGCTCGATTTGTCGGGTGCCCCTTTGGAAGGTGCAGATTTCAAACGGGCGGATCTCGACGGCGCCAATCTGGAAGGTGCGAAGCTGCGGGGTGCCAGCCTACGGAACGCCAGCTTGCGCGAAGCTTTCTTGAAGCTAGCCGATTTGTCGGATGCTGATCTTGGCAAGGCGGATTTTGAAGGTAGCAATCTCACGCAATCTAATCTTCGTGGGGCCAATCTCGATCGGGCTACGCTCGAAGGAGCCAATCTCACGGAAGCTGATTTGGTTGGGGCTCGCCTGAGCGGTGCACAACTAGCTTCTGCAGAGCTTGGTAAAGCCAATCTCTCCAACGCGAATTTGACCCATGCGGAGCTCACCGAAGCTTATTTGGGTGGCGCTAAGTTTCGCTCAGCTGACTTGAGCAACGCCGATTTGTCCGGTGCGAATCTTGAGGAGGCGGATTTCTCATCGGCAACGTTGCACGATGCCAATCTTGAGGGCGCCGAGGCTGTGAGCACCAATTTTACGAACGCGGCACTTTTGAACGCGCGCCTGGCGAAAGGGCGCTTTAATCAAGCCAACTTCACCGGAGCAGATTTGCGTCATGCGGATCTGGCGGAAGGTAACTTCACCTCGACGACATTCACGGGCGCTAAGCTGTTTGGCACCGTCACCAAGGATGCCGCACTCGAAAGTGTAGCGGCTGATTGGCTGGATGGTAGTAAAGGTGGCGACGGCACCAAGCGCATCTCAGGTGAAGATGTCGCGGCTTTTCTCGCTGGGAAGCTAACTCCCGGTGCGGCCGCAACGCGCTATTTCGGCGAGGGCGATGTGCTGCGCGATGCGACGTTGGAGTTTGGTGAGGGCTCGGCGGTAGAGATCGATAGCCGCTTCGAAAAGTGCAATATTTCGCTCGGAGAAGGCACGGATTTGGTGGTGGGTGAATCGGGAGTGCTGAGTGAGTGCGTGATCACTGGGGGTGGAAACATCACCATTCACGGCAAGTTCTTTGAACGCGAGAGCCCCGGAATTTCTGGCCCCAAAACACTCGTGGTGAGCGCCAAGGGCTCGTTGGTCGGAACGATTGCTCAGGGCTCCGAACCCACGGCGTTCGCCTTTCAGCCTGGATGCCGGTTGCGAGTCAAGATCCTACGGTCGCAAGCTTGAGTTGAGGAGATTAGAACCATGAATGAGCGCAACGTCACAGATGCGAACCTTCGGCAGACCATCGTCGAAGAAGGCAGCGAATTTTCCGGGAAGCTGAACTCGAAGGTGAACATCCTGGCGCACGGGCGCCTGGAAGGTGAGCTGACGGCCCCAGCTCTCAGTATCAGCACCACGGGCGCCGTGCATGGGAAGGTCAGAGTCACGTCGTTGGAGTCGCAAGGTGAGATATCCGGGGATCTCGAGGCAGATACGATGCGGCTGGCGGGTGCGGTTCGTGATAACACCGTGCTCCGCGCCAAGACGTTAGAGGTTCGCCTTTCCGGCGAGACCGGCGCACGGCAAGTCGTATTCGGCGAGTGTGAGCTTCAGATTGGCGAAGCGCCGGACGACGAAAAGGGCGCAGCCAAGAAGCCGAGCGCCGGGCGTAATAAAGGCCGCCGTGGGGGCCAAGAGGCAGGCGCGGCTGAGTCAGCGCCGCGCTCCGCTGAATCTGCGTCGCAACCCGAGGCCGAGAAGTGAACGATTCCTTCTATGAGTGATCTCAAGGATATTTGGCGCAACTGCAGCAGCTGCAGGCTACCGATTGGCTTCAAGGCACCGCATTTTCGCTGCAGTATTTCAACGTGCAATAAGAAGCGCATGTTTCTCGCGTTTTGCACCCTTCCTTGTTGGGAAGCGCACCGTGAGGAGGCCAATCACCGCGACGGCTGGGCCACGGCAGCGGTTAGCCCGACGCGTGAGGAGTGGCAGGCGTTAGTGGGAGATGATCGCGACCGCCAGCAGCTGAAACGAAAGCGACTGGAGGCCACCGAGCCCAAGGTGCTAGCCGCGAAGATGGACGCGCAAGCTGGCATTCGGAAGGGGCCACGTGAAATATTGATTGTGGCGTCGCGATTCAAGGCCTACGTAGAAGTAAAAGCGCAAATGCAGGTCGCCGAAGGTGTGTTCCCAATCTTGAGCGACCATGTGCGAGAGCTCGTCAATCGCGCAGCCGTCTTGAGCACGAGTGATGGCAGGAAAACGCTCCTCGATAGGGACATCACTCCGCTCATCAAGCCTCGGCGCAGCGAAGTGATTCACCGCGAGCCAAACGATGCCAAGCTGCCCGAAGAAGTGCTGCTGATTGTGAGCAAGACGAAAGATTACGTGAAGCTGGCCCATGCGCTCAGCACCTCAGACGCCGTTTTTGCTCCACTCTCCGACCACCTACGGCGGATAGCCGTTGAGAGCATTCGCAGTGCCGCCCGCGATACACGGAAGACAGTGCTCGCCCGCGATATGCAAGTTGCCGTCGACGCCCATTTCGCGAGCTAGCGGCAGCTGAAAGCGAGGGGACTCTATGCTCCCTCCGGGTACCCGGAGTTAGGTGCTCGCTTGGCGTAGGTGCTCGTTTGGCGTAGATGTTCAGGCGCTCCGGTCTGCTCGTATTCAGTCTCGGTTTCAGCGATTCGATTGGGTGGGCGGCCGCAAGGCCTGGCATCGTCAATACGTCAGCCTATCGGCAAAAACGCCGATTTTTTCTCGAGTTTCGCTCGCAAATTCGCCATTCCATGGCGAATATTTCGCCACCAAATGGTGGATTCGCGAAGTTCGGGGCCCATCCTAACGACCCGAATGGGGCGATGCTCTCGACGGGTGGCATTCGCCCTGGTGACGTCGGGCACGTCCGGGTCCACCCAGGTTGACCTAAACCTTGAGTTAGCCGCTACGCCTTGACGTGACCTCCACGGCTTTCAGGCCATCCTTTGCCCCCCGCCGCGCCCACGCCCACGCGCCCACGCGCCCACGCGCCCACGCGCCCACGCGCTCACGCGCCCACGCGTCCACGTCACTCCGCGCCTTCAGGTGCTTTCAGTAAAGAATTCGAGTGCGGATATTGGCGTCGAGCGCGGCGACTTGTTCCTTCACTTCGTCTGAAACGCTCTGGTTCAGGTCGATCACCAGGTACCCCACGTTGGGATCGGTCGCCAGAATTTGGCTCTCCACGTTGGCCTTGGTCTGCCCGATGATGCTGTTGATCTTGCTGAGAACGCCTGGAACGTTGGCGTGAATGTTGAGGATTCGATGTCGTCCTGCGAGGGGCGGCGGTTCAACTTGCGGCATGTTCACGGCGGACGCCGTGGAACCTTCGTTTAAGAAGCGAAGCAAGGCGCTTGCCACCTCGCGTCCAATGGCTTCCTGCGCTTCCATGGTTGAGCCACCGACGTGCGGTGTTAAAATCACATTGGGCAAACCGCGGAGCTCGGACTCAAAGGGATCTGCGTTGCTCTTGGGCTCAATCGGAAAGACATCGATTGCAGCGCCCGCTAGGTGTTTCTTTCGCAGGGCTTCGGCGAGCGCGGGAATTTGCACCACACTGCCGCGGCTCAAGTTGATAAGGCAGGCGCCTGGCTTCATTTTCGCGATTTGCTCCGCGCCCATCATGTTTTTGGTGACCGGCGTGGCGGGCACATGGAGGGTTACGAAGTCAGAATTCGCTAGCAATTCGTCGAGGGTGCCCACCGTGCGATTGTTCCCCATCGGGAGCTGTTGCGAGATGTCGTAGAAAAGAACACGCAGGCCGACGGTCTCGGCGAGCACACCGACTTGGCGCCCGATGTGGCCGTAACCAACGATGCCGATCGTCTTCCCGCGGATTTCGAAAGACCCACTGGCGGTCTTGTTCCATTTGCCTTCGTGCATTTCGCGCGAGCGATCGCCAAGCCTCCGTGAAAGCGCAATCATTTCCCCAATCACCAGCTCGGCCACGCTGCGTGTGTTGCTAAAGGGAGCATTGAAGACTGCAATCCCTCGTCGATTCGCCGCCTCGAGATCCACCTGATTGGTGCCAATGCAGAAACAACCGACGGCCAGCAAGCGTCGCGCGCTCTCCAGAGCAGCCCGACTCACTTGAGTCTTACTGCGAATACCCAGGATATGCACATCGGCGATCGCCTCGATGAGTTCGGCCTCGCTCAGTGCCGCGCTTCGCATCTCGCATTCGAGCCCGTCGCTTTCAATCAGCGCTTGGGCGCTCGGGTGAATGTTCTCAAGGAATAGAATCTTGATCTTGTTTTTGGGGAAGCTCGTTCGAGCATCGGAACCTTGGAGAGCGTTCATGCCTGCCGACATATCGGACCGAGTGGTGCTTGCCCAGGGCCTCCATTCCCGGTGCCAAGCCGGGTTTCGCTGGCGCCGCCATGGCGCTTCACCAACTAGCACAAAAGCGGCTATTTTTGCCTTTTGCGGCGGTCTGGCGGGTCCCCCAAGTCGACAGCCGGTGCTCCCCGCCGGGCACGCTCTTAGCTGGCTCCGGTCGGTGCGGGCGTGTGGTATCAGGCCAAACCATGCCTTCTCCCGATGCCCTTTCGCCCCAGCAGCTCACCTGTGAATATTCGACCAATCCGCTTGGTCTGCACACGCCGGCGCCGCGTTTCGCGTGGCGTGTGAACAACGCCCAACTCGCGTACCGCGTCGTGGTGGCGTCTACGCGCGAGCTGCTTCACAGCTCACGAGGTGACAAGTGGGACAGCGGGTGGGTAACTTCGGACAGGACGACGCACGTAGCGTATGCCGGTAGTGCTCTCGTCAGTCGCGAGGAGTGCTGGTGGCAGGTTCACGTCAGAGATGCGACGGGCACTGAGCACGTCTCTGAAGTGGCGAGCTTTGAAATGGGGCTCTTGGCTGAGTCCGATTGGGGCGCTCATTGGATCGGAGCGCCCGGGCTTTGGCCAGGCCGCGCGCTCTTCTTTCGCCATGCCTTTAAGCCCAAAGCCAAGGTGCGTCGTGCTCGGCTTTACATTGTAGGCCTCGGTTTGTATCGCGCCTACCTGAACGGCAAGCCCGTTTCCGACCGCGTTCTTGATCCCCCACCTACGGACTTCGAACAGATCGTTCCGTACACCGTCCACGACATCACGGAGCTCGTGGAAACACCGGAAACCGTGCTCAGCGTTGTTGTGGGGCATGGTTGGTACGGCAGGCCCATTCTCAAGTTGCGACTAGAAATTGAATGCGTTGATGGCAGCACAATCAGCACGCCGTCCCACTGGGATATGTCTACTTTCGCGGTGCGAGCGGCGCCAACTTCAGACGGTCTATTTCGAGGCGAGGATTACGACGCGCGTTTGGAGCTTGCCAGCTGGAGTGTGCCAGCCACAGATTGGAAGGCGCCTTTTGGCAATCGTGAGGATTATTGGACGATGGTGTATCGGGTGCCGGGACCGGGTGGTCGCCTGGTTCCGGATCTCGGCGATCCCATGCGTGTTGTCGAAGAGATCACTCCCAAGAAGCTGGGCGCAACTCCAGGTGGCGCGATCGTTTTCGACGCGGGAACCAACCTCGCCGGGTATTGTCGCCTTAAGGTGAATGTGCCGGAGGGGCAGCAGCTCACGCTCCGATTCAGCGAGACGCTGCGAGATGACGGCAGCGTGAATCAGGACAATTTGTATGCGGCGCGCTGTGCCGATGTCTACATCGCCCGTGGCGCTGGCGAAGAGATTTGGGAGCCGCGCTTCACTTACCACGGCTTTCGCTACGTCCAATTGGAGGGCCTGGTGGGCCAGCCAGCCGCGGATACGGTCACCGTCTGCCGCGTGCGCAACGACCTCGCTGATCGCGGGGTGTTTACCTGTAGCGACGATATGGCCAACGCCATTCACACCATGATTGTTCGCACGGAAAAATCGAATGAGCACGGGGTTCCTACCGATTGCCCGCAGCGTTCTGAGCGCCAAGGTTGGCTCAACGACCAAACGGCGCGTGCCGAACAGCTCATTCATAACTTTCAGGCTGGGCGTTTCCTGGCTAAATGGCTGCGAGATTTTGCCAGCGTTCAAGATTCTTCAGGAGCGATCCCGGATACCGTCCCTTGGCATTGGGGCCAACGTCGCGCCGATCCAGTGTGCGTGTGTCCGGTCTGGTATCCGTATTTGATGTGGCGACATTTCGGCGATCGACGCATCTTGGAAGAGCATTGGCCCATGATGGTAGGTTGGCAGCGCTGCCTTTCCAACGAAACGACGGCTGGGATCTTGGACACGTCGTGGTACGGCGATTGGTGTCCGCCACGTGCGTTTTCGATGGCTGCGCTTCCCACGGTGGTGGGGACCGGGAGTGCTTGCTTGTCGGCGGGCACGCCGGGCGGGCTGATCTCGACCGCGCATCTCATATTCATCACACGCTTGCTCGAAAAGATCGCCGTTGAGCTGGGGCGGGATAACGAAGCGGCGGCCTATCGCCTTTCAGCGCAGACGTTCACTGAAGCGCTACAAGCTCGCTATTTTGACGCGAAGAACCACACGTTTGGCGAGAATGTCCAAGCCTGCAACGCGCTCGCCCTATGGATGGATTTGGTGCCGGAAGAAGAGCGTGCTCCCGTCTTCGAGCGCCTGGCTCAAGACGTGGAGACGCGCGGGCATCTGACGACAGGCAACGTGTGCACCAAGTATCTCCTGGAGGTGCTTGCGGACGAAGGTCGAGCCGACTTGGCGTGGAAGCTTGTGCAAAGAAAGGAATACCCTTCCTGGGGCTTCATGCTTGAAAACGGCGCAACGACGATGTGGGAGCGTTGGGAAAATGAAACCGGTGGCGGCATGAATTCGCACAATCACTGCATGCTGGGTGCCGTAGATGCTTGGTTCTATTCGCGATTGGTCGGGATCCTGGACGATGAGAAAGGACTCCCGGGAGACGCGTTTGTTGTGCGGCCCCATCCCGTTCCGGGGCTGCAAACTGCCGAGGCGAAGCTCGACACGATCCGCGGTCCACTGCGTGTGGTGTGGACCCAGGAGGGCTCCATGGCGACGGTTCACGTCGATATGCCAGTCGGTGCCACAGGCGCGCTAGAAGCTCCAGCTGGGTGGAAAATCTCCAGTGAGACGCCGAAGCAGATCTCAGGGAGCGGTTGGAAGGGCAGCCTGGTTCGCGCCTGAGGCGCAGCCTTGTCAGGACCCCGGGTGAGGGGATATGAAGCACGCTAGAAGCTAACACCCGAACCAACGGACGGCACACCGACTCATGAACAACACCTCGAATCAGCCACGTTTTCAGGGAAAAACAGCGATCGTTACCGGAGCCGGTGGCGGAATTGGCGCTGCGACGGCAGAGATTCTGGCGCGCGAAGGTGCACGGGTCGCACTGCTCGATATCAATCAAGGGGCGGCGGAGGCACAGGCCCAGGGGATCGAAAAGAAGGGAGGCAAGGCCTTGGGGCTCGGTTGCGATATTTCGAACGAAGGCTCGATCAAGGCCGCCTTTGAGCGCGTCCAAAGTAGCTTCGGCGATGCAGACGTTTTGGTGAATAACGCGGCCGTGTTCATCATGAAGGGGCTCGAAGCCACGCCAGAAGATTGGCGGCGCCTCACGGATGTGAATCTGATCGGCACCTCGTTGTGTGCTCGCTACGCCTCGGAGCAGATGAAACGCAGGGGTGGCGGAGCGATTGTTAATCTGGGTTCAATCTCAAGCTTCGTCGCGCAACGCGGGCTCATGACTTACGCGGCAACGAAGGCAGCCATCGTGCAAATGACGCGCAGCATGGCGTGGGATCTCGCGGAGTTCAAAATCCGCGTAAATTCAGTGTGCCCGGGGCCCATCTGGACACCAGCACTCACCTCCGAAGTGGAGCGTCTCGGCTATTCACGCCCCGACTTTGAAAAGATGGAAGGCCAGAAGATGATGCTAGGGCGCATTGGGGAGGCCAGCGAAGTAGGCGAAGCCGTGGCCTTCCTGGCATCGGACGCGGCGTCTTACATCACCGCTAGCTCCTTGATGGTGGATGGCGGATTTATTGCGATGTAGCTCGGGCGTCCTTTAGGTGCACAACGTGCGTCGCTCTGGATTAAACCAAGCTGTAGCGGCGCAAGTAGTTGCGAATGTGATGCCGAGCTAGGCCACTTCGACGCGTCATCTCGCTGATGTTGCCGTCGCAAGCAGCCTGAAGGTCGGCAAAGAATCGCCGCTCAAATTCCTCAAGTGCGCGTCGTTTGGCTTCACCGTAGGCGGTGGTGAGCGACGGCTGATCACCCCGACCTTCTGTTGGCAATGTCGCGAGGCTAACTTCCGAGCCCGGCGGGAGGCTGGCCACAACGGCAGCCACATTGAGGAGCTCTCGCACGTTGCCTGGCCAATCGTGATTCGCGGTTGCGTGGGCGATAAAGTCGATCACCTGTGAAGCACGTTCTTCGTGTCCCGAACGGTCGCAGTAAGATTGGACGAGCAGGGGGATATCTTCCCGACGCGTCCGGAGCGGAGCCAGTTCGACGCGAACCTGTGCGAGCCTGAAGTAGAGATCGCTTCGGAAAGTTCCCGCGTTGGCCATGCGCGGCAAATCGCGGCGTGTGGCAGAAACAACCCGAACGTCGACTTGCTCGTACTGCGTGGCACCCACACGTTTGACTTGACCCTCACCAAGCACCCGCAGCAACTTGGGTTGGAGCTCAGCTGGCAGCTCGCCCACTTCATCCAGGAAGACGGTTCCACCGTCGGCCTCCTGAAAAGCTCCAGCTCGCGCTTCCGTAGCTTCTGCGAAGGAGCCTCGTTCATGTCCGAACAGGATGCTTTCGGCCAAACTCGGGGGGATCGCGCCGCAGTCGATCACCACGAACGGCTTGTTCGCTCGACTGCTCGCGTCGTGCAGCGCGCGTGCCGTGATTTCCTTACCGGTTCCCGTTTCTCCGTTGATTAATACCGACAGTTGAGTGGAAGCAACGTCGCGCAGCACTCGAAATAGCTGACGCATGGAGGGTGAAACCCCGGAGAGCGGACCAAATGTGAGCTCGGCGCCGAGATCGACCTGCTCACTCGCGAGAGGCTCGAAGGAGAGGTTGGTGCGCCCTATCCGAACGGTGCACGGTGCCTCAAGTAAAGCTTCTTTGATGCGAACGCCGTTGACGAAGGTGCCGTTGCTGCTGTCTAGATCCACGAGCTGAACGCCAGCGGGTGTTGCGCGAAGTTCGCAGTGAGTCGCGCTGACCTCCGGGTCCTTCAGCATGAAGGCACAGCTTTCATTGCGTCCCAGAATCGCGGGTGCGATTGAAACCCGGAATTCCTCACCCCGAGGGCCGCGGAGCAGACCGCCTGTGATGGTGACACCGAACACGCTCTTGACGGTTCCGTCCACGTTCCTTGAGGGGGGCATGGGCTGGCGTTCTGGGTCGCTAAAATCTTCCACGCGCAGTAACTCCTATTCTCCCGCTGCTATCTATACCAAGGCTAGCTGTCAAGTTACCGCTTGCCTTAGCTGGCCCGGCGCTCGGCCACCACAACCAAACCGCGGTGCCAAGACTCACGAGAGAGAGGCCTAAAGACACGTCAGCGATCAAGTACCGTCGGCGCATGCCACTCACAGCATTGATGGTGCAATCGGGCTTGCAGCGATTGAGTGCCGTTTCCTTGGACTTCCCATCTAGTCCAAAAACCACGAACGAACCTAAACTCAAGACCCCCACGCCGCCTGCCACCCAGGCCGCCTTCGGAATAGGTTCTGATCTTTCCAATGGGCGCGGCGCTGGGGCTTCAGCCACGGGCGCAGGGCCTAAACGTGGTCGGTCCGGCGAAACCTTAACGGCCTTCGACGGAAGTTCGATACTTATCAGGCGGTTGCGTTCTCCCTGTCGGAGTACCATCTGGCGCTCGATCGTGTCCTGGCTGCCGTGATGAACTCGCACCACGTGAGGCCCGGGATCGAGTTCAATCGGGCGTCCGTCGAGGCGGACTGGATTCCGTGAGTTGTCGATCAACACCAAGGCATCCAAAATGTCTTCGTCGCCACGCCGCACGGCGATCACGACGCTGGGTACAATGGCTTTGGCTGCGAGCATTGCGGTCCCACAGTCGCGCCGGATCTCTTCGGGACAAGCTTCAGCTGCGCAACGTTGAAATTTCTCGACGGCTGATAAGAGTTGGCCCTGGCTTTGGAGGACTTGACCGTCGGCGTTACTCGCTACGCAAGCTTCGACGGTTTCGGCGCGCGCCTGAAGCGGAAGCGAGCAGAGAACGGCGAAGGCCAGGGAAATGCGAGCGAGCAGAGGCTTTAGTGGAAACACTCGGGTTTAAACCTTTTGAGGCCTTGCGGGGTTACCTCGTACGGAGGATTGCACTTAGAGCTTAGGCGCTGGCCCCCGTTCGATGAAGCCCGAGAACTGTTGTGCTTGCCCGTCGCTCGCGGCCGTGGGGCAGGTTCGGTCGGCGCAACGGTCTCTGGCGGTTGAACCGCCTCTATTTCAGCTCCGGAAAGGGCGGAAGGTGCGGGTGCCGTGACAGGAGCCGGCGGGGGCTCAGTTGGCTTACCCGTGGTTTCGGAGGGTCGGGCGTCCTCGGACGAGGCCTGAACGAGCGTGGTGGCGACTGCCGGTTCGCTCGTCTGCCAAGGCCGCACCAACCAGAGCAACACCAAAGCCAGGAGCCCGACCATTGCAGCCCCAATCGCCAGCTTGGCTCGCTGGGAAAGCATGCGCTCAGGCTCGCCGAACGGCGCCAGAACCTGGGGAGCCAGGAGCTCTGAAGCCACACCCACCGTGAGCTCGTCGTCGGATGACGAACTGTACCCGGGGAGCGGAGCAGGGGGCTGAGCAGAAGAGAAATCGTCCTCGTACACCCCTTCGCTGGGTGTTGATTCTGAGGCAATCTCCACCGCCGCCACCGTGCGTTCCCTGGCTTCCAAAACCGGGCCTGCGACCTCGCACACCCACTCGGACACCTCCAAGGAGCCAACGGGCGTCACAGCGCGCTCAAGTGCCCGCGCAAACTCAAGCGCCGTCGCGAAACGTTCACCGCGCTGCCGCTTCAACGCGCGGGCGACCACCTGATCCAATTCGGGCGGGATATCCTTGACTGATCGGCTCGGCGCTTCCGGGACGTGGGTCAAAATACGGGCGATCACGGCACCTGGATCATCGGCGGCAAATAAGCGCCTTCCGGTTAACGCTTCCCAAAGCACCACGCCAGCCGCAAACACGTCGGTGCGCCGGTCGATAGGCTCCAGCCTGAGCTGTTCAGGCGCCATATACGACAATTTGCCCTTCACCTGGCCGTGGCCTGTGGTCTGGAGACGCGTCGCGGCTTTGGCCACTCCGAAATCCAGCATGCGGGTGATACCATCGGCGCCCACCATGATGTTTTGAGGCGAAACATCGCGGTGCACCATGTTGAGCGCAGTTCCGCGGTGATCGCGAGCCTCATGAGCTGCATGCAGCCCGAGCAGGGCTTGCTGCAGAATGGTGGCGGCGATGCGGTGTGGGATCGTGATGCCAGCGCGCTCACAAGCTGGGAGCAACCTGGATAGTGTTTCCCCGCGGACATACTCCATCACCAGGAACAACTCGCCACGCAGCGCCACGACATCCAAGATCGCAGCCACGTTGGGATGATGAATGCGCGCTGCCAGGCGCGCCTCATCCAGGAACATCGATACGAATTCCGGGTCGTGCGCAAACTGAGGGTGCAGCCGTTTAATGGCAACGGTTCGTGCAAAGCCAGCTGGGCCCCGCAAGCGACCGACGTGCACCGTAGCCATGCCTCCCGCGGCAATCTCATCGTACAGCCGATAACGCCCGACGTCGCGAGGCAGCATGCGATCGTTCGTCACGGACAGAGACCCCACTTAGCTTTGAGATAGGCTTCCGTCCCAAATCTTGCGCCCTCATCAAGCGGCTCGGTATAGATCAGCACTTCGCCGATGGCGCCCACGAATCCCGTTGAGTTGCTGTCGTACGCGCCGAGGCTAAAGCCGAACTCCATGTCCCAGTCCCAGAGAGGCGCCGCACCAGCCGCCTGTCCGACTCCGTTCACATAGCTGGAGGCTATGAATTCGGAATCGGGAGGGTGAGTCCCAATCACCTCAATCAACACGGCCTTCCCGCCTTCGAAAACGTTCTGTGTGAGCAGCTTGGCGCTCCCGTCGTTCGTGCCAAACTCAAATGCGTTGCCCGTTTTCCAAAGTCCCAGGTGCTTCCCATCGGGACCCGTGATCGAAAGAATCTCACCTTCGCTGTCCGTCGCCCTGGGTATCACCACAGCAAAAAACGAGTAGCCGGCCTGGGTGGTAAAATCATGATCCTCGGTGTTCACCAGCGTGTCGTCGATCCCGTCGAAGAAGGGGGGGGCTTTGCCCAAGAACGGCGAACCAAGGACAGGCGCCATCGTGTTCACTGCTTGCGAGAGTGTGTAGGCGGGAATCGCGTCAAACGCTGGGGAAGCCCAGGAGGTGACACGATTGTTCTTGGTGTCGACGCCGGAATCCGCTCGCAACCAGAGCGAAAGAAATTCGACCGAAGGCGACATTGGCGCGCTGCACGGGGGATTCGGCGCGGCGCCTCCAACGCCCGCATTCTGAATGCCCCCGAGACCATCCACCGGGGAGCCAGCAGCACCTCCGGATCCTGTGGCGCCCCCGTTTCCACCGGACGATCCCGCGCTGCCCCCGAATCCTGTGGTGCCGCCAGTGGCTAAGGCCACGCCGCCGATGAGTTCTGAATCTGGCGGTGCCATGAGCGAACAACCAACGATTAATGCACCGATGCCGGGCAGTGTGGCGAAGAGCAGACACGTACGAAGAGCAGACACGCGTTCCACCATAGCTATAGGCCTCGTTCTTGTCCCGGACCCCCGCGGTTTCGGCCCCAATTGGCTTAAAACACTAAAGAAACTGGGCTTTGGGGTTGTAAGGAAACATGCGCTCGAGGGGAAACATCGTTTTTTGTGGATTTCACCGATTCTCGACAAATACCAACGTGTGACCCAAAAGTTCTCTGTCATTTCGGAACTAAACTGTTCCAGTCCGAAGCATTGAAACGTAAGCCATCTACGGAGCACCTCTCCGCAGCGGGTGGGAAACTCTGATAAACAGCAAAGGGGCGAGATTTACGGAGTTTGAATTTAGAGGGTGAGGCCCGGTGACCAGCGGTGGGGAAGCAATTCTACG
>JBBRRP010000004.1:0-97295 GCA_038246305.1 Polyangiales bacterium | reverse complement strand
TGCCTCCCGTTGCGCCACTGCCTCCCGTTGCGCCACTGCCTCCCGTTGCGCCACCGCTACTCAGCAACCCAATTGGTTCGCTCGGGCTCCCCGCAGCGGATGAGATAAAGCCGCCGGATCCCACATTGCGGTGCGCTGGGCAGGTATAAGTTTCGGCGCAGTCGCTGAACTTCCTTTCGCATCCAAACGGACCGAAGGCCGCGAAAACCGTCACAAGTTCTAGGGTGAGAAACAGACCCCGGTTGAGGCCAACTTGAGTTTTTGGATCGCGTGATGACTGCCACATGGCCTTAAGCGCTACTTCAAGACTTGTCCCAACGCAATCCCCAGTGAAAGCTGAAGTGGCCAGACATTAGGGGTTTCCCCTAGTGAACTCCGCTCGGTTTGAACTCTCAAGGAACCGAAGCCGGTGGTGGCGGCGGTGGCGGCGGCTCGCAAGCGTCGCCGGCAAGATTGCAGGATAGGGAAACACACTGACTCATCGTCGGGGCTGGGCAACTCGTTGCGCCACCGCAGGTTGCCGCTTCACTCAGGGTGCCTAAGGTGCAACTTGCCAACCTGCAGACCGTGTTCGAAGGCGCTGCCAAATGGGTGCAATCACCCGAGCTATTGCAGATATCCGACGTGCAGACGTTGGTGTCGTCCGTGCAGGGGGTGCCATTGCTTTCTAAATTGGTTTGGCAGATTCCGTTCTGGCAGCTATCTGGCTTATCGCAGGCCGAGGAAGAGCTGGAACCGCAGGCGGTTCCATCGCCCTTCTTGGGATGGGTGCAAGCGGAGCCCTGTGCATCACAGACATCGCTCGTGCAGGCGTTGCCATCATCCGTGCAAGCCGCATTGGGCACGCATGCCAAGCAGGCACCGGCGGCGCAGGTGTTAGCGCAGGCAGGCCCCTCCAAACCCCACTGGCCGTTGGCGTCGCAGACTTGGACACCCTTTAAGCCGCATTGCGTGCTCCCCGGAACGCAAGCGCGGCAAGTTCCGCTTGACGCCAGGCACCCGAACGGACACGCGGTCTGATTGAGCCAAGCGCCCGTAGCAGAACACACCTGCGGGACCCCCTGAGCACTGCATTGCTTGGCCTTCGGCACGCACGCCCCAGTGCAGGTGCCATTGCCGGCCACTGTTGAGCACACGAACTTGCACGCCGCGCTGGCTGTTCCCCAGAGGCCCTGCGCATTACAGGTTTGGATCCCACCGCCGTTGGTGCCACCTGAACATTTTGTTTTGGTTGGCACACACTCGCCCGTGCAATCGGCGGCTCCTGGCCCCTGCGTGCAAACGTAGGGGCAGGCAGACGCCTCGGCGCCCAACACGCCCTTGTTGGAACAGGTCTGGATGCCCCCGTCGGGCCCACAGACTGAGGTATTGGGAACGCAATTACCGGTACACGCCCCGTTGGTGCAGACATAGGGGCACGTGGCGCCATTCTTCCAATCGTTACCAAGGCACGTTTGTACCACCTTCCCGCTACACTGCTTGGTGGCGTTCGTGCAGCTGCCGGCGCAGGAAGCGAGGCCATTGACGTCGTTGCAGACAAAGGGGCACGCCGCCTCGGTCTGCCAGTCTCCTGCCATGTCGCACTTTCGTGGGCTGCGATCGTCACATTCGGAGGTGCCCGGCACGCAGTTTCCGCCGCAGACTCCCGCACGGCACACGAAGGCGCAGGTCTCCGTGTCCACCCACTTGCCACTTCCATCGCAAGATTTCGAAATCGCACCTGTGCAATCCAGCGAACCGCTTTTGCACTCGCCGATGCAGCCCTGTTCGGCGCTGCACTCAAAGTCACACGTGGTGTCCATCCACGCTGAGCCATCATCCTTGCAAACACGGTGCACTCCGTTCTCACAAAGCGCCGCCTTCGGATCGCAAACCATGGCTGGAGCGCTTCCCCCGGTTCCGTTCCCTCCGGCGCCCGTCATGCTGCCACCCATAGCGGCGTTGCCCATGCCGCCAAAACCTACGGTGGCGTTACCGCCGACTCCGAGCACACTCCCGCCAGACCCTCCCGCGTGTGCACCGACTGCACTGCCGCCCATCGAACTGGCTCCGCCCGTTCCTGGGAGGTTGCCGTTCACGGATGGGCCGCCAGTCCCTCCTGTGGATGAATCGCTATTGAAGCTTGGAACAGAACCGCAGCCGACGACAGCGAGCGATATAAGGGAAAGAATGAGAGAGGCCCGTAACATTAGGCCGTCATACCAAAAACACTGCTTGGTAAAATCTAATTCTCACCCACTTCGACACTATTTTGATCGTTCTTTTCGGGGGGTGGTGTCTCTGGATGAGAAACAACGAACTAAAAGGCAACCCTCAGCCCATACCCTATTTTATTACCCGGTCCCGGGACGAGAGCGAGACGGCGTGAAGGCGATGCCGCGGACGCTTTGGCACCCGAATGCTCATACCTATCCGGATCTTGGCCCGTGACTAGAAGGACGAAACCGGAGATCGCTACCGCACCGCCGACGCCAATACCCACGTAGCCGAGCGTGCTCAGAGTTTGCGCGGAATCAAGCTTACTTTGAGCATCGGCCTGGAGCTTGACGCACGCGGCCTTTCCGTCGGGCAGGTAGCCACCGCGCCAATCGCACGGGGCCTGGCTGCTATCGTACAGGCTCTGGTACTTGGCCAACTCTGAATTCGCGGCGCTCTTGTCGGAGGAGCTCAGTACGGAGAGCGTCGTTCCGCCGCCGGCAATGAGCACACCGCTTGCGATGCCAATCCAGCCCCAGGTGCGATGAAAATTGGCGGAACTCCGATATTTCTCGCGCGTTTCAGGCGTGGGCTCCAGAACAACACGCACGACATTCGTCTGTGCCGCATCGAGCGTAACTTGCCGCTCCAATGGGATGAAGCCAGCTTTCGAAACCGTGATCCGGTGTGAGCCCCTCGGCAGCCGCAACGGGGCGCTGAACTCGCCCTTGCGCTCGCCATCGACGCTCAACTCCACGTTGGATTCACTCGCATCCACGAGCAGCGTAGCTCCTTCGGCTTCTAAAGCCGCTGCGTCGACAGCGAGCTGAAATGTGAGATCACCTGTGGCCCCCTCCCCCACGTCTACTTCCTGGTGGGCCGTGACGTAGCCTGGGCGTCGGAGTTCGACACGGTGATGGCCTGCTACCAAGGTGATCGAGGTGGACAACGGAGTTTTCCCGGTGGCTTGGCCGTCGACCAGCACCTCGGCCCCCACCGTGCTCGTGCTGATATTGAGATTAGCCAGCCTTTTTCCTTGGGTTGGCACCAAATCCAGGCGCAGGCTCACTTCAGCATTGCCCGCTACCAGGACTTCTTTGCGCGCGGGCGCAAAACCTTCAGCAACGGCACCGACAATATGGCTTCCTTCTGAGATGCGGAGCGGATGTGTCAGCGGAGTCTTTGCCACTAAGACATTATCGATTTCGATGCGCGCACCTTCAGGTGTGGTGGTCACCAACAGGCGCCCGACGCGCGCCTTTTGGTCGAGCAGCGTTGTCTGCGACCGCTCCAATTGATCGGGGGACAAGGAGCCACTGGCTACCGCCGATTCTAGGGCATCGACTGATTCAACCGGGCGCCCCATGGCAGCATAAACCAAGCCGATATTATAAAGCACGGTTGGGTTCGGCATGATCTCATAGGTGCGCTTAAATTCGGCGAGCGCACCGGCAGTGTCATTCGTGTCAAACAGCTTGAGCCCACGCTCGAAGCGCCGGGCCGCCTCTGCTTTCTGCGCGTCATCCACGACGGGCTTTGCAGGCTCAGCACCGAATGCGAGCGAGGCGCTCAACCCCCGGCTAAGGAGGAGAACACCAACTAAGAAGAGTCGCGGGATGGCCGCCCTACTCAATCGCAAACGCCCGTAAGCAAACGCATGTTTCACGCGCCAGGGCTACCACGCGCCACGCCCTCTCCAAAAGCCCCCATTTACAAGCCCCGCATTGTGCCACCGATCTTCAGCAGCCCGACACGTGCGCTCAAACTCGTCCGTGACCTCTCTAAAAGTTGAACGCAAGGTAGTAAGCATGCTTACTATCTGACAACGAACGAAAAGGCACAACGAACGAAAGGCACAACGAACGAAAGGCACAACGAACGAAAGGCACAACAAACGAAGACGGCAGGTCCCCTGTGGCGCGTGGCCCGTTTCCGAACTTAACCGGGCAAATTCGGGCGGGGAGCCCCTGTCGACAACTGCTTGGAGCCGCACACGCCCGCACGACCCGTCTTCGCCGCGAGCGAAGGCATCGGCTCACAGACGGCATCCGTTCGCAGACACTCACGGTCGCTATTGCAGAGCTTGGCGCAATAGCCGAGGTCCCCAACGCCCGAGGCGGTGCCCGAGCTGATGGCGGGATCGTGAAAACAGTAATAACTGAGGGGCAAGCTGTTATCCGTCTGCCCACAGCCCGGCGTGTCGTAGTTGCAAACCCCGCTACACTCGGCGTACCCGCCGGCGACGGTGGTGCACGCGCCTGCACAAGATGACGCCGCCGCGCCCGGTGCGCAAGCAGCGCCGATAGGATCGCCAACGCGGGGACTATCTTGGCAGAGGCCAGTGCTCAGATCACAGAATCGCCCAGCGCAATCGATATCGCTGCGACAGGCAGGCACGCAATACCCGGCACCGGAGCCAGCCGGCGACTCGCTACAAGCCAAATCAGCGCGGCCCCGGCACTTGTCGAGCTCATTCGCTTGGGTGCCCATTTTGCACCCGGGCAAGCAATAGGAGATGTCGTCCAGCGTGTTGGAGAGGGTCCCGCCATTATCCAATGTGATGCACCTCGATCGGGCATCTAGCTCTTTGCAAAAGTCATGATCGGGCAAGCATTTGGCGAGGCAGATCCCGGCGCTTGGCCCTTTGCCGTTGATCAGCTTCGAGTCGGCAGTGAGGCAATCAAAGCCCGCCCTGCAACTGGCTGGGCCCGTGCATGCACCGCCGATCAAACCAGAATATTGGCCGGTTGCGGGGAAGAGCCCCTGATTTGAATCACACTGACACTCGCCATAGGCCTTGCCGTCCGCATTGCACACCTGACGACCGGCACATCCATTCCCAGCGCAAGCAATGGATTGGCCCGGAGTGCAACTGGGCTTGGCCTCTCCACATCCTGGCAAAGACACCACAGGAAGCGCGAGCACCGAGCTCGAAAGGAACAAAAACATCGCCCTGAAGGAACCCCGCGCTGTGAGAGGGGTGATGGAACAAAGCGAATTCATTACGGGATCTAGACCTTCATGAAAAAGACTCGGAACCGTAGCACGGCTCCGCCAAACAAATCCCACCTATTCAGGATTGACGGGACGGAGTACACAAGGGCGATTTTTCATTTCTCAACTTAAGGTAACGCGCATGTCTACTTCCGTGAAAAAGTCGCCGGTCGCAAAGTGGGTTCGTTGGTCGCGAGCGCTCGCCGGGCTGAGCATTAGCATCGCGCTCGCTGGCGCCTGCAGCTCGAATCCCCCGCCCGCTGTCACGGAACGCAGCTGCACCCTGAATAGCGACTGCACGGGCGGCCTCGTTTGCGGTTTTGGCCTCTGCCACGCCGAATGCAAGGCCACCAAGGACTGCCCTGCCCCTCAACGTTGTGTGAAAATTACGGCGGGCGATGCCGGGAACACAGGGGGAGCTGCGGGCAGCGCCACCGCAAGCAGTAGCACCATCAGCAACAACGTGTGCCAGCTGCCTTCCGAGGCGAAGTGCGTCTACAAGTCAGACTGCGACGCACCGCTCGTTTGCGCCGTCGATCTACAATGCCGCAATGAGTGTAATGCGAAGATCGACTGCGTTGGGGGCCAGCTGTGCATCCACGGCGCCTGTGCCGAGCCCACTGAAGTTGGCGTCAACGGTGAATTGATCGGTGCGGTGCCAGGAGCCACGGGCCCGGGCAGTAGCTCCAATATGTCCAGCATGGGCGGAGCGTCCAATGCAGCGGGCGGGATGCGGGGAACCGGCGGTGGCGTGGGAGCGGGCGGAGCGGCGGGGGTGGCCAATAGCAGCGGTGGCTCACCGAGCGACGGCGGAGTTACCGGAGCTGGCGGGGACATGAGCAGCGGTGGTTCGACGAGCGATGGCGGAGTTACTGGCGCGGGTGGAACGCCTGGCGCGGGTGGAAATCCTAGCGCGGGCGGAAGCGGCGGAACGGGTGGTGGCTCTGGAGTTTGCGTCGAGGGCCGCAAGCGTTGTTCCAGCGTTGGAACCGCAGTCGAGACGTGCACGAATGGGCAGTGGGGTGCCGCGGTGAATTGTGCGAGCGAGACGGAGACGTGCACTGGCGCGCTCGGTTGTGTGCCGTGTGGCCTCGGGAGTCGAAATTGCGATAATCAAGCAACCAACTCGTGCGAGGTGAATCTGAACCTCCCGGGCACGTGCGGAACCACCTGCGGCAATAAGCAAGCGTGTGGCGGCAATCTGCCGACGTGTCTCGTTGGCGCGTGCGGCAACGAGATTGTTCCCACGGCGTGCGGCGGGACGACTGTGGCCGGAGACGTGACGATCTCCACGGGGGCGGATCTCACCAACTTCATGAATGCGGGCACGACCTGTGTCTCCGGGAACCTAAATATCAGCAGCACAACCCTCACTAATCTCACCGGCTTGGGGCTCCTCCAGTGGGTAGGCGGCAACGTCACCATCAACAGCAATGCGTCCTTGACCAGTCTCGGCGGTCTTTCTGGCCTCACAACCATTGGCGGATCGCTGGACATACAGAGCGACACAAGCCTGACCAACGTCACCGGGCTCGGGGCGATCCGAACGATCGGAGGTCACCTTTATTTCTACAATAACCAGGCGCTAACGGGCATCACTGGCTTCACCAACCTCGTGAAGGTCTACGGTTTTGTGAACATCTCTTACAACAACAGCCTCAACAGCCTTGCCTTCCCGGCGCTGGCCGATGTCGACGCGTATTTAGCAATTGCGCAAAACGGTGGCCTCACCGCACTAGGGACTGGTGTTTTCCCGGCCCTCGCCACGGTGGGTGGCGCCGACCCGGCACAGGGCTACCTCAGCGTGAGTGGGAATGGCGCGCTTCAGAGCCTTGCGGGGTTTGAAACCCTTTCATCTGTGACAGGCGCCGTTACCGTCTCTAGCAACGGCAACCTGCTGTCGCTCACCGGCTTCGCCAACCTGCTGTCCGCAGGCGACGTTACTATCACCGGAAACCCGAAGCAGACGAGCCTTGCCGGTTTTCCCAAGCTCACCGACGCTACCAAGTTGGATATCCACACTCAGGCAGCGCTCACGGGCATTACCGGGTTTTCCGCACTCCAAAACGTGACGGGGCTCTTCACGCTCTACGACAACGCGGCTCTCACCAATATCAATGGTTTCGGTGCCTTGGCGTCCGTTGGCAGTGACGTCTTCATCTACAGTAACCCGGTGATGACCTCGCTCGCAGGCTTTGGAGCACTCGTGGGCGCCAGGCACATTGAGATCCACGACAACGCGCTGCTTGCTTCGATAGCTGGCTTTCAGAAGCTGACCGAAACCGTCGGGCACCTGGATATCACGGATAACCCCGCGCTGCTCAGCGTGGGCGGATTCGGTTCGCTCAACGCCGTTGGCGCGCGCCTAGGCATCATTCACAACGCCAAGCTCACCAACTTTGACGGGATAGCCACACTCGCGGCCATCGGTACCGATCTATGGGTCAAGAACAACCTGGCGCTGAATAGCATCAACTCCTTACTCAATGGCCTTCAGAGCCTCGGTAACGAGTTCGCGATATCCAACAATCCCGTGCTCTCCACGTGTGCCGTCGAACAACTGAAGGCGAATTTGCTCTCGAGCCCGACCCCATGGTCTGGCGTAGACAACAGCTGCTGCAACCTGGGCTGCACCGCATGCACCATGGCAGCCTGCACGGGAACTTCAGGCGGCACTGCGGGACAGAATGGGATCTACACCGGCAGTGTGACGATTCAGAACGTGTCGGATCTGCAGACGTTGGTCAACGTGACGGAGATCACCGGAGATCTCACGATCAATGGCACCACGCTTACCACCATCTCGGCTCTTGGCAACAATCTGCTTCACATTCGAGGGAACCTCCGCATCGAAAGCAATTCCGTACTCACCAACCTGACCGGCCTCAATAATCTGCAAACGGTCGACGGCTATGTGAGCATCCAGAGCAACGCCCAGCTGAGCAGCCTCACAGGCCTTGGCAACCTCACGACGATTGGTGGCTACCTCTATTTCTACAACAACCAGACGCTCCAGTCGGTTGGCCTCACGAAGCTCGCAACCGTGGGCAGCTATGTCAATATTTACTACAACAACGCGATTACCAGTTTGGCTGGCCTCTCCAGCCTCACGTCCGTGGGTGACTACCTCAGCATTAGCCAAGATGCGGGCCTAATCACCTTCGGTACCGGGTTCAGCAAACTGACGACGGTGGGAAACTACCTCCTGATCAGTGGCAACGGCATGCTAGCCGATCTGAGCGGCTTCGGGATGCTCACGTCTGTTGGGAAATACGTCTCGATTGCCGCCAACCCGGCACTTTCCACCATCAATGGCTTTGCGGCGCTCGGGACCGTGGGTGGGGATCTGACCATCAACAACAATGGCGCGTTGGTGTCGATCAACGGCTTCGATGCGCTGACCACAGTTTCTCCGGGTAACCTTAAGATCTACACGAATGCTTCTCTCACGACGATCGGTGGCTTCTCTAACCTCACCTCCATCTACGGCACGCTCGATATTTACGACAATGCCAAGCTCGCCCAGCTCGATGCGACCAACGGCTTCGAGAAGCTGGATAATCTCGGCGGCTCCCTCTCCATCTACAATAACCCGATGTTGGGCAGCATTGCCGGTTTTACGGCCTTCAAGGCGGCCAATGCCAACCTCGATATCCACGACAATGGCCTGACCACGCTTTCGGGTTTTGGGGCCGCGACGGACGTCAACGGTGCCCTGAACATCGCGAACAACATCAAGCTCACGTCGGTTGCTGGCTTCACGAACCTCAAGCAGATTGGCACGTCGCTCATCGTGCGCGACAACGATGTGCTCACAGGTTTCAATGGGCTGGATAGCCTGGTGGGTATCGGGTTGAATCTACTCGTAGTATCGAACCCGATGCTCACAAGCCTCAATGGCTTGCGTTCCGGTACGCTGTTAACGGTTGGGAACGACTACTCGGTCGCCGGGAATCCTCTCCTTTCAAGTTGTGAGGTGAACACACTTCATACAGCGGTTGGGGGAACCGATAAGAGTGGCGCCAATCAGCCCTGCTCAGCATGCGCGGTTACGGTCTGCACGGTGAGCACCACACCGACCGACGGTCAGAGCGGAACGTTCATCGGCGACGTTCAACTCGTGAACGCGGCGGATTTGGCGTGGATGAAAAACGTCGTCAATCTCACCGGCTTTCTCAAGGTCGAAAATACCGCCCTCACGACTCTGACCGGCATCACGAGTCTGAAGTCGGTCTCTAAGGATCTCTTCATCAGCGGCAACGGGCAGCTCCAAGGAGTGACCGGGCTAAGTGGCCTACAAACCATTGGCGGCCACTTCGAGGTCCAGTCCAATCCCATGCTCCAAAGCGTGGGCCTGACCAGCCTGCAGAGCGTTACCGGCCACTTCTATTTCTACAATAACCAACTCCTGACCAGCATGACAGGGCTCAGCGCGCTCACCACGGTGGGTGGCTACCTCAACATCTACTACAACAACTCGCTCCCGACCCTGAACGGTCTTGCTAACCTCACCTCGGTCGGCGCGGCTGCAACTTCCGGGAACGACTACCTGAGCATTAGCCAAAATGGCGGGCTCATGTCCATCTCAGCTCTGGTGGGTCCTTCGCCAGGCAAGCTCACCACCCTGGCAGGTAACCTAACCGTGACGAACAACCCAGGGCTGCCCGCCTGTCATCCCGCCGCACTGAAGGCGGGGCTGGTCAATTGGACCAAGACCTACGCCCAAAGTGGCAACCTCGCCTGCGCTGGCACGTGCAATGGGCTCGCCTGTCAGTGAGCCGCACAACCGCAGGTCTGCTGCTGCCCCCTCTCATCCGTCCTCGGCACTCGCAGAGCGTTTCAGGTTAACAATATTTGGCTTGCGGGCGCCCGCGACGACTACCTCGAGCTAAAGCCCACGATCTGCATCTTCATCCTGAACTTCTCAGAATCGGGTTCCCCCAGATTCCACAGCATTTTCCGAGTGTTAGAAATCCAGGATCATCGAGAATTCTCACAGGACTTGGAGATCCACACCTTGGCGCTGCCCAAGCTGGAGGATGAAGCCGCGCACCACCCTGACTCACCTGTGCTAAAGTGGGGACGCTTCTTTCGAGCGACCACGGACCAAGAATTGGAGAAACTTGCGATGGCAGACCCAGATATGAACGCCGCCAAACAAGCGCTGGACCGACTGTCAGCCGATCCGAAAGCACAGCAACTCGCAGAGGACCGGGAACTGGCAATTTGGAACTACAAGCGGACGGTCAAGCTGGCCGAGCAACAGGCCGAGGCTAGAGGCAAGGCTGAAGGCGAGGCTAGAGGCAAGGCTGAAGCGCTTCGGGGTGTGCTAGCAAAACTTTTGTCGCTGAAGTTCGGCGAGGTTTCCGAGGACGTTCGCGATCGAATCGATAGTGCGAATGAAGCAGAGGTGTCGCAGTGGACCGAGCGGGTTCTCTCTGCGCCCTCGGTGGATGCCGTCTTTCAGGATTAGGCCTCGCTATCGGCGAACGGGCTCACGCCAGCACCTCGGGGCCTCCGGCCGCTCAATTCCCGATAATGCCCGGGGACCCTCCAAAGGCCCCAAGCAGGCCGAGAATTCGCGGTCCGGCGACATGACACGCTCGTGACGAGCAATCTCGCGGGGCGTAGGCCATGCTTTTGCCGCGGTCCCCCGCCCCCGCCGAAACGAATTCTTGAGCCTCTTAAACCCGCGCTGCCCTTCTGGGCTGAAGCCCCAACCGACGAGAACCTCAGTTGACGCAACCTAGCCGTGCCTTCGATTGGACGAACATCTTCTTTTTGGGCTTTGCGCACGTGGTCGCTGGCGTTGGCGTGTGGTGGGCGATTACCCATTTCAACCTGGGAACGCTCGGCCTGGGCTGCCTCTGGTCGCTGCTGTGTAGCCTCAGCGTAACAGCAGGTTATCATCGATTATTTTCGCACCGCACGTATCAGGCCGCCGGTTGGGTGCGCTTGTTGGTTTTGTGTTTTGGTGCAGCTGCCGTTCAGAACTCGGCGCTCCATTGGGTGAATAATCACCGAGTTCACCATTCGAAAGTCGACCGCGACGAAGATCCCTACAACATTCACCGTGGGTTTCTTTGGGCGCACATCGGCTGGGTCCTCTTCAAAGACAACGGGCCTGAGATGAAACGGGTGCGAGATCTGCAAGCGGATCCCCTCGTGATGTGGCAACACAGAAATTACCTGCCGCTCGCCATCGGTTTCGGAGCTTTGCTCCCCATGGCCATCGGTTCGCTCTGGGGCGATGCCTGGGGTGGGCTCTTGATCGCCGGATTTGTACGGCTGGTGCTCCAATATCACGCCACTTTTGCCACGAATTCGCTGGCGCACACGCTGGGCGAAAGGCCCTACGATCGCTCCACGTCAGCTCGCGATAATTTCTTCACCGCAGTGTTCACGTTCGGCGAGGGCTACCATAATTTTCACCACCGCTTCGAAAATGACTACCGCAACGGCGTCGAGCCCTGGCACTTCGATCCGACAAAATGGTTCATTTTCGGCCTTTCTTGCCTCGGTGCCGCGCGTGATCTGAAGCGCGTCCCCAAAGAAAAGATCGCCCATGCGCGCGCACTGGCAACTGCTGCCAAGGCGGGCCTTGGGAACAGCAGCGGGCAATTGCGCACTGAATTGTGAAGCGGAAGCTAAGCGACGCCCAGCCGGGCTAGGTCAAGTGCCGGCTCTGGGCTAAGCTCGCCGCGTATGACAGACACCCTTCAGCGTGTTCGCGTCCCTTTGAGCTGGTGCCCGCTCCTGGCGCTGAGTGTTTCGGCCTGGAGCTGCAGCCATACCGGCACACCGACGTTTGCCGGGCAGACGGGCCAAGGTGGTCAGCCATCCGGGCAACACTCTGGTGGTGCGACGAATGCCGGGGGTGCACGCGCTTCGAGTGGCGGAGTTTCTTCCGCAAGTGGTGGCGCGATCACTGCAGCCGGCGGCGGCGTGTTATTCAGTGGTGGCACTAGCTCGGCCGGTGGAGCAACGGGGAGTGGTGGTGCGGGCAACAACGCTGGCGGGACGGGCGGAACATTCACGGGAACACCCGCTGGCAAGCCTTACGTTTTCGTTGGCTCCACCGAAGGCCAGCTTCGAGCCTACGAGATGAACACCAGCGACGGTTCGCTCACGCCAGCCGGCTCCCAAGCTGCTCCCGGCCTGGACTTCATGACCGTCGACGAGGCCACCCACATTGCGTTTGTTTCTGGCAATAACATGCTCTCTGCGTATAAATACGATCTGGCCGGGAAGAGCTTCAGCTTCATTGGTTCGAAGGCTTCAACGCAAGGCACGCATGTTGCCGTGCATCCGAACGGCAAATACGTGTTTGTCGCAGGCTACGACCCAGGAAAGATGTTTTTCCACACCTTTTCTGAGCAAGCGGGATTCGGCACCGGGCAGAGCTTTTCGCCGGGCGCTAACGCGCACTCGGTTCGCATCGCGCCTTCAGGCACTGCTGTTTACGTGCCTTGTCTCGGCAGCGATTATGTTGCCCTCTACACGCTCGATCCCGTGAATGGTGTGCTCACGGACAATGGTACGGCGCCCGTCAATGCGAATAGCGGGCCTCGCCATATGGACTTTCATCCGACGGCTCACGTCGCTTATGTCTTGGCAGAGCTCAGCAGCCAGATCTACGTATTTGACATCAACGTGCAGACGGGCGGCTTACAAGCCCGCCCCGCCGATACGATCTTCACGTCCGATGATCACATGTATCATAAGAGTAGCGACATCCGAGTCACGCCGGACGGTGCGCACGTGTATGCGGTGAATCGCCAACCACCTGAGATCGTGCGCTTCAAAGTCGAGGCCAATTTCTCGCTCACCAAGCTCGGCGCTGACCCGTTGAGCGGTGAGGTTCGCGCGTTTGGAATCGATAAATCAGGCAAATTCCTGCAGGTAGGCTCCAACGACGGCAAGCTCGTCGCCTTCATGATCAACGCGCAGACAGGTGCGCTCTCGCCGACGGCCACCCTGGACGGTCTCGGTACGATTAACGTCACTGAAGTGCACTACTTAGAGTGAGCGTTCGTTGGCATCTCAAGTTAACTCTTAGCTCTGGCAACGAAGCGAATGTCCAAGCTCCTGAGGAATGTCTGCAGGCCTGCATCCTGAATCGGCAAGAGGAATGCGCGCTCCCCGGACTCATTGTAATGCGCATGCCAATAGCCGGGCGGGGTGACAAAGGCTGAATTTGAATGCCAATCAACGCGCTTCGCATCCAGAATTTCGTTGTTCGGCCCCAGCTTTCGCCCGACGAGCGTATAGCAGCCAGGCCGACAGTCGATGATCAAATCGAGGGCCACTGATTGATGGCGGTGCGGCATCTGAACATCACCGACTGGCAACACGCCGAACATGGCCCACAGCGTTGGCGTCGCGGTGCGTGTTGCGGGGCAGGCACGGTTGGCCAAAAGTACACTCACCCGGCTGCGATCGCGCGCCGCAGGATCGGCTTCTGCTTTCGCTAACTCAATTTGCAAGCGCGCCGCCGGGTAGAGCGTCGGGTGAAACGTGGGCGCCTCCACACGGGCACCAAGGTAGCTGAGGAGTGGGGCATCGTGCACCCAATAAAGCGCAGCGTCAGCGCTCGCTTCAAGCACCACTTCTCCGCCCGCGGGTAGACAGAAAATGTCGCCTTTTGCCCAGACTATCTCGCCTCCCATGAACCGAGTGACACCTCGCCCCCGCATCACATAGTAAACCTGTGACGACGCATTCGGCTGTAGCCTGAGCGAATCGTTGGCCTGTAGCCGCACAAAGCTCGCGCACAAGCCTGGGCTCGTGGCTGGCCCCTGGCAGCCCAGCCGTTCGCTCAAGTCGAGAGGCACCACGCGCGAAGGCCCGGATTCGTGCAAGCTCGCAGGGAACTCCGCGTACGGCACCGCAGACGTGACGCCGGCACCGATCGGATCGGCGGCTTGGCTGTACTCAAAATACAGAGCATCAGCTTGCATGCGGTGCTCCGCTACGGCGAGCTTTTCGGACTCTGAAAGTGCGTTCGATGGCATTCTGGCGAAACTCCTTCCCGGGAACCTAGACTAAGCAGGCTATTTTCGCCAAACACTTGCCAACCAGGGCTGCTCCGCGCGCGGCTTACCACTCGGGCGATAGTAGTGCGAAATCGGATTAAATCCTGCTTGTTCGAGAATTTCGCTCCAGGTTTCCCAACACAGATAGCAGCCGTAGCGTTCGCCATGCCATTCCTCAACATCAGGGCCATGCGGATTCGACGCAAATAAGACACCGCCCGGCTTCAGGCTAAGCCAGAGCTCACCCATCACACGCGCCAGCTCCGCTCTAGGCACATGAAATAACACCGCATTGGCGAAGATCCCATCGAAGGTAGCATTCGGCAACTCCAGCTTCAAAAAGTCTTGCTGGAGCACTTCGCACCCCGAGTGCTCGCGCGCCATGCGCACAAAATTCTCTGCTCCATCTAGCCCGATCGCGCGATGGCCAAGAGCCGCAAAGTTCGCGAGGTCGCGCCCCGGGCCGCAGCCCAAATCGAGAAGCGTTAAAGGTGGCGCCGATTCGATACTGTCGAGCAGCGCGGCCACATTTTGACTCACGTCGTGATCTTTGGTTCCACGCCAAAACGACTCGGCGGAACGATCGTAGTGGGCAACCGTCTTAGTCGTCGCTACGGTAAGATCTCCGCTCAACGGAAGATCGCGCGCCATCATTGTGACCCAACCCAAACAGCCAGCATCCGCAGATCCCAAGCAGAATAGCTCGAAAGAGGCAAGCCCCAACGGAGTGGTGCGCCCACCGAGCGCCACGCTCACGAATCTCCTGCTCTTCATGTTGTGCCTGGTGTGGGGGAGTACGTGGCTCGCGATCAAGCTCGGGCTGCGCGATGTGCCACCGTTTACTGGGGCCGCCGCACGCTTTGCCCTTGCCGGCCTGTGCATGACGGCGCTGGCTCACGTCTGGGCCAAGCGGGAAGGTGGCGGCCGGCCACCGCTATTGGTTATCCTCACGCACGGATTGTTCCAATTCGCGTTCAACTTTGGGATCGTCTACGTCGGTGAAACGGTGATCCCGTCGGGCCTGGTGGCGGTGCTGTGGGCGGTGTATCCGATCTTCGTCGCGCTCGGCGGACACTTTGTGAGTCGCACAGAGGCCATCTCACGACTGAAGTGGCTGGGGATTCTGATCTCCTTTGGTGGGGTCGCCACGCTCTTCGCAACCGACATCGCCGCGATTCATGGCCGCGCCGTGCTGGTAGGAATGCTCGTGCTGCTGGCGCCCTTGTCGGTGAGCGTTTCAACGCTGCTCATCAAGAAGCTCGCCACCGGTGCCAGCTCGCTCATCCTGAATCGGGACTCCATGCTCATCGGAGCAGCAGTGCTCGCAGTAACGGCCCTGATCGTGGAATCGCCGTTTCAGGTTATCTGGACGCTGCCGGCCCTGCTCAGTGTGCTCTATTTGGCGATTTTTGGCACAGTTGTCACGTTTGGCTCATACATGTGGCTGCTGCGCTTTGTGCCGGCCTATCGCATGGCGCTGGTGAGCTTCGTGATACCTGTGGTGGCGCTCCTGATGGGAGCCGTTTTCGGCGGCGAACCGCTCGGCCCACGCACACTACTCGGCACGGGCCTGGTATTGGGCGGCCTGGGGCTTGCGAGCTATAAGCGCTGAGGCAGCTTGCGCACGTCCGCGCCGCAGGCGTGCCAGGGGAGGTGCCCCTTTTGTTCCTTGTAGGATAGTAAGCATGCTTACTACCTTGTGTTCGACTTTGAGATACAGTCCGCGCACGAGCTTGGGATGCTCAACCTCTTCGGCGTGGGTGCGGCGGCGTAAAGGGCATGGTAAGTGATGACCCAGTTATGGATGCGGCAGAAATTCTTGAGATAGCCCAGCGAGGCGAAGATGGGCGCCACCAGTTCAAGGCGGACGTGACGAAAGCTTCGTCGTTGGCGTCGGAGTTGGTGGCTTTCGCAAACGGTGATGGGGGTGAGATCTTTATTGGCATCGGGGATGATCGCAAGGTTCGGGCGCTGGATGCGGCGAACGTGGCACGCGTCAACCAGCTGCTCAGCAATGCGGCTAGCAATTCGGTCAGACCGCCCGTGAACCCGCAAACTGAGAATGTTGCGGTGGGTGGCGGTGTTGTGATCGTTGTGACGATCCCGAAAGGGTTAAATCGCCCTTACATGGATGATTCCGGTTCGATTTGGGTAAAGAGTGGGAGTGACAAGCGTAAGGTAACATCGCGTGAAGAGCTGCAGCGTATGTTCCAAAGTGCAGGGCTCCTCCATGCTGATGACTTGGCGGTTGCTCACTCGTCGTTAGCAGATTTGGATTCAGGCTATTTTGGCAGTTTCTTTGAAAAGAAGTTTGGTCGCCCGATTGCAGACGAGGGATTGTCCATGGAACAGATCCTTCTGAACATGCGGCTGCTCCGTGAAGGACAGCTGACGGTCGCGGGCGCGCTATTGTTCGCCAAAGATCCATCGCCGCTCTTACCAGTATTTCATGTGAAGGCGGTCACCTATCCGGGAACCGAAATTCACCTGGCCTCATACCTCGAAAGCGCTGACTACACTGGGCGGATCAAGGAGCAGTTTGAGGGCGCAATGGCCTTTATCCTTCGCCATCTTCGTCGCGTTCAAAATGGCAAGGGCGTCAATACCATAGGGGACCTCGAAGTCCCTCAAGTCGTGTTTGAGGAACTTGTCGCCAATGCGCTCATTCACCGAGATTATTTCCTTTCTGCTCCGGTTAGGATTTTCATTTTCGACGATCGCGTTGAAATCGTAAGTCCCGGGCATTTGCCGAACAACCTAACGATAGAGAATATCAAGAGTGGGAACTCCAACGTCCGGAACCCGGTGTTGGCGTCGCACGCGACGTATGTTCTCCCCTATCGCGGACTAGGGAGCGGGATCATTCGGGCACTCCGCGCGCATCCTCGAATTGATTTTGTGGATGATCGCGAAGGGACCAAATTTGTGGCTGTGGTTAGACGGGAGCCATTTCCCGCGCGGGTGGGGGCTTAGGGGCCAATCAGAAACCGCCGTGAACTTGAGATGCACCCCTCCCTCACACAGACAGCGCATCGACCTTGGCCGTTGCCCAAGGCCCCATGGCAGTGGCGTCAGTCGTGGTGTGATCTCCTGCTTGCTCATTGGCCGATCCCGGCAGCAATGCTCCGGCCGTTGGTGCCAGCCGAACTCGCGCTTCAAGAATTTGACGGAAGCGCTTGGATAGCTGTGGTGCCTTTCAGAATGACCGGCGTGATGCGGCGACCCCTTCCAGATCTCCCCTGGCTCTCTGCTTTCCCCGAGCTCAATGTACGCACCTACGTGGAACGCGATGGCAAGCCTGGCGTTTGGTTCCTGAGCCTAGACGCGAGCAACCCGCTAGCGGTCTGGGCGGCGCGAAAACTCTTTCATTTGCCCTATTTTCTGGCTCAGATGTCGATCACATTGCGTGACGACTCATTCGAATATCGCTCAACTCGCGATGGCGCCAAGTTAATCGCCAGTTATCGTCCCACCACACCCGTTTACCATTCGGAACCAGGCTCTCTCGAACACTGGCTGACCGAGCGCTACTGCCTCTACGCAGAGGCCCCCAATGGCACGATTTGGCGCAACGATGTACACCACGCGGCGTGGCCACTTCAGGGCGCTCAGGCCTCAATTGAAACGAACACGCTGTTCGATTTTCACAGCCTCACTGTTTCTGGCCCGCCGCCTCTGCTCCATTTTGCCAAACAGTTGGACGTCGTGGTCTGGCCAGGAGTCGCTCTCTGAGGGTTAGCCCTCACACGAAGCGAGCTAGCGTGTGGGGAGTCGATTTGCTAGCTTGGCGTTGTCATCGATTGGGAGCGCCATGAACAGAACATTGGTCACCTGGGTTAGGTTGGCAGTCGTCGGCACTGCGTTGGTTTCGATCAGCGAAGCTTGTGGCCGTGTTTCGGGCGATCCAAACGCGGGGAGCTGCCAGGCTGGGCAGTGCGTTATGGGATTTGGGGGGATACTGGGATTTGGTGGGAGCCTCGCGGGTCAAGGCGGTGGGAAGATTGTGGTCCCAGGGGGCGGCTCCCTGGCAACCGGTGGTGCTGTCGCAACAGGCGGTGCACCTGCCGTTGAGCTGTGTATTCTCAATTTCCCGACGCCTCCGCCCAGCTTTGGAATGGGGGGCGCAAACGCTGCCTTTGGGGGCAGCGCCAATACAGCAGGTGATTTTGGCCTAGCCGGGGCTGCTAACGCAGCGGGGGCCGCGAGTACCCTGAATGCGGGGGGTACAGCGGCGGATCCAGTCAGTGGACCCACCGTGGATGAAATTGCGAATAGGCGCGGGCGAGCTCGGATTGCCTTTCTTGAGGGGGAGCTTAATGCGCTGAAGGCGAGAGCACCCAACGCCGAGTGGACCAAGCTCGACCTACATTTGACAGCGCTCCGAGACTTGGAGAGGCAGTTTACGCCCCTCCCAACGGCATTTGATCAACTGCAGCTTCCCGCCATCCCCCCGTCGGGTACGGCTTCCGCGGAAATAGCGGCCCCGCTTAGTATGATCCCTCCTCAGGCTGTCGGTCCCGAACTATTGCGGAGGTTAACCAACGAAGAATTCCAGAACACACTGCTGGCGCTCGGCCTGATTCTCCCTGAAGGTAGCTACCTGGAGCCGGAACCGAGAGCGAATTGGGGATTTGATAATGAAGCGGGGGCCCTGGTCGTTTCTTCTAGCCTTGCGACGGAGTATTCTACGATCGCCTCGAAGCTGGCAGCCACCGCCATGCTCCCCGCGTGCGCCACCGCCAGTCAAAGTTACGCGCAATGTGCGACCGCATTTATCACCGACTTCGGGAAGAAGGCATTTCGCAGACCGCTCACGTGCGCCGAGCAGCAAGCCTACCTGGATCTCTTCGCTCAAGACCTTTTCACTCCCCGCTTCCCAGCGGCCACCTACGAGGAAAGTCTGCGTGAGGTGCTCGCGATCATGCTGCAATCGCCGAACTTGCTCTATCGCACGGAGCTTGGAGATGCTGGCAATCCGGGGCAGCTCACGCCGTATGAGATCGCGAGCGAGCTTTCGTATCTTTTCTTGGCTGGCCCGCCCGATGCCGAGCTTTATGCTGCCGCGGACGCTGGCTTGCTTCTGAATCCCGACGATGTTTCGCAGCAAGCGCAGCGCCTCCGAGCTTTGCCCGCGTTTCACCCCGCCTTGCAGCATTTTTTCGAAATGTATCTCGGGATCGATCGCGTCGAGGAGGCGGCGAGATCGCCGGCAGAATATCCTAACTTCACGCCCGAACTGGCCCACTCGATGCGCCTTGAGACGGAGCGTTTTCTAGAGGCGGTGATCTGGGAGGGTGACGGCATGTTCACCACGCTCATGACGGCTCCCTACAGCTTCATCAACTCGCGTTTGGCGCAACACTATGGGCTTCCTGATCCAGGTCAAGGCGACACGTTGGTTCAGGTTGGGCTCAATCCAAACCAACGCATAGGACTACTAACGCAGGCGTCCGTCATGCTGGCCTCCGCACCGCTGAGTTCGAGTGAACCATTTGGTCGTTCTAACTTTGTCCTCCGGCAATTTCTTTGTCAGACCGTTCCTCCACCGCCGGTGGGGGCCCATCAGAGCCCGCCTCAATTCGATCCTAATAAGACCATTCGACAGTCCTATGCGGAGCTCACCGCTAACCCTGCCTGTGTGGGTTGCCACGGGATATTCGAGCCGCTCGCCTTCAGTCTTGAGAACTACGACCGCATCGGAGCTTTTCGTACTACGGACCGTGGCCTACCGATCGACGCCTCGGGTTCCCTGAATGGCACGGACGTGGACGGCCCGTATGTTGGCGGCGTCGAGCTTGCGATTAAGCTTGCAGGGAGTCAGCAGTTCCAGAATTGTTTTGCCGCGCACGCCTATCGCTGGGCCTTCGGCCGCGATTTGATCCCCGGCGAAGACGTGAATGTTAGGCAGGCGGCGAATGCTTCTCTATCGAACGTTCGCGCGGTGTTCGTGGCGCTCACGCAGTTAGAAAATTTCTACCGACGAACTCGGGGGCTCTAGTCCCGCCGAGCTAGACCCAGGTGCGTCGCTAGTAACTATAGGATAAGGATTGGCTTTGCCTTGCAGCTCCCTAAGGAGCCATGATGCGCCCGGGGGCGCCATTGGCGCCGCTCTCACTGTGGCAGCCGTTGCAGTCCCCGTCCATTTGCTTGGCGACCATCGCTCGAACCTTGCCGCTAGCTTCAACGCGTGCGGTGTAAGGGAACGGAATGCTGGCTTCAGTGGAGAAATTGCCTGCATCATTCACCGGTAACGAATGATCCATCCCGTTCGCATCCGTGACAATCACGGTAACCGAAGCCGCCGCTGAGCCATTGCAATCATCGGGTTCATGCGCCGATGGGTAGACTGTGCCGCCAAGGGCAAACATCGGAGCGTCCCCAGTCATCGCGTGACACGAAATGCACGCGCCGCCCGGCCGCATCAGCTTCGAGCCGTGATCCCCAAGGGTCCACTGTTTCTTGCTCGTGCAGGTAACCGGCGTTGCGTACGGATCAGGAGGCAGCACCGGCGGAGGCGCACCACAGGTGGTGGGCTTGGCGCCAGCAGCAACCCAATCAGAGAATGCCTTCTGTTCCGCTGCGCTCGCTGGCGGTGGCGCTGGCGGCATCACGCCGGAAGCCATTTGCGTCACGGATGCTTCGCCCAACGTGCCACCGATCTTGGCTGGCAACTGAAAATCTGCTGGGGAGAGGAGCCTAGGCACATTGGGTAAGCTTCCGGAGTGACACGCTGCACATTTTGCAGCGAGCAGCGACGCCACTTCGCACGGAAGCCCGGCGAGCGCTGCGGCGCCGCCGGTGGCAGTAGGCACTACTGAGGCCGCGCCACCGAGTTGAGTTTGGCTTGAAGCGCCACCCGTGTGGGTTGGGACCGAAACCGATCCCCCGGAACCAACATTGCCCGATGCTGCCGTGGCGCCTCCCGATGCGGATGCCCCAACTCTAGTTGTATTAACGTGGGGAGCGTCCAATTGCTGCGAGCACGCGGCCGCGCACACGAAGCCAACGAACGCGGGGAACAGCGGGAACTTCAGCAAGGTTCTCATGATCGGGTTCCTTCTTGGATGACAGATGGACCTTCCGGCAACTGATCGGCCGGCATGTAGGTGCCATGCCGTCTGAAAATAGGTGCCATGCCGTCTGAAAATCAGGCATCGAAGTTAACAAAACGATCCTGTAGGTTGCCGCCCGTGTCGGCGGTTGCTTGGCTGTTGATCCTGGTCGCTGCCTCAGAGGAAAATTCTGCGGAGAGCGCTGCTATGCAACGGGCGGCGGGGCTCAGCATCCAAGATGTCCAAGTGGCCAGCGGTGATGCAGGTGGCCTCGAATCCCGATCCGCACCAGCACCTCAGGTCGTCGCTCAAGTAAAATGGGGCCAGAGCCACGCCTCGGTGAGCATCAACGTACGCTTTGCCGACGACCCCAACGGCATCGCACAAACTTTACGCTTCGACGCAGCGGACGCGGCAGAGGAACGTGGGAGAAATGCAGGCCTCTGGCTTGGCAGCGTCGTAGCTTCTCATCTTTCACAAGCGCAGGCAGCATTGAAAGCTCGTGCCGAACGCTCGCGAAAAGCCGATTCTCCAAAGCCAGTAAAGCGCGTTGGCCCCGCGAATGAACAGCATTTTCGCCTGCAAATGAGCGGGATCGGAACCTCCCCAGCACCTCGTTTCAAAGTGGGCGGTGAGCTAGCGTTAAGCTGGCGACCTGAGTCGGGAGATTCGCCGCGCTGGGTCAGTCTTGCTGTGGGTGCCCGGAGCGGCGCAATCGCGAGCGGTTGGTCCGAGCTCGATAGTTGGGTCGGACTCGGTATGAATTGGCGTTTGACCCAGGCCGCGGGGTTTTGGTCACCCGAAGTGGGACTTTGGGGGGACTGGCTTGGAGGGCAAGTGCGAGTCACGGAACCCGGCTCATCTGGCGGTGCCAGCCGCTCAACACTGAGAACGCAAGCGCGTCTCGGGGTGGAAGCAGGCTTGACGCTCAGTAGTTCCTTCGACTTCGTGGTTGCTGCGGGTGGAGAAGCGGCTTTTGGAAGCCTGCGTGTGCGCCAAGGCGATGTAACTATCGCTCAAATTCCCGCATTTTTTGGGGTCGGCGAGATGGGGCTGCGAGCGGCATGGTAAAGTCTACCGGTGATGCCTGGTTCCCGGGGTCTCAGGGCACTTTCTAAATACCCGTCGTGTCCCCCGCTCTTCCCATGGATTCTGTGAGTTTGCCGCTTCGTCGCCCGGTGCGGATCGTCACCGGCACGGCAGCTGCCGAGCCAGAGGACTTGGCGGCAGATCGCGAACTCCTCCGCGCGGTACTCCAAGGCGATGAGCGCGTCGCGCGAATTCTCTACCAACGAGTCCGCCCCATTATCCAGAGCACTGTCGCGAGGCTGCTCGGAGCGAGGGATGTAGACGCCGAAGACACGATGCAACTCGCCTTGTACGAGCTCGTGCGCACTGCTTCCAGTTTCCGTGGGGACTGCCCTTTAGAGGCCTGGGTGCGGGTGCTCACTGCGCGCATCGTGTTCAAGCATGTGCGGCGACGCAAACTCGAACGCCGCATTTTCACGGCGGAGGCCGCGTGCGAGCCCGCTGCCCCGGCAGGCGTGACTTACATTGCGATGCATCGGAGTGCCTTGCGCCGCATCAAAGAACATCTAGCAGCGCTTGATGCTGATCGGGCATGGACCTTTCTGTTGCATGATGTGTACGGCTACGATCTAAAAGAGGCGGCCGAAATCACTGGCGTCAGCGTGAGCGCCGCGCAAACACGGCTTTCTCGCGGGCGGCGGGAGCTGAAAAGCCGCATCGAAACCGATCCAGAGCTCAGCGAGCAGCTCACTAATGCGCGAGGTTCAAAATGACGGAGACCAAAGGCTTGGAGAGCGCAATTCAGCTATTGCGAGCTAGCTCAAGCAGCCAGCCCGAGCTTGACTTGGGTGCTTCAGAAGCTGAGATTGCGGCGCTTGGGAAGCACATTCGACGTCAGGCTGCGGCACGGCGGCAACGTCGAGTCCTCGTCCCGGCTTTCGCACTGAGTGCTGCCGCGGCGGTCGTGTTGGGCTTCTGGGCAACAGCATCTTCTGAGATCCGTGCGTTCGCGTCTCCCCGCCAAGCCGGCGCTTCGATGCTGGTCTCAGGCAGAGCTGTGCCCGTCGGTGCTTTGACTCCGTTGGAAGTGGGAGCGGAGCTTCGAACGGAAACCCGTGGTGGCGTCGAAGTCTCGCTCACCACCGGAACGAAGTTGCAGCTTGAGCCGAACGGCGTGCTGCGCCTCGCAAGCTTGAACCAGGATCAGCAATTTCGCTTAAATTCCGGCAGGCTCGCCGTCCAAGTCCACAAGCTCAGTGCGGGCGAACGGTTCCGCGTCTTCACGCCCAACGCAACGATCGAGGTCCACGGGACGAAATTTCAGATCCTCGTTGATCCCGCCCATCTGTGTTCTGGTTCTGCGACGCAGGTCGAAGTCAGCGAAGGCATGGTGAGTGTCGACGTGAACGGCCAAAGCCTGAGCTTGAGGCCGAACGAACGTTGGCCTGTGGCCTGCACGAGTCCACGCCCTTCTCCGGTGTCTGAACCAGAGCCGCCATCGAGTCAAGTGAAGGCGACGCCAGTGCCAGCGAAGGCGGGCCCAGCACCGTCGCGCTCAGTACATCGGAAGAGTGAGGTGGCTAACAAGGCTGCGGCTCCGGTCGCCTCAGTCGCAGTCAAACAGATGCCGCTGACGCCGCCAGCGCGTGCAGATGCCTCCACGCTCGCCGCCCAGAACGACCAGTTCACCTCTGCCGTCAGCCGCGAAAAGGCCGGTGACACAATGGGAGCCTTGGCAGCGTACGAGGATTTTCTTCAAAAGTATCCGAACAGTGCCTTGTCGGAAAATGCCGCGGTGGGACGCTTGCGGATGCTTTCCAAGACGAATCCTGTCCGAGCCCGGGAGTCCGCGCAGTCTTATCTGAAAGCTCACCCGCTCGGCATCGGCCGGGCCGTGGCCTTGAAGCTCATCGGAGCAGAAAAGAGCCCGTGAAGCGCGGAATAGTATACAAGTTAACCGCGATCGTGGGCGGGCTATTAGGTCTAGCGGGGTGCGCCTCGGAACTCGTCTTTCCCAGTGCCTCAGGAGAAACCGGGGGCGCTCCGAGCCCAAGCGCTACAGTGCCCGCACCGCCATTGCCGTGCGAGCACACCGGTTGCAGTGTGAGCGGGCAAGCCTGCAGCACGACACGCCACGTGTGCGTCGAGTGCGTGGCAGATGCCAATTGCGCTTCCGCCGAGTTCCCTCACTGCGATGTTGCCGCTGGGCGCTGCGTCGCCTGCACACGAGCTGCTGACTGCGGAGCAGGCAAGGTGTGCGTTCCAGGAACCGGCACGTGCGCCAAGGCGTGCAAGGAGGATGTAGATTGCGGCGCCGCCGAAATCTCTTGCGACCAAGTGCGCGGCTTATGCGTTCAGTGTCAGGGCAATGATCGGTGCGACGACCAACCTGCCTTACGCCACTGCGACCTTGGTGGAAGGTGCGCGCCTTGTGCCGCCAACACTGATTGCCCCGCCACGACCCCGTATTGCGATATATTTCGAAGCCGCTGCGTGGCCTGTCTGGAGCCGGAAGCTTGCCCTCAGGGCACTGCGTGCGATGTGGCGCTCGGCACCTGCCGTTGAGTGCCGATCTCAAACTCGCGGGCCACGATTAACACGTGCTGCCACGCCGGCATTATTGAGGGTGCCCTAACTCCTCCCACTCAACGGGGCAACCCCCATTCACCCTTGGATTCTCTTATGATTTCAGCCAACTATAGAAATTCCTTACTCGCCGTCCTCCTGATCGGAAGCGCCGGCCTGACCACACCTGCAGCGCTAGCTAAGCCCGGAGCAGGTCAAGGCGTCGCCGCCGAGGGGAAGAAGAAAGACAAGGATGCAGGCAAAGACAAGAAGAGGGACAACGGCGCTGAGCGTCTCAACCGCATGCAGGAACGGCGCGGGCGCGCGCTCGAAGAAGCCGGCATCACGGGGGATCACGCCAAGCAAGTTCTAGACGCTACCCGTCCGCTCGATCAGGAACGCGTGGAGCTTCAGGGCAAGCTCATGGAAAAGCGGCAGGCGCTCCGCAAGCTCATCGATGCTGGAAGCAAAGATGATGCTGCCTATTCTCCGCTCATCACCGATCTCAGAAACCTGGAACGCAACCAGGAAGGCATGCGCGAGAAAGAGTTTAACATCGTCGCCAAGATCTTGAAGCCCAATGAGCTTGCCAAGGTGCTCTTGGCCCGAAGCTGGGGCGAGCAGCGCGGCCGTCGTGGAGATGACGGCGAAGGGCGTTAAGGTTGGGGGAATTGGCTCTTCCACGCTTCGCTATCAGCCACTACCCACGGCAGCGCTGCCGAAACTTCCTCCATCACGGCCCCCCCCGGGGTGTGTCCAGCCCCGGGCGCGTGCACGACTTGAGCCTCGAGGCCTGCTTGGCGCAGCCACTCTGCCGCCTCCCGAGCTTTCCGGGCGCACCCGTCCGTCCCACAGGCGATGAGCACGCGTTTGCCGCCCGCTTGGGCGTACTTGCGGGCATGGGCCACGCTCCAATAATCATACCCTCCCTCGATCAAGACCAAATGCGCCAGCTCGGCACCGAACTCGGGGATCATTCCCACTGCCATGATGGCGCCTTGGGAAAATCCAGCATAAAGGCCGGCCCCTTTCGCAAAGCGTGAGCCCTGCTGCTGACGCGCAGCATTGATTGCCGCCCTAAGCTCTCTCCCAAGAGCGAAATGATCTCGGAAGTAGTACGCAGACGGATAGCGCACATCAAGCGGAGTACCACGCAGGCAGAGCAGGAACGCGCGCCCACCAGTTAACTTCATCCAGTATTCGCATTCGCCTTCCGGATTTCCCCCGGCTCCATGACTCGCCACCACCAGCGCATGAACGCCAGCTCCTGGCGGCGAATAGAATACGGCCGGCGCAAATCCGGGAACATCGAGCGCTGAAAACGCACGAGGCCTACTCGTTTCCGTAGGCGTGACCGGGAAGGCCTTCGCCGCTTCGGCGGGTGTCAGCGATGAGCAAGCGCAACAAGCCAACACGCACTGTGCAAGGACGAGGCGGCCCACGGACAAAACAAGCATATTCGCTTTACTGGAAGCATCCGTCGCACGAGTCAATTCGTCGGGAAATTCTCCAGTCTGGCAGTTGGACGTCTTGGTTTGGCCCGGGATCGCTCTCTCTTAGGGAAGTCAAAGCCACCGCCACCGTGACGGCCGCAGACTTCCTCGCAGGCCGCGATTAACACGTGCTGCCACACCGGCATTATTGAGGTGTCCTAACTCCGCCCACTCAAAGGCATGCGCGAGAAAGAGTTTAACATCGTCGCCAAGATCTTGAAGCCTAATGAGCTTGCGAAAGTGCTCTTGGCCCGAAGCTGGGGCGAGCAGCGCGGCCGTCGTGGAGATGACGGCGAAGGGCGTTAAGGTTCGAGTAGAGGGGCTTGGTCTCAAGATCGCTATCGCGCGGGGTGGGACCCTGGTTAGATTATACATATCTATTCAACTGGCCCACATTATCGCGCGCGCGTGAATGGCTATCCTGCATAGATGCCAAACGTTAGCGTACGGTGTTTGCTCATAGTCGCTCTCGCTCAAATGACGCTAGGGAGTGCTTGCAGCAACGGCGACGCGCGCCGAAGTGCGCAGCCTGCCGGAAACGCCGCCCCGAGCGGAGGGGCTAGTGCATCGTCGGGGGCCGCGCAGATTGGAGGTAACGCCACGGGAGGTCGCGCTAGCATGGGCGATGGCTCTACGAGTATAGGCGGAGCCCCAAGCGGTGCCCATCCATCGGGGGGCAATGCGCCCGTCGCGAGCCCGTCTGGAGGTAGTGTGGGCGTGGGTGGAACGAGTGCAGCAAGCGACGGTGGAAGCTTCGGAGTTGGTGGTGCCGGTGACGGTGGAAGCCCCATGCTGGCTACAGGTGGCGCGCCAGTCGTTGCCAATCCAAGCTCGAAAAATTGGGTCTACATCATGCTGGGGCAGTCCAATATGGCGGGCACGTCGCCGCTTGAAAGCCAGGACCTCAACCCACCCCCGCGCGTCTTCAAGCTCCTGCCGGATAAGACTTGGGCCGGAGCCGACGAACCAGTCTGCGTCTATGACGCTGAGTTATCTCCGAGTCGTGCTTTTGGTATCAAGATTTTGGAGAAGGTCACCGATCCGGAGGTGAACATCTACCTCATCAACGCGGCCGTCGGCGGCACCACGATCGAGAGCTGGAACCCTCAAAATGGCCCGAATTATCTCGCCATGCTTCCGTATCTCGAAGAAGGGATACGGAAGGGCAGCGTGCGGGGATTCATCTGGCATCAGGGCGAATACAATATGAACACGCCCTCAGCCGACTATGTGCGCATGTTAGCTGAAATCATTGCCGCCATTCGAACTAAGGTTGGAGATCCAACACTTCCCGCAGTGGCCGGAGAAATTGATCAAGACTTTGATTTCGACGGTACTCCCCTGCCCGTTGGGAACGTCAATAGGGCGCTCGCCACGCTGGCAACCCAGGATCCGCTGTTCAGAGTCTCATCGCGTCAAGGGCTCAAGCTGAATCCCGACAATCCACTGCATTATGACTCGGCATCGGAGCGCCTCATGGGTGAAAAGATGGCCACCGCGTGGTGGTCGATCTTAGGCAAGTAGGCCAACGGGGGCGACTCACGAGCGTTTGGCTCAGGCCCGCTCCCAGTGAACCCGGCGCAAAACGCCACAACCTGTCAGGCACGCCATTCCGCTTACCGAGCCAGCGTGCTGGACAGCACTTTGGTCCATGTGCCATACGTCGAGCGGCGATAAAAAGGGCCGAAGTTTTCTGCATCGCCTCGCGAGGAACCCATGAAATCTGCCCTCCGATGGATAGTGATCCTCGCTACTTTGGGCGGCCTGGTGTTGCTGGGGATGAAATACCTGAAATCCCGCGAACCAGTGGGACCTCGCTATCAGACGGTGGTGATCGATCGCGGGCGAGTTGCCTCCAAAGTTACAGCCACTGGAATTGTGTCAGCGCTCGTAACGGTACTCGTGGGCGCACAAGTCTCGGGTCGGATTGAGTCCATCCAAGTCGACTTCAATTCCGCTGTAAAGAAGGGGCAAACGATCGCAACCCTCGAGCCGAGCTTGCTCAAAGCGGCCGTGGAACAGGCGAACGCGAACTATCTTTCCGCTAAAGCCAACGTCGAGAAGGCCAAAGCTCAGGCGTTGGATGCTGAACGGCAATACACAAGGCAAAAGGAGCTGGGTAGCAAGCAGTTGGTGGCCCAAGCCGAAGTCGAGACAGCCGAGGCGAACCTCAACGTGACGCGTGCGACGGTCACGGCTGCCGAAGCGGGCGTGCTTCAGGCCGCCGCAGCTCTTCATCAGACCCAGGTCAACTTGAAGTACGCGACGATCCAGTCTCCCATCGATGGGGTCGTGATTTCTCGTGCGGTCGATGTGGGGCAAACCGTCGCGGCGTCCCTCCAAACACCGACCCTCTTCACGATCGCTCAGGATCTCACCAAAATGCAGGTCGACACCAGCGTCGCTGAGGGCGATGTCGGCAAGATCACTAAAGGGATGAAGGTTGGATTCTCAGTCGATGCCTATCCCGGTCAGCGTTTCGAAGGCGCCGTACGGCAGGTTCGCGACGCGGCTGTAACAGTGCAGAACGTGGTGACGTACGACGCGGTTATCGATGTCGATAACCAGAAGCGTCTCTTGAAGCCCGGAATGACCGCGACGGTGACATTCACTCCGGCTGAGCGTCTCGATGTTCTCCGGGTTCAGAACGCCGCGCTACGTTTTCGGCCGGATTCAGCGCCCGCCGCTGCTGCTTCGAGTGGGCGCTCTGGTCCGCGATCTGCTCGGGAAACGACGGCCAAAAGCGATCGCCGCAAGCTGTATCGTCTGGTCGGCCAAGAGGCTAGGCCAGTCGATATCCAGGTTGGGCTGACAGACGGCTCCGTCACCGAGATCGTGAGCGGTGACGTGCACGAGGGGGACGCCGTCATAACGGAGACACTCACGGACCCCAACGCTCCTGTCGCATCCTCTCCAGCGCCACCTGGCGGCGGGTTTCCCCGCATGCGTTGAGAAAGCCCGAGTGCCATGTCGATCATTCGACTCGAGAACGTGAAGAAGATCTACGACCTGGGTGACGTGCAAGTGCGCGCGCTCGATGGAGTATCCTTGACGGTTGAAAACGCCGAATTTATCGCAGTCATGGGTTCTTCGGGATCGGGTAAGTCGACGCTGATGAATGTGCTCGGTTGCCTCGATCGACCGACCAGTGGGCAATATTTTCTCGCTGACCGCGAGGTCTCAAAGTTAGGACGCGGGGAGCTTGCGGAGGTGAGGAACCGGACTCTCGGCTTTGTGTTCCAAAGCTTTAACCTATTGTCACGCACGAGCGCGCTCGAGAATGTGGAATTGCCCCTTGTGTACGCGGGAGTCGCGCGCGGGGAGAGAAGGCAACGTGCCTCGCACGCCCTTGGACGGGTAGGCTTGAGCGAGCGGCTAGCTCATCGGCCCTCACAACTTTCCGGCGGGCAACAACAGCGAGTGGCCATCGCTCGCGCGATCGTGAATTCGCCGACGCTCATTTTAGCCGATGAACCAACGGGCAATCTCGATTCGAAAACGAGCATCGACGTGATGGCGCTCTTTCAGGAACTGTGGCGGGAGGGGCTGACAGTTCTCTTGGTGACTCACGAGCCGGACATTGCAACCTACGCATCCCGCGTGATTGTCATGAAAGACGGCCAGATCATGAGCGACAAGAAACAAGAACCAGCGCTGGCGAAATTGGTGACCCACACATGAACCTCGCCCAAACCTTTCCCATCGCGATGCGGGCCCTGCTGCGCAACAAGACACGGAGCTTTTTGACAGCCCTGGGAGTGGTGATCGGGGTCGCGTCGGTGATCTCGATGGTCGCGATCGGTGAGGGCGCCAAATCGGGTGTCGAAAAGGTCTTTGCGTCGATGGGGACGAACCTGCTCATCGTGCTCTCTGGATCTACAAGCACGGGCGGCGTGATGGGCGGATTCGGGTCGATGCCGACACTCACCTGGGACGACTTACGCGCCATCCAAAGCGAAGCCCCCGCTGTGCGCGCTGCAGCGCCGCAGCTCAACACTCGTGCTTCGATCGTTGGCGAGGACGCCAACTGGAGCACCCAGATCACCGGAACGATTCCAGAGTACTTCTCCATCCGAAATTGGACGATCGCGGAGGGCGCGTTCCTCACCGAATCGGACATCGAGACGGGGAACAAGGTAATTGTGCTTGGCGCCACGGTGTCGGAGCATCTCTTCGGACCCAACGTTGACGTCGTTGGGCGTTCCGTTCGCATCCGCTCCATTCCGTTCATTGTCGTCGGTGTGCTCGCGCGCAAGGGCCAGTCTCCGATGGGCCAAGATTACGACGACTCCGCATTTATTCCTGTCAGCACCTTCCAGGCGAAGATCCAGGGCGGACTCCAGAAATACCTCAGCGGGGCAATCATGGTGAGCGCCATCAAAGATTCGGAAACGGGGCGTGCCCAAAAGGAGATCCAGGGCATTTTGCGAGACCGACACCACATTGCCTCAAGCGCTGACGACGACTTCAACGTGCGGAATCTGGCTGAAATCGCCGCGGCTCAGCAGCAGGGAACCAAGACCCTCACCTCGCTCTTGGCGGCGATTGCTGTCGTGTCCCTGCTCGTCGGAGGCATTGGGATCATGAACATCATGCTCGTCAGCGTCAGCGAAAGAACTCGTGAAATTGGAATACGTATGGCCGTGGGGGCGAAGCCCTGGCACATCCTTGCGCAATTCTTGGTCGAGGCGATGAGTCTCTCCATGATGGGGGGCTTGGTCGGGGTAGGGCTCGGAGTGATTGTCGCTTCCACGCTTGCTCAACAGTTAGGTTGGGCCCTGGTGATGCGCGCAGACATCGTTGTTGTCGCCGTTGGTTTCAGCGCGTTGGTGGGGATGGTGTTTGGCCTCTACCCAGCGCAGAAGGCCTCCAATCTCGATCCCATTGATGCCCTGAGGTACGAATGAATAAGAGTCGAGCCCATTGCTTCTTCGCGGCGCTCTTCTGGGTCGGGGTACTGCTACTCCCGAAGATGTCGCTGGCTGCCGAACCGGCGGGCCTCGCTACCCGTCGCGTGCTCTCGCGGGTCCAGGCCGAGCAAAATGCCCTCAAGAACCAACCTCAGATCGCGCGGGCTAAGGCACAAACCCGTGTCGCGTTGGCCCACGCCGATCAGTCGGAGGCGAGCTTCTATCCGGGGGTGGTCGCCAGCGCTGCCTACGCACGAAGAACAGCCAATTCTGGCTCTCAACTGGGTGGGCTTCCGGCAAACACAGGGGGCAAATCCTCATTCGACACCTTCAACTCTTACAACTTCGGCATCACGGCAACTCAGCTCGTGTACGACTTCGGGCAGACCACCGGCGGCTATCGCGCGGCGCAGGCCAACGCTGAAGCCCAAGCCGAAAGTGAGGCCACCACGCGCCTCAACGTGCTGTTAGCAGTTCGCACTGCATTCGCGCTGGCGTGGGCCAACCGAGCTCAAGTGGAGGTCGCCCGCCACACACTCGAAAACGCGGATCACCATCTCATTCAGGTCCAGGGTCTCGCCGACGCGGGCGCCCGCCCACAGATCGATCTCGCGCAGGTGCGAGCCGATCGGGCCAGTGCCGAACTGCAATTGATCAACGTGGAGAACGCCTACGAGACCGCGAAGGCACAGTTGAACCAGGCGATGGGGAGCGACGTGGGCACCGACTACGACGTCGGAGATGAGCCGCTCGCGGAAGTGATGGGTGAGGCGCTGTATGAAGAGCAATTGATCAAACTCGCGGCGAGTGGGCGTCCCGAGCTCCGGAGCCTAAAACGCCAGGTGGACGCCAACGAGCTTCAGATTTCTGCGTCGAAAGCGGGCATTGCTCCAAGCCTGGGAGTCTCCACGTCGCTTACCGAAAGTGGCCCTGAAATCAACGCGCTCGCGTGGAATTGGAGTGCGGGCGCAAACCTCACTTGGCCGCTTTTTCAGGGTGGGATCACGAACGCCCGTGTTCGGGAGGCGGTGGCTAATCGAGAAGTCTCGCGAAGCGAATTGGCCCTTGAGCGGCAGCAGATCCGCCTCGAAGTCACACAAGCCCACTTCGCGCTTCGTGGTGCGAAGGCATCGCTGAATGCGGCACACGAGGTGCAGAAGAATGCGAACGAGCGACTGCGACTTGCCGAAGCTCGATATCAAGCAGGAGCCGGTTCAATCATCGAGCTGGAGGATGCCGAGACTCAGGCTTCGTCCGCCTCGGGTCAGGTCGTTCAAGCAGAGTACAGCATCTTTGTAGGGCGCGCGCAGCTCGAACGGGCACTCGGTCGATGGTGATCGCTACGGGTGCCCAGGACTCGCGGGAGTTGCTGAAGTCTCGGGAGGCTTGCTAGCAGCGAGCGCCTTCTCCGCCAGCTCTTTACCCCATTTTTGGCCCACCGCCATGGCTTCGGACATGACGTGCGGCAACCCAACGATCACCTTCTTTCCTTCCTCGGTATCGTAAAAGCGAACGACAGATAGCAGCGTCTTTCGGTCATAAGCTTTCAGGTAAATCGGGCGGACCCGCGCGGTGAGCTCGTCCACGTTCATCATCTCCTTCAGATGTTGCAGAAACGTGGGAGGCAAATTCGGCATGCCCCGAAATTGCACCACCATGGCGTCGAAGATCTGTATACCAAGCTGAGCAGAGCCCGTTTGCACCAACAGCTTATCCACCAATTGCTCGTTACTCAGCGCATCGAGCTGGTCCGCGGGCGGTTGCTGAGCCGTACTGACACTTTCAGGCGCCTTTGCCGGGACAGAAGTGGCAGCACAACCCACGCCCAAAAAACTTAGTGTCGCAATCCCCAATAATCGAACAATGGCCATAACCCAACGTAACTAGCAACTTCTGCCGGGCAGCTGCAACCTCATTCGAAGCCACCTCACGCCAGGCCGTTCGAGACCGAAATGAGCGAACGCGGCGACGGCGACAACCAACGGCAGACCCACGCAAAATACGAAGAGCGTGCTCAATGACTGCTCAGGAAAGGCACGCCGCACAATGGCCAGCGCCGTCACGTGCGTGAGATAGGCCGCGTAGCTCAGCTGCCCGCCAAGAACTACGAACCTATTTTCGAGCAGACCTGAAAGCCAATTCTTGGGCTGCATCGCCACCGCACCCACCAACAGCGTGAGCAGCACGCACAGCAAAAAATAGGGAGTATTGGGAATCAAGAGCACCAAGATGGAAGCTAAAAGGCAGAGCAGCGCGAATGGCCGAAGCATCAGCACTCGGCTCAAGATGGCAAAGCCGCGCGGCCCATCTAGCACTAAGCCAAGCAAGCTGCCCAGGCCAATCGGTGTCGCGAAACTCGTCACCACGCGCTGCCAAGGTAACAGCGAGGGGAACCACAGAGCCAAACCACCGTGCTCCAGCCTCCAGTCCATGAACACCAATCCCGCCATCATGAGCATGAGCCAGCAGCGCGAACGGACTGAGGCCACTAGAATTGGCCAAAAGAGGTAGAATTGCTCTTCCACACACAAGGACCAAGAAAATGCGAATGGGATCGCGTGCGACACATTGTAATTCGCAAACCAGTTGGCGGTGTAGGTTGCGTGAAACAACCAATTGGTGAACAGATGGACTCGTTCAGGGTGTGCAGCCGGAAGGAGCCACGCGTAGACCAAGTAGGCGCCGAGCACCGTGTAGTAGAGCGGAAAAATGCGCAACGAGCGCCTCACGTAGAATGCTTTTAGGTTAACCTTCCGCGTATCTCGGAGTTCTCGAAGCAGCAGCGTGGTGATGAGAAATCCGCTCAGCGCAAAGAACAGATCCACACCCACGGCACCCTTTCCCAAGATCCCAGGCAGCGGCCGTGGCGTCGCGTGGTGCGCGATCACCGGCAAAATTGCCAGGCAGCGTAAGCCATCCAAGCCCTGAAAGCGCTGAGTTTGGAGAAAAGAGGCGTGAGCTTCCGACACCTGTCTGTCCTCCCTCAATTGCCGGTCTGCCGTCAAACACCATCGCCCCGGAGGGGCCTCGGCTTGGTTGCTTGCGCTGGAACGCACGACTAGCCTCGTTGAATGTCGACGATGGACGCCATCCTACCGCTCACGCTGCGCGATATCGAACGCGCTGAGATATTGCGTGCATCGCTGGCGAAGTATTTTCCAGAGCTGGGAACACTGTGGGTTGTCGTGCCCGATGCTCAAGTCTCGAAGATTGAGGAGAAGCTGGCCCGACAAAGCGTGAAGACCGCCAACCTGCGAGTCGTGCCGGAGACTACTATTGTGCCCGAGTTCGCGCTCACACCGACTCTCGGCGGATGGTATCGGCAGCAGCTGATCAAGCTCGCCATCGCTGAGCACGTGACTTCACCCGCGTACCTCACGTTGGATGCCGATGTGATCTGCACCCGGCCGTTCAGCGTTGCTGACCTCGCGCCAGCAAAAGTTCCGTACTTTGTTATCCAGGAAAATTCGCACCCGGATTGGTATCGGCAGAGCGCCGCGACACTCGGGATGAAGTCGATCCGAAAGGGGATTTTGCACAACGTGACGCCGGCAGTTTTGGTGCGCGACGCTGTCTTTGAGATCCGTGATTATTTTGAGAGGCGTCCTTTGAGCCTCACCTTGCGAGGCCTGCGACAAGCTGTCGTGCTGGCGCGAGCGAGCCTCGGGAAAAAACCTGAGCTGGCGCGCTGGCGGCTCATGCTCGCGGCTGGCTTCCCGTGGACTGAATACGCCCTTTATTACACCTTTCTGGAGGCAACCGGCCATATCGGCCGCTACCACGTCGAAGCTGAGCAGCCGATTTACGATATCGAGCGTTCCTGTTGGCAGAAAGATAAACGCAACTTCAGTGAGTGGGATCCGGAAGCCTGCTTCGAGGGCGAAGGCCCACCTTGGTTCGTGATCGTGCAATCGAACACACGCATTGATCCTGAACGCGTTTGGGAAAAACTGCAGCGCTATGTGCCGCGCACGTGAGTGTTTGATCACGCCTTGTTCAGACTAGCCGCGCCTTGCCCGGCAACACCCTTCTCGATCTGAGCCAGCCAGCTTGCCGCACCACGCACCGCTGCACCGCCAGGAAAAGTGCGCGTGCCACCCTTTAGGTTGCAGACAAGCTGCAGCTGTTGCGCCTTTGGATAGAACCGGCCAAGCGCTTCAAGGTTCGGGCTCAGCACGGGATCTGAAAGCTTAGTCTCCAACAGTAATCTGGGGTTGCCTTCAAGATTAACGAGAAAATCCACTTCCTTGCCATCCTTGGTTCGGACATAATGGAGGCCGGTCTTGTCGCCTTCCACATCTTCAATTCGATCGAGTTCTTTCCTCAATGCACTAGCGACGACATTTTCGAAGCGTGCGCCTTCGCCCGAAAGTACGGCGCCCGTATCAAAGAAGTAAAATTTCGGTTCCTTCAGGAGTGCGCGCGCAATATTGCGATGATATGGCGTTACTCTGAAGACGACGTAGAGGTTTTCGAGCAGGTCGAGCCAGCGCTTCACGGTCTTCGGGTCCCTTTCGAGGTCCCTGGCAAGGCTCGCATAGGAGATGGGTGAACCCACTCGATGTTTCAAGAGCTCGACGAGCGTTTCGATGCTCTGGATGTCCCGAATAGACTCCATATCCACGAGATCTTGCCGCAAAATAATGTCGAGGTGAGTTTGCCGCCAACGTTTGTAGAACCGCTCATCCCCCCGCAGGAATGGCTCCGGGAAGCCGCCCACCTTCATCAATCGCGCGAGCGCTTCGTTCTGCTCAACGGAGCCAGCCGCCTCAGCAACGTCCAAGGGATGCAGTCGATAGCGAAAGTATCGACCAGCGAGCGAATCTCCCACTCGTCGGTGCGTGTCGAGACGAGCGCTGCCTGTCACTAGAAGCGAAGGCGGAATCCCTTCGGTATCGTAGATCCCTTTGAGCCAAGACTTCCAATCTCGCTTCTTGTGTAGCTCGTCGAAGATAATCAACGGAGCCTCGCGGTCCCAACTCTTCTCCGCAAGGCGAAGGCGATGCTCGGCCAGATCAAAATTGTAGTACTCCGCCACTTCAGACAGCGAGCGGGCCAACATGGTCTTCCCCGCCTGCCGCGGCCCAGTCAGGAGCACGATGCGCTCCTTGAGATCCGCACGAATCCGGGCTGATAGCGCTCTTTCCACCCTCAAAGTGTGGGCTGAGGCACCTTCCCAGGTCAAGACCATTCAGGATTCAATTCCCGAATAGTCGAGACTATTCGGGATTATACTCCCGAATAGTCGCGCCGCGGGCTCGCCCAGGTGTCCTGAAATGGCTTCACCACTCCCAACTCAAATAGGCTCGTTGCGGTAGCGTGCAGCGTTTCCTCAAGCGGAATATACCGAAGGCCCAAAGCTTCCTGAAGGCCATCCAGGATCAGCAGCTCGCGTCCGAGATTCTGCTTGAGGAACGCAAGGCTCACGCGCGTTTGGAACAACGCGTTCGCGTAGAGAAGCCAGCGCGGTAGGCCCCGTGTGACCACCTTCGCCGCGGGGAATCGCCGCGCCAGCGTCGCCGCCATTTCACGCCACCACAGACGTCCGTTCACCATCACCAACCGCTGACCAATCCCAGGCGCTTCGGACAAGCTCACACACGCCTGCGCCACGTCACGCACGTCCACCACGTTGAAATTGAGATCTGGGCAACCGGGATAAGCGCGGCTCAACATGTCGCGGACAATCGCGGGACTCGAACGCACATGCGCCTTCGCGAGCAACGGCCCGAGCACATAGCCCGGTGCGACGACGGCCAACTGGAACGGAGAAAGCTCGGGATCTGAAGCGCTTTTTACCTCCATTTCGCGCGCCAGCTGCTCGGACAGTGTTTTCGCGAGACCGTAGGGATTCGTGGCCAGCGTGGCATCGTTACACCAGTCTTTGGAGGAAAACTGGTAATCTGGTGCTAATTGATAACTCACGAGGGCGGCGATTGACGAGAGATGCACCACGCTCTGTGTCCGTGGCGACCGGGCGGCTGCACTCAGTACGTTCCGAGTGCCCTTCACAGCAATATCGACAATCTCTTTCTGCGGATCTTTGGCGCCAAAGCTGACCACCGCGACGCAGTGGATCACACTGTCGGCCTCGGCGAGCACTCCATCCCAAACGCTGGGGTCAAGCACATCGGCCTTCAGCAGCGTGAGGCGCTCCGCGCCAGGCAGCGCCCGAAGATGCGCCATCTTGGCCCCATTTTCCGGCTCACGAACAGCTCCGAGCACCCGCTGCCCCTCACTCAACAGCAGGCGAACGATGTGTGACCCAATGTAACCTGAAGCGCCCGTTACACAGATGGTTCGAACCGTATTGGTCGTCACCGTTTCACCCTAGCAAACTGCGCGTGCTCTCAAAGTGGAGAACGGCATCTTTGAGGCACACGAAACTGCGACCTGATTTTTTCAATTCGTTCACCACCGCTGTAAGCCGAGCCCGCTTTTTCAGCCAGGGCATGCGCAGGTCCGGCTGATGTGCAGCGAGCGCCTGCAAACCATCGTTTTGGTCGAGAAAATCAATGCCGTGCAGCTCAAGGTTCACGAACGCTTCCTGCCTTAAGAGCCGTGTGTACAGCCGAGCGCCGTGCTCGCCCAGCAGGGTGAGTGTGGTTCCAATGAAAGGCAAACGCAGGCCGGGGGTCACCTGAATCGGCACTTCCCAAAGCCCCTCCCCGCGCTGAAAATACGGGACCCCGATTCGATACGGACGTGTGGGCGCTGTCAGCACCCGCGAAGAATCCACGAGCGATAAGGAGTGGCGCCCCTGCAAGCGCTGACCGCCGATCACAAGCGCCTTGGCGGCATAATAGGCCGGGCAAGGAAAAACCGAGGAATCATAGAGAGCTCCCGTACCCTGGACGACTTGCAGCAGCGTATCGTTCACGAGGTAACCGGGCGCCCGAAATCCAACGTTCACGGGGCCGAGTATTTCCTGAAGCCGCAAGAGCCCCCCTTCTACCTGCTCGCGCATCTTCGCAGGCGAAAGGCGGGTCAGATCGTAACGATGATCGAGAGAATGATTCGCGAGCTCGAAGCCTGCTGCGTGCAGCGCGGATAATCTGAGTTGGTTGCGGTCGCTCTTCAGATCACGACCCACCACGAACAGAGTTAAAGGGATCCCGAGCTTTTGTGCCCAAGTTCCCAGGCGCTCAAGCGCGATATCGTAGACAACATGAGGAGCATCTTTTGTGCTAGAAATGCCGTGAATCGCGTGGTAACAGGCAATCTCATCCAAATCGACCGAGATGGCGCACAGGCCCGTCACGCCTACTCTCCGGCGGACTGCAACACCACACGCAAGATCACTCGCCGCTCAGAAGGCACTTCTGCACGCTGGCCGTCGCCCGCAATCGCCACACTCGCGCTCAAGGTATTGAGTCGCCCTGCTTCAACACCGCGTTCGACTAACGCCGCGCGAACGGCTTGGGCACGTTGGCTCGCCAAAACCTGTGGCTCACCGAGTGTCACCGACCCGACCACGGACACACAATCGATGCTCGGCGCCGCCTTCAAATCTTCTGCTATCTTATCCAGCAGCTTCAAGCTCTCTGCGGCGGGTGTCGCAAGGTTTTGCTCAAACAAGAGCGACTCTTGCAAGCTAGCCGGGGCGTTGAACGGCACACCCTCGGCTTGTACCGCCCCAGCCTCAATCTTTGCGCAGCCAGAAGGGCCAGCGGGTGCGGCAGCTTCCACCGTCGCCGGATCGAACGCTGGAGCATCGATCTGAACGGGACCCGGAAAGCAGGAGTCTGGCGCTGGTGGCGTCGCGCTACACGCCACCGTTTCGTAAGTCTTCAGATACGCGCGTAAGGCTTCTTCGTAAATGCCCCGCACGCGGTACTCCAAACGAACTTCTGGAGGCGTCAAATTGGGTGTTTGGGTATTGGGTTGGGGTGAAAAAATGACCTCGAAGACCGACATCGGCACGGGGAATTCCACCTCCTTCGTCTTCACGATCGAGCGGGCAAGGCACATGCCCTTCCAAGTTTGCGGGGTACACGGCGCGGTCGTTGGACCCGCACAAGCCGCGGCGACAACCATGCCCACCAACACTAATCCACACGCTATCCACAACCTCACGGACAGGAGTGTCGATGATAGGCGCCGGGAAGGCAAGGCCCGGCCTTATCACTTGTTCTCAGCTGCCAGCTCGCGCATACACCCAACTGTGACGGCGGCAGCTCCCGGAGTGCTCGACCTCGATGCTGGGCTGCAAAGGCTTGGATATTCGGAGTTCCGACCGGGCCAGCGCGAGTCCATTTTGGCATTGCTCGAACATGGCAAATTGCTGCTCGTGGCGCCAACTGGAGGCGGTAAGAGCCTCTGCTATCAGCTTCCGGGGTCGCTGCTTTCGGGAACCACGTTGGTGATTTCCCCGCTGATCGCACTCATGCACGATCAAGTTGCTGCGCTCACGGCGCGCGGCATTTCTGCGACCTATTTGGCCGCCACGTTGCCACCCGAAGAGACCAAGCAACGTTTGGCGAAGCTAGCGCGCGGCGATTATCAGCTGCTGTACGTGGCTCCTGAGCGACTCGCCTATCCAGGTTTCCGCGCCACGGTGCGGGCACTCGCCTGCCCGCTCATCGCGATCGATGAAGCCCATTGCATCAGCGAATGGGGTCATGACTTTCGCCCGGATTATTTGGGAATTGGGGACTTTGTGCGGCAGATGGCAGGCGCCAAGATCTTAGCCTGCACCGCGACAGCAACCCCCATCGTGCGGGATGAGATCTTGCAACGCTTAGGCCTCGGCTCCGACACGCCGCAAGTGCTGCGCGGTTTTGCACGCCCCAATTTGATCCTGAGAGCACGAGAAATTTCATCGCTGCGCGAACGCGAAAAACACGTGGATGCGACGCTGGAAGAGGCGCTCGGAAAGCCCAAGAAACCGCTGGGAACGGCGATTGTCTATTCTCCCACCCGTAAAGGCGCAGAGAAGGAAGCCGCACGCTTGGCGGCTCTCGGTTGGCGTACGGCGGCGTATCATGCGGGTCTGCCTTCGAAGCAGCGAGAGCGGGCGCAAGCCAGCTTTATTCACGGCGAGGCGACCATCGTCGTGGCCACCAACGCGTTCGGGATGGGCATCGATCGCGGGGATGTGCGCGCTGTGGTGCATCTGGGGCCGCCCGGCTCGATTGAGGCCTATTATCAAGAAGTGGGGCGTGCCGGCCGAGACGGTGAGCCGGCGATAGGTTTACTGCTAGCGCGACCTCAAGATCTAGCACTCCGTCGCCAGCTCTTGCAGAAGGAAGTGGACGGGCGCGCCCCCGATGCGAGCGTCGTCGAGCACAAGTGGAACCTCTTCCTTGAACTCATGCGTTGGGTGGAGGGGGGGAGCTGCCGCCACGACGCGATCCTGCGCTACTTCGAGGATGAAGCCGAAACACTGCAAGGTTGCGGGCGCTGCGACGTGTGTCTGGGCCTTGCAACCGACGACGACGCGGACGAGCAAGAGACGGCATTGATCGTCAGAAAAGCGCTGAGCGCCGTGGCTCGCGTGCACGCGCAACTTGGCTTGATGGCTGCAGTGAAGCTCGCGCGGGGCCAAAAAGATCCACGTTTGGAGAGGATGGCGCTCGACGATTCACCGACATTCGGTGTGCTCAAAGCCTATTCCGAAGACTGGCTCACTAAGCTTTTGCGACGCTGCATGACCGCTGGCTGGCTCAACTTCACCAAAGATGAGCGTCCGCTTATCCGCCTCACGCTAGAGGGCCGAGAAGCGATGAAGGGGCTGCGCCCGATTCGTCTGCGGCTACCCCCACGCGACCGCTCGCCCGCGCCGCTAGCCAACTCCACGGGAGGACGCGCGGGCACCCGGGCCGACGAAGCCATCGATCCTGCATCGCATGCTCTCTTCGAAGCCTTGCGGGGCCATCGCTTGGAGGTGGCCCAAACCCAAGGCGTGCCTGCGTACGTGGTCGCGAGTGATCGCACGCTTCGCGACATCGCAACGCTCCGCCCTAAGACTGAGGCGGCGCTGTTACTCGTTCACGGGATTGGCCCCGCTAAAGCTGCTGCTTATGGGCCGGGATTTCTGCAAGTCGTGCAAGCGAACCCACAGGAATGACATGTTTCACCTTAAGAACTCACAACTCGACGTGGAAATTCTGGATCCCGCTCACGATCTGGCTCGCTTGGGTTCACGCTATTGCGTCGGCGGCTACATCTATCAAGTGAGCGACCAAGCCTTGGGCCCACTCTTGGCGGGGCCACAGTTTCCCGCGGCAAATCCCGATGTCTTTCACGGGCAAGGAGCACCTGAACAATTTGTGCGCGTGCTCAATGAAGACGCAGCGCTAGGCGAAGAGGTGGCTGTGATTGGCGTGGGGCGAGCCAGGCGCACGGGCCAGCTGAAACCCTCGTTTGCGCATCATAACCCTGAGGTGCTGCGCTTCCTGCCCTGGCGCGTTGAGAGTACGCCCACGTCGCTCACGTTAACCTGTGAAGATGTATTTAGAGATTATAGTTATCGCCTGAAGCGCACGGTCTCACTCCATGATCGCTCGCTCTCCTCGGAGACCCACATTGAAAACACTGGGACACGGCCCCTCCCCCTCGAATGGTTTGCCCATCCGTTTTTCCCGCTGAACGAAGGCGGTATTTGTTGCAAGCCCTCGCTCGCATTTAAGGTCCCCGAAAATGCGGGCTATGCGCTGAACCAGGCTGGATTCATCGAGCAAAAGCCCCAAAGCGATTGGGAGCGTGGCTATTACCTAGCCCTCGAATTGGAGCCCACAGCTGAGCCGTTGCGGATGCTTCAACGGCACCCGAAGCTGGGGCAAGTGCAAACGGAGACGACCTTTCCGCCAGACCGCTTGCCAATCTGGGGCAACGACAGAACGTTCTCGTTCGAGCCCTATTTCATCCGCGAACTTAGTGCCGGTAGCTCAGCTGAGTTTGGCATCCGCTACGACTTCTAGCTTAAGTTTCAGCTCCCAAACTGGTGCGTGACCTCTATCTCAAAGTCGAACACACGATAGTAAGCATGCTTACTATCTTTCAACGAACGAAAGGGCTCACCAGGCAAGCGTAAAGCGCCGGCCCGCAACCCCGTCCCGGTCGTGCCCGTTGTCCCCGGGGTCATGCCCCTCCCGCAGCGACCCGGCCACGACGGACGATGCCGGGGAGGGGCGACTGCCGCGCTCCGCGGCGGCGGGGAGGGCATCATTTCCCGACAAACCGAAGGCTTTCCGTGGATCACGGGCCTAGACATCGATTTCACGCCAGCTCAACGATCACATAAGAACGCTTTTTTGCTGGGACAATCAGCTCCACTTCGTCCCCTAACCTTTGGCCTAAGAGAGCTCGGCCGAGCGGAGAACCTGCGGTGAGCACCACTACTTCCAACTCTTGAGCTTTGCCCGAGCCTGCCTCACACGCCGACAGCCGCGCACCAGCTCCGGCCGGTGCCAAAAGAAAGCACGAAGCTTCTCCTGAGTTCTGATCTTCCAAACGCACGAGGGCTCCCATGGCGAGTGGATCGCTCTCCGAAAACTTTCGAGCTCGCAGCATTGACAGCTTGGTTAGCCCTTCCACAAGCTCAACCACGCGCAGGGCCTGGCCCCGCGCCAAATAGCTCACTTCCGTCGATCGCATGTCTTTATCGCCTTCGGAACGCGCTTCCTCGTGCGTTGCGCCTTCGCGAGATTGCTGATGCGCATGCTCCATCACCGCCAATTCTGCCTCGAGCTGACGCTTGAGGCCTGCCAACAACTCAACTTTGTCAGTCTTCGCAATCACGCAATCGGTAGCCTTCGCGCTGCAACCCGTGGGAGCGCGGCATGGTGCGATTCTCGTCGGTTGACGGTTTCTCTCGGACGCACGTGAACGGGCCGTTCCGCCCAAGCAGCCAGCAAATCCGTATCGAGCAAGTGCGTCGGGATCACATTGGCGAGCGCGGCGCTGAGCGTGCTGCGAACGTTGGGGATCTCCTGCTCCAGCTCGGAAAGCAGCTCCGCCATGCGTTGGCGCTTGAGCCCCTCTTGGGAGCCGCACAGATTACAGGGCAAAATTGGAAACGCCTGCTTCTCTGCAAACTCCCGAATCGACGACTCCGAGCAACCGATCAGCGGCCGAATCACTTCAAACTTGCCATCGTCCGTGCGGTAGGAAGCGGGCATGGCCTGAAGCTTGCCAGAATAAAGCATGTTCAAGAGAAAGGTCTGGAGCGCGTCGTCCCGATGATGGCCCAGCGCGATCTTGTTGCAACCGAGACGCTCAGCAGCAGAATAAAGGATCCCGCGCCGTAGCCGCGAACAGAGTGAGCAGTACGTTGATTTGCTGTCCAGATGAGATGTCACCACCAAGTACGTGTCTTCGGAGAGGATCTCGAAGTTGTACGCCTTTTCCGTGAGCCACTTTTCGAGAGTGGTGCCGTCGTAGCCAGGCTGTTGCTGATCTAAATGCACTGCGATAAGCTCAAATGCAAACGGCAGCTCTCGCTTTAAGCGCTGCAAGAGCTGGAGTAAGGTGTAGCTATCCTTGCCTCCGCTCACGGCCACCAAGATCCGATCCCCTTCGGCAACCAAAGCGTATTTCTGGCAGGTCCGCTTCAACTCGCGGTACAGCTGGTGCTCGGGATCTCGCATGGCGGCGGCACGCTAGCCTAAAACCTCCAGTTTTGGCCCCCAGACGCCACCCGATGGCCCGAAAATGACTCCCGAGGCCTGGCACACGCCGTTCTGAGGGATTAGCTTCCGAACCGCTTGCCCGCCCCTAAAGCCAAAGCAGGCCTTCACACTTCCGTTCTAGGTACACCGTCTGAACACGAGACTATCGCATGCTGACTTGGGTCGCCAAAACACTCTTCGGAACCTCCAACGAACGCGCCGTCAAGCGCATGTCGCCCAGAGTATCCCGCATCAATGATCTCGAGCCGGGGCTAGCCAAGCTGAGCGATTCCGAACTCAAGGCCAAGACGGCAGAGTTCAAGGAGAAGCTGGATAACGGTGCCAGCTTGGATGATCTCTTGGTGGAGGCCTTCGCCGTGTGCCGAGAAGCCAGCAAGCGCGCTCTCGGCATGCGCCACTACGACGTGCAGCTCATGGGCGGCATGGTCCTCCACGAAGGCCGAATCGCCGAAATGAGAACTGGCGAGGGCAAAACTCTGGTGGCCACCTTGCCCATCTACCTGAATGCGCTCGAAGGGCGCGGTGTGCATTTGATCACGGTCAACGACTACCTGGCGACTCGCGATGCGGAGTGGATGGGTAAGATTTATAATTTCTTGGGGCTCACGATCGGCACGGTGGTGAATAACCAGACCGACGAAGAGAAGCGGGAAGCCTATAAGCGCGATATCTGCTACGGCCAAAACAACGAATTCGGCTTTGATTACTTGCGCGACAACATGAAATTTTCCGCTCTGGATTACGCGCAACGCCAGCTCAATTTTGCGATCGTCGACGAGGTGGACTCGATTCTGATCGAAGAGGCTCGCACGCCGCTCATCATCAGTGGTGCCGCCGAAGCCGCGAGCGAGAAATACCGCACCCTCAACGATGTTTTAGGCAAATTGCGCAAGGATGAGCACTACGCGGTGGACGAAAAGGGCCACAGCGCGACGCTCACCGATGAAGGGGTGGATCTGGTTCAAAAGATGCTTGGCATCGGGAATCTCTACGATCCCGTCAATATCCAATTTCTCCACATCACCAATCAGCTGCTGCGCGCGCATGCGCTCTACAAGCGCGATCAGCAGTACATGGTGTCTCCCGACGGCAAGGTTCTCATCATCGATGAGTTCACGGGGCGCGTACTTTCCGGCCGGCGTTGGAGCGATGGCCTGCACCAAGCCGTCGAAGCCAAGGAGAATGTACGGATTCAAGAAGAGAGTCGCACGATGGCGACCATTACCTTCCAAAATCTATTTCGCATCTACAAGAAGCTTGCGGGCATGACGGGCACCGCTGAGACAGAAGCCCAGGAATTTAGCACCACCTACAAGTTAGACGTGGTCGCCATCCCAACCAACAAATCGGCTGTGCGCGAAGACAGCCACGATCTGGTTTACAAAACCGAAAAAGAGAAATTCACGGCGGCGATCAACGAAATCCTAGAGATGCAGAAGGTTGGCCGCCCCGTACTGGTGGGCACGACCAGCGTCGAGAAAAGCGGCGCCATCAGTCGCATTCTGACCAAGAAGAAGGTGGCGCACCACGTTCTAAACGCCAAGCATCATGAGAATGAAGCGTACGTCGTGGCTCAGGCAGGCCGAAAAAACGCGATCACCGTTTCAACGAATATGGCGGGCCGCGGGACGGACATTCTTCTGGGCGGGAACCCTGAGATGCTGGCACGCCTCGAATTCAAGGAGCACGATCGGCATCCCGATGCGGAGCCTGAAGCCTTCGCAACGCTGGTGAAGCAGTACCAGGAGCGCTGCAAGCTGGAGCACGACGAAGTGATTGAGCTCGGAGGCCTGCACATCCTCGGCACCGAGCGCCACGAGTCGCGCCGTATCGACAATCAGTTGCGTGGGCGAGCTGGGCGCCAAGGGGATCCGGGCTCCAGCCGTTTCTATCTTTCACTCGAAGACGATCTGATGCGCATCTTCGCGGGCGATCGGGTGAAGAATCTCATGGACCGCATGGGCATGCCCGATGATGAACCGATTGAGCATCCTTGGGTCAGCAAGAGCGTCGAAAATGCTCAGCGTAAAGTGGAAGAGCGCAACTTCGACATTCGCAAGAATCTGCTCGAATACGACGACGTGATGAATGCGCAGCGAAAAACGGTGTATGCGCTCCGCCAACAGCTTCTCACCGGCCGCTACGCGCCTGAAGAAATAGACGAAACGGGCAAGCCCACCGGAAGTTCGCGCGTTATTCCCGTCGATGAGTCGATCGCCGAGGCGGTGCGCCCGCTGATTGCTCAACTCGTGGGTATGTATTCCGAAGAGCCTCTGCATCCGCGCACAGCGGATGGGAAATCGAGAGCGCCCACACCCGCGGAACTCAAAGCAGCCAAGCCGCTCGTTGAGCTGGAGTCCTTGCAGCGTGAGGTTTACCAGCTGTGGGGTGTGAAGCTGGATCTAGAGTCGCGAAAGAAACGCGATGCTCTCGGCACGGTTGAGGAGCTGGACCTCCTGGTGTGCCAGGGCCTGTCTGAGCAACGCGAACGCATGCTGGATCTCCTCGATCGAGTGATCAGCGCCATGGTGGAAGAATGTTGCCCACCCAACAAACAGGCAGAAGATTGGGATTTCCGCGGGATCCACGAGAGCTTCAAGGAATTCTTCAAAACTTCAACGGACCATGACGTCGACGGCTTCGGCGACGCCGACCGCCTGGTGCGCACTTTGTTTGAGCGCGCCGAGCTTTTGTATCGTGAAAAGGAAAAGGAACACGGCGTTGAGCTTTCGATGCGCGTTTTCCGACACATCTACCTCGAAGCTATCGATGAAGCTTGGGTGGAACACCTGAACAACATGGAGCATTTGCGGGATGGGATTGGCCTCCGCGGCTACGGACAGCGCGACCCGAAAAATGAGTACAAGAAGGAAGGCTACAATCTCTTCTTGAACATGATCGCGCGAGTTTCGAGCACGGTGCTCACGCGCTTCTTCGAAGTGAAGATCCAGCGCACCGAAGAAATCGCAGCACTCGAAGCTGCGGCCGAGGAGCGCCATTTGGCGGAGCTCGAACATGCGGTCGCACGCCACCCCGGCGAGCAGCCGCTGGATGGCAGTAACGAAGAAGATCTACTGGCTCAGAAGCGTGAATCGGTGGCGGCTCCGCCCCCGGTCACGCGAAAAGCGCCCAAGATCGGCCGCAATGATCCCTGCCCCTGCGGCTCAGGCAAGAAATTCAAGCAATGCCACGGAGCCTCGCTTGAAGACGAAAGCGAAGAAGGCCCTCGCGCCTAGGCAACCCGAGCGAGGATTGCACCGGTGAAGCCAAAGGCTCGAATCGTCGTTCTGGATGGGTTCACCCTCAATCCAGGCGATCTTTCCTGGGGCGCGCTCGCCGAGCTTGGGGAGCTGACCGTTCACGACCGAACGCCTGCGTCGGAAATTGTGGCCCGGGCGCTCCATCACGATCTTGTTCTCACGAATAAGACTCCGCTCACACGCGCCACGCTCGAACAGCTTCCAGAATTGAAGGGCGTGTGTGTATTGGCCACAGGTTTCAATATTGTGGACGTTGCCTGCGCTAAAGAAAGACAGATCCCGGTCTGCAATGTGCCGAGCTACGCCACCGAAAGCGTCGCGCAAGTCACCTTGGCACTGTTGCTCGAGCTAGCCAGTCGTGTCGGCATGCATGCGGCCGCCGTTCAGCAGGGGGATTGGGTGCGTTCGCTAGATTTCTCGTTCCAGAGGGCTCCGCTCTTGGAGCTTTCGGGAAAGCTGTGCGGAATCGTTGGCTTCGGCACGATTGGTCGCCGTTTTGCTGAGCTTGCGCACGCGCTCGGCATGCGCGTTTGGGCCACGCCGTCGCGTTCAGCGGCCCCTCCACCGTATGCGCACTTCGAATTCAAACCACTGGAAGAGCTGCTCAGCGCCGCCGATGTGGTCAGTCTGCATTGCCCACTCACCCGCGAGACCGAACAGCTGATCAACGGCGATAGGCTGGCGCTCATGAAGCCGACCGCGTTGCTCCTCAACACCTCGCGAGGCCCCCTGATCGATGAAGGCGCGCTCGCGTTGGCCTTGCAGCACGGAGCGCTGTGTGGTGCAGGCTTGGATGTTCTCTCCACGGAGCCGCCGAGCACTGCCAATCCGCTATTATCGGCTCCAAACTGTGTCATCACACCCCACATTGCTTGGGCATCGTTCGAGGCTCGGCAACGCTTGATGCAAGCGACCGGTGAGAATGTTCGCGCATTTTTAGCGGGCGCTCCGCGCAACGCCGTGAATTTGTAGCCTGGGTCGCAAGCGCGCGGTTCACGCGAGTCTGCAATTGGGCAACAGCTCGAACTCGGTGTACTTTGGCCGTATGCAGAAGGCCGAAGAAAGCTATCTCACGTCATCTGATCTTGGCCTAGACAAGGATTCGATCAAGCGTTCCATCGCCAGCCACATCGAGTATACGCGGGTGGCCGATGAGTCGAGCGCCACCCCACTCGATTTTTACTGGGCAATAGCCCGCACGGTCCGGGATCGCATGGTCGATCGCTGGAATAAGACGGAACACTCAGCGCACGCTCCAACAGCGCGCCGCGTTTATTACCTATCGCTCGAGTTTTTGCTCGGGCGTTTGCTTGAAACGAATCTCTTGAATCTTGGGCTGTATGAACCGGCTCGGGAAGCACTGGCCGAACTCGGCTACGACATTCAGGATCTGTTGGCCGAAGAGCAAGACGCAGGGCTCGGCAACGGAGGCCTCGGGCGCCTCGCCGCCTGCTTCTTAGATTCGATGGCCACCGCTGGTCTGCCAGCCGTCGGCTATGGGATCCGCTACGAATATGGCATTTTTAGGCAAGAAATTATCAATGGCGCGCAACTGGAACGTGCCGATAACTGGCTACGCTATGGCAATCCCTGGGAAGTTGAGAAGCCTGCGCGCATTTTTCCCGTGCGCTTTGGGGGTCGAGTGCATCGAACCACATCGAGCGACGGCAAGGACCATTTCCACTGGGAAGCTGCGGATGTGGTCATGGCGATGGCACATGACATTTTGATCCCGGGTTACCGGAACGGGATAGTCAACACTCTACGCCTGTGGTCCGCCAAGGCCGCTCGTGAATTCAGCTTCTCAGATTTCAATCGCGGCGATTACCTGCAATCGCTCTATGATAAGAATGCCACCGAGAACATCTCGCGCGTTCTTTACCCGAACGACATGGTGGACCAAGGGCGTGAGCTTCGCTTCAAGCAAGAATATTTCTTTGTCTGTGCGACGTTGCAAGACGTGATCGCTCGCCATCTTGCAACGTTCCCGTCCCTCGAAAACCTTCATGAAAAGGCCATTTTTCAGCTCAATGACACCCATCCCGTGATCGCTATCGCGGAACTCTTGCGCATCCTGCTCGATGAACACCACCAGCCTTGGGAAACCGCATGGAGTTCAGTGACGCAAGCCTTCGCCTACACCAACCACACCGTGATGCCGGAAGCGCTCGAGCATTGGGAGGTGAACCTGATGGAGCGTTTGCTGCCACGACACCTGCAACTTATCTATGAGATCAATCGGCGCTTTTTGGAAGACATCCGAAGGGCATATCCGGGCGACACTGACCGGCTCCGCCGCATGTCATTGATCGATGAGAATGGCAGCCGGCGCGTACGCATGGCTCACTTGGCCGTCGTGGGCAGCCGCTCGGTGAATGGCGTCTCCAAGCTCCACACCAACATTATTAAGCAGCGTCTGTTTCGTGACTTTGCCGAATGGACTCCCCAAAAATTCAACAATAAGACGAATGGCATCACGCCACGCCGCTGGCTGCTCGCCGCCAATCCTGGACTTTCCCGGCTGATCACCTCGCACATCGGCGACGCCTGGGTCACCCGCCTTGAGGAGCTGCACAGGCTCTCACCCTTGGCGGAGAACGCGGAATTTCGTCAAGCTTGGCAACGGGTGAAACGCAAAAACAAGCGGCTCCTGAGTGCGCACCTCCGCGAAACTTTCGGCTTCGCTCTGGATCCAGCGTCTGTGTACGACGTGCAGGTCAAACGCCTGCATGAGTACAAACGGCAGCTCCTCAATATTTTGCAAATCATCGCACACTATCACGACATTCTAAACGGCAAGCCAACTGGCCCCGCACGCACGTTCCTGTTCGGAGGCAAGGCAGCCCCAGGATACGTAGCCGCAAAGTCGATCATCGAGCTCATCACTGGCGTCGCCCGGGTGCTGGAGGTCGATCCTGAAGTGAGTGCCCGGCTTCGCGTCGTCTTTGTGCCCGACTATAACGTTTCCCTCGCTGAAAAGCTGGTGGTCGCCGCAGAGGTGTCCGAGCAGATCTCGTTGGCTGGCACTGAAGCCTCCGGCACGAGCAACATGAAGTTCGCACTCAACGGCGCGCTCACGATCGGAACGCTCGACGGCGCGAACGTTGAAATCCTGGAGGCTGTGGGTCGCGAAAACATTTTTGTCTTCGGCCTCACGTCAGATGAAGTCGACCACCGACGCGCGGAGGGTTATCGCCCCCAGGCGATCTGGGAAGCCGATCCAGAACTCAACGCGGTGCTCGACAGCATTGAACGGGGTACTTTTTCCCACGGCGATCGCGACAAATTCAAGCCCTTGATCGACGGCTTGCGCTATCACGACCCGTACTTCGTGTGCGCCGATTTTCGCAGCTACCGCATCTGCCAACACAGTGTCGGCGAAGCCTACCGCGACGAAAAGCACTGGCTCCGCCAATCCATATTGAACACCGCCAACATGGGCATCTTCTCGAGCGACCGCGTGATCGACGCGTATGCGCGGGAAATCTGGCAGGTGGAAGGCGAAGGAATGCAGCGTCGCTCCCACGTTCTGGCGGCTGGGTAGCGCCGTTTAGAACAGCGTCGAACTTCGAACGCTTGACCGAGTGCCAAGCGCGAGCGGGAATGGTATGCCTGAGCCCTCATGTTTGAGCGTTTGGTCAAGATCCCTGGGATTCGACGGCTTTATGCGCACCGAGTCGAGAAAGGCTTTCGCGGCGATTGGGCGGGAAGTTGTCACGGCGTCTATCCCTCTTTTGCCGCAGCGAGTCAGGCCGCGCCAGATACCAAGCCGCTCGGTTACGACAATGCCGGGCCCGCCCAGATGTACGAGGAGCGGCTCGACCGTCTGGTTCCGAGTGACTATCCGGTGATGTTCTGGTTAAGCCGGCTTTTTGGCGAGGGCGCGCGGCGTATTTACGACTTTGGCGGTCATATCGGCGTCGCGTACTATGCGTACCAAAAATACTTTGATTTTCCCAAGGATGTTAGCTGGACGGTGTATGACGTGCCCGCCGTTATAGATGCTGGCCGCGCACTGGCGAAACGGCGGGGTGCTCCGGATAATCTTAACTTCACTGGCAAGGTGAGTGATGCGAGCGGTGCGGACATTTTTCTTGCTGCCGGTTCTCTGCAGTATCTTGAGTCGCCAACGCTCGGAGAGATGCTGGATTCCCTGTCCGACAAGCCCCAATCGGTCTTGGTGAACAAGACACCGCTCACACAGCGAGAGACTTTCGTGACGCTTCAGAACATCGGCACGGCTTACTGCCCCTACATTCTCTTCAATGAGGAACAGTTCAAGGCTCCGTTGCTGGCCTGCGGCTACCGCGTCCGGGATCGCTGGGAGAATGCCGACCACACCTGTGAGTTACCGCTACATCCGGAATACACACTGCGTCACTACACGGGGCTATTGTTCGAACGTTGACGCCCGTGCTCGATTGGCGAGCATCGTTCCCGTCGCCCAGCGATCCCACTCAAACTTGGGCACAATTTCGAGCGTTCTAGCTTTCTTCTGACGCATGCTATGCCTCTGCCCGGTCCCATGATCGAGGCTTTGAACTTGAGCAAAGAGTATGGCGCGCTGAGCGCGGTGCGCGACCTCTCGTTCTCAGTGAGCGCGGGCCAGGTGGTAGCGTTCTTGGGTCCGAATGGCGCTGGGAAGACGACCACGCTGCGCATGCTGGCAGGCTTCTTGGGGCCTAGCCGAGGGACGGTCCGGGTTCTCGGCCACGAACTATCTGAAGAGCCCATGCGCGCGCGCCGGGCCATCGGCTATATGCCGGAGGCCGCTCCCCTTTACCCTGAAATGCGCGTGGCCGAATACCTCTCTTTTCGTGCCGCATTGAAGCTCGTCCCACGCTCTGAACGGAAGCTTGCTGTCAAGCGTGCGATGGATCTTTCGCGCGTCGCAGAGATGCGTAACACCGTGATTGGGCATCTTTCGAAAGGCTATCGACAACGCGTTGGGCTGGCCGATGCGTTAGTATCCAATCCACCGCTGTTGATCTTGGATGAACCGACAGCGGGCCTGGATCCGAATCAAATCCGAGAAGTGCGCGAACTGATCCACGGTTTGGCGCGCGAGCACACCGTGCTGCTCTCAACGCATATCCTGCCTGAAGTGGAGGCGATCTGTGAACGCGCTCTGGTGCTGCATCAGGGCCAATTGGTAGCGGACGGGCCGATTGGAGAGCTCCTTCAGCGCCGCCAGGCGCGACGCGTGTGCTGGGAGCTGCGCGATGCCACGGGCGTGGCTAAAAGCTTGCTCGAAAGCCTAGGAGCCAAGACCATCTCGCAGGCAGACGCCTCACACTCACAGATTCTCACTCTAGAGACCGAGTGGGCACATGACATCAGCGATGTTGAGCTTCAACTGGAAAAGGCTGTAGCTCACTTGGTCGAGCACCAGGTCGGCGTGCGACGCGTGGAAACGGCGCGTGCGAAGCTGGAAGAAGTCTTCTCGGCCCTCACCGAACTTCAACCCACACCGCTCACCGATGCCCCCGAAATTCAACGCAAGGAGCCTCGCTCATGACGGGTTTTTGGGCGATCTATCGGCGCGAGCTGTGGTCGCTCTGGGTGACACCGGTCGCCTGGATCCTGCTCACCACGTTTCTGCTGCTCCAGGGCGGAGTCTTCTATTCGATCGTTTCGCACTTCTCGGGCGCCACCGAACTCAGCTTCGACAACGGGCCCATCGAATCGTATTTTGGGCAGGGCTCGATCTTCTTGCTCATGACCCTTCTCCTCATGTGTCCCGCGCTCAGCATGCGCTCCTTTGCTGAAGAACAACGGAGTGGCACCATTGAACCGCTACTCACCGCACCGGTTCGAGCTTCCGCAATTGTGCTCGGCAAGTACCTCGCGACCTTCACCACGTATCTGCTCATGTGGAGCCCCACGCTGCTTTATCCCGTAATTCTTCGTGGAACCGGCGTCGTCGATCCACGGGTCGTCGCCAGCAGCTACCTCGGGCTTTCTCTCTTAGGCGCGGCTTATCTGGCAATCGGGACGTTGATGAGCGCGCTCACCAAGAGCCAGCTTGCAGCACTCATGCTGAGCGTGCTGGTGCAGTTTGGTATTTTTGTGTTGGGTGTCGGTGAGTACATCTTCGAGCCAGGCCCCTTGCACGCTCTTTGTTCGCACGTTTCGATGCTGAGCCACATGGAGGAATTCAGCAAAGGGATCGTCGATCTGCGGCGCATTGTCTTCGATCTAAGCTTGGTTGTTTTGGCACTCTTCGTGACAACGGAGGTGGTGGATTCATGGCGCTGGAGCTAAATTTTCAACAGCGCTTGAGGAACTCTACACGCTCTCTTGGGCTATTGTCGGTCGTGGCGGTCGCCGCCATGGCCGTCACGACAGTGTGCGTCAACATCTTGGTGCATCGCTTCTATACGCGTTGGGATTTCACGAGCGCTCAGCTCTACACGCTCTCGTCCGCCACGCATGAAACGCTGAGCTCGCTCCGCGAGCCCGTGGAGGTCGCCATTTTTCTCGCTCAATCTGATCCGTTGAGCAGCAACGTGCGGCAGCTCCTGGCGGCGTACGGCGCCAAAACAACGCTCCTTCGGCCTCACTTTGTCGATCCGGATCGCGATCCCGCCACCTTCGCCGCGCTCCGCGCGAAGTACGGCATCGTCGCCGGCAAGACGGAAGAGGGTCGTGTGGTGACCGACGCGGTCATTGTCTTGGCTCAAGGCCAAAAGCGGTGGTTCATCACGCTCGACAACATCGTGCGTTACGACGAAGACACAGGCAACAACCAGCCCAAGCTGGAGCAGGCGCTCACCGAAGGCCTCCGCAACTTACAAGCCGCCAAACCCTCGCGCATCTGCCTCACCACTGGACATCAAGAACTGTCCCAAGAGAACGCCGGCCCACAGGGCTTGAGCGCTTGGGTGGCCGAGCTCACCAAGAACAACTACGGAGTAACTCCGGTCGACCTCAGTCCCCCACTCCGAACCGAACCATTCAAAGAGTGTGATGCTGTGGTCATCGCGGCTCCTGAGCGCAGTTGGTCAGCCGGAGCTACGGCTAGCCTCATCGCCTATACCCAGGCGGGGGGCAGAATTTTCGCATTTTTACCGCCCAATTTGGCAAATTCTGGAGTTGCGCCGACGGGGATTGAGCCGTGGTTGAGCGAACTCGGGCTTCAGGCTGGACGCGATGTCATCATTGAAGGTAATCCCGAGCTACGCCTGCCTTCTGGGATCGGGGAAACCTTCTTTGTTGACTCAAAGCCCCACGCTGTGACGCAAGCGCTGGCGCGCCCAGGGAGCAAAGTGCAGTACCGACTGCTCGTCAGCTCAGCGCAGTCTTTCTCGCGCATCGGAACGGCCGATCCCGCAACGCTGACACCACTTCTGGAGACTTCAGGCTCCGCATTTAGTATTAATAAGCCTGGGATTTTCGCCGACGCCGAGCGACAACCCACGCTGAGCGACGCTGAACGCCGAGGCCCACTCACCTTGGCCTTCGCCTTTGAAGGCAAGACTCCGCACGCCGACAAGGCAAGTCGCATCGTGCTTGTGGGAGCGGGTAATCTAGCGTGGTCTCGGACGTTTCAAGATCCAACTTGGATGGGCGATAAGCTGTTCGTCGAAAGCGCCAGCTCATGGCTGTTGGCTCGCCCCTTGTTGGTCAATGTGCCAGAAAAGCCCACTCATCCTGCTGGCCTGGCCTTGTCCGAAGCCTCGCTCGCAGAGCTTTTTCGCTACGTTTTGATCTACATGCCGCTCTCCGCGGTCGCTATGGGGGCTTGGGTTCTCTTGCGCCGCAAAAGGGGCGAAGAGCGCTCGCGCAAGGAAGGCTCGGCTCAGCATGATTGAACGAGCACGCCGCCTGTGGATCACGTTTTCGGCACTTGGCATGGCGCTCGTATCACTTCTGTTCGTGGTGACAACCACGCTGACGGCCACGAGTGATGAGCAGCAACTCCGGGCCCATCATATTTTGCCAAACATTCACCCAGCTGACATCACCGAGATCAGTTTGCGGCGAGCGGCACAGCGCTTCGTGCTCAAACGGGATCGTTCGCCTGATGGCGACAGTTGGCAAATCACGGCTCCCGTTCAGGGAGACGCCGACGCGGCACTAGTTGAGAAGCTGTTGCGCAACTTAGAGCTTGCGACTTTCCAGAGAAAGCTCGAGTCCACGCCGGCGGATCGCACCCGCTGGGGGCTAACATCACCGCGCTTCGAGCTGGATTTCACACAAAACCAGCGAGCTTCGACACTGCGGTTGGGCAGGGACGTGGGAGGTACGGAAGCGTCAACCTATGTCGAGGTCAGCTCTGCCGATTCAACAGAGGGGAACATCTACGTAGTCGGGAAGGAAATCACAGCCGACTGGCAATTCGATCTCAACACGCTCCGCCACATTCAATTCTTGCCCTACGGCTCACAGGAAGTGCGTGGGCTGGAAGGCCAAACGCCGACGACCACCTTCAGCCTAGAGAGGACCGAGCAAGGCATCTGGTTCGTAACAACAGGGCGTCGCAGCGTCGCCCCACGCCAACGCGTTCAATCGCTCTTTGAAGCACTCGCCGATATGGACGACGCGGTGCTCACTGACTTGAAGGTTGCGCAAGCCTTGCAAGCGGCTGACAAAACACGTTTTGCGTTCACCCTGCTCCCAAAAGACCGCTCAAATCCCAAAGCCGTTCTCAGCTTCGGCGGAGAATGCCCAACCGACAAAAATCTCTCGTTAGCCGTGAGATCCGAGCCAGACCCACTCGCACTCTGTGTCAAGCCCGCCTTGTTGGAACGCTTACGCCTGACTCCGGAAGAGCTGCGCGGAAACGCGGTGTTCTGGTTGCGCTCGGATGAAATCGAAAAGCTCAGGATAGTATCGGGAGCTCAAGCGTTGGTGTTGGAACGCGCCGATAAAGCTTTCGTGCTGAAGGAGCCTGCAAAAAGCCCGGTCGCACTCGAAGTGGGCAACCAGCGTTTGGAGGCGCTGCTGGCTGTGCGCGGGGAGCTGCTGCCAGCGCCCGCGCCGCTCCTAGCTCCGATCACACTGATCGAGCTTGAATCCCAGTCATTCTCTGATTCACCTCATTTTACCGAATCGGCACGCTTGGGCGCTCCCGATGCTGAGGGAAAGTGCCTGCTGGAACGTGGCAGTGATGGAGCAGTCTTCGCACTCTCCGAACCCGAAACGGCCGTACTCCGCCCGGATGCCACGCTGCTTAAACCACTCCAGGTGTTGGACATCCCGCGCGCACGCATTGCCCGCGTCAGCGTGAAGGGCCCAGGATTCGATCAAGCCTTCGAGCAACAACGAACTCTCGGAATTTTCGAGCTATTATCGCCGAAAGGCGTCCAACACGACGCCTCGGTCATAGATGCGATCGTCGGGACACTGTCGTCGCTCGACGCCGAGCGTTGGGTGGCAGATGCCGCCGCCCCGCATCACGGCCTTTCAGGGCAGGCAGCCTGGACTCTCCAGGTATCTCTCAGCAAAACGGATGCGGATAACGCGAAACCAACGTTGCCGAGTAACATCACATTGCGCGTCGGGGCGCGCGCACCGGGTGGCTACTACGCCAGCGTCGACACACTTGAAGGGGTGTTCGTGTTACCGACGTCGAGCTTCGAAACACTGACAGCCTGGGCTTTCGACCGTGGACTCTGCCAAATCTCACCGGACTGGACCTCCAGCATCGTGATCCGCCGCAGCAGCCACAAGCTCACGCTCAATTGGCGCGGAGGCACTTGGGGCGCAACCGATGAGTTCGGCCACGACGTGTCGCAGAGGGCCGAAGAAGTGGTCGAAGCGCTGAGCAACCTGCGCGCGGAGGCGGCGTTACACCCTGGGCTTGCCCTCGGGTTGGAGGGGCTCGCGCACCCATGGCTGACGGTGGAGGCCACTCCGCGAGATCCCCGGGAAGCGAAAATAGAGTGTCAGATCGGCGCCGGAGACAGCTTACGGAACATGAGCATTTACTACCTGAGGCGCGCTGGCACGGATGCCACGTTCGCCGTTGCCAGCTCGAAGCTACAGGCGCTTTCCGCGGACTTTTAGCGCTCAACTAGAGATAAGTTCAAGTTAACTACTCAGACACTCCACCCTCAGTTAGCCGCTTCGTCCTTCTTGCGGCGGCTCCAAATCATGTCCCAATTCTCACGGTAGCTATCGTTTGAAACCTGTGCCGGCCCTTTCTTGTGGCGAGACTCAGCGGCTGCCACGGGGCTAGCGACATCCGCCTGGCTCGGGGCCGGCCCCTTGAAGAGGGTTTCAACATCACACAAAAGCGGAAATTCCTGGCGCGGACGAAGCGCCACTACTTCACCCTGGAGCGGCTTGCCTTCCACCAACGGGTGAACTGAGCCAAGCTCCAAGCTATCACCGCGTCGACGCAGGATGCGATAGCCACCGTCACTGGTGACCCCGTGCACGAGCGCGATGTCTGGCTTGGGAGGTGGTGGCGCGACCGCCAAGGGCTTATCGTCTTTCTTGTCGGAATCGCTCATGCGCCTCCAATCCTTAGCACGCCCGTCCGCCGCTCTGCCAATTCCCCCCCCAATTACCGCACAGAATCAGAGTCCGATGGCCGCCTTGAACACCCAACCCTCATTCCCCTGGCCATCGTATTTCACCCGATACCAGTCCGCTTTTCGACCCGTGACGACCACACGCGTCCCATTCTGAACGCGAGCCTTCACAACTCCGTCGTTCTTAGGCGATTCGCGAATCAGTGCTAACGCCCAACTGACGGTCGCGCGACCATTCGCTTCCAGAATTTTATCCTCTTGCCCCCTTTTCGGTTCCGGCGGCGCAAATTCAACCAGAAAAAATGCAGAGTACTTCGCATACTGATGCTTGAGCTGAGTGAGCGTGGCCGTTTCGAACTCGCGCTCGACGCACCCCACGAGCGCCTTCGCCGTGGGCAACGGCAACGTTGTGCTCTTCCCCAAAATCACACGCTCGACGCTATTTTTTCCGAAATCGAATTCAAAACCAAGCGAAAGCGTGCCCATGGCACCCTCCGCTGCTTCACATCCGCTCAGAGTCTTAAGCCTCGGGTTAACCACATCTTGAAACGGAACCGAGTCGCACACCTTCTGCACCTTGCCACTCGTGTCGCTACAGGCGGTGATCTGCGCTTCCCCCAGTGTCAGCTTCTCAACTGGCGGGGCCGCCGGCGGCTCGGGCGCGGGCTCTGCAACCTTGGGCTCGACCGTCTTCTTATCGTCGCTCGGTTCGACCGGCGGCTCGGGGGCCAAGCGAATTCCAGCCAAGCGCGGCCAACCAACTCCCACGAGAAAGCCCACGCCAACAATCATGGCCAAGCGGCCCAGCTGCACACGGTCTTCGGACCGGGGAGGTGCGTGGACCTCAACCCGCGGAGCGCCGAACGCGGGCTTCTTGTCCTTGGAGGCCATGCCCGAAGGCAACTAGCACAAGATTTGACCATGGAAAACCGGCTCCACCTCTGGCACTCAGCTTTAGGCTGGAAACTTTATCTCCGCCGCGAGAACATCCAAGCTTAGGGAAAAAGTATGAAGGCCTGCCCGCTCTGCAAGCTGAAGTATCCAGATGATCGTGGCACGTGCTTCGTGGATGGCGCCACGCTTGACCCCATCCAAGATGAGCGTATCGGAACCGTGTTGGCGGGGCGGTATCAGATCGAAAGCGTGCTGGGCCAGGGCGGTATGGCCACCGTCTACACGGCCAGGCATCGGCTGGTGGATAGGCTCTGCACGATCAAGATCCTCAACGAGTCGTTCGCCAAGAACGAGGTGATGCGTGAGCGCTTTCGGCGTGAAGCAAAGGCCGCTCAGAAGCTCGCCCATCCGAACATCATAGAGATCTTCGACCAAGGCGAAACAGACGACGGCTGCGTCTACCTCGTGATGGAGCTGCTCGAAGGGGAAACGCTCGCGGAATTGCTTGAGCGTGGAAAAGTTGCGGTGCCGCGCGCGTTAGCCATTGGGATCCAGATCGCACGCGCCCTGGCACGCGCCCACGACCTTCAAGTGATTCACCGCGATCTCAAGCCCGAGAACATTTTTTTGGCGCAGGATATCGGGCTCAACAGCGAAGTGGTGAAACTCCTCGATTTCGGCATCGCACGTTCGATGCAAGACGCACGCTTGACCGGTGCTGGGGAAGTTTTTGGCACACCTCAATACATGGCGCCCGAGCGCATCACGTCGATCGATGCGGGCCCAAGTGCTGACCTGTACGCGGTTGGGATTATCTTATTTGAAATGTTGAGCGGACGCTTACCGTTCGAATCGCAGCAAATCCCGGTTCTTTTCATCAAACATTTAAGTGAGCCAGCACCGAGCGTGCGGAGCCTTGAGCCCAGCCTCCCCGAAGCTCTCGACAAGCTGATCCTGGAGCTGATGGCGAAGGATCCCAAGGATCGCCCAGTTGATGCGCATCGGCTTTACAAAGACTTGGTCGCCATAGCCGAAGCGCTCGGAGCGCCCGTACCGCGGGATCTCTCGGAGGCTCCTGAGAGCACGCGCCCTCCATCCAAGAGCCTGCCACCCGTTGCGATCGATCTGTGGGGTAAACGCGTGGAGCTATTTGGCCAGATGCTCCAGCGAGCGTACGGAGCAACAACACCCCACGTGCAGGCTCAGCTCTTGCACAACATAGAGTCCTTGGTTCTCCGCATCGCCAGCCAGCGCGAAGAAGCCATGGCCCACGAACGCAAGCTTGAAAACGTGGACGCCAGCGGCCGCGAAATGCGGCAACGCATCGGGCACGCCGTGCATGCGCTCGGCCTCGATGCCAGCAGCGCCCGCGACAAGCTCAAAGATGCCCTCGCCGCAAGCAAGCTGCGCAGTGCAGCGATCGATGAAGCGCGCCTTTCATTCCGCACGGCACACCAACAAATCATGTTCTGGGAAGGGCGCTCTGGGTTTCTAGAACCTTACGCTGAGCTCGCTGCCGCCTACCGCGCGAGTGCAGACTTGATGGAAAGTTGGAGCCAAACTAAAGAGGCTTTCTGTGAATCCGAAGCCGCCTGCGCCGCCAGTAAGAGCGAGGTTGAAGATCTGGAGTTCCAAATCCTCCAGTTGCGCCAGGCCATGGCCAGCCAAGAAGAGAGTATCGAGAGCGACCAGAATTCCTATCAAACTCAGCTGGAAAGCCTCGGCCGGACAGCAGGCGCCCTGGAAGACGAGCTGCTCGCACTGGCCTCGCGTTTTTGCGAACCACTCCGCTCACTGCCCGAGCTTGGCCCGCTATTCCGCGAGCTCGAAGCAGAAGCCGAAGTAGCCGCTTAACTCGGAGGCAAGATAGTGTCGGACGTGATCGAAGCAGCCCCGAGCGGGCGCGCAAAATGCCGTGGCTGTGGACTCGCAATTGAGAAGGGTGCGCTCCGTTTTGGGGAGGCCGTACCGAACGCGTATGGCGACGGGGAATCGCGGCTCTGGTTCCACCCTGCGTGCGCGGCCTGCATGCGACCAGAAAAATTCTTGGCAACAACAGCTGGCTTTGCTGGCGAGCTTCCAGATAAGCCAGTCCTCGAAGGACTCGCCCAAGCCGGTGTCAGCTTTCCGCGTTTATCCCGCATTTCGCGCCTAGAACGCGCGCCCAGCGGACGCGCTCACTGCCGTCACTGCAAGGAGCTCATGGAAAAAGGTAGCTGGCGAATTGCCCTCCAGCTGCTTGAGGAGTCTCGCTTCCAACCCATTGGGTTCATCCATTTAACGTGCGCGTCGCTCTACTTCACCTCAGCGGAGGAAACACCCGACAGGCACCCGCCCGTCGCCGATATCCTCGCACGCCTCACGCGCTTCACTCCTGATCTCGGCCCGACCGAATGGCAAGAAATCGAACGCCTCCTCACTCCCGTTGGCACGTAGCCCACTCCTCCTGTCGGCCCTAGCTCCAGGATCAGTCTGCCCCCCGCCCCTTACTCCCAGAGTGTCCGAAGGGGCACAGCATGCAAACGATCCCCAAAGCTCGCGCTCGTTTCACCATCATAGAGCACGACCCCACGGACAAACCGCGAACCGACCGCTTCCCTGAGTTTGCGAAGACCACGGAAGTCTGCTGCCGTCACAGTGGCGGACGCTTTCACTTCCACGCCTGAAAGCTCGCGTGCTCCCTTTTCAATGACGACATCCACTTCGGCGCCGTCCTTATCACGGTAGTGGGAAAACGTTAGCTGCTCGTCATGCCAACTTGCCTGTCGCTTCAATTCCTGGAACACGAAGGTCTCAAGTAGTTGTCCGAGCAGTGGACGATCGCTGGCCAGCGCTTCCGCTTCCACGCCAAGCTCCGCGCAGGCGAGCCCAGTGTCTGTGACGTGGATCTTTGGCGTTTTAATGAGCCTGCCCAGTCGATTGCTGTGCCAGGGCGGCACGGTCTCGATGACGAACACCCGCTCCAGCAAAGTGACATAATCTCGAAGCGTTGGGCGGCTTAGCTGAAGCGGCGAAGCGAGTTCGGTCACGTTCAAGAGTCGAGCCGTCTGGGCGGCAACCAGCGCTAAGAGGCGGGGAAGCCTGTCGAGCGAGCTGATGCGCGCCAGATCCCGTACATCACGCTGAACCAATGCTTCCAGATAATCCCGGTACCAGGCTGCCCGGCGCCGCCCTTTGGGCCTGTCGAGCGCTGCAGGATAACCCCCCGCCACGATCCGCTCATAGAGCTCTCGGCCAAGGCGCTCGACTTGGTGCGTCCTAAAACCGCCCACAAACAAGCTGTCGAGAAACCTGGGGGGGCTCGCTGCTAGTTCACACTGGGCCAGTGGATGCAGTCGCAGGATTTGCATGCGACCTGCCAAGGAATCTGCAAGCCTCGGTACGAGCAAAACATTCGCAGAGCCCGTGAGAATGAAGCGCCCGGGCTCGCGCTGGCGATCGATCGCTGTCTTGAGAGCCGTGAACAGCCGCGGTACGCGCTGCACTTCATCCAAGATCGCGCGATCGGACAGATCGGATACGAAACCTACAGGATCAGCCTCTGCAGCTTCTCTCGCCACGTCGTCGTCAAAGGTGACGTAGCTGTACGCCATCTGCTCGCCGACCCGCCGGGCGAGCGTGGTCTTGCCGCACTGACGGGGACCGTGGATGAGTACCACCGGCGAATCGAGCAACGCTTCCTTCAGGCGTGGCTCAGCGTAGCGGGGGTAGAAAGCGGCCGCTGGCATCGTCCAATCGTAACCCTACGTGTCGTCTGATCGCAAGGTTATGGGTCGTCTAATCGCAAGGTTATGGGTCGTCTGATCGTAACCTTATGCGTAAAAATTAATAATTATCGCATAGTTACCAACTTCACGCCTCCCGAGCTTTCTCGACCTCCAGTTGGCACCATCGCAGCTCCTCCGGCCGAGACAGCCCGCGTCAGATGTGATGGGGTTTAAGTGATTTGGTGTAATATCCGCGCGCCCATCACCCCCACCTGGCCTTCCCCGCACGCTCTTCCGCGGGAGCCCTCCCCACAAGGCTCGCAATGAAACAACCAGGCTCCGCTCGCGCGCTTCAAACCATTCTTACGGCGCTTGCAGTCGCACTCCTCACCCTCGGCGTCATCCAGCTGAACGCCATCGAAAAACGCGTTTCCACTCAAGAGCAACAGATCCGCGCCATCGGTGAATCCTCGGAGCGCATGGTCGGGGAGCTTGGGAGGATGAAGGGGGGAGTCTCTTCAGCCGCGGATCCCAAAACCACGGCGGGACACCAATCTGGCTGCGAGATCCAGACGATTCGGCACCCAGAGCTGAAGGATTTTCTCGGGCCTCGAGACACGCATTGGCCGCCTGAAGGGGCGAATACCGAAGGAATTCTTACCAAAGGTTGGTCGACGGGCGATCCGAAGGGCTTTAACGCGTTCCTGGAGAACGGTACTGACATTGGGGAGGACATCGTCAACTACACGGACCTAGGTCTAGCTTCCCGCAACAAATGGACGAACCCCAATACCTGGTACGGCGACCTCGCCTGCCGAGTTGAGATCACAGACGATTATAAGGAGTACACCATCTATCTTCGGCACGGCGTCATGTGGCACGTGCCAGCAGCCGTCGACGTCAAGACTCCCAAGTACGCGTGGCTCAACAAGCCGCACGAATTTACCGCGGACGATTTGATCTTTGCCTTCGACATCTTAATGAATCCGCAAGTCGAGAACGGTTCAACCAAGAATTACTATCAAGAACTCGAGAGCTGGAAGGCGCTCGATCCCTACACGGTCCAAATTCGTTGGAAAAAGAAGGTGTACCTGGGACTTGAGGCCACACTTGCAATGGTGCCACTCCCCAAGTTTCTGTTTGCAAATGACGAACAGGGCAAGGCGTTTCCCAAGGAGACGATGGGTCTTCGCTTCAATCAGCATTGGTACAACGGCAAAGGTTACGTGGGGACGGGCCCCTACCGCCTTTCCGAATACGTTCCCGGCGTCCGCATGGTGCTCGACCGCAATGACGACTTCTTTGGCGAAAAGCCAGCGATTAAGCGCATTGTGTACCCGATCTACACCGATCCAACCACCACCGTTCTGAAGATGAAGGCCGGGGAGCTACAGATGGTTCCGAGCCGCGGCCTGAGTCCCGGTCAGTACCGTGAGGAGGTTCTACAGTACCTGGATAAACCGAAGGACACTTGGCCCAAGAATAGCCCCTTTCTTGACGGTACCATTAAGTGCAATGTCGTCGGTGCGGGTGGGTTTCGATACATCGGATGGAACATGAATCATCCCTTGTTTCGTGACGCTAAAGTGAGAACGGCGATGACGTTAGCTCTTAACCGCAAGCAGATCATCGCCAAAGTGTTTGCGGGCCTCGGGGACATCGCAATGGGCCCCTTCTTGCCATCCACGGGTTACCTCGATCCGACTGTTGACCCGCTGGACTATGATCTTGGACGCGCCAGCCGACTCTTATCCGAAGCTGGCTGGGTTGATTCCGACAAAGACGGCCTCCTCGATAAGGTGATCGACGGCAAGAAGACGCCGTTTGAGTTCACGCTGCTCATCTACGGCAATCGGCCTGAATACAAGGGATTGGCAAGTATCTTCAAAGAGGATCTGCTGAAAATTGGCATCAAGCTGAACGTCACGGCTCCAGAGTGGAGCCTCATGCAGAAGCGAATGGAGGAAAAGAATTTCGAGGCCTATACCGGAGGCTGGGGGCTTGCCTGGGAAACGGATCCTTACCAAATCTGGCATTCATCACAGGCGGACGTTCCGAAGGGTTCCAATGTTGTAGGTTTCCGAAATAAGGAAGCAGATTCGCTCATGGAGCGCCTGCGGGAAACCTTTGAACCTAAGGAACGCCAGACGATGCTGCGTCGAATTCATCGTTTAATCTATGACGAGCAGCCTTACACATTTTTCATGGTGGACAAGCTCGTGGTGTGTACGCACAAAGACGTACAAAATGTCACCTTTGCCAAGATGCGTCCAATCACCGATCTCTTCCCTTGGTGGGTCGCCGCTAACTGAAGGCGGCCAAGGCGGATGACGACCTATATCCTTCGGCGCCTCCTCATCATGATTCCGACCTTCCTCGGAATTTCTGTGATCATTTTCCTTGTCTTGAATCTGGCTCCCGGGCGACCAGGAAAACCGCAAGGCGACACGGCCTCGGAGCTCAAGGGCAAAACAACCCAGGAATCCTATCGGATTTTTCGCGAGCAGTTCAATCTGGGCAAGCCAACGCTGCTGAATACCTACTTTGCGCTTTCCACCGCCGAAGTGGACGCCCGCCTCCGGATATTCGCGCAGATAGTCTCGGTACCCGTTTCGGAACGGATCAAAGCACAGGATGAGCTGGAGGATTATGGCAGCTATGCCGTGCCTCATTTGGTTGAGGTTCTCCAGTCGGCAACGACACAGCACAATGCCAAACTCCGCGACGTTGCGGTCTACTTTCTCAGCATCAACTCTCAACGCCCACTTGTCGACCCGTACAATTCCGCACCATCAGCCGAACTGACGAAGCTCAACCACGCCATAGACTCCGAAAATTCCAAACTTCAACTCCTCCGCTATCCGCTGGACGCGCCCAAATCTCAGAAGATCGAAATTGTAAGCGCCTGGCAAGCCTGGTTCGCAAAGAATCGCGACCGCTTCTCATATTCCTTCACAGACAAAGTCTCGATCTTCTTCACCGACACGCGCTTCGCGAAATACTGGGCCAATTTGGCGAAGCTCGACTTTGGGATCTCGTTGGTTAGCAAGGAACCTGTATTTGACACGCTGCTACGAAAGCTTCGTTACTCGTTGGGGCTATCCGTAGGTTCGCTCATCTTGGCTTATCTGATTGCCATTCCGCTCGGCGTGTTTTCGGCTGTAAGACGCGACACCACGGCGGACCGTTCCCTCACGGTCGGCTTGTTCATGCTGTATTCATTGCCGAGCTTTTTCGTGGCGACGCTGCTTCTTTACTTTCTTTCGCAGGGCTCACCGTTTGAGAGCCTGCGGCTCTTTCCAACGGGTGGCTGGGAGTCGCAGAATGCGGCCCAAATGACCTGGTTTGAGCAGATGGAGGACATTGGCTGGCATTTAGTCCTTCCGATGTTCTGCATGACTTACGGCTCACTCGCGGCCCTTAGTCGCTACATGCGCTCGGGGCTCCTCGAGGTCATTCAATCGGATTACATTCGAACGGCGCGCGCCAAGGGCCTTCCGGAGATGAGCGTGATTGGCAAGCACGCCATGCGGAATGGTTTATTGCCGATTCTGACTTTGCTGGCGGGGCTGTTGCCGGCGGTGCTCGGCGGCAGCGTGATCATCGAATACATCTTTGGCATCCCTGGCATGGGACTTTGGGCCGTGGATGCTATCTACCAGCGTGATTACAATGTGATCATGGCGATTGAGCTCTTGTCGACGGTCCTCGTGCTCGTTGGCATCTTGCTCACCGATTTGAGTTACGCCTTGGTAGATCCGAGGATTCGTTACTCATGACGTCGAACCCCGAAAGGCCTGTGGCGCCCCCTCACGTCGATACAGCCTCGGAAGTGCGGGAGCAGGCTGAGATCGACTGGCAGCGGTTGTCTTATCTGAGCATGGTGTGGGGACAGTTTAAAAAGAATCGGCTGGCTTTGGTTGGCCTCTATGCCGTGTTGGTATTGCTGGTGCTCGCGATCTACGCGCCATTTATTTCGAGCAATCAGCCATTTTACCTTTCGGTTCGTGGGGATACGTCGTTTCCGTTCTGGCGCGGTCTGTTCAATCGGCTGCTCTACGAGAATGCGGTTGATATTTTGTTTAACTTGGCACTCGTGCTCTCCCCGCTTTACGTGCTCGCATTCATGTTGCTGAAGCGGGGCCTTGGCGTGCGGTTTTTTCGGCTACGCGTGCGCGTCCTCGGGATGTTGATCGGGTCGTTTTTCGCGCTCTACTTGCTGATGCTGCCCGAGAGCTTTCTAGCCTTTGATAACCCGCTGTATCGGAAGGAGAAGGTGACGAACTTCACGAACGTAGTCCAAGAACTGGACGCCAAGCACGAGGCATACGCTGCTTGGTTCCCTCCGCTTCGTTACGGATACCGAGACACCGATCCAGCGCACAACGTTGAACCACCCACGAAGGCACACTGGCTTGGCACGGATACCGAGGGCAGAGATGTTTTCGCGCGCATGCTGTTTGGCACGCGCATCTCGCTCACGATCGGTGTGGTTGCCGTATCGATCTATGTCGGCATCGGGCTCGTCCTCGGAGCATTGGCGGGCTACTTTGCGGGCTGGGTGGACATGCTGATCAGCCGCTTGATCGAAGTCATGATTTGCTTTCCAAGCTTCTTCTTGATCCTCACGATCGCGGCGCTCATCGAACAACGCTCCATCTTCCATGTGATGCTGATCATCGGCATCACAAGTTGGACTGGCGTTGCACGCCTCATCCGCGCTGAGTTCTTGAAACACCGCTCGCTTGAATATGCCCAAGCGGCGCTGGCGCTCGGGATCCCGCGTTTTCGCATTATGTTTCGGCATATTTTGCCGAATGCGATCGCGCCGGTGCTGGTGAGCGCTACGTTCGGTGTGGCCTCGGCGATCCTCATCGAATCAAGCCTTGCGTTCCTCGGAATTGGAGATCTCACCGTGGCAAGCTGGGGTGAAACGCTCAACGCGGGGCGCTTGGAACAGAAGCTGTGGCTGATTCTCGCTCCAGGGTTTGCGATTTTCTTCGTGGTCAGCGTTTTCAACCTGGTGGGTGAGGGTTTGCGAGACGCACTCGACCCCAAGTTAAAGACATGACGAACCTGCTTGAGCTGACTGATCTTAAGGTGCAGTTCCGCACGGGGGCTGGCATCGTTCGCGCCGTGGATGGGGTCAGTTACACGATCGAGCCGGGAAAGACGCTCGCTGTAGTGGGTGAATCCGGCTGCGGCAAGAGCGTCACGGCCATGACCATCTTGCGCTTGATTGAAAAGCAGCGTGGCGAGGTCACAGCGGGAAGCGTGAAATTCGAAGGGAGAGAGCTGCTCCTGTTGGACGACGAAGCGATGCGCGCCGTGCGTGGCAATGACATTGCCATGATCTTTCAAGAGCCGATGACTAGCCTCAACCCGGTCTACACCATCGGTGATCAAATCGGAGAGGTGCTGGAGTTGCACCGTGGCATGCGCGGCGACGAGCAACACGCGGAGATCCTGCGCTTTCTGAGGCTGGTGGGCATTCCCTCGCCCGAACAGCGGCTGCACGAATATCCCCACCAACTCTCGGGGGGAATGCGCCAACGCGTCATGATCGCGATGGCCCTTTCGTGTCATCCGAAGCTCCTGATCGCCGACGAACCCACCACAGCGCTCGACGTCACCATCCAAGCGCAGATCCTCACTCTTCTCCGGGAGCTTCAGGCCGAGTTCGGCATGTCGATCCTGCTCATCACGCACGACCTTGGAGTGGTGGCATCCATGGCACAGCATGTCGCCGTCATGTATGCCGGACGCATCGTGGAACACGGGACGGTGTTTGATATCTTTGAGCGCCCTAAACACCCGTACACGGCGGGCCTCCTGCGTTCTTTGCCAACCTACGATGCCAGCGGAAGGCACCTTGAGCCCATTTTCGGCAACGTGCCAGACGCGTTGAACCTGCCCAACGGTTGTCGTTTTCATCCGCGTTGCAGATTTCGCATCGAGAAATGCCTCACTTCAGCGCCACCTCTCGTTTCACACGGGGGTGAACATGCAGCCGCCTGTTTCGTGACGGAGGAAAACCCCTCACTGGATCTCATGCAAAGTAGCCGCGCTCCACAACAGGGAGTCGGGGATGGAAATCATGAGTGAGCCACTCCTCCGCGTGCGCGGCCTCACCAAGCATTTCCCTGTAAATCGTGGCGTTTTTGGGCGCATAGTGGGCCAAGTGCGAGCGGTGGATGATGTCTCATTTGATCTAGCGCCGGGCGAAACACTGGCATTGGTTGGCGAATCTGGCTGCGGGAAAACAACCGTCGGCCGGCTCCTGCTGCGCCTGATCGAAGCCACAGCGGGCGGGATTGACTTCGAGGGGCGAAACATTCGCGCGCTGAGTCCTAACGAGCTTCGGCCGCTGCGTCGCGACATGCAGATCATTTTTCAGGACCCCTACAGCTCGCTCAACCCCCGCATGCGAGTGCTCGATATCGTGGGAGAAGCGTTGGCTGTCCACGGTATTGCGAAAGGCAAGGAGATGGAGGAGCGCGTGCAGAAGCTCCTCGAAAAGGTGGGAGTGGCCCCATCCTGGATGCATCGCTATCCGCACGAATTTTCAGGCGGGCAACGGCAACGCATCGGAATCGCGCGCGCCTTGGCGCTCAACCCGAAACTCATCGTGTGCGACGAAGCCGTTTCCGCGCTCGACGTCTCGATACGCGCTCAGGTTATCAACCTTTTGATCGAGCTCCAACGAGAATTTAATCTTGCGTATCTCTTCATTTCGCACGACCTATCGATTGTGAAGTTCATCTCACAACGCGTGGCCGTGATGTACCTCGGACAGATCGTGGAGGTCGCACCGACCGAGGCGCTGTTTTCCCGCCCCTCTCATCCTTATACTCGCGCCCTCTTGTCAGCCGTTCCGTGGCCGGATCCAAGGCGTCCCGTGCACGGTGTTGCCCTGCACGGCGACGTACCGAGTGCCTTGCATCCGCCTTCTGGCTGTCGCTTTCACACGCGCTGCCCCGCACGGTTGGAACGCTGCACCACCGAGGAGCCGCCCACCTTCGAACTTGAGCCGGGACACCAGACTCACTGCTGGCACGCGGAAGGACTAGAATCTAGCGCGGATTGGTGGGTTCAACTGGAACGGCGATTTACCGATGCGGAGCGGCAATTTGCAGCCCGGTCTTCAAGTCTGAAAACCGCGTCTGAACGCACGGCCATCGAAGAGAGTTCCGGCGCCACCAGTAAGACCAGCCAAACGAGTCCGAGTGTCACGAGTGATACCGACTTGGAAGCTGACACCGAGCTGGATCGTTGGGTGGCTCGCGTTATCTATGCTGCAATCGTGTTAGCAGGAGCCACAGCGACCCTCCTCGGACACCCATTTTGGGGCTTTCTGATAGGCCTGTGCGGCTTCGTAGCGCTGCTCGCGCCCGGTCAACGCATTCGGCTCAGCGCGTATCGACCCTTCGCGCTAGGTCTATTGGCTGCGATCTTGATCTCATTCGGAGTGAGACAGTTTGAGCGACGCCGCACCGCGACGACACAGTTAGAATCTCTGCAACGTGAACTCATGGCTTACGTGGCGAAGACAGGTCAACCGCCCACCAGGCTTTCCGATCTCGGGTTTCGGCTCTACGCCATTTTCCCTGACGGGAATGCCACCGATCCCTGGGGGAATTCTTGGAAATATCGACCAGGAGTGAACCCGAAGCAGCGTTTCCAACTCGGCAGCTTTGGCCCTGACAAGAAACAGGGTACAGACGACATCGGAACCCCGCCGACAGCCCCCTAGCTTCCCATGTACCGCACACTCATCAGTGTTCTTTTGGCATTCGCTGTCACGCTGCTGCTGGTTGGTTTCACGTTTTCGGCTTCCCTGGATGCCCCGCCAGATTATCGCTTCGTTAATGGCACTGAGCCGAAAACGCTCGACCCTCATCTAGCCACAGGAGAGCCAGAGAATCGTATCATCTCCGCCCTGTTTGAGGGGCTGACGCGTTACGATCCGAAGACCCTAGAACCGGCACCGGGAGTCGCTGAGCACTGGACGCTCTCTCCTGATCTCAAGACTTACACCTTCCACTTGCGGACGAATGCAAGATGGTCGAATGGGCGTCCGCTCACGGCGGCAGACTTTATTTATTCCTGGAAGCGACTGCTGGATCCGGCGTTAGGCGGTGAGTACGCCTACATCCTGTTTCCCGTTCAATATGCAGAAGCCTACAACGCCTATAAGTCCTACGCGGAGGCCATCCGAGGCCCGCTCAAAGCTAAGTTGACGGCGCTCATCGAAAAGAACGAGTCTATCGATGCGGCGCGCTGGCAGAGTTTTTTGGCTGAAGCGGACGCGCATGGCCCCCTCAAAGCCACCGAACAGAAAGTTCTACGAGATCTTCTAACCTTCAAACAGGGTAGCTTGACCCGAGAACAACTGAACGCGTTTTCCCAAGGACTGGATCTCGAAGCGAAACTCCTCTTGGAGAAGAACGCGGAGGCACGAGAAAAGCTGGGTAAAACCGCGGGGTTCATGGCACCTGACGACCATACGTTCGTGGTTGAGCTCAAGGCGCCGACTCCTTATTTCCTCGAGATCACCTCCTTTTTTCCCACCATGCCGGCTCCACGTTTCGTGATCGAGCGGCCGGGGAACAGCAGCGACTGGTTCACGCAAAAAAAGATAGTCAATAATGGCCCGTTCCTGCTAAAAACCTGGAACGTCAACGAACGGATCCGGCTCAATAAGAACCCAACCTATTGGGGCCACGACGAGGTGCGTGCTACCGCGCTCGATGTCTTGCCAACAGAGCAGCTCACCACCTGCCTCAACATGTACCTCACTGGTGAAGCGGATTGGCTAACCAGCAACCTCTATCCCAGTGATCTTGTGCAAGATCTCCGACACCGAGCCGACTTTCACACCGGGCCCGCTCTGACCGTCTACTATTATCGCTTCAACAACAAAAAGAAGCCTTTCAACGACGTCCGTGTCCGACACGCGCTGAATTTGGCCATCGATCGGAAGCTTATCGTTGAACGAGTCCTTGGTCTCGGACAGTTGCCAGCGTTCAGCTTCGTGCCCCCGGGCATGACGGGCTACACATCACCCCGGACCAAAATTAGCCTAGATCTAGCGCATGCGCGAGAACTCTTGGCGCAGGCCGGATTCCCGGGCGGGCAGGGATTCCCTGAAGTGGGGATTCTTTACAACTCTAACGAGACGCACAAGAAGATCGCCGAAGTCATCGCCGATCAACTGAAACGGAACTTGGGTATTGCTGCCAAAGCCTACAACCAAGAGTGGCAATCCTACATCTCGACTGTTCGTGGCATTAACTATGACATCGCTCGTGCGGCGTGGGTTGGGGACTACAGCGACCCTAATACTTTCCTGGATATGTGGGTAACCAACGGTGGCAATAACCAAACGGGGTTCAGCTCACCCATCTACGATCAGCTCATTGCTGACGCGGGGAATTTGGAGCCCTTCTTAGCCAATCCCGAAGGTCTGTTGTCTCACCTCAAGGAGCCGGCAATGATTCGCCAGGAGCTTGAAAGTGCGCGTGCTGGTTCTGTGGCAGAAAAATCGGAGGCCTGGGGTAAAATCCGCATGCAACTCCTGCGAGAGGCTGAGAGCATTCTTGTCCAGGACGAGTTCCCAATCATGCCCATTTACTTCTACGTGAACTCAGATCTGGTGAATCCCAGGCTGCGCGGCTTCTACCATGAGCTCGAGTTTCCAGACGGAAAGCGGGCACCGAATTTTAAGGATATTCACCCGCTCCGAGATATCTGGGTCGAGAGGGGCCCGCCATGATCGAGGCCATCACGATCCTGGTTGGATTTGGCATCATCGCGAGCACGGCGTGGTTGGGGCCGAAATCCGCGAAAATCGTAGCCCCGCTCTTGCTGGCTCTCATGCTCTACATTGGGGGGCGAGCCGGCTGGGGTCAGCTGACAGGTATTATCTTGGCAATCAGTGGAGCCGCGCTGGCCTATTTCTTTGCTCCTGTTCGAGTGTTGCGTCGTGTTGCGTTCCTCGTACCCTCACTGGTTCTCCTCATCTATACCACGACGCTGCTCATGTATCGTGCTCCCGGGAATCCGTTTGCGGGGGAAAAAGTCGCGGATCCTCAAGTTGAGATGGCCCTCAGAGCTCATTACGGTGTTCCTAAAGACGCCACTCAATTCTTCTTCACATACATGCGCCGGCTCGTTGTCGAAGGGACGCTCGGGCCGTCAATCAAAGTTGCAGGCCGTTCTGTGGAAGAGCTGATCGGGCCGGCGTTGCCAGTCAGTATTTCAATTGGTCTTTTGGCCTTGGCGCTGGCATGCGCGATCGGATTAACGCTTGGAGTGAGTGCGGGGCTTCGCCCTAATTCGCTGGCAGATTACGGGAGCATGACACTCGTTTTGTTTGGGATTTCGCTGCCAAATTTCGTGATAGGCGCGCTGTTTATTATCGTTTTTGCGCTCAAGCTCGGGTGGCTTCCCGTGGCGGGCTGGGGCGGTTACCGGCACTTGATCATGCCGGCCTTTACGCTGGCCTTGCCGTACGCGGCCTACGTCGCTCGGCTCGCGCGGAGCGGCACCTTGGAAGTGATGCAGCAAGATTTCATTCGGACGGCTCGCGCCAAAGGCCTTCCGAGAAATATCATCGTGCTCAAGCATGCGCTGAAGGCTTCGCTTCTCCCGGTTGTTTCCTTTCTCGGTCCGGCAGCCGCAGGTATCATGACGGGCTCTTTCGTGGTGGAAACTCTGTTTGGCGTACCTGGCATCGGCCAATGGTTTGTGAAGGGTGCTATCAACCGAGATTATTCGGTCGTGCTCGGGACAGCGATCATCTACTCAGGCCTCATCACATCCTTCAATCTCGTGGTCGACCTCGCCTACGCATGGCTGGATCCCCGCGTGCGAGGGACGCTATGACCCCCCCCCCGATTCATTCTCACGCCGTAGACGTGCCGGCCGAAGCTGGCCGAAGCCTAAGCCAAGACGCCCTCTCCCGGCTCAAAGAGAATCGGATGGCTTTGGTGGGTGCGGCACTCATTCTTATCATGCTTTTGGCGTGTTTTGCCGTGCCGGCGCTGCTCCATCTCGACCCGGTGACCACCGATCCCCAAAACCAGAAGTTGCCACCTTCCGCGCGCTATTGGTTCGGGACGGATAACCTGGGAAGAGATTATTTTGCTCGTGTTCTTGTCGGTGGACAAACCTCACTCCTAGTTGGTTTTGCTGCGACGCTTGCTTCGGTGTTCGTCGGCGTCTTCTATGGCGCGGTGGCTGGCTACTACGGTGGCAAGGTCGACGATGTCATGATGCGTTTGGTCGATTTTCTTTACGGCATTCCGTACATGTTCTTGGTGATCATCATCATGCTGATGTTTTCCGAGACGGCGCGAGGCGAAGCGCTACCGGTTTTCCTCGCACTCGGGTTAGTCCAGTGGTTGGACATGGCTCGCGTGATTCGTGGCCAAGTGTTAACGCTGAGGCGCCGTGAGTTCGTGTTGGCAGCTAGACTTTTGGGGGCGAGTGGCCCACGAATTATCGTGACCCATATCCTGCCCAACGCTCTCGGAGTCATTTTGGTTTATGCTACGCTCACGGTTCCCGCTGTGATCATCCTCGAGTCCTTTCTCTCTTTCTTGGGACTCGGAGTCACACTTTCGTGGGGAGAATTGGTGGCCGAAGCGGTCGGCGTGGTGAATCCGATTCGCTCGTATTGGTGGCTGCTTCTGTGGCCGAGTCTCTTTCTCGGTTTGACGCTCTTTAGCCTCAATTTTCTGGGAGATGGGCTCCGAGACGCAGCGGATCCCCGGTCGAGGACGCGATGACCACTACGGTTTCGAGTGCTCCGCTCCTGTCGGTTTCTGAACTCGTCACAGAGTTTCACGCCAAGAACGCAACAGTGCGCGCCGTCGACCACGTCAGCTTCGACCTTGGGGCGGGTGAAGTGCTAGGGATCGTGGGGGAGTCGGGCTGTGGGAAGAGCGCGACGTGCCTGAGCATTCTACGACTTTTGCCCGAGCCGTATGGCCGCGTCACGAGTGGGAAGATCCTCTTTCAAGGCCAGGAGCTGACGACCGCATCCGAGCGCGAGTTGCAAAAGATCCGCGGGCGCAAGATTTCCATGATCTTCCAGGACCCCATGACAAGCCTCAATCCGTATCTCACGCTTGAGGAGCAGCTGACGGAGGTGCCGGTCCTACACTTGGGCCTTTCGCGAGGTGTTGCCAAGAATAAGGCCGTAGAGCTCTTAGACCGCGTGCGGATTGCGGATGCCAAGAGTCGAATCAAGTGCTACCCGCATGAGCTGAGTGGAGGGATGAGGCAGCGCGTCATGATCGCCATGGCGTTGCTCTGCGATCCAGATTTGCTGATCGCGGATGAACCCACCACGGCCCTCGATGTCACCATTCAAGCCCAAATACTGGACCTTTTATCGGAACTCAAGGCCGAGAGACGCCTGTCCATTATCCTGATCACTCACGATCTCGGAGTGATTGCGGGGATGGCCGATCAGGTTCTGGTCATGTACGCGGGCAGAGTTGTGGAGCAGGCCAAGGCTCGCGATTTGTTCGCGATGCCACTCCACCCCTACACCCGAGCGCTGCTGCGAAGCGCTCCTAGCATTGACCACCACGGCACACAGCGGCTTCAGAGTATTGAGGGGATGCCTCCAAGGCTCGATGGGCAGGGCTTCCGAACGTGCTCGTTTCTCCCGCGCTGTCGCGTTGCGAAGCCTGCTTGTGGGCAGGGTGAGCCAGCGCTAGAACGCGTCGCCGATGCCCATTTTAGCCGTTGCCTATTAACTCCCGAGGAGCTCGCATGATACCTGTGGCGCCGGCGCTCTTGAGTGCCCACGATCTCCGGGTGCACTTCCCAGGCACAGAAGGGCTCATCCGCGCGGTAGACGGCGTAACACTCGACATCCAAGCTGGGGAAACGCTGGCACTCGTCGGAGAATCTGGCTGTGGAAAGTCAACCGTAGCGCGGACCTTGCTGGGCCTGGAGCCACCGACTTCAGGGACGATCCTTTTCGACGGGAAGCCCGTGCAGCCGCTCGGCACACCCCAACGGAATGCCCTGTGCCGGGATCTCCAGATGATCTTTCAAGACCCCGATGCAAGCCTGAATCCCAGATTAACGCTTGGCGCATCGATTGGAGAGCCCGTGCTCCTGCATGAGAAGCTCCGCTCAAGCGAGCGCGAGCGTCGCGTGATCGAACTCATGAACCAGGTTGGGCTGGACCCCAGCATGCGTAACCGCTATTCGCACGAGCTTTCAGGAGGGCAACGGCAGCGGGTCTGTATAGCCCGCGCGCTCGCGGTGCGCCCTCGCTTGATCGTTTGCGATGAAGCCGTATCCGCGCTGGACGTCTCGATTCAGGCGCAAATTTTGAACCTACTGAAGGATCTCCAGAAAGAGTTCGGCCTGACCTATTTGTTCATCACTCACGATCTTGGCGTGGTCCGTTATATGGCCGACCGAATCTTTGTGATGTACCTTGGCCTCATCGTTGAGAGCGGCCTGGCTTCCGATGTGCTGGATCGACCGCTACATCCCTATACCGAATCGTTGATCGCTGCGATCCCGAGCACGAAGGATGGTCTAAGGAAAAGAACCCGTCCCCTGGTAGGCGACGTACCCTCGCCCGCAAGGCCTCCGCCGGGCTGCCGCTTTCACACCCGTTGCCCTAAAGTGATGGCCCGCTGCAATACAGATACTCCAGAACTTTTCGGCGAACCGCACAGCAGCCGGTGTTTCCTAAGTCTGGAAGCAAAGTGACACTAACGAAGCAAAATGAGCCAACAGCTTCGAGGCGGATGAAACCGCTGCGGTAAGTCTTAGCGATCCGTTACGCAGACATGCCCCGCGCACTCACCAATCACCATTGTCCTCGCGCTGCCTGCTACCGGACCCTGCCCCGCGCTGGAGATTTCCTACCCGTTTTGCGAGTTTCCGACGACTCACTGATGCCGCTCTCACCTTAGCTTTTGACCTCGATTTCGAGGCGTTTTAGCATTTTTTGCAATCCAAAGCGGGACACGCCGAGCATCTCGGCGGCGCGTGTTTGATTGCCAGAGGTTCGTTCCAATGCAAGCCCAACGAGCTGGCGTTCCATGGCATCGACCCGCACCTTTAGGTTAACGGAGTCCACACCTGCTACATCCCCGGGGGCGGCGCCGATGATGGCCGGACTCAGATGTTCGAGTTCGATGCTGTCATCTGCCATCAAGAGCGCACGCCGGATCTCATTTTGGAGCTGTCGCACGTTGCCGGGCCAAGAATAGGATAGGAGAGCGGCTTCAGCCCCACGCGATAATCTGCGAGGGCGATCGGTGGAATACTGTTCTATGAAGTGTTTGATCAGAAGAATCACATCACCCGAGCGCTCCCGGAGGGCCGGAACCTTGAGCGTTAGCACGTTCAATCGATAGTAGAGATCTTTACGGAACCTCCCCGAGCTGACCCATTCATCTAGATCACGATGCGTGGCGCCAAGAACCCGCACATTCACCTTGCGCGCACGCTCGGAGCCGACGGGCTTGACGAGGCCATCTTCAAGAACTCGCAGCAACTTCGTCTGCATTCCCAAGCTCATTTCCGCAATTTCATCCAGAAAGAGCGTCCCGCCATCTGCGGCATCGAACAGACCGGGCCGAGTGTGGGTCGCGCCGGTGAAAGCACCGCGGACGTGGCCGAACAGCGCGGATTCTAATAAGGTTTCCGGAATCGCGGAGCAATTTTCGGAAACAAAGGGTCCGCTGGCTCTTGGGCTATTCACGTGCAACGCTCGGGCAACCAGCTCCTTGCCGCTCCCTGACTCACCGACGATGAGCACGGGAATGTCAGCACTGGCAACCCGATCAATCAACGAGAGCATGCTCACAATGGCCTCACTCTCACCGACGATGGCGTCGTAGGCGTAACGCGTGCTGCGCCCCTTCCTCGCCAGCGCAAGTTCTCGTTGTGCAGCATCGAGCTCAGCTTCCCGTTGCCCGAGCGTTTCACGCACGTGCGCTTCGGCACGAGCGGCACGGCGCAAGGAGCGGCGGAGCAAGAGCTGAGCTCGCGTATCTGCCAACGCCACCGCTGCCAAGCTGGCTATCACGCGCACCCAGCCGAGCTCTTGAGGGCCAAAAGCGCCGCGTTTGATGCGATCATCTAAATAGACAACACCCAACTTTTGGCCATGCGAAATCAACGGAACCGCGAGCACACTGCGCAACTTCAGGGCGTGAACACTGGCGTGCACTTCAGGCAAATCATACTGAGCGTCCACTGCAACCACAGGTTGCCCCTCATCGAGTGCGCGCCGCGCCAGCGAGCGACTCAGCTCAAGCTGCAGACCATTCAGATCAGTGCGTGCCAGGTTTCGAGCAGAACGCACAATCAACTTCCCATTGGGCGCGGGTAACAGCAGCAAGGCTCGCTCAACCCCTGTCCACAATACTAACATATCTAAAATTCGTTCAAACTGAAGTCGGAGACCTTCCCGACCACCGAGCGCACGCACTAGCCCTTCAACATCCGAAAGCTGCTCGGGCAGAAGTGTTGGCTCGCGAAGTGCCTGACAGCGCGCTACCCATGGGATCGCTTCGACTCGCGCAACGAGCGAGGTGGGCGCCAATTGGACTACCTGACGGGCCGCTTCACCAGCCGCCTGAAACAACCGACGCGCCGCTTCGCCATCACCCAGCACTGAGGCCAATTGAGCCCCTGCCGCCAACGCGGGCCCCCGCACACTTGCTGCAGCGCGGACCGTGGAGAGCGCCAAAAGTTCGGCCATCACCGCTACGGCGTCGGGGTCGCTGGCTTTTTCAGCATGCGCGGCCCGTGCTCCCCACCATTCGAAGGCGGCATCCACGGCCCCACAACTCCGAGCCGAGACGTCAATGGCGCGGATGTCTAAGGGTGCGCCATGTCGGAGCGCACGGGCAGCAACGCGCACCTGATCGGGTTGGCTGATCGATGGGCCCAGTAGCTGTTGGGCGCGCTCTGCGTGTTCACGCCCACTCCTATCGGCGGTGGCAATGTCTGCGAGCGTCAAGTGGAGGTACGCGCGGCACTGAGTATCCCCCGTCAATTTCGCACGCCGTTCGGCATCTCGCGCACTGCCTTCCGCTTCTTCAATCGCCCCTAAAGCTGCAAATACGGCAGTTTCTGCCTGCACAGCCCGAGCTGCAGTGCCCCCTCGCCCCGCCCAATCAAATAGCAAACGTGCCCGAATTGCGCTTTTCTGAGCGCCGTCATAGGCACCCACCTGAACACTGGCGGCAGCCACTCCGGTCAAATAGTGCGCCTCCTCAATCACAGCCCCCGCACGTGACGCGTGCTCGGATGCGCGCCGAAAGGACTGGAGCTCCAGCTCAAAATCCCCCAGCTGATGCGCAACCAAACCGAGCACAGCCTCTGCTCGTGCTTGTTCTTCGGCGTCGCACGCTGTCGCCTTGGCACGCGACGCTGACTCGAGAGCCTGCGAAGCCTGTCCGAGGGCGGCCTCGATCAACGCACGCGTCTCCCACACCACCGAAAGTTGAGGTGCATCGAGCAGCAGATTCAGAGCATTTTCTGCCTCGCCTTCATCGAGCAGCATACGCGCCAACGTTGCGTGGAGCTGTGCCTCTTCACTTGGAGTGAGCTCTGGCCCCTCAGCTTGAAGCCGCGCGAGGCTCGCCCGCGCGTTCGGGAAGTCCCGCGCGCGACGATAGGTTTCAGCTAGAAAAACTTGGTGCCCTGGTGTGCATGAACCTTGGAGGAGTACTAACGCTTGGCCAAATTGCCCGCCCAACCGCAAACGACGCGCTACCAACCCAATGAGCGTCGGTGGAGCCTTGCCTTCTGTAATCAGAAATTCAGCACGCTCCAACGCGGAAAGCGATCGAGTTTCACTCGCCAGAGCGAGCGTGACGTCAACCATCTCGTCGACGCTATCAGCCTTCACAACTGATACTGAGCGAGCTAGCGGGACTCTTGCCTCACCACCTTGCAACATCGAAAATGTCAACGCCAAAGGCTCCGTGGCTTCCAGCAGCGAAACGACCCGTTCAAGCACTGGGGGGACGGCTCCCAGGAGTCCGATCGGCCAATCGCTGGCGACAGGTCCCACCAGATGCAGCAAGAACGCACCAAGACCTGCTGCACTCAATGGCCGGAGCGCGTGCGGCGTTGGCTTGAGACCGGGCAGCACGCCAACCTGATCGCTGATGGTCAGGAACTGCTTGAGCCACTCGGCTTCTATCGGTGGCAGATCCGCCTCAAAATGACTTCCCCAAACACTTCGCAGCTCAGCGCCGCGTGCGTTCAAATAAGCTGCACGAGCACGGCGGAGACGCCAGCTGCGTACACCTTCAGGGGAAACGCGCAGCGTGTGAGCGGCACGCTGCCAAACCCAACGTGCGGAGGGGCGAGCGCTTGGGCTTTCAGACAGGAGTGGTTCAATGATAGACGCGATCCCTGCCTCAAGCGGCCTTTGCTTCAGCTCTTTCAGCGGGTTTTCGCTCTTTGCCAGTTTCGGCTCAGCAATTTCGGCCAGCAACAACCCGAGCGCGAATAAGTCACGCGCCCTCGCCTCTCCACGATTTTCTAAAGCGAAGATTTCAGGCGCAAAATAACGTGGTGTGCCGCCACTCGGCAGCCGTTGAGCGGCCTCTCCACTCTGACCCAAATCCAACAGCCGCGCATGACCACTACCGGTTAAAAGCACGTTGCTGGGCTTGATGTCGCCGTGAGCCAAGCCAAGCTCGTGGAGCTCATCTAACGCTCGGCCGAGATCCCAAGCGACCTGGAGTGTTTGCGCTACTCGCATCTGTGCACTCGACGCACCTTCCGGCGTCTCCAGGCCCAGTGGCACGCCTTCTAGCCAGGGGAATAACAGCAGAGGAGCGCCACTCGCAATCGACGCTTCCGCTCCATTCCGAGGCGAAGCCGCGCAGTTGGCATGCCCAAAGGCGAGCAGAGGAATGATCTCGGGACAGCAAACCCAAGCATGCCGCTCGGCTTCGTTTCGGAATGTTGAAGCATCCTGTGCCCGGCGGGCGGCCTTCAGAACCCAGCGCTCCTGTGTGGCGACATCATGCGCCCGGAAGACAGCGCTGGTCGCACCGCTGCCAATCACGGCGTCGAGTTGGAGAACGTGGCCTCCAATCGTCAACAAAGTTGACACCCAACCCTAATAATCACCACACAATAGGCTAGCCGAGAACCTGAGTCAGATCGTCAACAAAGTTGGCTCTGGGATAGCCCTAAAAGGCGTCCCTAACCCGCCAGGCGTCAGTGCCGAACGGGACGACGCTACAGCAAGGACGCAATTCGGCCGCTGCTGGCTCAGATGGCCCTGTGTCGACTCAGCTGGAACTGAGAGTTTCGGCTCAGCTGTCCGTGTAAACGTTGAGCTGATCGCGCACTGTTTCAGGGCGGATCCCGCTTCGGAGGTGCTCTCGCAGGCAATCCGCCAGGGTCAGCAGCAAATCATCGATGCCCTTTTCTTCAATGATCTTGGCTAGTAGAGACCGTGCCTCGCGACTGTCGTCGCCGCGCAGAAACTCACGAATGGTCTCCACCGAGATGTCGCCTTGGAAGTCTACGTACAAGTTGCTGAGAAGATATTCTGCAAGTTCCTTCACTCAGGACCTCCGTTCAAGCGAGCGAGTAAGATCTGACATTCCGCTATAGCCGTCGCCGCAACGGCCGTGCAAGCGGATTGGAAAAACCACGGCGTTTTCACGAGAGAGAAGCCCCTTGAAGCGCTCGGCCCCGTGACTTGTAGGCTCGAATGCGCGGGCTCAGCGACCAAGTGCCTGCGCGCGATTCACGATGCGAGGGGTGAGAAAGATCACCAATTCTTGCCTCTGATCGGTAGCGCGACGACGCTGGAACAACAGGCCGATGAGCGGGATGTCACCGAAGAAAGGGACTTGGTCGGCGCTGCGACCTGAATTCCGAGTGTAGATGCCACCGATGACTGCGGTGTGCCCATCAGGAACTAGCAGCTCGGTCTCCGCCTCACGCTTGAGAACGGTCGGGTCGCCGCGAGCGGATGTTTGGTTGAAGTCCGGCTCGTCGCGATTGATTTTGACCTTCATGCTGACGCTGCCATCCGCCGTGACATGGGGCGTCACCAACAATTGGAGCTTGGCTTCCTGGAAGGTGGTTTGCACGCCCTGTGCACTCACTTGCGAGAAAGGAATGAGGGTGCCCTGCGAAATGCGCGCTTCGTTGTTGTCGAGCGTTAAGATCCTGGGGCTAGATAGGATCCTCAACATGCCGCTCGTCTCTGCAGCGGAAAGGCGCAAGCCGAGATTGATCGTGTTGTCGATCGATCCAAAGGTGAGGCCCAAAGCGCCACCGCTTCCGGCACCGACCGCAGCCGGAAGATTGACTGCGAAGTTCGGATTCGTCACGGATGCCTGGGAGGGGCTAAGCCCCGCTGTTGGCGTCTGGCCATCGCTAGCACCACCGGCGATGCCAATCGAATTGGGGAACACAAGGCCGGTAGGGTTGGCGGTGGCGGGAGAAAAGCTGGCATCCCCGCCCCACTGGATCCCGACGTCCTTGATGTAGCGGCTCGTGGCTTCAACGATCCGAGCTTCCACCAGAACCTGCGGGGTTTGAGTATCCAGCTCGCGCGTGAGCTGCTCGATTTGGTCGAGATTTCCCGAGAGATCCCGAACGATGAGCATGTTGGTTCGGGTATCCACGGCCACGCTGCCGCGCTCAGAAAGCAACGGAGAAACCCTTTGCTGGACTTCATCGGCGGTGGCGTAACTCACAGGGATCAAGCGCGTCTCGAGCGGCGCCAGCCGCACTTCCTGAGCGCGACGAGCCACCTCCATTTCGCGCTCCTTCTCGAGGTCCGCGAGGGGCGCCACACGCACCATGTTGCCGCGCTCGATCATGCCCAAGCCTTTGGCCTGAAGCACGACGTCAAGAGCCTGCTTCCAGGGCACGTTGCGCATGCGAATCGTGACCGATCCGGTGACGTTGTCGGCGGTCACGATGTTCACGCTCCCCACATCCGCGAGCAAACGCAGCACGTTGTGGATGTCCGCGTCTTTCAAATCTAAATCGATCCTGCGACCGCCACCACCCGCCACTTGCCCCAACACACTGGGCGTTAAGCTGCCAGCCTGCTCAACCGGACCAGAACTCTGCTCCAAGCCGCTGAACGTCGCGTGGATCTCCGGAAGATCTGAGGCGGGGGAATCCACGTGCAGCGTGCGGATCCGACGCGCTTCTTTGCCGTCGGCCGCTATCCCGGTCACGGCTGAGCTCACATCGCCCGGCCGAAAAAAGGACCAAACGAGACTTGAGCCCTCAACACGTACCTGACTGGTCGCCAGCACCTGTCGCTCGGCATCCAGCGTTACCCCGTGTGTCGATGTATCCGTGTATGAAGAAACCGCCTTAAGCTGACCACCAAAGGCCGTTGCGTCGAGCGTTTGTTGGAGAGCCGCGGGCAAAACGGTATTCCGAAGCACCAAGCGCGAACGACCAGCCTGGCCATTTTCCAAGCCATAGCTCGGCGGAGCCGCCAGCTTAACCAAAACCTGATCCTGATCAGAAAGGTGGCTGAATTTGACTTCAAGCACACGATTCTCACTCACGGCTTCGGAGGCTACTTGGGGGGAGGGCGACACGGGAGCCGTAGCAGCAGCGCCACCTTCACGCTTCGGTTTCGCCGCCGTCGGAGTGAGCGACAGAACTAATGCGTTGCCTTCTACGCGAATGACGCGCTCCGCAACCTGACTGAGCGTCACGAGCACCCGTGCCGTCGAACTTTCGCCGGAACCGAATGACTGTGTGAGCACGCCGGCAACCAGACCAGTCTTCCCCACAATCGCCGGCTTCGCGCCTTTCACGACCGCGTACGGAACGTCCAAGATCACTCGCAGCCCACCGCGATCAACCCGCGCCGTGTAGGTCGGCGCGGAATCAAACTGAATACGAACTGCCGTCGGCCCGTCAGCCTCGTTCTGCTGAACTGTCACCTCCGTCGCGTGACGCATTGGCCCAGCAGCCGTGGCCGACCAGGCGCTCCCGGATAACCCGGAAACAACGAACGCCGTCGACAGTGCATAAATCGCCGGGAAGTGCTGAATCCTCCGCATCATCGCTTAGCTCCAACTGAATCGCAGGGTGGGCACATATTCCTCTTGAACCAACTCTGTTTGATTGTGTCAGGCCAAGGGACTCGATGTAAACACATGATCCCGCGTTTTTTGGCAACCATCAGGCTTCCGTCAGGCTTCTTGGCCCAATGCCTCGCGTACTAATGCCTCACGGAGGCGGCGGTTCGCCTTCGGGCCGGAGTGCGATCACTCGCGTGGAACTCGGAACATCAGGATTGTTGGGGTCTTCTCGAACCAAAACGATGTCACCGTCTCGAATACTGTCGATGCGCCAGTTGATCTCGAAAGTGGTCGCACCGGCGCCCGCGCCCTGAACTGTCTCTGGGCGGCCAATGAATTGACCCCGCTCAACCACATGACCTTTGCCTTTCGGATCGACCAACATGGCCTTGGCCGGCTGAATTCCAGTCACAATCCCGATCAGCCTCAGCTCATCGATCGAGTACTCATCGAGCACCACGTTGCGTTGCGAACGCAGGTTTCCGCGAACCTCTGCCAAAATGAGATCCTGAAAACTACGAAATGGGTCTCGGCTACGGTCGGTCTCGGAAAACTCCGACTCCTGGAATTCCACCCGAGGAGGCGCAGGATTGGCCGCAGCCGGAGCAGCGCTTGCAGCAGGCTTGGCGGTTGGGGTTGGAACCAAATTTCCGGTCGCCACAGGTTCCTCGCAACCGAGCTGCAAGCAAGCCGCCGTGAACAACAGCGCTCCGAGCCTGAGCTGCGTCATGGTTTCCCCAAAGCTGCGCCACGTTTGTCCGTCTGGACCCCCGCTTCCGCTCCAAGAGCACGAAAGGCTGTAGCAAGAACCTTCACACTCACGTTGACCTCGTCGCCCTTCACGACGGGCTCGGAGATGCTGATGTTCTCCATGTTGATAATGCGATCTAGCTGCCCCACCCCATAAAAAAACCTGGCGATCTGGTGGTAGCGCCCGCGAAGCTCCAGCTTCATCGGGATGCGAGCGTAGAATTCCTTTTTGACCTCGTCCTCTGGCGTCCACGCGATCAAGCTGACACCGGTGGTGTTGGCCACGCTCTGCACGGAGCTGAGAAATGCTGGGTACTCAGTCGTGGAAGGGAGAATCTTATTGAGTTCGGTTTGGCGCTGTTCGCGCTCAGTCAATTCTTCAAGATCTTTATTGTAGGCGAACTGTGACTTCTTCCAATCCTGCAGTTCACCTTTGAGGCGTCCTTCAGAACTCGTTGCGGCCTCAATCTTGCTAGCGACATCCCCATAGAATACGGCGAAGTACGCCGCACCGAAGAGCGCAGCCGCGCCCACGCCCAGGCCAATCTTCGCGGGTAGCCGCAGCTTGGAGAGCGTCAATTCCGCCATCAGTACCTCGCCATCGCTTCCAAATTGAACTCAATCATTTGGGGGCCAGCTTTGATCAGATCAACCTTCTTTGCCGGCATCAGCTTAATGTCGGTGAAGTAACTGGAAAGATTGAGCCTGCGCGCTAACTCGCTCACATCCTCTCCATCGCGAGCGATCCCCCGTAACTGGATTTTGCGGGATTCCTCGGTGAAGAGCGAGAGCCAGAGCCTGCGACCGTCCCACGACGGATTGTAGATCGAGAGCGGATTATCACGGCGGAGTTTATTCAATTCGTCTGGATTCACGCTGGGGCCACGGCCAGGCGTTAAGATGCGTGCGAGTTCGAGCAGCATGGCCGTCGGACCCGTCCGCGCGCTCTGCAACTCCGCGATCGCATCTTCGCGGGCTCGCAGCTGCTTCAGCTTTTCTTTAACTTTGTCGTGATCAGCAAGCTGAGTCTTGGCTTGGTCAATCTGTTTCTGGATCTCGGTATTCTTATCGGTTTGTCGGGAAAGCTCCTGCTCCTTGAATCCATGAAACACGAACAGCCCCGCAACTTCAGCCAGCAGGAGCACCATCAAGACGATCAGCCAAGTCTGGCTCTCCTGAGGTCCCTTCTTGCCCTTAGTGCGGGCTTTATCTGGCAGCAGATTGATTTTGATCATGCCCGCGACTCCTTGTGCTTTCTGAGCGCAAGGCCAAGAGCTACTGCCAATTGAGCAGAACGAGCTTGGAGCAACTCGGCGTCGAGGTACTTCGGATCAATGGTGAGCCCTTCCAAGGGCGACCAAACTTCGACCGGCACGCGCGCTCGGCGCTCGATCGCTTGAGCGAGGCTCGGCAAGCTGGAACTGCCACCGGTAATATACATGCGAGAGATCTCGGTTTCGCCACTTGTTGCCAAGTAAAAATCGAGGCTTCTCTGGATCTCTGCGGCGATCGCATCGGTGGCCGCCTCGATGATCCGCATCAGATTGTGAGGCTGGGCACCCGAACGGCTCGAATCGGTGCTAGCGGGCAACGTGCTCGAGCACTTGAGGGCTTCCGCTTGCTCGTGAGGCATGCCCAGAGCCTTCTGGATTTCCTCGGTGATCAGGTTACCGCCGTTAGCAATTTCACGCGTGAAGGCGCTCACGCCATTGGCCACGACGTTCAGTGAAGAGAGGCTCGCCCCAATGTTGAGGAGCGCGATGATTTGCCCGGGAGGCAAGCCACGCGCCCTTTCAAAAAGGTTCTGGACTGTGAAAGAATCGATGTCGCAGATCGTGGGCCTGAGCCCGGCGTTGCGCGCCAGCTGAGCGTAGTCGTTGATCTGATCGCGCTTGGCTGCCACCAACAGGAGATCCATCTGGCTGGCTTCAGGGCGACGCCGCAGGACCTGGTAGTCCACTTCAACATCCTTGATGTCGAAAGGGATGTGCTGCTCAGCTTCCCAGGTGATCTGCTCCGCAAGCTCAGCGTCGGTCATCATGGGCACGGTGATCTTTCGAATGATCACGCTTTGTACCGAAACGCTCAGCGCACAGGAGCGCTCCCGAATTTTCTGCTGCGCGAAAACCTGCTCAATCGTTGCGGTGACGGCTCCGGCGTCCATCACTTGCCCGTCCACGACCACCTGCGGCGCCAAGGGAGCGTACCCGAAGCGAATCAGCCGCACGCCACGGCGGGTTTCTTCAAGCTGGCAAACCTTGATGCCCGTTGAGCCAATGTCGACGCCAACGAGGTTCTTTCCTTCTCTCATGATCTTATGGCTACCGGGTCGGAAGGTCCTACAAACTCTCGCATTGTCGGAGGCAAACCGCCAAGAAACCGGCGGACGTCAACCTTTCGTGGGAAATTCGAACGAAACGGAGCTGGGGCGTCCTTGACCTAGCCGCAAAACGCGGCCCATCCGCGCGAATCGTCACCGTCACGCGCGGGGGGTCCGCGGAACCCCAGGCCTACGTTTAGGTGCGTAACCACACCATAACCTATTGAAATTATTATACTACTCGCGAAAGCGTCCATCTCTACTGGAAGAGAAAGCGCGCTCCTCCAAGGTCCTCTGCGACCCACGCCTCCGAGCTGTCTCGTACAGAAACAGCCCAATTCTCGAAATTGGACGACCTGGCATGGACGCTGCTTTGGCCTGGCTCCGGAGGATTCACCATGAGTTTGCGACACTCGAAACAATCAGTACAAAAGGCCCCCGCAGTTCCACGGCGCACCAAGGACCGCGCTGCTTCTTCACGGGTTTCGATCATACCCCGTGCATCGATCCCACCTAAACCTGCACGTCGGGTGAAGGCTCAGGTTCAAGTCGCCGCTGACAAAATTCGTCACAAGCGCCCGAACGCTGCAGTGCCTGCCACGGTGGTCCACCGCGCGCGACCCAAGCAGAGTGCTCTTGGGCGAACTGACGACCTTCTCACACTTTATACTCCACTGGTTCGCCAGATTGTGGGTGGATTTCAACGGAAGCTGCCGAGCAACGTGCTTCGAGAGGATCTGCTCGCGGCTGGCATGAGTGGGCTCTGGGATGCCATCCGCCGTCATGAAGGTCGGCCCGCTGATAGCTTCGAATGGTATGTCCGTGTGCGCATCCGCGGCGCGATCTTAGATGAGCTTCGCGCCCAGGATTGGTTGCCGCGTCGAGTCAGAGCGTTAGCTAATAAGGGTGGGGACGCCAATCGAGCCACGCCTTCTGTCGTTCGTTTCGATGATGTGAGCCCAGCTGAACAGAGCCGTTCGCTCCTGAGTGCGGCGATTCCCGACAGTGAAAGCGCTTGTGAGGCAAAATTTGCTCGGGAGAGTTTGGTTCGCGCTGTCGACAAGCTGCCGGAACGCGAACGCCACATTGTCTCTGCCCACTACTTCCGCGGCGTAAAGTTCAAGGAATTGGGCGATCAGCTCGGTGTGAGCGAACCGCGTATCTCGCAGTTGCACTCGCGTGCGATGGTGATGTTGAAGGCGATTATCACTGAAGCTGCTTGATGCAGCTGCAGAAATAGATCCTCCCAATCAGACGGGCTGCCCCCCAAGGGCGGCTCGTTTTGCTTTTGTGAAGCTTAGGAAATTTCGCGTTCGTTGTAGACGGCGAGGATGCGCTCTAAGGCCACCCCGTAGCAAGCCAGCCGAAAGCTGCACTCATGGCGACGTGCGAAATCCTGCATGCGAGAATAGGCGTCGGTCATCGCATCACTCAGGCGACTTTCGACTTCCGCCAAGGACCACTGCTCACTCCTTCGATTCTGAACCCATTCGTAGTAACTCACAGTGACGCCTCCAGCGTTGACCAAAATATCTGGAAGCACGTGGATGCCGCGCCGCTCCAACACGGCCTCTCCCGCGGGATGACACGGGCCGTTCGCGCCTTCCGCCACCAACCTGACCGTGAGCGCTTCCGCCTCTTCAGGGTGGATTTGATTCTCAAGCGCTGCCGGCACCAAGATGTCAGCGGAGGCCGCAAAGAACTCGGCTCGCGAAATGGGCTGGCCATTCGGGTACCCTGAAATCGAGCCGTGCTGCTCGACGTACTCTTTCAATCGGTAAGCATTGAAACCTTCAGCGTTGGTGAGATACCCCGTGTGATCACCCACCGCGACCAACGAAACCCCAAAGTGGCTGAGCAAGACAGCCACGTTCGAGCCCACGTTGCCAAACCCTTGCACCATCAGCTTCTTGCCGCTCAGATCAAAGCGATTCTGCTCTGCCCAAAGTCGAATGCAATGCACCACACCCTGACCGGTTGCTTGCTCCCTGCCGCGTGTGCCGCCGCTAGTTACCGGCTTGCCTGTCACGACGCCGATCTGCGATTGCTTGCTAAAGGTGCCCAGCGTGTTCATGTAGGCATCCATCGCCCACGCCATCACTTGAGCGTTCGTACCGACGTCGGGCGCAGGAATGTCGTAATCCGGGCCAATATTGCTGCCGAGCGCGTACACGAAACGGCGTGTGATGCGACTGAGCTCAGCCTTGGAAACTTGCTTCGGGTCAAATTTAATGCCGCCCTTACCGCCGCCGAATGGCAGATTCATGAGCGCGCATTTGTAGGTCATGAGAGCAGCGAGCGCTTTGAAATCGTCCAGCGAAGCCGCATGGTGAAAACGTAAGCCGCCCTTGTAAGGGCCGAGAACATTATTGTGCTGGATGCGGTAGCCCTTGAACAACCGAAACTGCCCATCATCCATGCGCACTGGGAAGTGGACGATCACTTCGTTCTTGGGCTGGCTCAGAATGCTTTGGATGTGCGACGGCAACTGAATCAGACGCGCGGCAGCAGCTAAATAACCCTGCACGACTCCAAAGAAATCATGTTTGTTATCCGAGGGTGCAGGAACCGAACTGCCCACCACCTGCTCGGGCCCGCCGAGCTCTTTGGATTCTGCTGAATTCAGGGGCGGCACAACGGAAATGCGACGTGAATCGGACATGCCAAAACTACGCCCCTTCCCGGCCCTTTCCTAAGGGGCGGCCGCCACCCCCAACCACACGGCATAAATATAGACCACGGGCCCCACGATGAGCACGGCGTCTAGCCGGTCGAGGAGCCCCCCGTGTCCCGGCACGATTCGGCCCGAATCCTTGATGCCTGTGGCGCGCTTCAAGAGGGACTCCAGAAGGTCCCCGAGTTGGCCCAAAACGCCCGCGATGACCCCAAGAATGAGCGCGTGTCCGAGTGGGAGTTCACGGAGGTACCAAAAGTGCGCCAGCACGCATGCCAAGATCGCTCCGAGGATGACACCCACCAACCCCTCCTGAGTCTTGTTAGGGCTCACCAACGCATACAACTTGCGCTTTCCGAAATAGCGCCCAAAAAAATAACCGCCGGTATCTCCGAACCACGCGATGGTGAGCGTGAGGACAACGTGCCCCGGCCCCAAGCTTCCGAGGTCGCGCCGCATCAGGCCTAAGGTCGCGAGAAGCACTCCGATGTAGAAGGGACCCGCCACCCCCGCGAGAGCGCGCAGTGCCGCTGTGTGCACCTCGCCGAGGCGCCATAGCGGGACCAACATGCCGACGATGGGGACCGTGATGGCCAGCAACACCAACACTCTGGCATCCGTTGAGAACATGTAAAATACGAAGCCTGTCCCTACGGTCACGCTGACAGCGATCACCTGCGCCAAGCGGTCGCCCGGATGTGTCATCGCGAAAAACTCATTCGCCAAGAGCGCAGTGGTGAGAAAGAGCAAGAGCGCAAAACCCCAGACGGGGCCCCAGAAAATCAACAGAACGAGCAGCGGTACTGCTGCCAAAGCAGTCGCAAAACGGATCACAAGATTACTGCGCGCCACGAGTGCCGTAGCGTTATCAGCGGTCCGCCAGAGTCACAAGCCTGGGGAAGCCCGAAACAGACTCTAATGGTGCCGGGCGAGGAGTAAGGCTTGCGAGGTACTCTGGACCTGGCTACTTCAGGGCCAATTGATGGCAGGTCGGCTGGCTCCCGTTGTTCGGAGGGCGTGCATCCTCGCGCTAGGCGCTGGGTTGGGTGCCTTGCTCAGTCGACCTCGAGCGTTGAGTGCGCTTTCAGATCGCCCCGCGCTGACACAGGCACTCGCCGAACAGTTCGGTGGAAGTGTCGAGAACGCCGATTGGGTGTGGGCACCCTCCTCTGGGATCATCGCCGATTATTTCCTTGGACGGCCATTGTTTTTTTTGGGCGCTCCCCCATCGCTGCACCCGCGCGCACTCTACTCAAGCTGCGCCCGCCTGGCGCCTGAAGGCAAACTTCTCGGATTCGGGTTGCCTCGACGGCAAAGTCCAATCGAGGGCGAAGCAGCTTCGCACTTGATTGCGTCGGGGGATCACGCTGCATTCCTGAGCCAACACGGGAGTTCCGTCTGGGTTTCCTTGCTCCAGCTTCCTGCATCCTTCACACACTGCAACCCATTGCAGGCGCTGTGGCCACGCAAAGAAACGATCCACCAATACCGACTTACCCCCACAACTCAACCGCTCACGATTGCCATTTCCACTTCTGAGTTAACGCTACGTCTCGGGCCGCTCATTGCAAAACGAGTCCGCCTGCCCACTGCTGATCCCACTCTCGTGCAGGTACCGCCGATCAAGCCCTCAGATCTGAAGCCCATCTCGCGGCGCTCGTTGCGGGTGGGAGCCGTTGAGGTTCAGCTATTGACTGTTGCGTGGGATAAGTTCGCTTGGCGCTTGCTGCCTGGAAAATCCGAACCCTTTCGAGGCCAGCGCCCCACGCTCACGCCTTCGGAGCAGATCCGAGCAGCCATCGCGATCACACTCGGGACCACCAGTGACGGCACGCGTTATGGATTCGCCTCGCGAGGGACCGCGCAGCTTCCCCTCCGAGTGGGCTATGCGAGCCTGAAATTGAGAGCCGGGCGAGCCTTCGAGTTTCTACCCATGGGAACGCGGCCTGATATTCTAGCTGACGAGGAACTCGTTCAGCTTCCGATGCTGATTAAGCTCGGAGAGCCCACGGCCAACGCGCGGAGCCGTGGTTCGCTGCGCGATCGAGGTACCCTCTGCCTCGCCCCACAAGGAACGGAGAGAAAGCTAATTTTAGCGTACGTGAATCAGGACAGCAACTTAGCCCTCGCCCAGGCCCTCACCCAGCTCGGTTGCTCATTCGCTTTTGAACTGGATCGCGGCTCACAGGATAACTCGCGGGTATTTTTGAGGGATGGCCAAACACCGCTCATGTTCCCCGAAGAAACGAGCACGCTCGTCGGTCTCGAATAACGGCGTGGCCTAGACACAACGCGGAAAAACGAGGTACTCACTGACGTTGGTAATGCAGATCAGAAGGCGACGCCCCGTGCTGAAGTGGGCCGGTGGGAAAACCCAGCTGCTTGGCCAGATCCTTCCGCTGTTGCCTGACCACATCGAGACCTATTACGAGCCCTTCTTGGGCGGCGCCGCTGTTTTCTTTGAATTGGCCGCGCAGGATCGCTTCAAGAAGGCCGTCCTCGCGGACAAGAACCAAGAGCTGGTCGCTGTGTATCGCGCCATCAAAGATGACGTGGAAAAGCTCATTCTTCAGTTGCTGGCACTGAAGGAGCGCCACTCCGAAGCCTTCTACTATGAAGTTCGCGCCTGCGTACCACGCAATCGCTTTGCTCGCGCGGCCCGCTTCATCTACTTGAACAAGACGGGCTACAACGGCCTCTACCGCGTGAACAGCAAAGGAGCTTTCAATGTTCCTTTTGGCCGCTACAAGAATCCAGCAATCTGTGACGCCGTTAATCTGAGAGCATCCGCGCTCTTGCTTCAGAAAGCCGAAATTCTGCATCTCGACTTTGAGGAAGTGTGCAAAAAAGCCCGCAAGGGCGACGCTGTTTATCTCGACCCGCCGTACCTGCCAGTTTCAAAGACGTCGAATTTTACGAGCTACCAAGCCGACGGATTTTCCATGCTGGAACACGAGCGACTCGGCCAAGTCTTCCAACATCTCGCTAAGCGCGGAGTTCAAGCGGTGCTATCGAATTCGAGCACACCCGAGACGAAGGCGCTGTACGATGGCTTCACGTGCCGCATGGTCCCTGCGCGGCGCGCTATCAATAGCCAAGGGCACGGCCGAGGTGTGGTTCAGGAAATCCTGGTGAGCACCTTCGAGTCGAAGGCCTCTGCCAAAAAGAAGCCCTCAACCCGTCGTTCGCGCTAGGAGGCCTCAGCGCCCTCGCGGCGTGGCCGGCGATTGCACGGAAGCACCATTTTGCGCAGGCGAACTGCGTCTGGCGTCACCTCGATCAGCTCATCCCGATCGATGAATTCCATCGCCAAATCAATGGTGAGCGGGCGGGGCGGAGTGAGCACCACATTCTCATCTTTGCCGGCGGCTCGAATATTCGTGAGCTTCTTTTCGCGGACCACATTCACATCCAGATCATTGGAGCGATTGTGCTCACCAATGATCATGCCTTCGTAAACCGGGACGCTTGATGTGATAAACAGCGTGCCCCGCGGCTGGAGATGAAAAAGCGCGTAGGGCGTTGCAATGCCCGCTCGATCCGAAACCATCGCGCCATTTGGACGTCGCAGCATGGGGCCGCCGTACGGCTCCCAACCTTCAAACATCGTGTTGAGCAGGCCGGTGCCGCGGGTCTCAGTCAAGAAGGCTGAGCGAAACCCGATCAAACCGCGCGAACGAACGCGAAATTCTGCACGCGTTCTGCCAAAGCCCAAGCTGGTGAGCTTGGTCATCTGCCCTTTGCGTTCGCCAAGCCGAGTTGTCACCGCTCCAATGAACTCGTCGGGCACGTCCACCACCACCAGCTCAAGCGGTTCGCACATCTTGCCGTCGACCATTTTGGTGACGATTTCGGGCATGCCCAAGCAGAATTCGTAGCCTTCTCGGCGGATTGTTTCTGCCAGCACGGCCAACATCAGCTCACCGCGCCCGTACACGATGAAGGTATCGGGCTCATCGGTGGGTTCAAACCTGAGCGCCAAGTTGCGATGCCCCTCGCGCTCGAGTCGCTCGCGCAAGTGGCGGGAGGTGACCCACTTGCCAACTTTTCCGGCAAAGGGCGACGTGCTCACCATGAATCGCACCTTCATCGTAGGCTCTTCAACGGCGATGCGTGGCAGCGCGACGGCATTCAACGGATCAGCGAGCGTGTCGCCGATTTGGACGTCATCCATGCCTGAGATCGCCACAATATCGCCGCCGCGTGCGCTCTCCACTTTGGTGCGTTTGGTGCCGATGTAGCTGAAGATGCTGACGATACGTTGGCTCGAGTCGCCTTCAGCGCCGAGGAGCTTCACGGTTTGGCCTACTTTCGCTACCCCGCGGTAGACACGCCCGATCCCGAGACGCCCGACATACTCATCGTGGTCCACATTGTGAACCAGTACCTGTAACGGCGCTTCGTCGTCAGCTGTCGGTGCCTTCACCCGTTCGAGGATCGTCTCCAAAAGGGGTGTGAGGTCGGTGCCCGCCTCCGTCAGGGTGCGTTGAGCCACGCCGTTCTTTCCGATCGCGAAGATCGTGGCGAAATCCGCCTGCTCATCGTTCGCTTCGAGCTCACAAAAGAGATCAAAGACCTCCGTCATGACATCCTCGGGCCGAGCGTCGTGGCGATCGATCTTGTTGATCACTACAATGATAGGGAGCTTCAGCTCCAAAGCCTTCTGCAACACGAACCGCGTCTGAGGCAGTGGGCCTTCCGCGGCGTCCACCAACAAGAGCGCACCGTCTGCCATTTTCAGCGTCCGCTCCACCTCACCGCCAAAATCGGCGTGGCCAGGCGTGTCGATGATGTTGATCGTGGTTCCCTTATAAAGAATGCTGCAGTGCTTGGCTAAAATGGTGATGCCGCGCTCGCGTTCGAGATCCCCACTATCCATGATGCGATCCTTCACGACCTCGTTGACGCGGAAGACGCCAGTCTGGCGCAGAAGTGCGTCAACAAGAGTTGTCTTGCCGTGATCGACGTGGGCGATGATCGCGATATTTCTAAGGTCGGAGCGGGAAACGAGTGCCATAAGCCGGCGCATCGCTAGCCCGCAACACGTCTGAGCGCAAGCTTCGGCCGAATATTGGGCGAACACCAGCGCTCAGACTGGAAGAATCGCACGAACGCCCGATCCAGCCGCCGCGGAAAGCGCACGCAATTGCCCCATCCGCTGGTGTTGCCCTCGATCCGCTTAGACCCAGATTGAGAAACCGAAGTGAAGCGTGAACGGCATCAGCTCTGCTGCAAGAGGCCCTGCAGCTGCGCCGGCGTGACACCGTATTCGCGCCCACAATAGTCACAGGTTATCTCCAACACCTTCCCATCTGCCGTCAATTCCTCTATCTCTTTCCGATTGAGCGTCGAAAGCGCTGATACCAATCGCACGTGACTGCACCAGCACTCGCTCCTCACCTCGCCCCCGCCCACCAGCGTGTTGGGGATGCCATAAAGGATCTCGTCCAGCAGTCGTTGAGGCGTGAAGCCTTCGCCTTCTAGCAAGTGATCAATCGTGCGGAACTCATCCAAACGCTCCGTCATCAGCATCAACGGGCCGCGACCCACCTCCGGTAAGAGCTGAACGAGATAACCGCCGGCGGCGACCACCTCTCCTTCCTCCACCAGGGTTCCGAGCGCGAGCATGCTGGTCACCTGCTCGGATGTCTCCAAATAAGCCATGAACCCATCTGCGACCGTGCCCGCTTCAGGCAATTGAACCAACCCCTGATTGATGCGTCCCGAGGGCAAGCTGCGCATGAGCTGCAAGATGGTGCCACTTTCTAAAACAAACTCTGGACGGTCCTTCGGCAGCTGCACGAGGCCGCGCGTTTTCCCCGATGGATGCGAATCTGCGACGATGGTCCCTTGCCCAGCCGAGCCGCGTAAAATCCCCTGAACGCGCATTTCAGGAGCCATCATCTCGCGAAAAAGAATCGTGCCGGTGACCAAATCGCCGAGGGCCCGCAGTGTTCCACCCACAGCTTTCTGAGCCTGAGTGATGGCCCGCACGGTGTTCGTGGTGCGCGCGCAGATCACGCGAAAAGCTCCATCGTCGGTGATGGAGCGGATGATCGTGTCGCGGTCAGCACCCTGGGTCACGCGGAGAGCCTAGCAGGCGAGCTGGCCAGTGGGCGACCAGCTCTAATTTTCTTTGTAAAGTCGCTCCAATAGACCGGGGTCTTCTTCCAGATCTTCGGGTTCGATGGGGCGAGAAATAACATAGCGTTCATCAAACCAATTGCCCAAATCGATCTGCTTGCAGCGCATGGAACAGAACGGCCGCGGCCCGAAATCGCTGGCGACATCCTCAAGAATTTTCTGACAGGTGGGGCAGACGATGCGCATATCTTTGAGCTTCTGTATTCGTGATTGGAGCGGAGCTCAAGCCTCTGCCAGAGCCTCTCGAACGGCTTGAACCGTTGTCTCCAGATCCTGCGCCGTGTGGGCTGCAGAAATGAACGCTGCCTCAAACTGGGAGGGCGGCCAATAGATGCCTCGGGTCAGTAATCCAGCATGAAAACCGGTGAATCGCTGCTTATTGCAGGTCAGAGCCTCAGCCCAAGAGCGCACTTTCTCGTTCGTAAAGAAAAGCGTGAGCATGGATCCGACGCGCTGCACGCGGGCCCCGCCGCCGGTTTCGGCGATTGCCGCAGTGAGCCCCGCTTCGAGTTGGGCACCGTAACTTTCAAGCTTGGCATAGACGCTTGGGGTGAGCTCGGCCAGGGTCGCAAGCCCGGCAGTCACGGCCAGCGGATTGCCGCTCAAGGTTCCTGCCTGATAGACGGGCCCGAGGGGCGCCACCTTCTGCATGATGTCACTCCGCCCTCCATAAACGGCCAACGGCATCCCGCCTCCCACCACCTTGCCGAGACAGGTCATGTCAGGTTTCAGACCGTAAAGCTCCTGCGCACCACCGCGCGCCAAACGAGAACCCGTCATCACCTCATCAAAGATTGAAACCGCGCCATGCGTGCGGCAAAGATCAATGATGGCCTCCAGGAATCCCGGTTCTGGAGGGACGCAACCCATGTTGCCAGCCACTGGCTCCACAATCACACACGCAATCTTCTGGGGATGCGCCTCGAACGCGGCTTGCAGCTTTTCAGCGTCATTATACGGCAAAACCAGCGTGGAAGCGGCGACCGCGCTCGGCACGCCTGCAGAATCTGGATAACCAAACGTCGCGGCACCGCTGCCAGCCTTCACGAGCAGTGAATCTGCGTGGCCATGATAAGCACCGTCAAACTTCACAATCACATCGCGCCCTGTGAAGCCCCGCGCGACACGCAAAGCGCTCATCGTGGCTTCCGTGCCGCTCGAAACGCAGCGCAACATTTCGACACTCGGGTAAGCAGCTACGATTGCTTCGGCGAATTCCACTTCAAGCTGCGTGGGTGCACCAAAGGAGAGACCCCGAGCGGCCGCCGCTTGCACCGCCGCAACCACAGCTGGGTGCGCATGCCCGAGCAGTGCGGGGCCCCAACTGCCAACGTAGTCGATGTACTCGCGGCCATCGGCGCCAAAAATCTTAGAGCCTAGCGCCTTATTGATAAACACCGGGCTGCCACCCACCGCTCGAAAGGCGCGCACGGGTGAGTTGACGCCACCGGGCATCAGTTTTTCAGCGCGTGCCATGAGTTGGAGAGACAGCGTGTCGGTCATACCCGGCGGATTATTGCCGAAACGGGGGGGTGGGTCGAGGCGGGGGCGAGGTCCCTGATCGAGCGGCATAGATGTTGAAGCGTCTTTGTAGGAGCCGCTGGAGGTCGATCCGGCGCCGCGCCCGCGCGAGGGGCGCCGGTTTGTCATAAGTTCCACATGCTTCGCATCGAACGCTACGCCCGTCACCGTCCCAGTTCCCGAGTGGGTTGGTGCAGAAGGCACTGGTCAATGCGGGGGTGATTGGTCGGTGTTATCCCGCACCCGCGCCCCATGCGATGAATTGCGCCGGTACGAGATCCGCGAGCCAAACCTTGTCGTTCCCCGAATAAAAAACCACGCCGTTCGCCTGCGCAGCTGCAGCATCGATTTTCAAAATGATGGGTGGGACGCCTTTTCGGCGCCCCACCGCGAACGCTGTCTCTTCGAAAGCCATCTACGGACCACCTCTCCGCAGCGGCTGGAAACTCAGATAAACTGCAAGGGGCGAGATTTACGGAGTTGGAATTTAGAGGGTGAGGCCCGGGGACCAGCGGTGTGGGAGCAATTCGGTGAGGCGTCGGGCGG
>JBBRRP010000003.1:0-100770 GCA_038246305.1 Polyangiales bacterium | reverse complement strand
CGTCCAACACAAAACTCACGCGAACTCTTCCCGCTCGCCCGCCATGCGGCCACGTGCTCTGCCCATTCTGATGCTGTTGCCATGGGCACACCTTGGGCCCGCCGCCGCTAACTTGCTACACGGCTCCGTGAATCGGATACCGAACAACTGGGTGCAGAGATTCTCCAGAGCGACCCCTGGTTCCCCGGCCTTGGTCAAGGCAGACATATCGTCAATCTCGCTTGACGGAACCCCAAGACCTCTGCATTGCTCGAGCAGCTCAAGCAACGTCGCCTCGGTATCCACCCTCCTCATGAGGTAAGTAGCGACGCGCCTGCGCCGCTTCCCGGTTCCACGCGCTCGGCTGTTGATTCGCACGAACCGAACCGCGACTTGCCAGGTACATGATCCACAAGAGCCGTCATGCCGGGCACCGCCTGAGGGCAGCCGAGAACTCCGCGAGCGGAACATACCGGACGCCCGCGTCCGTGGAGTCGAGCACGTCTTCGAGCACGACGATGTTCCCCTCGCGCTCGATCGTGATTTCGAAGCGGTTGAACTCGAAGTGAGGGCGCGGCGCCGCCGAGTCAGCGATCGCGTCTTCGAGCAGGCGACGCACGTACGCGGTGCATTCCTGGGTGATAAACTGTCGGAGAAGGTCGCTCATGCCACCTCAGAACGGGAAAGCTGTCTGGATAACGCCGCCTCGAACGAAGACGCGGATCGAGCTCGCGGTATCACCTGCGATGTTGGTGCCGATCGCCTTGCCGAGGTCATGCTCCACCATGGCGACGCCTGCCCCATTAGGAGTGACACCGCCGTAGCGGAGCGCGTCGTCGACGTAGCTAACGATGTTTCGAGCCGTCGCTCCCTCGGCGTAGCGACTCACGTTTGCGAATTCAGAGCCCGCCGAGTGCCGGTACATGATGTGTTCTATGCCCGTCATCAATCCGCCGTGGCGATAGGTGCTCGGTCCCAAGCGGCAATCGAACCGGGCCCCTTGGGAATGCTGATTTTGGTGGGATCGGTGCCGTCCGCCAGGGCGAGCCGTGGCCCAACGACCACGCTCAGTGCCAAGACGAGCGCGAGAAACCTGCCAAGGTGGTGAGCGACTTGCACAGCCCCCCTTTCTTGCGCGCTCATCAGGCACGCGGTGTTCACGTTGAGGGGGCTCATGCGTTTCGGTAACGCGCGATGTTGCACCTTGCACGATGTCTTCAAGCTTCGTGAGATCCACATCGCTATTAGAGGGAGCGGAGGCTGAGCCTGGGACTGTTACCCTCCAGGTGGAGCGTGCGACCGATTGACCCGCGAGCGATTGATTGGGCGGCGCATCGCCAAAAGGATTCACACCGCCCTGCACCACCGCAATGGCTCCTCCATCAAGGCTCACCCCCTTGCCGAGCGACCAGCTCTGCAGGTTATCGGTATCGCAGGTCCGCGTGACGGCGCTGCCAGCGAGCGTGACGTTGACCTGGGTCGCGTTGTCCCCCAAGAAATCTCCCACCAATTGAGCCTGAAAAAATGCGCCGTCAGAACGTGGACGTTCCATTTCAACTCGAGAGATCACGGCTTCCTCATTTTTGCCCAAGTATCGAAAAGCTCACGAAGCCGACGTCCGCCTTGTTCTTTGCTCGCAATTCCGTAGGCAGTGGAAAGAACCACCCTGACGGGGTTTAGAGGTACCGTCCCAAAGCCCATGATCACGGGCTGCCCGTAGTCAGCAAACTTCGCATTCTTGAGAGGTTGGTCCCACTTCGTCCCGGCGAGGTTGTTCAGGACCACCTGGCTAAAATACATCCCGATGTCCATTGCGAGCGAGAAGGTTCGGGTCGTCAACTGCTCTCCCGGAACAGTGATCGGAAACGTTAGCGTTGACTTGACGGTTTCGATCTCCTCGATCGTTCTGGCGCGTTCTTCGGCTTGCCCAACGAACCAGTCGCCCAGAGCATCGAGCGACTCGGGTGAGAAATCGCCCACCCAGGTTGCATGAGACGGCGACTCCCTCACGGCAATTTGCAGTTCCGCAATTCGCTCCGGCATCACTTTCATGAACCAGCGGAAGTAGCTCTTCAGTTCAGCCTTAGGCATCTCTCGGAATTTCAGCATAAACGGTGGTTGAATGATCGAGTACGCCATCACCAGTGGACCTCCACGCCGATACTGGCGTTTTCCAGTGCGTTCTGGAGCGGTCCTGACGGCCCAATCTTCCCCGTCACTGGACTCTCGAAGAAATGCCACACCGCTCCCTTCAATTGACCAGAACCGACCAACTCAGAATCCTTGGCGATCTGTCGGGCCAGAGTTGGTGTTAACGATTGGTAACCAACCTTGGATTCGTGGGCCACTTGATTCACGAGTTGATCTACGAAGCGGCCTCCCTGGCTGGTTCGAAAGAAGACCTGCGACTCACCCCCTAGCTGCTCGAGAGCGGCTTCACCAACCTTGCCCGTCGCTCCAATTGGCCTTGCATTCCCCACCCCCGCAGGCTTCACCTGCACAAGCCTCCCGACAGCTTTCGTCAGCCCCCTCGTGATCCCCGCTGTAGCGGCCCCCACGGAAGCATCAATGAGAACATCCTTCGCTGTGCCGAAATCTTTCCCACCGCTAGCAATCCCGCGTTCGGCAAGACCCGTAGCGGTATTCGAAACTGCCCCAATGCCGAGCGTACCGAGCAAGCCGGCCGCTGGGCATGCGCCAATGATCGCACCGCTAATGGCGCCGCCAAAAGAAGCGGCTCCAACCCGCCCCCAATCTTCAACCTTGCCCGTACTGACGTACTGGCGAGCGGCTTCGATTCCGCCTCCGATTGCCGCACCAAGGAGCGCTCCACCCAACGCGCCAGCAATAATTTGCAAAAACTCCCCGTCTTTATCGACTGCAATCAGCGGCGTTAGGTTGACGTAAGCATACGGATTCGCCGCTCCAAACTCGGCTCCTACGTAGCGCTCTGGCTCATCGACAGCGACAGGGTCTCCGCTAGTCCAAAACCCCAGCGCGTGGCTGTAAAAGCGCGCGCCCATGAGATCCAGGCCTGCGCTGGTATCGCGGATGCCCGTGGCGTAGCGCTGCATTTCAGCGGAAGTATCGTAACGGCTGACCCCAAATGGATAGCTCGCGAACCTCCCCGTAACTTCTCCGGTGCCGGTCGTCTCCGCAATTACAGAGCCCAGTTGGTCGGATAAAATAAGCTTATCCGATGCTGTCAGGACCTTTACGCTGCCTTCGGGCGGCAGCTCAGCGGGACTCTTCTTCGCATCACCTCCGCAAGCCGATGCGAGCAGTAGAACGATCCCCACGACCAGGATCCGCGCCGCCCAGACCAGGCGCTTCCGGTAATGCCAGCCCAGCACAAGCAGCAGCAATGGTGCAAAGAGAAGCTGACCTGTAGCCAACAGCCAAGCAGGGACATTCCAAGAGTCCGCTGAATCTCGGGAGCTTTCTGCAGTCTGCTTCTCCGCGGGACCAGCAGCCGCTACTGCATTCGTTCCATTATCCGCCGCCAGCCGCGCCACCCTGCGGCCCCCATGCACAATGAAGCGCTCCAGCTTGCCATCCCGCACTTCACTCCACGGACTAATAAACAGCACGGTGGACGCCTTTCCGCTGGCGTCCGTTTCCGTACGGAAACGACGGATCCCATTAGAATCAAAGCGATTTTCGACCCGTGATCCATCCGGATTGGTCACCGTTTCTAGCTGATCGGCGAAGTTCCAGTTGTAGCTCCGGGTGCCGTCATTCGTGAGGCGACCGAGCTTGTCATAACTGAGAGTTTTGCCGTCGATAGCTGTGGCGGCGTGCGGCCCCGCGCTCGCACCGTAGGTGATATTGGTAGCGCGTTGGCTAGCTATGGTGCTGTCGCGCGCGAGCAGATTGCCGGAGGGTGAGTAAGTCCACCCCGCCTTGCCCCAGCGGCCTTCGACTTGGCGCAGGCGATAGAGGTTGTCGTAGCGGTAGGCTTCCGAGCGATCGAGATCGGCACTGATATCGGGGCGCAGATCTTGAAGGGCTCGCAGGTTGCCGGCGTGATCGTAGGACCACTTGAGGTGCTCGATGGGGGTGGCTGCGGCGTCCAGGATTTGCTGCTCTTCGAAGCGGCGATCAACATCATAGTTGATTTTCTGAACCACTCCGGTGTTGAAGCGACGCTCCGTCTCCAAGCCATCACCGTCGTAGCTTATCGATAATGCGTCGCCATATTGGGCCATTTGGCCGCGGGAATTGCGGCCGATTCGGATGGAGGAGCCGTCCGGGTAGACGTGCAAGCTCTCGCGATCGAGGTTGTCGAATTGGCTCTTGGTGGTGAAGCGCTGCTTGTCAAAAATGACAATTGTTGCGGTCACTCGGCTGCGTTCGTCGTACACGAACTCCGAGCCACCCGTTTTGTCTTCGATGCTCACTAGCTTGCCGCGATAGCGCAGATCGTCTGGGTGCTTGCTGAGAGCATCCCAGTGTTGGATCACGTCAAGCGATCCGTCCGCGCCCCAGTCCTCGCTCACGAGTCTGCCGGCGAGATCGAAATTGTACTTCAAAATCGTGCCGTCGGGACGATGGCGTTCAATCAGGTTCCCGGTGGCGTCCCACACGTTTCGGTGCGTACCGAGATCGGGATCTTGTACGAGCACGCGTCTTCCGCGGCCATCGTAGCCGTAAGTGGCTGTATTTCCCTCCGGATCGGTGCGGGCCAGCAAGCGCCCTGCCGCGTCATAGCGATAGCTTGCCGTAAGCAGCTTGCCCTCCAACGTTCGTACGCTAGCGATGGTGCGCCCGAGGCCATCTTGCTTTTCTAGCGAAGGGCTCATTTCGAAGCCCGCTTGGGGATCTAGTTGGCCACCATCCCAAGTTCTCTTTTCGAACGGGTAATATTCCGAACGAGTCTCGATGCCACTCTCTGAGCGCGAGCGGAGAGTTCGCCCGAGGGCATCACTAAACATTTGTGTGCCTGGTGCATCTTCGAGCAAACGAGCGGCCACGGCCATGCCGCCCACCGCGCTTAAAGCGACGAAGCGCGGCCGGAGCGACTTTCGACTCTCGCCGCGCGTATTGAGCAGACTCACGCCTGCCAACACCCACTGATCACCATCCACGCGTGTGAGCGTGCCGCGACGACGACCTAGCCCATCACTCAAGGTTTCGCTGCGCTCAATCTCGACACCACTCACGCCCGTGCGGGATTCGGTGATCACCCGCGAGAGCGGTGCTCCTGGCGAATAGGTGTAGCTGGTGGTGGGGGAGTCGGGCGCGTCGCCTGGCTTCCACGTTTTGGTGAGCCGACCCAACGGATCGACCTCAAAACGCAGGGTTTGCCCGTTGTAGCCCATCACCGAAAGCAAGCTACCAAACCGTGGATCCACTACAGCGTGCTCAGTCAGATCCACGTTGGATTCGAGCTTCACTTTCTCACTCAGGAGTGAGGTGTGGTCCTTGGGGTTCCACTCGAAGATGCGTCCGCCGTCACGCGCGTCTTTCGTCTCCACAGGTTGCCCATCCGAATTGAAGCGTGTCGCTGTATCCAGCTCGAACGCCTCCGGATCCGGACCCACCCATTCCTCTTGGCGCGTGAGATCACCGCGCGCTACGCCTCCCAGCGCGAGCCCGACGAAGGGCGCACCATCGTAGTAATTTCGCTTGAGAGCGCGCCGTGTGCCGTCGGCTTCTTGGGTCTCTTCGGTGGCAAGATAGCCGAGCAGCCATTCATCCGTATTGTTGGCGAACGTGCGCTCGATGAATGATTCATCATTGCCGGTGAGCTTGTCGTCGCCCTTGACTTCGCCAAAGCGGTGTTCGCTGATAACATTGCCGAGCGTGTCCTGCGCCCATTCCGTTAATGTTTCGCGGAGCTGATCGGCGGGCTGGCCCTCCAGCTGCTGCTGGCGTTGCGAACTGAGATAACCATAGCGCACGGACCGAGAATTGAGGGCATTTTCGAGCGGGAGCTCAACGTAGCCGTTGAGTGTGCGGTTGAAGATTTTTCCGAAATCATCCCGCATCTCCACGGTGAGCGGAGTGCCGCGAAGAGCACGAGTGGAGAGCCCTAGATTGAAACTCGTCTCTGAAACCAACGTGGGCGTGAATTGGTCGCCGAGCTCCTTTTGCACCCCCGAAGCAAACCCCGCAAAGGTGCGCTCGGTGGCGTCCCAGGTACCGTCTCGGTAGATGAACTCGGTGACTTGCTGTGGGTCCCCGAGGCCGGCATTGGTGACGATCCGTCTCACCACTGGCAACCCAGCGTTCACTCGCGTTGCCCAGGGCTTGCCCTCCGTACGTGCGCTGGCTGCAAAGGAAGCAGCCGTCGCATATTCAATGCTCGTGACCTTGCCGAGCCCATTGTCAATGCGCCGCAAAAGGCCTGCGCGGCCTTGCGGGAAGAGCTCCAGATACTGCCAGGCTTTCTCAGGGCCCAGCGTGGGGTCCACCCACACAATGTCCGTGCTGCCCGAGCCGTTGATATCTACGAAGAAACTTGCACTATTCAGGGCTTTTTCGGGGGTTCCAGTGAGGGTTTGCAGTGCGCCGAAGGTGCCGATGCCCTCTGACAGTGCGAACGAGACACTGGAGACTCCCACGCGCACCAGATCGTCCCAACCATCGCCGTCGAGATCGACCAGGCGAAACGGTGCCGTGGCATCGAAGGTGGGCACACCGGTTGCGGTGCGTGCTGGCTCAAACTGTCCGCGCCCCCGACCGAGCCAATACGTGAGCCCTTCGGACCGCAGGTAGCAGAAATCTTGTAAGCGATCCCCGTTGATATCGCACAGGCTGGTCTTCCCGTCCGAGAAGCGCAACTCTTGTTGAGCATCGATTTTACCGACGGTAACTGGTGGTGCCCAGTCAGCGCCGCCAAGGTTGTATGCGATGGCCAGGCCTGCCGCCGTGGTGATCAGCGCATCGGCGCGGCGATCGCCATCGATATCGGCGAGCCGCACGTCGGGATCTTCAAATGAAAACGTCGGGACCGTCTTGATGGCGACGGACGGCTTGAATTCGGCTTCATTCAAGCCTGGCAGATAGCGAAATTCCGCTGCGCCACTCTTGACGACCAGATCGATAGCGGCGTCTCCATCCAAATCCGCGAGCTGCACGCCTTGGGTTCCGAGCGAAACCGATGGGCTCTGCCCCGGCGCAAAATCCGCTGCGGGTCGCCAGCTTGCGCCGTCCTGATTGACGTAACTGCGGAAGGTGCCAGCGTTGCCTACTAAGAGATCAGGCAGGCTGTCGCCATTGAGATCCGCAAACTCGACACCTGGCTCCGCGGGCGAGCGACCCGGAGGTGTGGTCATCGCTTGGGCTTGTCCTGCGTTGGTGAGGATCGATTCGGTGTAGCCGAGCGTCAGCTTGGGGGCTTCGGTTACGCCATCGGTACCGACCAGCGTGATCTGGGAGAGCCGGCTGTGTTTGCCTTCGGTGTAGTGCAGCGTGTACTTGCGAACAAGACTGCCTCCGTAGGTTACCTCCAGGCTCTCCACGCGCGTCTGAATGACTTGACGAATGCCGGCCGAGAAAAGCTCATACGAGGTTGGATTAGCCTCGTATTTCAGCTCAATTTTGGCCGTGCTCTCAGGAGTGAAGGCATTCCAAGTGACGCTCTGGAGGAGTGCGTAGCCGTTTTGGGTGTCCCAGCTGTAGGCGACCTTGTGGCCATGTAAATCCAGCTGTTCCTTCAGCAAGTAGGTGGCGATCTTGTCGCCTTCTTGCTCGAAGTAGCCGTCGCCACCGAAGCGCAGCGTGATCCCGGCTTTGGTCCGGGCTTCCCAGGATTTGCCGTCAGCAGCACGTTTGACGCGAACGAAGGCGCCGGATTCCTGTTCGGGGCGAAAGACGCCTGGTGTGATTTCTAAGAGTGCGGAAGGGATACCGAGCCCGACGAGCTCGAACTCATCGCTCGCGTCAAAGCGCGGAAAGCCTTCTTGTGTGCGGCGGCGAATACTTGGGATGCCGCCCAGCCGGAAGCCCATTCCAAGCTCCGTGATGCCACCTGCGCCGTCATATTCGAGCGATAGGCTGGGTCCAAAACCGCGAGCGGCGGGCGGCACAGCGATGTCCAAGCCGAAACTTGCCGTGCCGGAGGCGAGCGACGCCTGAAAGCTTCGCCCCAAACCCTCAATCGATCCGGGGCCCTTGGGAATGCTGATTTTGGTGGGATCGGTGCCGTCCGCGTGAGCGATTTGTGGCCCGACGATGACGCCCAGTGCGAAGGTGAGCGCTAGAAACCTGCGAAGGTGTGTGGCGACTTTCACCGAATTGCCCCCTATTGCGCGCTGAGGCAAGCGGTGTTCACGTTGAGGGGGCTCATGCGTTTGGGCAGCGCACGATGCTGAACTTTGAGCACGATGTCTTCAAGCTTGGTGAGATCCACATCGCTATTAGAGGGAGCGGAGGCTGAGCCCGGGACCGTGACCTTCCAGGTGGAGCGGGCGACCGATTGACCTGCGAGGGATTGATTGGGTGGAGCGTCGCCAAAAGTATTCACGCCGCCCTGCACCACCGCAATGGCTCCGCCATCGAGGCTCACACCCTTGCCGAGCGACCAGCTCTGCAGGTTATCGGTATCGCACGTGCGCATAACGGCACTGCCGGAGAGTGTGACGTTGACTTGGGTCGCATTGTCCCCGAGGAAATCACCCACTAATTGAGCCTGAACATCCGTGATTCGATCGCCGCACACGTCGGAGGACCACAGCTGATTACCGGGCTGGAGATTGGTGGAAAACGTTAGCGTGAGGCCACCTTGCGAATCCAGATTCTCATTTCTCAGCGCAATCTGCCGAAACTGTTCGCCCGCGGTGAGCATCTTGCCTTGAGCGGCATCCAACACGGGACCACTGATCCCAAGCAGCTGCCGCACAGAGATGTTGGTCGAATAGGACTGGGGCGTTCCAAACGCGATCACGTAATCGTTGTGAATCCCCATGAAGCATGAGGCCACGGCCTCAAGCGACGACGTGTTTCGGGCGTTAATGACCGCCCCCGCAACCGCACCTAGCGGAGTGTTGTTCTCATATTCAAGCGCGCGGCCAGTGAGAAGTAGCATGCGTTGTGCATCGGCGCGCGCGTTCAGTAGGCGGATAGCCAGCTTATCTCGGAGCAGGCGGAACGATGGGTCGTTGATGGGGGAGTGGGCGGCCAGCCACTTCGCTTGTGTCCTGTTGTTGAGGATGAGCTTGGCTTGATCGAGCGCGTTTCGTTCGCGCAGCTGGCTTTCCAGGACCAAGAGCACATCTTGCTGGATTTCAAGCGCTACCTGATTGATGTCGATGAGCTGTCGTTGCAGGTTGGCCATCCCATCGATCAACTCAAGCTTTGCGCCCTGTTGTTCGAAGCGCATGGTTTGAGCCGTCTGCAGCGCTTGGCGTTGCACATTGATGCCAGTGCGCTGGGCCTCAAGAATGCCAGAAGCGACGCCCATTCCGATCGACGCCCCAGCGTTGAAGAGATTCGCGTTGGAGGAAAGCTCAAGGCCTTTCTGAACCACGTTGATGATGCCCTCCGCGACGACCAGCGATTCCAGCTGACTGCCGTTGCTATCGATGAAGCGCAACGTTTCTTTGCGTACTGCTTGCTTCGCAGCGAGCGCGTCTTGGTCGAGCTTGAGTTTGTCGCGCATTCCCTGAAGGCGCGAAAACGATGTCTGCATGCGGTCCAGTGCTTGGACAACTTGGCCCTGAGTCACGGCGAGCTCGCCGGAGCCACTCGCGGCACACGTCGACCAATCGGCGTCCATCTTGATGGAGTTGGGGTCAAAGGTGTTGCCACAGATCCCCTTGAGTTGGGTGTCGTAGCTCGTAGCAACGTCCTGTAACTCTTGCAGGAGCGTTTGCTCGTTGTTGTCGAATTGCCGAGCATTCGCTAGGAATTCCGTCTCCGCACTGGTGACGGCTTGCAGGCTCGTTTTAGCGATCATTGCCATCTGATCGAAGTTCGTAGCGCCGCGCGAAGGATCGCTGGGTTGCCACACAAAGGGCACAAAACCTTCAGGAATACCGAAAGTGGCGGCCCCCTCGGAGAGTGCGCGAAAAGTGCCGTCGATCGGTGTGAGCATGCCGGCGGCTTGGGTTGCGATCTCTGGCAGTGCCACCTGCCAGGTGTTGAGGAGATGCAAAAGCGCCGTCGCTTCAATATAGCCAAGTAGGCCGCGCTCTTGCGTCTTCTGGATCTCGCCGGTTGGGTCTGCCCGATTGATGAGAGCGCTCAAGCGAGCTCGCTCCGCTTCGACCGAGTTCAGCAAGCGTGAAAGCTTGGCGAGCGTGCGAACAGCGGGAAACGTGGGCTCACCGTTCTTTTCATCGCCCTGCGCTGCGGAAGGTGGAAGGCGCTCTAGGTAGTCGAGCATTCCGGTTTGAAGGATCCAGCGGATGGGAGGGGAGAGACGAGTCACGGCGAGATCGTAGCGCGCAGCCTCAGAGCTCAGATTGTCCTTGGCCAACGAATCCCGGAGCGCACCCACCATGCCATCGTTGGCGATGAGCAGCGCTGGGTCGGCGACACGTCGGATCAAGCGCCCGAACACACCAGCATTCGCGAGGTCGCTCACCGAGACCATGGCGGCGCTTTGTGCAGCGCAAGCGAGGTTCGGCACGTTGGCGCAGCTCGGAAGGCCATTGCTGCAATCAGAGACGATGTCGCCAAACGACTTCCCGACACCGCGACTGGCCATCGTTTGATCCAACTTGTAGAAGTTGGTGACCATGCCTTCGAAGCAAGTGCCGGGAGTATTCTGCCAGTTCACACCGCAAGCCGTGCTCAAGAGGGCCGCGCACTCGCCAGAAGCGCCCAGTGCTGCTGTGGCCGACGCCCAGGAAAGCGCCCCCACGGGCATTGCAACCATGGGGCCTGGCGCAAAGGTTGGATCGGTCGCATCGGGTCGATAACGGAGCGTCACGTTGCCTGTGATTTTCACTGGCTGAACGAACAATCCGAACAACGTTTCCTCGAAAGTGCCGCTGAGATCCGTACGATCGAAAGGCTTGAGCACGAGCTTCACTCGCCGCCCGATGTTGCGCCCCAACAGGTTTCGCGGCCCACCCATGGCCTTATCGATCAATTGATCGAAGCTAAGCGTGATTTCGTCACCACGTTGAAATCCACTGCCGGTGACCGCCTGCCCGGCTTCCTCTGGAAACAACAAAGATTCCTTCGGGTCAATCTTGGCAATCAGGTTGCCTGCTTGTTCCAAGAGCTCGACGCTGAGGCGCGCATCTCCCAACGAGACTTGCCCGCCATCGTAGCGCATCACGCCTTGATACTTGCCGGTAACACCCACGCGGAGTGGAGCGTCCACGGTGGCATTACCGAGGTCCGAGAAAATCCGCACGGTGCCCGGGCTTCTGCGAGCTTTTGCGAGAGCGGGCGTGTTCGTGATCGTCAGCTTAGCGGTTTTCGTGAAGCTCCCGCGAAGCTCGGTCAAACCCAGGTGCGCACCGGTGAGCTCGATCCGATAATTGACGGCTTTTGTGCTGTCGGATGTCAGATTGATCTCAAAGGATGGGTCTCGCTCCGTGAGGGAAACAGAGCGTGGAGAGACCGTAAGCGTACCAAGAGTAGCGGTCAGCGGCGGCGGCGTGACGGATTGCGACGCCAGACATTCACCGCGCGGTGAACAGGTGAGGCCCGAAGCGCACGGCTTGTCCGTAGTGCATTGCTGCAGGCACTCGCCCAGATCGCAGTGATAACCAGTGGCGCAATCTACACTGAGCACGCAGGTGGAAGCAGAGCCCTGAGCGAGCGGACCCGCTCCCGCTGCATTGCCCATACCAGCTTGCCCTCCAGCGGCCAGCATCGAGCTGCTTGGGCCCGAGCCGCTTCCACAGCCATTCACGAGTGCTGCCGCAGCGACACAGGCCGCGACGGCGATGGCAGTCCATTTTCCAACCGGAAATAGCTTCTTCAACATCTCAAGTTCCTCCCTTGCCGGCCATTCCAGCAGCCCCAGCTGAACCGTTAACCTCTGGACGAATATCCACAGGCCAGTAATCTGCGGCTACACCGGCGGCCGCATCCGGCACGACGCTATTAGGAACGCTCTTCCCGCCAAGGCCGCCCTTGCCAATGCCGTAAAGAACACTCTGTAAATCCGGTGCGACCCCCACGGCTACGATCCCCAATGCGGGTCCGCCACCGCCAGGTCCGCCATCGCCACCCTTGCCGCCGTTGCCACCTTTTTGGCCAGCTAAAGCGCCGTAAAAGCCCCCCGCTCCGGGTTGGCCTCCCGGCTGTCCAGGCGCGCCCGGCGCCCCATCGCCGCCCATGCCGCCGTCGTGAGTTAAAATGTTTGAAAACTCCAGTACTACTTTGGACTCCCAACTAAGAAGTGCAATACTCGCTCCACCGGCGCTGCCATTGCTGCTAGCGAAACCACCGCAGCCCGGCAAACCTCCATAGCCGCCTCGCCCGCCCCTGAACCAGGCATCTGGAAACCCGTTGCTCGCACTGAGTAACACGCCGCTAGGTCCCCCCGTGCCGCCCCGCCCGCTCTTTCCGGGCATCCCCAGGGCACCTGGGGTGCCGGCATTGTTGGCCACGTACCCTTCCGTGCCCGTGAACGCGCCGATGCCGACGCCAGCCATACCATCGGTGCCGGGTTGACCGTTGGCGCCGTCATCCGCGAGCCCGGGGCTCCCCATCCCACCTGCGAGGCTGCTCCCCAAATAGCAGCTCTTCAAGTTAGCGCCGTCACCGCCTTGACCCGTGTACAGAGTTTGAGGCCCCGTGGGGGTTACACACGATTCACTCGCGAAGGTGAACCCAAGTGCCACAAAGCAAAGTGCATCGGTGGTGGCACAGGAACACGATACGTCGGGGCGGCTCTCCCCGTCGGGGGCCTTGGGCGGAGGAGCGAGCACAGCCTGTGAACCAACACCATTCTCGCCCGGTGCGCCCGCGCCCGCCTGAAGCTGGACCTGGCGAAGGGTCACTCGCTTGGAATTTGAAATCCAGGCTGAGATGGAGCTGCCCGAAGCTGTGGTGGCGTCGGGTGCTTGTACCTCCAAGCGATCCACTACGATTTCCTTCAAATTGTCCTTAATGCGCAACGGCACGCCTGCCTTTGGCTTCAGCAGTGGGCGCTGGTTACTGCGTTTCCAATCGGCGCAGGCGTAACCCCCAAAGAGCCGGAGATTGATGTCACCTTCCAGGAGCAAATTTTCCGCGTAATCTCCCTGGCAGACGTACACGTCCTTCTTTGCAGCTATGGCGAGCAAGACGCCCTTCCCAATGGTTTTTACGGGCGCGGACATCGTGCCGGCAGCCGTGTCCACTCCCGCCGGGGAAACAAAAATCCCTTTCAGCTTATCGCCATCGATGCCATCGCAGTTAGCGTCGATAAATTCGCCATCTGGCTCATCCACCTCAGCGAGCTTCTTACACTGCGGTGTAACCATGCCCATTCCTCCGCTCGCGGGTGCGCCGCTCGCCCCGTTGGTCCCGCCGGTGTTTGAGCGCGATCCGGATGCGCCACCCGCGTTGGCTGAGCCTGAAACTGCTGCAGCGCTGCCGCCGGGTTGATCGCTGGAACAGGCAACAAGCAGCCGCAATGCGGCGATCCCGAGCAACCAATGCGTCGAAGTATTTTGTTTCATCCAAGCCCCGAAAGAAGAAAGGTGTGTTCGCGGGCAACACTGACCGGTTGGTGCGCTCGGGTCAACGTTTCATTGGGCTTATCGCTGTTTTTTTTTCAGCGATTTAGGTGTCGCATCTTGGGATCTGTTTGGATCGGACGTCCCGTTGCCGGCACCACTGGTAGCGGCAGAGCACACTAGCCTCTTGCGGGCTACCTGTGGTGGATCCCAAAAGCTGGGGTGGCCTAAGGTGGAAGCTGCTCTCCGGTTGTTCTTGTAACTGAAAATATTGTATTCGTCATCGAATTGGTAGGGGACTTTAGGGCTCGACGGGCCCAGACGGCTCGTCAGCGAAGGGATTCACGAGATCGAGCCCACACGATTCGAAGTCTTTAATATTTCGGGTCGCCAAGGCGTGGCCATTCGCGATGGCAACCGCCGCAATTTGTCCATCAAGAACACTCATGGGCAGCCCTTCTTTTTTTCGTAGGCCCATGATCGCTCCGTAGGCGTGCGCGCACGCTTCATCGAAGGGCAAGATGCGGTCTGTGAATCCTTCTTTTAAAAGTCGAAGAAATCTAAATTCCAGGTCTTTATGCCGCTTGCCGTCTGGCAAGCAACTAAGCCCGTATGTGATTTCAGCGATCGTTATCGTCGAAAGGAAGAGCCCGGTGGCTCCATTGCGATCAAGCCAAGCTAACACCTTCTTTGAAGGAGCACTCCGCATCGCTTCTGATAGGACGTTGGTGTCGAGCAGCATCATCGCGGGGTCATTCGTCCAAGATCAGCGGTTCGTGGGGATCTCGAGTGATGCGCGGCAAATCAACGCCGTGCCGGCGGCCAAACAAATCGAACGCGAGCTTACCAAGTCGTTCGGGGCCCCCCACCGCTTGCTGCAGAATGCGCCGCGCCTCCTCTTCCATAGACACACCGTGTGTGGCCGCACGTATGCGCAGCCGTTCGATGGTTGAATCGTCTAGTTTTCTGACGCTGAGGCTAGCCATTGAGTTATGCTAGCAAGTGCTGGCATTGCGTGCAAGTGCTGGCATTCGCAGCACCGGCCTTGCAAAAGCCTCTGTCGCCAATGTCTCTCAGATCCTCACGTTCGATCGGTTCTTCAAATGGCGCTCGGATGGAGAACACGCGAGGGCGAATGGGTACCCATCGTCCGCAACCAGCAAGGGCTCGGCGTTTGGCGAATCCTCAGCCGCGATTATCAGCACCTTGCTTCCACTGGCGTCGAATACCGCTTTCCGCGCCTTGCTCAATGTTTGCTTGATGATTTCGCCGTTGGGTGCGCGAAACGCGTAGCTCGTGGAGCCTGTAGCGATACCATAGCTGCGCACTGCTTCGCTCGACTCCAGCTCCACAAACATCGGTCTGGGCGCGCGTGCTACACGCTGCCAATTGCGTAGCTCCAGGCCAGCGCTGCTCAGTGTGCTTGTAGTGTCCGCGCGCAACGCGATGGTGGAGCTCAGCTCATTCTGCCAGAGTACCGTGTAAGGAACCTTATGGTCAGCTACTTGTGTGGACGCAACCTCCCCACAGTCGACGCACGGCTTTCCCTGCACCGAAGCCCCTTGCGCTGCTGTCGTAGCACCAGATGTCCGCTTGTTGTGAGTTCGTTACCAGGGCAACAATGGAACTCCCTGAAGCTTCTTTTGCGTCAGGCGCAGAGAACTCGAGCCTGTCTAGCGCCGATTCCCCTCTGTTCGAAAGAGCACGCCCTAGTTTAGTTCGCAGTTCTTCGAACTTACAGTCCTCTGTTCAGTCGGAGCGAGGAGTTGCCCCAACTCGCCGCTGCCATCTTGCCATCTTTCAGGGCTTGCGATGATCTCGCCAGTACCGGTGCTCGGAACGCGTCTCTCTTCCGGTTCCACCAAAGTTCGGTGGAGCGTTACCTGAGGCGGTCGAAGGCGTAATTTTCAGCATCGCTCCTCGAACGATGGAGCTCTCCCCACGCAAGATCCCTCAGATCTGCGGCCGTAACACTATCTCGGTTAAAGATGTCTCCGCCCTCATGGCGACAAGCCAAGACAACTTCTGACACATCAACGGTTAGGCCACACTGGTGACCTGGTATTGGGGGAGTGACCTCTGCGATAACGCACTCTTTACCAGTACTAAAATACTTGATTTCCTTGAGCTCGCACGTCGGTACCGATTCAAGTGCACGGCTATCAAGTGAGGACAGGTAGTATCCTTCAATTTCCATCTATAACTCCGGATTTACTCCGGTAACTCGATCTAAACGGACGGCACCACTCTCCTTTTTCCACACATGGTCAAAGCGATTTTGCGCCGACACTGCCAATGGCGGCGACCATCCCGACCTTAGCTTCGTCCGTGACTTCTGAGAACGCCCCAACGACAACCGGAAGAAACATAAGGTTCGCCGCAAGCTGACCACAGGAAGCGAGTGCATCGATCCGACCCGAGGCATGTCGCGCCTTCACCACAACCGATATCAATCGTGTGCCGCGGTATTCAATTGGTGCGTTAAGACGCACCAACAGCGCTTCAGGTTGAACTCCCGTCACCAAAGCCCCGAAGGGTCCGACTCCACACTCCGCGCCAAACTCCCATGGATCGCTGACGAGAATCTCGACGTCTGCTCCAATCAGTTCCGAGACACTCATAGGTCTTTTACTCCCAACACTCGAACTGAAAATCCCCCGGTTTGGTGGACACCCCAGAAGGCAGCCATTGCGCGGGTTCCATCCCCGTGGCTCCAGCGTCTTGCGCATTCGTTCCGTTATCCGCCGCTAGCCGCGCGACCCTGCGCCCTCCATGCACAATATAGCGCTGCAGCTTGCCATCCCGCACTTCGCTCCATGGACTAATAAACAGCACGGTGGACGCCTTTCCGTTGGCGTCCGTTTCCGTGCGAAAACGCCGGATCCTCTTAGAATCAAAGCGATTCTCAACTCCCGACCCATCCGTATTGCTGACCGTCTCCAGCTGATCAGCAATATTCCAGTTGTAGCTCCGTGTGCCGTCCTTCGTGAGGCGGCCGAGCTTGTCATCAGTTGCCCCAACTCGCTGCGTCCTCGGCGCCCCAAGATGCAAGTTACTACTCACAGCTTGGGCGCCTCCGGGCGCATCGGTCTTCCCCCGATCCGTGCTCGCGCGTGGCGCTGCGCGCGAATGGGGAAGACGGGGGGCATGGGCGCAGGGAGGGCGCAGGGTAGGGCAGAGAGCTGGCAGCTTTCAATCCAACAATTCAGCGGCCGAGCCGAAGTCCTTGTCATCATCGAGCGCAACATGTTCTTTGGACGTGGGACGTGACCGGTAGCCAAGGACGCGGCTTCCTGGAATGGGTGCACGATGGTCAACTTAGGGCCACGTCGATCTGATCTGCCAGCGCCTTCGCGTAACGGAAAGTGGCGCCCGTGAGCTCGTTCTCTTCTCCCATTGCGCGCAGATGGTGACGCAACCCCATTGGAATCACTTCGTTTCGGTGCACAGCCGCTTCCTTACTGCTTCATTGCCAGATAGCAGCCTTGGTTCCACAGGCGCTCCAAAGTATCGGCATCTAGCCACGGACACGTGCCAGCAATCTGCTGACGGGCTTCCACTTCACTGAATGAGCCGTCCGCTACGCAGGCTGCGACAATCCGATGCGCCCAGTCACGTGTCTCGGCCGCAAAGATGGCGAGCGCATCGGATTGTTCGCGGAGCATTGTAGGGTATCTAGCTAGGAGCTCGGGCGCGATTGATTGGCGCCATTTAGAGCCAAAACGCAGCGATAGATTGAGAGCTTCGTTGAGTATTTTCGGATCGGTCTCATGTGAATTCATTGTCGCTACGTGTCAGGGAAGAGTCGGTAGAGGAAAAGCAGGGATTCGTCCACCCGTGCGGCGCGCCAATCCTCACCTTAGATTCATCAGACGCAGGGCTTCCTTCAAAGTGTGTTGACCCAGCGCCCTGCATCCGTCAGAGAGCGATCTCGACCAAACGGCTTCGGTCTTCTTCAGTGCGTCGTGAAGCTCGCCAAGTGCCTCAGTCGTCGTAGTGTAAAACGCTTGAAGCGCCGCCGCCAATTCATCGGAAGCCTCCGGTTCGCCACTGGCGTTCAGCTCGTCACGCAGCTTTGCAACTGCGCTCATTACTTCTTCAACACTGATAAACGGTCCCATTGGTCCTCACGGCATGTGAAAGAAGTCGATGCGCACGCCAGCCCCGACGACGACCTCCGGAGCACCGCCTGCATTTCTGCCAACAGCGGGAGCGATTCGAGTAACGAAGTTCGCTCCTGACCTTACAGTTGCGCCAATGACGAAGTCTGGCGTGCCCGAGCCGAGCGTCGCCGCTCCAAGCCTGTTCGCAAAGCCAGGATTCAGCGGGCTTTCAAGCGCCCAGAATTGCCCCTCGCCCGCGGCAGAGCGTCCGAAAGTTCCTCCGCGGAATATCTGCCGTCCCGCCGCTACCTCAGCCCGCAGAGGGGCTAGCGTGGCGTCCTGGACGGCGGCGCCATGTGGCGTCGGAACGGCGCCTATTCCCCTTGCGGAACTCCCCACCCCCGCAGGTTTCACCTGCACAAGCTTCCCGACAGCTTTCGTCAGCCCCCTCCCGATACCCGCCGTAGCCGCGCCTACAGTTGCATCAATGACAACATCCTTCGCGGTTCCAAGATCTTTCCCGCCGCTAACTATCGCCCGCTCGGCAAGACCAGCCGCCGTATTCGAAACAGCCCCGATCCCCAGCGCTGCGCCTAAACCTGCAGCCGGACATGCGGCTATGATCCCCCCTGCAATGAAGCCGCCGCCCGCGGCCGCGCCGACGCGCCCCCAGTCCTCAACCTTGCCGGTACTGATGTACTGGCGTGCAGCTTCGATGCCGCCGCCAAGAGCAGCCCCGACGACGGCCCCTGCAACAATGTGCCAGAATTCTCCGTCTTTATCGACAGCAACCGACGGCGTTAAGTTTGCGTAAGCATACGGATTCGCTGCCCCAAACTCCGCACCCACGTAGCGTTCCGGCTCATCGACAGCGACAGGGTCTCCGCTCGTCCAAAATCCAAGCGCGTGGCTGTAGAAGCGCGCACCCATCAAATCGAGGCCAGCACCAGCGTCGCGAATCCCCGTTGCGTAGCGCTGCGTCTCCGACGAAGTATCGTAACGACTGACCCCAAACGGATAGCTGGCGAACCTCCCCGTAACTTCCCCGGTGCCGTTCGTCTCGGCCAACACGGAGCCCAGTTGGTCCGAGAAAATGAGCTTATCCGCTGCAGAAAGCTGCTTCACGCTCCCTTCAGGCGGAGGCTCGCTGGAACTCTTGGGTGCATCTCCGCTACACGCCGAAGCGAGCAGCAGCGCGACCCCCGTCAACAAGATCCGCGCCGGCCAGACCAAGCGTTTTCGGTAATGCCACCCGAGCACAAGCAGTAGCAGCGGTGCGAATAGAAGTTGACCTGTAGCCAATATCCAAGCTGGGAGCTTCCAGGAGGCCGCTGAATCTCCGCCGCTGTTGGCGCCCATCATTCCAGTGGGCTCCCCCGTCGCTGCCACCCCCGTGCCATGACTCACTGCGCCCGTGCCATTATCCGCCGCCAGTCGCGCAACCCTGCGTTCCCCATGCACAATGTAGCGCTGCAGCTTGCCATCGCGCACTTCGCTCCACGGACTAATAAACAGCACGGTGGACGCCGTCCCCTTTGCGTCCGTTTCCGTGCGAAAACGCCGGATCCCCTTAGAATCAAAGCGATTCTCAACTCGCGACCCATCCGTATTGCTGACCGTCTCCAGCTGATCAGCGATGTTCCAGCCGTAGCTCCGGGTGCCGTCCTTCGTGAGGCGGCCGAGCTTGTCATAGCTGAGCGGTTTGCCGTCGATAGCTGTGGCGGCGTGGGGTCCTGCGCTCGCGCCGTACGTGATATTGGCCGCGCGTTGGCTCGCTACGGTGCTGTCGCGCGCGAGCAGATTGCCGGAGGGTGAGTAGGTCCACGCCGTTTTGCCCCAGCGTCCTTCAACTTGGCGCAAGCGATAGAGATTGTCGTAGCTGTAGCTCTCAGAGCGATCGAGATCGGCACTGATATCGGGGCGAAGATCTTGAAGGGCTCGCACGTTGCCGGCGTGATCATACGACCACTTAAGGTGCTCGATGGGAGTGCCTCCAGCATCGAGGAGTTGCTGCTCCTCGAAGCGGCGATCGGTGTCGTAGCTGATTTTCTGAACCACTCCCGTGTTGAAGCGCCGTTCCAGCTCCAAGCCATCGCCAGCGTAGGTTACTGTTAGTGCATCCCCATATTGGGCCATTTGACCGCGGGAATTGCGGCCGATCCGGATAGAAGAGCCATCCGGATACACGTGCAAGATCTCGCGATCAAGATTGTCGAATTGGCTTTTGGTAGTGAAGCGCTGCTTGTCAAAAATGACGGTGGTTTCCGTGATTCGGCTGCGTTCGTCGTACACGAACTCTGAACCTCCAGTTTTGTCTTCGACGCTGACGAGCTTGCCGCGATACCGCAAATCCTCTGGTTTTTTGCTGAGAGCATCCCAGTGCTGCATCACCTCTAGCGAGCCGTCCGCGCCCCAGTCCTCACTCACGAGCCTGCCGGCGAGATCGAAGTTGTACTTCAAGATCGTCCCGTCGGGGCGCTGCCGTTCAACTAAGTTCCCGGTGCTGTCCCACACGTTGCGATGCGTCCCGAGATCGGGATCTTGTACGAGCACGCGCCTTCCGCGGCCATCGTAGCCGTAGGTGGCTGTATTTCCCTCGGGATCGGTGCGTGCCAGCAAGCGCCCGGCTGCGTCATAGCGGTAACTTGCGGAGAGCAGCTTGCCATCCAGCGTCCGCACGCTGGCGATGGTTCGCCCGAGGCCATCTTGCTTTTCCACCGACGGGCTCATTTCGAAGCCTGCCTGGGGGTCTAGTTGACCACCATCCCAAGTTCTCTTTTCGAGCGGAAAATATTCCGAACGAGTCTCGATGCCACCCTCCGAGCGCGAACGGAGGTTGCGCCCCAGGGCGTCACTGAAGACTTGCGTGCCCGGTGCATCCTCGAGCAAACGAGCTGCCGCGGCCATGCCCTCGACCGCGCTTGAAGCGAGAAACCGGGGACGCAGCGACTTACGACTTTCACCGCGAGTATTGAGCAGACTCACGCCCGCCAATACCCACTGCTCTTTATCCACGCGGGTGAGGGTGCCTCGACGACGACCCAGCCCGTCACTCAAGGTTTCACTGCGCTCGATCTCGATACCAGCTGTGCCCGTGCGTGATTCGGTGATCACGCGCGAGAGCGGTGTCCCTGGCAAATAGGTATAGCTGGTGGTGGGGGACTCGGGAGCGTCTCCCGGCTTCCACGTTTTGGTGAGCCGACCCAACGGATCGTACTCAAAACGCAGGGTTTGCCCGTTGTAGCCCATTACCGAAAGCATGCTGCCGAAGCGAGGATCCACCACGGCGTGCTCAGTGAGATCCACGTTGGACTGGAGCTTCACTTTCTCGCTCAAGAGCGAGGTGTGGTCCTTCGGGTCCCACTCAAAGACTCGTCCGCCGCCGCGCGCATCTTTCGTCTCCACGGGTTGGCCATCCGAATTGAAGCGTGTCGCCGTATCGAGCTCGAAGGCCTCCGGATCCGGACCCACCCATTCCTCTTGGCGCGAGAGATCGCCCCGCACCACTTCTCCAAGCGGGAGCCCAACGTAGGGATCGCCGTCATAGCGGTTGCGCTTCAGAGCACGGCGCGTCCCGTCGGCATCTTTGGTCTCTTCGGTGGCAAGATAGCCGAGCAGCCATTCATCCGTATTGTTGGCGAACGTACGCTCCACGAGCGCTTCGTCGTTGCCGATGAGCTTGTCGTTGCCTTTGACTTCGCCCCAGCGGTGTTCGCTGATGACATTGCCCAGCGTGTCTTGCGCCCATTCCGTCAGCGTTTCGCGGAGCTGATCGGCGGGCTGGCCCTCAAGCTGCTGCTGGCGTTGCGAACTAAGATAGCCATAGCGCACGGAGCGCGAATTGAGCCCATTTTCGAGAGCTATTTCAACGTAGCCGTTGAGCGTGCGGTTGAAGATCTTTCCGAGTTCCTCCCGCACTTCCGCGGTGAGCGGCGTGCCGCGAAGAGCTCGAGTTGAGAGCCCAAGATTGAAGCGCGTCTCTGAAACCAACGTGGGCGTGAATTCATCACCGAGCTCCTTTTGCACGCCCGAAGCAAAGCCCGCGAAGGTGCGCTCGGTCGCATCCCAGGTACCGTCTCGGTAGATAAACTCAGTGATTTGCTGTGGGTCCCCTAGGCCGGCATCCGTCGTGATTCGGCGGACAACTGGGATGCCCGCATTGATGCGATTCGTCCAAGGCTTGCCGGCTTGGCGCGCTAACGCTGCGTACGAAGCAGCAGTCGCGTATTCGATGGTGGTGACCTTGCCCAGTCCATTATCGATGCGACGAAGGAGGCCCGCGCGGCCTTGCGGGAAGAGCTCCAGATATTGCCAGGCCTTGGCGGGGCCCAAGCTCGCATTGACCCATACGAGATCCGTGCTGCCCGAGCCGTTGATGTCTACGAAGAAATTGGCGCTGTTTGGGCCTTTTTCTGGGGTGCCAGTAAGAGTTTGAAGCGCGCCAAATGTGCCGATGCCCTCAGCCAGCGCAAACGAGACACTGGAGACTCCCACGCGCACGAGATCGTCCCAACCATCGCCGTCGAGATCGACCAGCCGAAACGGTGCGGTGGCATCGAAGGTGGGGATACCGGTCGCGATGCGTGCCGGTTCAAACCGCCCGCGACCCCGACCGAGCCAATACGTGAGCCCTTCGGACCGCAGGTAGCAGAAATCTTGCAAGCGATCGCCGTTGATATCGCACAGGCTCGTCTTCCCGTCCGAGAAGCGCAAGTCCTGTTGAGCCTCGATTTTACCGACGGTAACTGGGGGTGCCCAGTCAGCACCGCCAAGGTTGTACGCAATGGCTAGCCCTGCCGCCGTGGTGATCAGCGCATCGGCCCTGCGATCGCCATCAATATCGGCGAGGCGAACCTCTGGATCTTCGAATGAAAACGTCGGGACCGTCTTGATAGCGACAGACGGCTTAAATTCGGCTTCGTTCAAGCCTGGCAGATAGCGAAACTCGGCCGCACCACTCTTGACGACAAGATCAATGGCGGCGTCTCCATCCAGATCGGCGAGCTGCACGCCCTGGGTCCCCAGCGAGACCGAGGGGCTCTGCCCCGGTGCAAAATCAGCTCCTGGCAACCAACTCGCGCCGTCTTGATTGAGGTAACTGCGGAAGCTTCCAGCGTTCCCCACTAGAAGATCAGGCAGGCTATCGCCGTTGAGATCAACCAACTCCACGCCGGGCTCTACGGGTGATCGACCAGGAGGGGTGGTCATCGCTTGGGCTTGTCCGGAGCCGGCGAAGACTGGCTCGGTGTAGCCGAGCGTCAGCTTGGGGGCTTCGGTAACGCCATCGGTGCCGACGAGCGTGATCTGGGAGAGCCGGCTGTGTTTGCCTTCTGTGTAGTGCAGCGTGTACCTGCGCACGAGGCCCCCTCCGTAGGTCACCTCAAGGCTCTGCACGCGCGTTTGAATGAGTTGGCGGATGCCGGCCGAGAAAAGCTCATACGAGGTTGGGCTCTTCTCGTATTTCAGCTCAACTTTCGCGGTGCTTTCGGGAGTGAAAGCATTCCAAGTCACGCTCTGTAGGAGTGCGGAGCCGTCCTTGGTGTCCCAGCTGTAGGCGACCTTGTGGCCATGTAGATCCAATTGTTCCCTCAGCAAGTAGGTGGCGATCTTGTCGCCTTCCTGCTCAAAGTAGCCGTCTCCGCCGAAACGCAGCGTGATCCCAGCTTTGGTGCGGGCCTCCCACGATTTGCCGTCGGCTGCACGCTTGACTCGAACGAACGCACCTGATTCTTGTTCAGGGCGAAAGATACCTGGAGCGACTTCTAAGAGTGCGGAAGGGATGCCGAGCCCAACGAGCTCAAATTCATCGCTGGCGTCGAAGCGCGGCAAGCCTTCTTGGGTGCGGCGGCGAATACTTGGGATGCCGCCCAGTCGGAACCCCATACCGAGCTCGGTAATGCCACCTGCGCCGTCGTATTCCAAAGCTAAGCTGGGTCCAAAACCGCCGGCGGCGGGCGGCACAGCAATGTCCAAGCCGAAACTTGCCGTGCCGGAGGCGAGCGACGCCTGAAAGCTTCGCCCCAAACCCTCAATCGATCCGGGTCCCTTGGGAATGCTGATCTTGGTGGGATCGGTGCCGTCTGCGTGAGCGACCTTTGGCCCAACGACGACGCTGAGTGCGAAGACGAGCGCTAGAAACCTGCGAAGCTGTGTGGGGACCTGCACCGGCCTGCCCCCTATTGCGCGCTGAGGCACGCGGTGTTCACGTTGAGGGGGCTCATGCGTTTCGGCAGCGCACGATGCTGAACTTTGAGCACGATGTCTTCAAGCTTGGTGAGATCCACGTCGCTATTGGAGGGAGCAGAGGCTGAGCCCGGGACCGTCACCTTCCAGGTGGAACGTGCGACCGATTGACCTGCGAGCGATTGATTGGGCGGCGCATCGCCAAAAGTATTCACACCGCCCTGCACCACCGCAATGGCTCCTCCATCGAGGCTCACACCCTTGCCTAGGGACCAGCTCTGCAAGTTATCGGTATCGCACGTGCGCATGACGGCACTGCCAGAGAGTGTGACGTTGACTTGGGTCGCGTTGTCTCCGAGGAAATCACCCACCAATTGAGCCTGAACGTCCGTGATACGATCGCCACACACGTCCGAGGACCACAGCTGATTGCCGGGCTGCAGATTGGTGGAGAAGGTGAGTGTGAGGCCACCTTGCGCATCGAGATTCTCATTTCTAAGCGCAAGCTGCCGGAACTGATCGCCTGCGGTGAGCATCTTGCCCTGAGCTGCATCCAACACGGGACCGTCGATCCCAAGCAGCTGTCGCACAGAGATGTTGGTCGAATAGGACTGGGGTGTTCCAAACGCGATCACGTAATCGTTGTGAATCCCCATGAAGCACGAGGCCACAGCCTCGAGTGACGACGCGTTGCGGGCGTTGATGACCGCACCCGCCACCGCACCGAGAGGAGTATTGTTCTCGTATTCAAGCGCACGGCCGCTGAGAAGCAGCATGCGTTGTGCATCGGCTCGTGCGTTCAACAGGCGAATGGCTAGCTTATCTCGGAGCAAGCGGAACGAGGGATCGTTGATGGGAGAATGCATTGAGAGCCACTTCGCTTGTGTCCTGTTGTTGAGGATGAGCTTGGCTTGATCGAGGGTGTTTCGCTGGCGCAGCTGGCTTTCCAGCACCAAAAGCACATCTTGCTGGATCTCAAGCGCTACCTGATTGATGTCGATGAGCTGTCGCTGCAGGTTGGCCATGCCATCGATCAGCTCAAGCTTTGCGCCCTGTTGTTCGAAGCGCATGGTTTGAGCCGTCTGCAGGGCTTGGCGTTGCACATTAATGCCGGTGCGTTGTGCCTCAATAATACTAGAAGCGACGCCCATGCCGACCGACGCGCCGAAGTTTAAGGCGCTCGCGTTGGAGGAAAGCTCAAGGCCCTTTTGGACGACGTTGATGATGCCCTCGGCGAGGACGAGGGATTCCAGCTGACTGCCGTTGCTATCGATGAAGCGGAGTGTTTCTTTCCGTACCGTTTGCTTCGCAGCGAGCGCGTCCTGGTCGAGCTTGAGCTTGTCGCGCATTCCTTGAAGCCGCGAAAAGGAGGTCTGCTGGCGGTCCAATGCTTGGACCACTTGGCCCTGAGTCACGGCGAGCTCGCCGGAGCCGCTCGCAGCACACGTCGACCAATCGGCGTCCGTCATGATGGAGTTGGGGTCAAACATGTTGCCGCAGATCCCCTTGAGTTGCGTGTCGTAGCTCGTGGCAACGTCCTGCAGCTCTTGCAGGAGCGTTTGCTCGTTGTTGTCGAATTGTCGGGCATTCGCCAGGAATTCAGCCTCGGCATTGGTGACGGCTTGCAGACTCGTTTTAGCGATCGTTGCCATCTGATCGAAGTTCGTAGCGCCCCGCGAGGGATCGCTTGGTTGCCACACAAAGGGCACAAAGCCTTCGGGAATACCGAAAGTGGCCGCCCCCTCGGAGAGTGCCCGAAAAGTGCCGTCGATCGGTGTGAGCATGCCGGCGGCTTGGATCGCGATCTCCGGCAGCGCCACTTTCCAAGTGTTCAGCAGATGTAGGAGCGCCGCAGCTTCGAGATAGCCTAGCAGGCCGCGCTCTTGCGTCTTCTGAATCTCGCTAGTTGGGTCTGCCCGATTGACGAGTGCGCTCAAGCGAGCTCGCTCCGCTTCGACCGAGCTCAACAAGCGTGAAAGCTTGGCGAGCGTGCGGACGGCGGGAAAGGTTGGCTCACCGTTCTTTTCATCGCCTTGAGCTGCGGAAGGTGGAAGGCGTTCCAGGTAGTCAAGCATTCCTGTTTGTAGGATCCACCGGACAGGAGGGGAGAGCCGAGTCACGCCGTCATCGTAACGAGCAGCCTCAGAACTCAGATTGTCCTTGGCCAACGAATCCCGGAGCGCACCCACCATGTCATCGTTGGCGATGAGAAGTGCGGGGTCAGCGACACGTCGGATCAGTCGCCCGAACACACCGGCATTGGGGACGTCAGTCACTGAGCGCATGGCGGCGCTTTGTGCCGCGCAGGCGAGGGCCGGCACGTTGGCGCATGCCGGGAGACCTTTGACACAATCGGCTACGATCGAATCAAACGACTTCCCGACTCCTCGACTCGTCATGGCTTGGTCCAACTTGTAGAAGTTGGTAACCATCCCCTCGAAACACGTGCTGGGAGTATTCTGCCAGTTCACTCCGCAAGCGGTGCTCAAGAGGGCCGCGCACTCGCCAGAAGCGCCCAGGGCTGCTGTGGCAGAAGCCCAAGAAATCGCCCCCACCGGCATCGTTAGCATTGGACCGGGCGCAAAGCTCGGATCGGTGGCTTCGGGTCGATAGCGGAGCGTCACGTTGCCGGTGATTTTCACGGGCTGAACGAACAGACCGAACAGCGTCTCCTCGAAGGTTCCGCTGAGATCAGTGCGATCAAAAGGTTTTAGCACGAGCTTCACACGCCGACCGATGTTTCGCCCCAACAGGTTTCGCGTCCCACCCATAGACTTGTCGATCAATTGATCGAAGCTGAGCGTGATTTCGTCACCGGTTTGAAATCCCTTGCCGAGAACCGCCTGCCCGATTTCCTCTGGAAACAGGAGAGACTCCTTCGGATCAATCTTGGCAATCAGGTTGCCTGCTTGTTCCAAGAGCTCCACCGTAAGGCGTGCATCTCCTAGGGAGACTTGCCCGCCATCGTAGCGCATCACGCCTTGATACTTGCCCGTAACACCCACACGAAGCGGTGCGTCCACGCTCGCATTGCCGAGGTCCGAGAAAATCCGCACGGTGCCCGGGCTTCTGCGCGCTTTTGCCAGAGCAGGCGTGCTCGTGATCGTCAGCTTCTTGGTTTTCGTGAAGCTCCCGCGAAGCTCGCTCAAACCCAGGTGTGCACCGGTGAGCTCGATCCGATAATTGACGGCTTTTGTGCTGTCAGACGCCAGATTGATTTCAAAGGACGGGTCTCGCTCCGTGAGTGAAACGGAGCGGGGAGATACGGTAAGCGTTCCGATGGTTGCGGTCAGCGGTGGCGGTGCGACGGATTGCGACGCCAGACATTCACCGCGAGGTGAACAGGTGAGGGCCGAAGCGCACGGCTTGTCTGTGCTGCATTGCTGCAGGCACTCGCCGAGATCGCAGTGATAGCCAGGGGCACAATCGACACTCAGCACGCAGGTGGACGTAGAGCCCAGAGCGACCGGACCCGACCCGCCTGTATTGCCCATTCCAGCTTGCCCTGCAGCGGCCATCGACGGCCCGCTCGGGCCCGAGCCGTCACTCCCGCAACCATTCACGAGTCCTGCCACAACGGCACATGCCGCGCTTGCGATCGCTGTCCATTTTCCAAGCGGAAATAGCTTCTTCAACATATCAAATGCCTCCCTGGCCGGCAGCACCGGCTGAACCGTTAACCTCTGGACGAATATTCACAGGCCAGTAATCTGCGGCCACACCAGCATCCGCATCCGGCACAACGCGAGTACCTCTTGCGCCAAGGCCGCCTCGACGAACGTCGTAAAGAACCCCTTGCAGCTTAGGTGCAACGCCTACGGCTACGATCCCAATCGACGGTCCACCCGCCCCGGGCCCGCCCTGTCCCCCTCGGCCGCCTGTTGCACCTGGCTTCCCGCTACCGGCCCCAATGCCTCCTGCGGGTCCTCCGTCGCCTCCAAGCTGTGCGCCGCCGCCAGGCCCAGCAGCTCCTCCATCCCCGCCGGATGAGGTGCGCAAGCTGGACTGCGATAGGGTTAAGTGGGACTCATAGGCCAAGACCGCGATGCTGGCGCCACCGGATTGCCCTCCTTCACCGCCGCGACCTCCACATCCACCAAACCCTCCTTGTCCCCCTCCAGGCCCAGGCGCGTACGCGCAGGCACCAATGGACGGTCCGCCAGCTCCCTTGCCGCCGCTTCCCGACTGGCCCGGCAGGCCGTAGCCACCTTGGGCGCCCCGACTTGGAACGTAGCCTGTATCCGAGTTAATCGCTCCGAAGCCTCCATCAGGACCCACCCCGTCCTGACCTTCGCTCCCCCGAAGGGCTGAGGCACCGGGTGCCGGTGGTGTCCCGAGAGTTTCAACGCCAGTCAGAGACAAGCCAGCGCAAACACAAAAGGCGCCTCCTGTATCGCAGCAAGCTGAGCCGTCTTGACCCTGACCGCCTCGAACGCTGCTCATTGCACCGTCGATCGCGCACAGGATCGCCGAGTCGAACCCTCCGGTCCCGGACGCACCGCCGCAGGTGAGCGACGTCGGTGCTGTTCCGACCGCTCCGGCTTTGGGTGCAGTGGCGATCGCTGCGGTTGGCAGTCCGTCTGCGCCTTTGACCCCGGATCCAGCGCTGATCTCGCTTTGCGTGATCGTGACGTCATCGGAATTCGACACATAGACTCCGATGGAGCTACCACCAGTCTCGATTGCGTTGGGCGCACTCACAGCGATTCTGTCGAACAGGACCGAGCCCTGTACATTCTTGATACGAATCGGCACCCCGACTTGTGGGCTGAGCAGCGGCCGCTGGTTGCGGCGGTTCCATGTGGTGCAATCGTAGCCACCGTAAACGTGAAGACTCAGGCGCCCTTCGAGACCGATGTTCTCCTGGTAAGTTCCATCGCAAATGTAGAGGTCCTTCTTTTGGGCAAGCGCCAACTCAATGCCGCGCTTCCAGCTCTTGACCGGTCCACTCAATGCGCCCGATGCCGTGTCTGCCCCGGCGGGGGAAACAAAAATCGCTTTCAGCTTATCGCCGTCGATGCCATCGCAGTTAGCGTCGATAAATTCGCCGTCTGGCTCATCCACCTCAGCAAGCTTCTTGCACTGCGGAGCAGCCATGCCCATTCCCCCGCTTGCTCGTGAGCCGCCAGCTCCGTTGGCCCCGCCAGTGACTGAGCGCGAACCGGATGCCCCACCCGTGTTGGCTGAACCTGAAACTGCTTCAGGGTTTCCGCTTGCCTTATCGCTGGAACAGGCGAAAGGAAGCTGCAATGCGGCGATCCCGAGCAAACAATGGGTCCAAGTACTTAGTTTCATCGCAACTCCAAAGAAGAAAAGTGTCTTCGCGGGCGACACTAGCGGTTGCGGCGCTGGGGTCAACTCTTAGGATCGCGCGGAAGCTGTAAAATTAGGCATTTTGATACCCGCTTCCGGCGTTCACGCGGCAACCGGTGAAGCGTTCACTGGCAATGGCTGGTAGGTCTCACCGGTAAAAGGCAAAGGGTCAGCCGCTGGAAAGCCAACATCCAAAAGCAGCCGCTGATGCACTGACGCCGGCGGGGCATTCACTTTACGCACCCGAACTTCAACCGACTCTGGTGCGCAAGTGAGCTCGGAAGCCAGATAGTCAGGGAGATAGCCAATAAACTCGCCAGCGAATCGGAGCTTGAGCGCCTTCGGGTTGAAGCGATTGTCCGGCTCGCTCACGACCTGAATGGCGTCGCCCGATGTGACCTTCGCGATCGCCTCCTCAGCCCCCTCCACATGGCGCACGCCACGTGCAAATACCGTACACGAGAGGAGTGATGCGATGGATCTTCAGGCGGATGAGTTCGCGGAAGCGATCGGCAACATCCTGCCCAGCGTTGTCTCGATACCAATCGTACTCTGCAAAAAGCTCCGCTTCCGCTTCCTCGAGGATCCGGACGGGGTAAGGCGTCACGTCCCTCTCAAATCGTGCTTGAAAGGGGGGCGGCACCCCACAAAGAGCCTGTGCTAACGTCAGCTACGTGGAGCGGCTCCTCACCAAATTCGAGACTCCCGAGGAGGCTGAGCGCCGCACTCGAGAGGCCTACCAAGCGATGACACCGAATGAACGCGTTGCGCTGACGGTGAAGCTTCAGAGGCAATACTATGGCTCCCAAGATGCTCCCAGACGACTTCAGAGAGTTCTTACAGTGCTTGAACGCACGTGACGTACAGTTTCTGATTATCGGCGGCCACGCGGTGAGCTTTCATGGGTATCCGCGGTTTACCAGCGATGTCGATGTGTTCATCGTGCCAGAGCTCTCCAACGCCGAGCGGATTCTTGCAGCTCTCAGCGATTTTGGGGTTGGTGCGATCACGATGCTGGCGGACGAATTCGTCTTACCGGTCAGGTGGCCCTCGGACGCGCCCCAGAGCAAATTGACCTCATGACGTTCATTAAGGGAGTTGATCTGGGGGCCGCTTGGGAGGTTGCGCGGCTCAACTAAGCCTATCTCCAAGCTGCCCCGAAATCGCCGCATGCAGCGCCGCGATGCTCTGCCCGCAATCGCGCGTGAGCGGATTATCATCGCGCCTCACGTAGCCACCCAAGAGCGAGGTGAAGCGCTGCTTGATGCGAGGAAGCTTCTGCTCATTGAAGAAAATATCCGGCAGCTGCCCATTGTACCAACCTTCCACCATTCCACGAAATACGCCCACGGCATGATGCATGGGTGCGCTGTACTCCGCATCCCAGTTTATTGCTTCGCCTTCTAGCACTCGGTGCACCAGCCCTGCTGCAAGCGTGGCTGATTCTAACGCCAAGGTAACGCCAGAGGAGAAGACGGGATCGAGAAAATCCCCGGCATTTCCGGCGACAACCCAGCGTTGGCCATGCAGGCGGGTGTTCTTGGTGGAGTAATCACGCAGCAATTGCGGCGGCAGCACTGGCACGGCGTGTTTGAGGCGTGCGCTGGCGTTGGGATCGCTGGCGAGCTGCGAAAGGAGACGCGCGAGGGGTTCGCCTTCGAGGCTGTCCCAATGCCCGGGATCGCACACCATGCCCACCGAGGTTCGACCGTTGGAAAATGGTATGAGCCAGAGCCAGCCTTGCTGGGGATGGCAGCACACCCAGATATCACCCTCCACGTCCGTCTCGGGTCTGAGATCACCCTCAAAGTGGGTGAAACAGGCGACGCGTCCTTGTAAACCACTCGGCTCATCCAACGCGAGCAGGCGCGCCAACACGCGACCGTAGCCGCTGCAATCGAGCAGCCAGCGGGCACGGATCTTGTGGGTCTCGTTGCGCCACAGATTTTTCACCACGGCCGTTACCTCGGTATCGGTTGACTCCACCTGGAGCACTTCGTGCCCGAAGCGGAGATCCACACCCCGCCGTCGAGCTTCGGTAGCTAACGTTTGATCGAAATCATCGCGGGGCACCTGGAAGGTTGTCGGGCGATCTCCGGGCAAACCATCTGCGAATGAAAAGCGCTCACGCTCGGTGCCGCGCAGAAAGTACGCGGCCTTCTTGACCATGTAGCCGCGCCGTTCGACGGCTTCCAAGAGGCCAAGCTCTGCGAGGAGGTCGCAGGTTCTCGGTAGTAAAGATTCGCCGACAATCTGTCGAGGAAAGTGCCCGCGCTCCAGACAAATCACGCGGTACCCTCGCGCACGGAGCGCCACAGCCGCCGCGCTGCCCGCAGGCCCCGCACCGATCACCAGAACGTCCGTGGATTCACTCGTTGAGGGTGTGTGCTGCATGGTTTTTTGGCGATTGGGGTTGCGAGCGGGGGGGGCGTGGGCACTATGCTGGTTCTCGAGAGGGATTGACATGGGCCGCGTGTTTCAATGGATTCGAATCGCCCTGGCGGGACTCGCGTTCGTTGGGTTCGGGGTGGGTGGCGTGCTCTTGGCGTGCTTCGTGCTGCCGGTCGTGGCGCGCTGGCCTGGAAGCCTATTTCAGTCGCGAGAGCGTTGCCAACGGGTGGTGCGTGCGGCGTGGATCTTCTTCCACGACTACATGAGGATCACGGGTTTGGTGGCTTTCAATCATCGCGCGTGTGAAGTGGTGGTGCCGCGGCCTTCGGTGATCATTGCGAATCACCCGACCTTGGTGGATATTACTGCGCTCGTGGCGGTGCTCGGGCCAACCTGTTTTGTGGTTAAACAGTCGTTGTTTCGCAGTCGCATCTTGGGTCCTTTGCTGCGGGCTTGTGGGCACATCTGCAATCGGAATCAAGGGCCTCAACCCGAGTTGGGCGTGATGCCTGAGGCGTTGAGTCGCCTCGCAGAGGGGCACAGTGTTTTGCTCTTCCCGGAAGGGACGCGGTCTCAGGTTAATGGTTTGCGGCGTTTTCGACTGGGAGCCTTTGAGCTGGCGCGACAATCGGGGGTCCCGCTCGTGGTGCTGGGGATCAGGGCTGAGCCTCCGGGCCTTGGGCGTGGCACTCCGTGGCACGCGATTCCACCGGTTGCCATCCAGTTCAGCATCTTTCCGGTGGTGACAGTGAGCGATTGGCAGCCCTATCCGACGTTGCGCTCACTTTCGGCCTTGAGAACCGCCATCCACGATCTTGTCCTAGAGCGCGTCCATGGCTCGAAGCCGGGGGCTGGAGCGGCCGACGATTCTGTTGGCCTTGTTGTAAATCGGGAGCAAAGCTGAGCATTTGTTTGCTATGCCCGGGCGAGTCACAGTGAAAGCGGAAGATCTAGAAGCCGAGCTCAAGGTGCTGATCGTCGAAGCCCTCATGCTCAAGGACACCACGCCTGAGCAAATCAGCTCAACGGCTCCACTGTTCGCTGAGGGGCTGGGGCTCGATTCGATCGACGCTCTCGAATTGGGCATTGCCGTTGAGGGCCGTTGGGGTTTGAAAATTGGTACCGACGAGGCGCTCGCACGTGAGGTCTTTCGATCAGTGCAAACGTTGGGCGCGTTCATTCTAAAAGAGCTGGCCGCAGCCGAGCAAACTTCAAAATAGGCCAATTGCCACAGCAGACATGACTCAAGCTGAAATTTTCACCCATGTGCAGTCCCTGATGGTCGAGCTCTTTGAGCTGAAGGCGGAGGACATCAAGCTTAGTTCCAAGCTCGTGGATGATTTGGATCTCGATAGCTTGGATGCCGTTGATATGGCCGTGAAGCTAGAAGAGGTCACTGGCCAGCGCGTGTCCGAAGATGCGCTTAAATCCATTCGTACCGTGGAGGATGTGGTGCTCTTGGTTGAGCGCAGTCTCGACGCTGAGGCGAGCCCCAAGCTTTGAGGTTTGAGCGGAGCGATGCGGAAGGCGGTCACTGGCACCCTCCTCGTGATCGGCGCTCTGCTTTATCCGGTGTGTGTGTATATCGGTCTCACGCGCTTCGGCATCGCGCGAAGCGCACACTGGCTGGCGTTGTTGGCCCTGGTCTCGGCTCTGGCTCAATGGCTGAGCCGCGGTCGCCAGGGTTTGCTGGTGCTGCTTTTTCCCGTGCTTTTCATCGCTGGTCTGGCGCTTTTAGGCGGCTGGGTGAGTGAAGCTCGCCTGCTCTTGTTGTTTCCTGTTGTGATGAATCTCGGGTTTCTAATGAACTTCGGGCAATCGCTCTGGTTGCCCCCTCCCATCGTCGAGCGTTTCGCACGCCTGATCGATCCTGAGCTGTCTCCTGCTGAAGTCCAGTATTGTCGCCGCGTCACGCAAGCGTGGTGCGTGTTCTTCGCGCTGAATGCTGCCACCACGGCGCTCCTCGCGTGGTTCGCTCCGTTGGCTTGGTGGGCCGCCTATTCCGGTTTCATCGCGTATGTGCTCGTGGGTCTGCTCATGGCGGCGGAGTATTTGGTCCGCAAGCGGCGCTTCCAGAAATTTGGTCCAGGCCGGCTCGATCGGCTCCTAGCGTCGCTGCTCAGCGTCCAGCCGCGAAAATCATGACGGAGTTTACAGTCCTCAACGGTGAGCGTTCGACTCCGGTAGCTGTGGGCGCACTGGGCGTTCGCTCCGGCGCTGAGCTGCTCGCTTTGGCGGAAGGGCTGGCGCAGGCTCTCAAGGACTCGCCAATTAGAAGTGAAGTAGTGGTGGCGTGCGACGATCGCTACTATTTCATGGCTGGTGTGTTGGGCGTATGGGTGCGTGGCTGCCATGTTGGTATGGCCCCCAATCATCGCCCTCAAGCGCTTCGGGCGCTTCGCGCCGGGGGCTCGGTGAGTGCCCTGATCGGGGATGGTTGGGAGGGCGCGGATCTAGACGTTCGTCGCTTTGAATCGAACGTTTCGGGGCGTTTCGACTCGCTGAGTTTCGAAGGAGAGCGACTGGCAGCACGTGTCTATTCGTCGGGGACAACGGGGGTGCCCAACGTTCATGAGAAGACGTTCGCTCAGCTTTTGGGCGAGGCGCAGCTCTTGGGGGAGCTTTTAGCACTGCAGGGTTGCTGCGTTTTACCGACGGTTCCCGCTCACCACATCTACGGCTTCTTGGCAGGAGTTTTGGCACCCCTTGTGGCGAACGCTAGTGTTGTGCGCGAAACACCGCTGCATGGTGCCTTCATGGTTCAGGCCGCCAGAGAGCACGGTGCTTCGGTTCTGATTGCCTCCCCGGCGACGCTTCGGGGCCTGTTAGTTGAAGCCAACGATCTAGAAAATTGCCGAGGGCTCTCTTTGAAGCGCCTTGTTTCGTCGGGTGCTCCACTGCCAGCTGAGCTAAGCGGTGCGTTGCAACAGCGCTTGCCGGTGGAGATCATCGAGCTGTTTGGTTCCACGGAGACGGGTGGCATTGCCTATCGGCGCTCGCCGAACTTGGCCGCCTGGCAGCCCTTGCCAGGTGTGAGAGTGCGTGGGGTGAGCGCGCCGTTCGAGTCTGGAGAGGAGCTGGCTCAGCAGCTGCAGGTGCGTTCGCCGTTTGTAGGCGAAAAAGGCTGGGTTTCGACAGAAGATCGGGTCATTTTTTCTGCCGATGGGACGTTCGTGCACGCGGGGCGTTCTGATTCCATCGTGAAGGTGGGAGGGCGCCGGGTGGATCTGGCAGAGGTAGAGCAATTGTTGGTGGAAATGGATGGCGTCTGCGATGTGGCTGTGATGGGGTTGCCGGCTCCTCCGCCACGTGATGTGGAGGTCGTGTGTGCGTTGGTGGCGCCGGGAGTCAGTGTTCAGGAGCTGCGCGAGAGGCTCCTGGCGAAGCTGGAATCTGTAGCTGTGCCGAGGCGTTGGCGCTTCGTATTGAAGTTGCCGCGTGAGGCCAATGGCAAGCTGCCTCAAGCGAAGCTGAGGGCGCTCTTTGAAAGCCAGGCTTGCGATTCGAGTCTGTCGGTTGCGTGCGAAACGCAGACGCACGGGGTCGCGGCAGATGGGTTGCAGCACACGTTTGTGATCACGGTGCCTCAGCAGGCCTGGTTCTTCAATGGGCATTTTGAAGGCGATCCGCTGATGCCGGGCGTGGTGCAGCTGAATGATCTGGTGTTGGCCCATGCAGCGAGGGTGTGGCAACCCTTGCCGGTCCTTAAGCAAGCCCAGCGCGTGAAATTCAGGCACCCGATTCGGCCGGGTCAACAGCTCAGCTTGACGTTGGCGCGCACGTCTCAGGCAACGGTGCTCAATTTCGAAATCAGTGTTGGGCAAGCCGTGTGCAGCTCCGGTGCCTTGGAATTTGCGGAGGCTCTGCCGTGAGCTTTCGTCCTTGCGTGGTGATCCCCACGTACAACAATCCCATCACGCTGGGTAAAGTGGTTGTCGAAGCCCAACTGCACGTCCAAGATATCATTGTGGTGGACGATGGCTGCTTTGGTCTAGGGAGAGAATCTGTAGATGTGATAGCTAAGCTGCCAGGCGTGAGTGTGCGTCGGCACGCCGAAAACGCGGGCAAGGGCGCTGCGGTGAAGACCGGAATTCGTAGTGCGGCCGAGCTAGGCTTCAGCCACGTGCTGCAGGTGGACGCCGACCATCAGCATCAATTGGCCGATATTCCTCGTTTTTTGGGCGCTTCCGCTGCCGACCCTTCTGCCTTGGTGTTGGGTAGCCCAAAGTTCGATAGCTCCGCTCCCAAAGCCCGGTTGCTGGGGCGTAAGCTCACTAACGCCTGCGTTCAGCTGGAAACAGGAGGGCGTGTGATCGCAGATCCCATGTGCGGCTTCCGCGTCTATCCCGTAGCAGCGGCATTGGCCGTGATGCCCCGGGCGGACCGCATGGACTTTGATCCAGAAATTGCGGTGCGTTTGGTGTGGTATGGCTTGCGCGTGGTGAATCTTGAGACGGAGGTGCGTTACCTCAGTGTCGCAGAAGGTGGGGTCTCGCATTTTCAAATGGTGCGAGATAACGCGCGCATCAGCTGGATGCACACTCGTTTGATCACCCAAGCCGTCTTTCGGCTTCTCACGGGGCGGAAGCTCAGGAGCGGAACATGGCAAGCCCCGCTTGGCTGAACGTGCGCGAAACGGGCAGCGTGTTCGGCATGCGTTGCTTGGTGGTGCTGTGCACGATGTGGGGGCGTTGGCCAGCTCGACTGGTTCTGAAGGGCGTGGCACTCTACTCCGTGTTTTTCAATGGAACGGCACGGCGAGCTTCGAAGCGTTACCTGGAGTTGGTAGGTGAGGCGCCGAGCTTGTCCCATGTGTACCGGCACATTCTTCACTTCGCGGAGTGCAGTCTGGATCGCTTGTTCTTCTTGAGGGGAAATCTACGTTCGTTCTCCATCAGCACCTCTGGCTCCGAGCACATCCAGAAGCTCGCAGCCAGCAAACGTGGGGCCATCTTGCTGGGTGCGCATCTTGGCAGCTTTGAGGCGATGCGAGCTGTGGGTGAAGCAACGCAGGCCAACATCCATATCGTGGGATATTTCGGTAATGCGCGCGTGGTGAATCGCGTTCTCGACGAAGCGAGTGGGGGCCGCGTGGGCGCACGCCTGCTCGAGATCACGCCTGATTCATTGAATTTTATCTTCAAAGCCAAAGAATTGTTGGAGCGTGGTGAGATGCTAGCCATCCTCGGGGACCGCGTGATCTCAAAGCATTTCGTCGAAGTCAGCTTCTTGGGCCGGAAGGCCCGCTTTCCAACGGGGCCGTTCCTCTTGGCGGCCAGCGTGCGCTGCCCGATCTACCTCACGTTTGGGCTGTATCATCGGCCCGGGCGCTACGAGCTCTACTGCGAGCCCTTCGCAGAAGAGGTTCAGTTGCCGCGGGCTCAACGCCATGAGGCTTTGCAGGCCTATGTTCAGCGCTTCGCCGATCGCCTGGGGCACTTTTGTCAGCTGGCTCCGTACAATTGGTTCAACTTTTTTCCGTTCTGGACGGATGATATCGCACCCAAGGAAAACGCATGAGTCCGCATTCAACTGTGATCGTCGGCGAGAAGCCGATCACCATCGAAGAGATCGTGCTGCTCGGCAGGGGAGAAGCCGAGGTCGCGCTTGAAACGGATCCTGGCTGTCAGGCGCGCATTCTCGCGAGCCATGCTCTGCTCAAAGCCGCAAAATCCGCGGGAACGCCGATCTATGGTGTGAACACAGGTTTCGGTGTCTCCTGCGGAGTGGGCGTGGATGCCGATTGGATTTCCGAGATGCCTCGGAACCTGGTGCGCTTTCACGGTTGCGGGGTGGGGAGTGCGCTCTCGTTGGAAGATAGCGCGGCGGTGCTAGCGGTGCGTTTGGCCAGCTTGGCGCGTGGGTATTCCGGTGTGAGGCCCGTGCTCCTTCAGCATCTAGTGGCGCTGCTCAATCGTCGGATCATACCGCGCATTCCAAGCCTCGGTTCGGTGGGAGCCAGTGGCGATCTGACACCGCTCTCCTACGTGGCCGCCGTCCTGATGGGTGAACGCGAGGTGTACTATCAAGGAGCTGTGGTGCCGGCCGCGAGCGCGTTGGCGAGTGAGGGCATTCAGGCGTTGGTCTTTGAGCCCAAAGAAAGCCTGGCCATCATGAATGGCACGAGCGTGATGACGGCCCTGGCGTGCGACGCTTTCATGCGAGCTCAACGGTTGTGTCGATTCACAGCTGCCTGCACGGCGATACTGAGCGATGTGGTCACCGGTAATGCCGGGCACTTCGACGAGCGCATTTTCGCACTCAAGCCCCATCCCGGCCAAGTTCAAGCCGCGGCCTGGATCCGCGACGATATTGAGTATGGTACCCAAGTGGCGCGAGAGAGCGGACGTGTCCAGGATCGGTATTCGCTGCGCTGTGCGCCACACGTGATCGGCGTTACCTTAGACTCGCTCAGTTTCATTCGCCCTTGGCTCGAAGTTGAAATCAATAGCGTTAACGACAATCCGATTCTTGACCCCGTCTCCAACCAAGTTCTGATGGGCGGCAATTTCTACGGAGGCCATGTGGGCCAGGCAATGGACACCTTGAAGACGGCGGTCGCGAGTCTGTGCGATTTGATGGACCGCCAGCTCTTGCTGCTGTGCGATCCCAGCGCCAACGGCGGCTTGCCCCGCGATCTAGTGGCAAAGGAAGGCTCTGCGGGAACAGCCCATTTTGGCTTCAAGGCGATGCAGATCCTGACCTCAGCGTTGGCAGCCGAGGCTCTCAAGCTCACGATGCCTGCAACGGCGTTTAGTCGCAGCACCGAAGGTCACAATCAGGATAAGGTGAGCATGGGCACGATCGCAGCACGCGATTGCCAGGCGATTCTTGAGCTGACCGAGACCACCGCGGCGGCATTGTTGCTTGGGCTGTGCCAGGCGGTGGACTTGCGGAACGGAAGTGGGATCCATCGCCGGGCCAAAGCGCTGCATGCCCACGTCCGTGGGGAGATCCCGAGTGTGCTGGCTGACCGCGCCATGGACCGAGACATCGCACAAACTCTTCATTGGTTTCGCAACGATCAGTTACCCCTGGGAGCCGTCTGAGATTCACATGGGCAAGCTTTTGAATTCTTCTTCAGCACGCGCAAGTGCCCTCTCTGCCATGCCGCGTCTAAACCGCAGGCAGTGCCTAGCTGCGGCACTGCTCGGTCCGCTCGGCGTCACCCTCCCGGCTGAGGCCGCGGGGGAACCGCATTGCCCGGCTTCGGTGGGGGAAGTGCTTCAACCGTTCTCAAAGCTCGTGGGGCTGAAAGTCGATTTTTTCGAGGAAAAGCGCATTCTTTTGCTGAAGAAGCCACTCGTGAATCGGGGGACCGTGGTGTTCATGGCGCCCGGAAATCTGGTGCGGCGGATTGATTCCCCGACGGCGTCGGCAGTGTGGATCCGGCCGGGGCAGTTTTGGGTGCGTGATAGATCGGGTGAGCGAAAGCTGGATGTGGCGCGTTGGGGGCCCGCCAATGTTCTGGTGAACAGCTTCTTGTATGTGCTGCGGGGGGACGTGGACGCTTTGAACAAGCACTATCGAATCGTCCTCAGCTGCAACTGGGGTGCCTGGAAATTGGATCTGACGCCGCGTGCGCCCGAACTCGCGAAAATCATACGATCATTAAGCATTACGGGCCATCCAGGGGCGCCTGAGACATTGGAGCTTGTGGACGGCAGTGGGGACACTTCGCTCACCCGCTTTGGAAAGCCCGACAATCAGGTGCGCTACACCGAGGCTCAATTGAAACGCTTTTTTTCTTCGCCCGCCGCCAAGCCATGAAGCTCCTGCGGCTTGCGAGTTTGGCGGTTCTACTGTTGACTGCCGCGTTCGTGGTGCGGTCGCTGCGCGTCACGACTGATCTGTCCTATTTCCTGCCCGAGGGTAACGCTGCGAGCCAAACGGAAACCGAAATCTTACGGGCTGTTTCGCAGTCGGAGCTGTCTCGACGCATCGCGATCGTAGTATCGGGTAAAGATGAGAATCAAGTATTAGAAGCAGCGAAAGCGCTGAAAGCCGCGCTCGCGAAACTGCCGTTGCGGCTAAGCTCGGGCCCGGACGAAGTGCAGCAGCTTGCGACCGATTTTTTCTCGCACCGCTACCAGTTGGTCTCCGACCATCCTGAGCAAGAGTTGCCGGTGCTGCTCGGCAAAGATGGCCTACGAGAGCTCATCGATCATTTGAAGGACACTTTGGGTTCGCCAGCGGGGAGCTTGGTGCGGGAAGTGGCGGTGAAAGATCCCTTGCTACTTTCGAGCCGGATGCTGGAGCGCCTCGCCCAGCTAAACGCTACTTCGCTCACACCAAAAGAGGGCGTACTCGTGAGTGAAGATGGCAAAACTGCTGTGCTCTTCGCGGTGAGCCAAATGGGCGCGTTCGAAGGGCCCGCACAGGCTCAGCTGTGGAGCCAATTGGACGCGCTATTTCCCAGCATTTCAGCCCAACACGGGATGGTCAGCATTGAGGCGTCGGCGCTAGCGCGACACGCAGTGAGCGCCGAACGCAGCATGCGAGCAGACATGCTGCGCGTGTCGACGATTTCGACTGTTGCCGTCCTCTTACTCCTCTGGATTGTTTTTGTGCGACTGCGCTATTTGCCACTGCTGCTGCTACCGCTCGGAGCGGGGTTCTTGGTGGGCACTGGAGTGTGTCTGGTGGCCTTCGGCGCGGTGCACGCGATGACGTTCGCTTTCGGCTCGGCGCTCATCGGTGTAGCAACCGATTATCCCGTGCATTTGGTGAATCATCTCGTCTTGGAACGGGCTGACACCACAGGATCTCGCTTCCACGCTTACATTGCCCTCGCCTTGGGGGCGGTCACGACAGTCCTCGGGCTCTTGTGCTTAGCGTGGGGAGGGCTGCCAGGTTTGCGCGAAATCGCTGTCTTTGGTGCTTCGGGTGTGAGCGCCGCGCTCTTGGCGTCGTTGCTCTGGGTGTCGGTCGGGATCAGGCCCGGCGACACGGCGCCCAGGCGCCACGTAAAAATCGCAGAGATTTGTGGAAACGCTTTCAATTGGCTCAGAAAGCAGAGTTCCCTCCGTTGGCTAGTGCTCTTGGTCGCGTGTGCCGTGTGCGCGCTGGGTTGGCCGCAGGTGAAGTGGGAGGATGATCCGCGCAAGCTGACCACGCTGGATCCGAAGCTCGTGACCGAAGATTCGCGTGTTCAAAAGCTCGTTGCGGGTGAGGAGGGTGCGGAGCTTGTGGTGCTGACAGGGCTTGGATCTGAGCAGCAATTGCTAGCGGCCAATGATAAGTTGGCGCTGATCCTCGACCGTGCCATTCAGGCCAAGATCCTCGCCGGTTATAGCTCGTTACACCAGCTGCTTTGGTCCGAGGAGCTGCAAACGCGAAATCTGGAATGGATCCGAGCCAACATTTCTGAAGGTGTGATCAACAATGCGTTAGAGCAAGCGGAGTTTGCGAGTGACGCCTTCGCACCTTTCGGAGAGAATGGGAGCGCGCTTCGCGTTTCACCTTTGCGCCTGGCGGATTTGTCGAGGCGTAGCCATGAGGAGCTGATAGCCCCGTGGTTCCTTTCGCTCGCGCCCGGCAAACGCGGTCTGCTCACGCGCCTCCACGCGGTCAGGGATCCCGTCGCGTTGCAGCGTGCCTTAGCCGGGATGCCCGAGGCCCATTACATGAATGTGAGTCAGTATCAGGCTCGGGCTTATGCAGGCTTTCGCCGACGCCTCCTACTGTTGCTGCTCGGTGGTCTCGTGCTGGTGGCGCTCACCTTGCTCGCGCGTTATCGCGCCTGGCGCCCTTTCATTTGTTCGTTTGTGCCACCCGTACTCGCTGGGCTCACGGCGAGTGCTGTGCTTGCGCTTGCGCACCAACCACTCAGTTTGATGCATGTGATGGGGCTCTTGTTGGTGCTGGGAATGGGGGCTGATTATGGAATATTTTTGGTCGAGAGCTTGCTCGGAAATGCAGCGCTGGGCGCTCCGAGTTTGAGTGTCGCGATGGCCTGTGGTTCCACCGTGCTTTCATTTGGTTTGTTGGCGCTGTCGGACACACCAGCACTGCGCGCCGTGGGGCAAATGATTGGGTTGGGAACGCTGCTCGCGTTGGTGTTTGCCGCCGTGTTGTCGGCCTCGCTCGTGAAAGATACCAGACGGGAGCGGGTAGCATGAGCATGTGGCAGTTTCGGACTGTTTCTAGAGTGGGAGCACTGTTGCTGGCGTGTCAGCTGCTCAGCTGCGCTCCAGAAGCCAAGCATGCCGGCGTGCTGATAGTGCCCACACACCTCATAGATATCGCGAAGATCCCAGGTGATTTCAGTTGGCGCCAGAGTATCAGCGCTGAGTTTCAGCGTGCGGCCACTGGAGGGCACCGCGAAAACGCAAGCTTTGAAGCCGTGCTCGAGAAACAGGGCAATGCCCTCACCTTGGTGGGGCTCACGTCTTTCGGCACGCGCGCCTTTGTTGCCAAACAAGTGGGCACGCAGCTTCTGCCCATGGGCACTCCGCCAGCGGAGCTGCCATTCCCACCCGAGTTGGTCTTTCAGGATATTCACCGCTGCTATTTTATCGGACTTCTCGAAAAGCCAGCGGGTGACGGGTGGCCTGAACAGGAGATTTTCGGGGAAGTGATTCGAGACGAATGGCAGCGTGGTCGGCTGCTAGAACGGCGGTTTTACGACGCCAGGCAGCCAACACAGCTGCTGCTGAGCATTCGCTATCCACAGGGACTTGTGCCGGGACAGGAACCGAGCAGCGTCGAGCTCGTGAATCACCGTTATCACTACCGCTTGAAGATTCAGGCTTTGGAGTGAGAGCCCAACATCGGAGCCTTGGCCATCACAGGTTTCTTGATTTCGCGGTTTCAGGTCGGCTAGACGCGTTTCAGGATCAGCGAAGTATTGATCCCACCAAACGCGAAGTTGTTGCTCATCACCACATCCACCGCACACTGACGGGGACTGCCTTTCACATAGTCAAGCTCCGCGCAGGCCGGATCCACCGTATCGAGATTGCGGGTTTGGGGAATGAAACCATTTTTTATCGCTGAGATGCCAAAGATGGCTTCGATGGCACCGCACGCTCCCAAGGTATGCCCCGTGTGGCCCTTGGTGGAGCTGAACGGCACCTGAGCTCCAAACACTTGATGGGTTGCGTTGCTTTCCGCAAGATCACCGGCTTCGGTCCCAGTGCCGTGCGCATTCACGTAGCCGATCTGCTCAGGATTCATGTGCGCACTCGCTAGCGCCAGTTGAATGGCGCCAGCCATGCCCGCCGCGGAGGGAGCCGTCACGTGCGTGCCGTCGCAATTGGTGCCGTAACCCACAATTTCAGCGTAAATCTGCGCTCCACGTTGGCGCGCGTGTTCATACTCTTCGAGCACCAAAGTGCCGGCACCTTCCCCGACCACAAGCCCATCTCGTTCGCGATCGAACGGCCGCGGACACAGTTCCGGCCGTTCATTGTACTTCGTTGAAGCCGCAAACAAAATATCAAAGACACCCGCGTGCACGAAGTGCATCTCCTCTGCGCCCCCACACAGCATCACCTCTTGCCAGCCCGCGCGGATGGCATCAAAACCATAACCGATCCCCATGCTCGCGCTCGCGCAGGCCGCGACGGTGGGCTGAACGCGGCCTCGGATCCCATAATATTCGGCCAGGTTCGCGGCACAGGTGTGTCCCATGAACTTCAAATACGAGGTGCCTGGGATGCCTCGAAAGCCCTCATTTGCAAACAGCGTGCGGGTGAAATTCTCGAGCTCACGGGAAGAGCCATGCGTCGAGCCATAGGCTAGCCCAATGCGCCCGTTACCTAAGGCGTCGCGGGGCAATCCGCTATCGGTCAGTGCGCTCTCCGTGGCAAAGAGCGAAAGGAGGCTCACTCGACCCATCGAACGCGTGACTTTGCGAGGAAAATCGAGGGCAGCGTCCAGCACCGGCGCCGCCACGGCGGTGTTCAAGCTCGTGTAGTGCTTCCATTCGGGCATTTTCCGAATGCCATGCCGGGACTCCATGAGTGCTTGCGTCACGCTCGGCAGGCTATTTCCGATCGGGGAGGCGAGACCCAGCCCGGTGATCACCACGCGACGCATCACGCCAGGCCTCCGTTGATCGAGATCACTTGGCCAGTGATGTAAGCGGCGTCGTCACTCACGAGGAAGCGCACGAGCTTGGCCACTTCGCCGGCGCGACCCACGCGACGCAAAGGGATCTGGCGAGTGATCTCATCGATCGGCGCGCCTTCGAGCATGTCAGTATCAATAATCCCTGGTGCCACGGCATTCACAGTGATCTGGCGTTTGCCCACCTCGCGAGCGAGCGATTTCACGGCTCCGATCAGGCCCGCTTTTGCGGCTGAATAGTTCACCTGCCCACGATTGCCAATCAGGCCTGACACTGAAGAGAGTGCGATAATACGGCCCCAGCGTTGGCGCGCCATCGGCAATACGAGCGGCTGCGTTACATTGAAGAACCCATCCAAGCTGGTTCGCAGCACCGAGCTCCAAGCTTCCTCCGTCATCGTCAGGAAAGAAGCATCCGCCACGATGCCAGCATTGTTGATTACGACCCCAATTTCTTTACCATCCCTTAAAAATTGAGCGATCGCATTTCGTGTTGCTCGGTGATCCCCCACGTCGAAGCAGGCAATTTCAGCCGTCCCGCCTGCTCTGGCGATCTCCGTTTGCACTTGCTTGGCCGAGTCTTCATCCGCGCGAAAATTCACAATAACGGGGTGCCCCAGGGCACCCAATTCCTTCGCGATCGCCGCTCCAATCCCACGGCTCCCGCCTGTGACGAGTGCCCAAGGCAGGCTCACGCGACACCCCGCGCTCCGTGAAAAACCGTCAGCGTAGCGGAGGCCACCACGGCGCCAGCTCGCTTCACCAAGCCCTCGAATTGTGCTCCTTCGGTGCCTCCCCAAATATGCTTCACCGTGACCATCAGCTCATCTCCCGGAACAAAGTATTCGGCCATTAGATCTAAGCGGCGCACCCCCACCAGATAGCCGATACGAGGCTTGCTGGTTTGGACAGCGCTGGCAACGGGTCCCGAGGGGTACAAGGTAGCATAAGCCGCGACACATTGGGCCAAGTACTCGATCGATACAACTGCAGATACTCTTCTCGAACGCATGAAGCTTGAAGCCTCAGTCAGGCTCACGCGGCAAGTGGCAGCCTCTGCATCGTGGTGACAAAGCTCGTCCAAAAGCCGCATGGGGCCGCGGTGTGGAATGAGATCTTCAATGGGGGGCAGAGTCACCGGCGCTCGATACCATACTGGGTTGGGCCGCCTAGACTGAGCTCAAAGTGGCCAGCAGTGCCCGCACGCAGCCAGGACACCAAAGGTTCGAGAAGGTGGCATGGATTGCTGAGGTTATTCGGAATTTTCGGCAATTCGGTGTTGGCAGAATCAGCAGGGGTTATAACGATCTGAAAGGTTGCAGAAGGCTGATCGGGTATAGCTTCGGGCAGAAAGGCGAAGGCCGCGGCCAGGGGAGCATAGGTTGAGCCGGGATGGAGTTCGGGTGGGGGGGCTTCGTCTCCGAGCACCAACACGAGAGGAGTTTGGCGCGTCTGCATCCAGACCGCGGCCTCGACGAAACCCATAGCGACGGTGTTGCAGCCCGCAGCTAGCGAGCTGGAGAAGTTAGGGTTCTTCAGGGCAATCGAGAGTTGACCCGCGGAGGCATTGTGAACACTCGTCTGAAAACGCAGTGGCGAAATATCGTGTGTTGGACCGTGTAAGGTGGTGAGCAGTTGAATCAAACGTTCCATTTCGCCAAGCGCCGAGCCAAAGATCAACGCCATTTCCTCGGGATTTATTTGAGATTCGGCCAAGGCCTGACCCAGAACCTCCGCGAACATCAGTGTTAAGTGGCTGGCCCGTCCGCGCGCCCGTGTGCCCAAGAGGTTGCCCTCCGGCGCCGTATTCCCGCCTTCAGTAGGCTGCCAGAATCCGATTGCGGCCAGGTGCAGGCGTGCGCCAATGATTTGCTTCACGGCGCAACTTTCCCAAACAGCAAGCTGACGTTGCTGCCACCGAATGCGAAAGAATTGGAAAGCGCATACCTGATCTCGCTCTTCAAGGTTTCGCGGCCGAGACGAATGCCGAGTGCATCCTCTGAATCTACGCCCCAATTGGTGGGGATTTGGCCCTGTTCTAGCGCAGCGATACAGAAAATAGCTTCGGTCGCGCCCGCCGCTCCTAGCAGGTGCCCAGTATAACTCTTGGTGGAAACGATACTCGGGCCCGTCCCGAAAACTCTCGCCAGCGCCAGCGCTTCCGCAGCATCATTCTGTGGCGTGCCCGTCCCGTGAGCGTTCACGTAGCCAACTTCACTGGGGCTAACCTGTGCTTGTTCGAGTGCCTGGCGCATTGCCCGCTCCGCCCCGTAACCCTCAGGATCCGGGGCCGACAGGTGATAGGCATCACTCGATTCTCCACAGCCGAGCAGCGCGATTTCGGCATCTGCCTCGCGCTCGAGAAGAAGGAGTGCACCGCCTTCTCCGATGTTGATTCCATTTCGAGCTCTCGCGAAGGGTCTACATCGCTCGGCGGAGAGGATGCCAAGCGCTTGAAAACCAAAGAGCGTGGTCTGACACAACGTATCGAGCCCTCCAGCAATCACAGCGTCGGCAACCCCGCTTTGAATCAAACGCTGAGCGCTGGCGAGTGCCTTCGCACTGGATGAACACGCCGTTGAGATCACGAAAGCTGGTCCGTCTGTGCCCAGAACCTGTTGCAACAGCTCGGCGGTGGCTCCAAGCCCATGCGTTCTAAGCAGACCGTAACCTGAAGGGAGCGGCAGTCCGACTGCCAAGCCCTGGTGGACACTTTCCGTTTCCAGTAATCCGCCGGTCGATGTGGCGAGTATAAGCGCCACACGCCTCTTTCCCCAGCGTTGAATGGCCGCATCAATCGAGGACTGTAGGTCGGTTGCCAGCGCATACCCCAGCCGCGCCAGGCGCGAGTCATAGCGGGCGAAAGGCAGAGGCAACGGGCCAAGCTCTGCTGCCAGCTCGCCCACATAGGTTCCAAACGGAAGCGCGAAGCTTGGGGCGAGAAGCCCTGTTTGCCCCGAGGCCAGCCGGTTGAGGACCTGCTCGCGGTCCGCCCCTAGGGCGTTACAGAGGCGATAATCGGTGCAATAGACGGGTGCGGGGTGCAAACGAGCACATCATTGCCGACGCGCTTTCTGAGAGCAATCAATATAGGGTTCTCCACTCGCCGGTACCGTGGCAACGCTGTCGTAGTTAACGGACCGCGACTGATGGTCAATAGAGGGGGAGCGCCAGGTTGCGCGCGTTTGTGGAGGGCTACGGAAAGGTTTCCGTCTGGCACAGAATGTGCTGTTCTGTGCGAGGGGATTACTTGGAGTGGAGACCATGAATATGAAAGCAGTTCTAGGGTGGTTATCGTTGGGTGTTGGGGTGTTCTTTGCTTCCGTGGCTAACGCGTCGGTGGCGATGCTTCCCGTCGAGCGAGCGAATTTGGAGCCGTCGGAAGGCGAAGCCATTCGGTCTCTGATCGCCGAGGCGTACGCGGAAGCCAGTCGCGATCAGGTGGTGGTGGTGGCGCCAGCACCGCACGCTGACGGAACGCCGGGCAATTATGCCGAGGCCGCCAGCCTCAGCCACTCATCCGAGTACCTGGTGGTGCGGGCCACGCGCCTCAACCAACGCATCGTAGTGACCGCAATTCGATATTCGGCGGACGGCAAGGAAATCTTTCATGCGCGCATGGTTGCCGCTTCCTTAGATGACATGGAGCCTGTGGCGGCGCGCCTGAGCACGGCGCTCTTTGAGAAGAAAGACCCTTCGGAAACGCGCACGATCGACACAGTGACGGAGCGCGAGGGCAAAAAGGTGAATCGCACCTTCGTTGAGAAGGTGATCGGGATCAAGACATCGTATGAAGTGCCAGTAGCATTGGGTTCTTCGACCAAGTACAATCCGATGATTGCCTTCGGGGCGAACGCTCGCCTGGAAGGAGAAAAATATTTCTTGGAAGTGGGTGCGGGATTCACCGTGCCAAATGGTGTCGGGTTTTCCGACGGCACCGACCTGGGGTCCGCCGGCGGCATTTATGGTGAATTGGGGGGGAGTTACTATCTCAATGACAACAACGTCTCTCCCTACGTCGGTGGCGGGATAACGCCACGGATCCTCGGCGGGAAAAACGTCGACGTCTCGCCCAATCTGGCGGTCTTTGGCCAGGCGGGCCTGATGTTTTTCCGTACGTCGTCGAGTCGGCTCTACGCGGATATTCGTGTCAGTCAAAATATAACGCCGTGGACCAACACGCCGAACTACGTGTACAATTATGATCCCGTCACCAAGGCACAGCTCGAACCGATTCGGCCCGCAAAAAAGTCCACGTACCCCACCGAGTTTGGTCTTGCCGTCGGGATTGGTTGGTAGTTTTCGCTCAGCTCTCGGTTGAGCCCACACTCACACCCGGTCCGATCGGTGGATGCTTCAGAAACTCTTTCAGCTTCTCGGCATCTTCGGAAAACCGATTCAAGGCCGGGAAGGCCAGAGCGGCCACTATTTCGGGCAGCGTGGCATGAATGAATTGCCAAGCCACTGCTGAAGTGATTTGCCATTGCCCGAGCGCTTCTTCGCGCGGCACAGGTTGCGTCGCCATTTCACGCTCCATTCCCGCCAAAGCCGCCAAGAGCTGGCCTTCAACTCGTTTTAACCAGGGCGCGTACTGCTTCTCTTTGGGGCGTAGCTTAAGTTCATAGATCATTTGAGCCGTTTTCTCGCACGCCGCCAGACCCAATCCGATCCTACGTAGCGCTCGCACACGCTCAGCCATATCTGCCGGCATCAGGCTGCGTCCAGGCTCCGCCAGCGCTTCCGCGTACTCGATGATCAGCGTGGAATCCATCAATAGCTCCCCATCATCCAATACGAGAGTCGGCGCCTTCACCACCGGATTGATCTTGTGGAACTCCTCGAAGGTGCGGAGCACGGAGACCGCCTGATGCTCAAAGGATATGCCCAAGCAGCTCATCGAGATGGCTGCGCGGCGCACGTAAGGTGAATCCATCATCCCAACGAGCTTCATGGGGACCTCGTATCTCTCATCCGTTCGAGCGTAGCTTCCTGTCGAGCCAGATTGGCCTCGTCCATATTTCTGAAACGCTGTATCCCTCTTGGCAGGAGTCGAGGAGCGAGCAGAGCCGCGCGATTCCAGACGGCACGGATCCGAGCCACTAGGTCTGCCGAGCGCTGCGGAAGCGGAGGCATTTCCTCGACCGAACGGTATTTATAAACTGGCATTGGCTTCAATCCTCCTCAATCTCGAACGCCATGCGAAGAGCAGCCGCATCGCCGTGATCTACGGTCGCACGGTGCTTTTCTTCATGCGGTGTAGTGCGGAGGGAGTCGCGACGCGCACGAATACACCTCCAATTTCTTTGACCTCGGAGGTCAGGTCAGCAAAATGCGTCATCTCTCCCAGGCGCGTCAGAAAGGCTTGCGATGACTTTGAGTGCCTCATCCAGGGTATCCACGAAAGACGAGGTTAGCACGCCCCACGAGGTCTCAGGTCAAGAGTTTCCTTCAGCGCCGTCTCCCCTTGGCTCTTACTACGACGTCGTATTCCTGGCGACGGTGATCACAAGTTGGATATTTCTGCGTTTCGGCGGCGGCAGAGCGCGGTGCAAGGGCTAGGGCTATCGGTACGGCACGGACAAAACGCCAAACGGGCACCAGTTAGCCTAGTACCCGTTTCAGCTTGATTCTATTTGTTGTTAGTGGACTCGGTGAATGCCCTCAGAGATGTTAACCACTGGTGCTGAAAGGGTGCCCGCTGAAGTGGTGCGAGCACCTGTTGTGGCCTGCGTGGCTACGGGCTGCGGGCACACCAAGCCCGTAAGGTCGGTGCGACGGCGAGCGAGGTCGTTCAAATTTCTCACGATGGAGAAGTTGAACGGGTCCTGCTGTTGAACCCCAGTTAGGAATGGCGAAAGAGTGGACTCCTGGCCAGGGAATCGGGGCTCGATTTGGAGGAATCTTGTGCTGGTTTCAGCCGAGCTGTGGCAGCCATTGCATGTATTCAGAGAGAACTTGTGGCGGGCTTCGTCGCTCACGCCTGGGGCGAACCAAGCATTGAGTTGGTTGATGACGGAGCCCGTCAGAAAGGGTTGTCCCTGAAATACTTCCGGAACGTCGTGTTGTTCCGCAAGTATGCTCGCCTGATTCTGATTGATGTAGTCGGCGAGAATGGTGGTTCCGTTAAATGAGAGGTCCGGCGTAAGCTTAGTCGTGCTCGGTTGAAGCAACCCGTTGGCAGCAAGTCCGAATTCTCGAAGCTGCCAAATCCCATCGGAGCTCAAGTCGATCTCGTTCGTGCGCAGCCGAGCGAGCGCGCTCCCGTTGGGTTGACTGGGATCGGCGCCTCGGCCCGTGAAACGATCCGTAATGGCTTGCAGCGCCACGTTATACTGTTCCGATGGGAAGGGGAGGCTCCCGAGTTCGTGCCATGCCTGTGCCGAGGCTAGAACATCCGCTTCGGTCGTGGCGGGCTGTTTGTATTCAAGAATCACCGTGAATTGTAGCGGTCCAAATGGGCCAACAACTCCGAAGACGAAGCGCCCTTCGCCAGAATTTCCGTGCGAGAGGCTACGAAGATCCGTGCGGTTGACGATAGCCAGCAGTTGAAGGGGAGAACGGTTGAGGTCAAGCTCTCCGTTGGGGGTTCTGGGCCAGTTGTCCAAAACCTGGAACTGAATGGCTGGGCGAGCGGGGATCCTGAACCCATTCACCTGTTGATCACTGAGCCACGTCTTGAACATTTGCTCGACCATGGCGGGTGCTTGCTCGGGAGTTGGTGCAAACTTGCGGGCAAGGCTTCCGAACGTCCAAGCGCCAGTTCGAGGGTCCAATGCGGGGCCATCGAAATTCGTGCGAACCGGATCATCAACGACAGGAAGCGACTTGATCATGAGTTCACGTGAAGTACGAACGAAGCACCCCGTCGGGGCAGCTAGCTCATAGGTTAACGAACCGCTCAGGAAGTTGAAGTTGCTGAATACATTGAATGGGATTTGGTGGCTACCCGGCTCTGCGTCCACCGAACCACTAACAGTGGCGTGGAACGTCGCGGTCTGACCGCTTGGCACCGGGCCGAAGAAATTCTGATCAACATTGGTGGTAATGCCCGGTTCATTACTCTGAAAGAAGAAATTGAAGAAGTCGTCCTGGCACCCCAGATTGTTGTTGGTGACGTTGACAGTGTATGGCACCACGGTGTCCGGTTGCACGAGCCCGCTCGTCGCTGGCGTTACAGCCAGGGTCGCTTGCCGCTGGATGCAGGCGCGGTTGGTGACTTCAAACGCAGACGACGCTGTGCTCGAGTACCACACCTCGTCGATCAGACCGTTGAAGGCCGAGGCACCGTTCGAATTCCCGATTTGGATGGGGCCGTTGTTGTTCTTGATCAGACCCTTCATGGCCACCTGGCCAACCTGCTGACCATTGATGAACAAGAACGCAAACTGACCGTCATAGAGGCCGCCCACGTGTGTCAAGTTGCCGGCTTTGATCGGCGCCGACGAAGAGACGGTCTTGCCGTTGCGCAAATTCACGGTAAAAATAAGGCGTTTGCTCTCGATTCCTAGAGAGAAGCTGTCGCCGTTTCCGTTGCCCTTGTGAATGATGGTTTGTTTGCCGGTGACGGCGTTGGGTTTCACCCATGCCGCTACTCCGAGGTGGGAATCCAGCGCGAGCACGGGCCGGTTTCCGATCTCGACGACGTCCGCGGTACCCTTGAACTGCACACCAAGGCCGTTGGCTCCCGTTACGCATTTCGTGGTGGACGAACGAGTCGCATCAGCCGCATTCACGCTGGTGTCGCGGAGAACCAATGAAGTTCGGAAGCAATCGTCAAACGTCCAGATTGATTCGCTGAAGCCGGAGCCGCCGCCCGCTCCGCCCGTGGGAAACCCACCCTTGCCGCCAGTCGGACCGCCGCCCCCGGAGATCCCGCCTGTGGCGAAGGCACCGCCCATCGCGAAGGCACCGCCCGTCGCGCTTGGTGCCCCTGCCGCCCCGAGCTCCTGGCCGAGCTCGCCCACCTCGGAGCCGTCACTCGGCCCCGCGGAGGCGCAGGCCATTAGGAAGCCGCCGACGAGCGAGAGGCCTAGAACTGATGTGCCTCTCGGGGACCACCTAAATGCCGAATGGGACGACGTTTCACCATGTTCCGCATGGCTTCGTTGGTTGCGAATCGACATAAATCACTCCTCAGTTGTTTGCGCTCGGACAACCCGCACGTGTTGAGTCGCCCTGTTGATATCAGGCCGACAGAAAGCCCACTTCACGCGAGTAACATACAGTTACTTGGGCTTGCAACCCTCAACGGTAGCGCCAGTCGCAATTAGGGCTAACCCTATGATGTGACTTTGTTCATTTCGCGATCGAAGCCGATGAAATGCTGCATCTGTTCTCCACTCGTCCCCGGAACCCTTGAATGAATCTAAAGTGGACTGCAGGCGGCTGCGTGGCTATCGCGATCGGAATTGAAGAAGCAGCATCGTCGGAGCTGCTCACCCACCGGACTGGCAAGAGATGAACACGGGACAGCCGGGAGTCCAACAGCAATCACAGAGCCGTCGGAAGCAGGTGAGGGCTGTCATTTTGGCGCTGCTACTCCTCCTCGTAACAGGGGCGCTACTAGTTCGCCGCTTTGGAGAATTGATGAGTTCGGGCAATCGGGCCAGATCGGGAATGGGACAAAAGGAAGGGGACAAAAGCCTGGCGCCGGGTTCTAAAGCTGCGGCCCGAGACGAGGGGGTTCGGAAGGTGCGAGCCCGGCTCCTCGGGCGCGGCCGAGAAGCTGGCTCTCTAAATCAGGCTCAGCCTAGGCCTAGCAACGAGGAACTTAAAAACGATCTCACGCATCCGGTTAACATCAAGAAAGAACTAGAAGCCGGTAACGAGAAGTGGTTAGCGACAGTGGTGAACCTGGAAGATGTCTTTTTCGCTCGTGAAGCGCGTCTGGATGATCGACACGGATCGGAACATGCTTGATGAATTTAAGGCAAAAATGTCTCCGAACTCCACGAAGGACAAGTACATGCTCCTGACAAACACGATGATCTTAAAAGCCGAAGAAGCGCTGCTCCACGAAGTGCAGACTGGCCATCGACCTCAAGGTAAAAAAGCGGCACGGCCCTCCGAGGCGGCACCCGCTGAGTTGCTAACAGGCTCGTCGGATCTGATTTTCCAGCCTATCGGACTATGAGCAATTGTGACCGAAGGTGAGCGCGCGAAGACGATGTCGAGCGGGCGGTCGCATTGGCTTAGTTTCCTTCAGCGCCGTTTCCCCTTGGCTCGCGCTCTGGGCGCTTCGACGACCTCGCGGATCATGGACTCCAACACCTCATCAAACTCGCTTTCGTCGTCGCCGAGCAAGTCGGGCTCGATATTGGGACCACGGAGGAAGGTTGCGAGCGGGATGCTCCCTTGCTTGAAGCGTACGGCAAATTCGCGGATCTGGCTCAGCAGCCCAAAGGCGCGTGTCATGTCGCTCACGACAAGATCGGCTTCACTCACCGGCGGGCCACGTCGGCCGGGCACGCGGATCATTCCGGGAACACTTCGCTTGAGGTCCTTGAGTTCTTCGGTGAGCGTTCGAAGTTGCTTTCGCAAATCTCGATTGGAAGTGTCGAGAGAATCTTCGATGCGCGTAGCGAATTCCGGATCCGTGGAGGTCGGAGAACCGCCGAGCCAGATCCGGTCGAGTTCCAGCAGCTTGGCGAGGTCGCTCGTTTCATAAGCCCGAGTCACCTCCTTCATGATGCGCGTGCGCTCATCCTTCTGTGAAACTTTCTGGACTTTGTCGGGGTGCAGCGCGACGGCGAGCTTACGAAACAGGGTGCGCAATAGGCTATCGCTGGCTTCGTGCGGTTTGGTTGCTGTAGCGATATCCCGCTTCTTGTGATCCGGGGCTTCGCGCCGAGTTCGCGCTTCGCGCCTGTTGCTCTCATGCTCAGCATCATCCGGATCGTGATCCGGATCCTCCTCAAAATCCTCGTCTTCGAAGGTTGCTTGGTCTTCGGGGGGCATGAGCTGCCGATAGAGCTTCCGCACCTTGGCGGCATTCTTTGCGGTTAGGGGGCTCTTCGGGCCGGTGAAGAAGTCAAAGATTTCCCTGATCTCGCGCGTAGCTTGGCTGATGCCATCCCGCAGGGGCGCCATCCGCATTTCGAGTGCCATCTCCGCATCGCGAGCGGCGTTGAGTGTAGAAGCGAACAAAGCTTTCTTCTTGGCAATATCTTTCAACAAGCGTTCGTGTTCGCGTCGAAGTTGTTGGAGGCGATTGGCAGTCGGACGTGCGCCACCCCGAGCTGGCTTGCGCAAGGCGAGTGCCAACGAAGGGGGCGCGTCGCTGCTAACGGAACGTCGCTGAGTAGGGGCGCGCTTCATCCAGGAAGGGTTCCACTTAGCTCAACTTCGGCCGAGCAGATAGGCGTAGAAGCTCTGGAACGCTTTCTGACAGGGGGATGACTCTTTGTTGGCCATTCCCACGCAGGCTAATGTTGCCGCCTAGCAGCTCGCGGGGGCCAAGAATCGCCTGGTACGGCACTACGCGCTGATGGGCGGCGGCTAATTTCTGGGACAGATTTTCGTCGCGTTCGTCCAACTCACAGCGCAGACCCACTTCTCTCAGCTTGCAAGCGAGCTCTTTGGCCGCCGGCACTTGAGCGGGACTGATCGGGATAACAAGAATCTGAACCGGCGCTAACCAGAGCGGCAGAGCTGTCCCGTAATGTTCGAGGAGCACCCCAAGAAACCGCTCTAGGCTTCCATAGAGGGCACGATGCAGCATGACCAACGGCTCGTGTTTTCCTGTCTCGGCCACGTACTGGAGGCCGAAGCGTTCGGGCATGAAGAAGTCGAACTGGATGGTTCCGCACTGCCAATGTCGACCCTGTTTATCTCGCAAGGAAAACTCGATTTTGGGCCCGTAAAAGGCGCCTCCGCCCTCAATAATTTCGAAGGGCAGCCCCAACGCCTCCAGAGCTTCGCCGAGTGTCGCTTCAGCGCGATCCCAGAACTCGTCGCTGCCAACACGTTCATCAGGCCGAGTCGAAAGGGCAACCTGAATCGAGTCAAATCCGAACGCGGCATAAAAGGGCCGCACGCTGCGACAAAATGCGGCGATTTCAAACGTGGCTTGAGCTTCCGTGCAGAAGATATGGCCATCGTCCTGTGTGAATTGTCGCAGTCGCAGGAGGCCATGCAGAGCGCCACCTGGCTCATCGCGGTGCACACAGCCAAACTCAGCAAGTCGCACAGGTAAATCACGATAGGAGATCACGCGGCGTTGCAAGAGTTGCACGTGGCCAGGGCAATTCACAGGCTTCAAGGCTGCTGGTTCGGATTGATCGGTGACTTTGAACATACCTCCAGCAAAGTGTTGCCAATGCCCGCTGGTTTCCCAGAGCGGACGGCGAACGAGGAGCGGTGTGCGCACCTCTTCGTAGCCCTGACGGAGGAAGAGCTCTCGAGCTCGCTCCTCCAAAAGACGGTGTAAAATGAGGCCATTTTTGTGCCAAAAGACCATGCCGGGCGCTTCTTCTTGAAAGTGGAAGAGGTCGAGGCGTTGAGCTAACTGTCGGTGGTCGTGGTCGGGTAACATGCTGGTAACTCCGTGCGCGTTTCGGTTGCTGAGGGCCGAAGAACACGGGAGCGAACACCATCGATCCCGCGCTCAAGGGCGGGTCGTAGGGTTGATTTCAGGATGCTCAGAGCACGAAAACAACGCCCACACCGCCCCGGAGGGTGGTGGTAGTCGTCGTCATCGTGCAGCTGCTAAACATCGGAGATCACAGCATGCGGCAACTTTCGGCGATGGGCAAATGATTTTTTTTGGGCGGACCGATGTCGCCGCGTGGCCTCACGTGGGTGCCAGCCGTTCTGGCCATTTTACGCTTTCCTCGCGCAACGTTGACGCCAAGCTGCTTCGGTGCAAGCCAATGCGCTTTGACTTAGAGTACGCTCAGTGTCACCAAGCTGGTCCCTCCTTTGGCTTCAGCCACCTCTATGCGAAGGGATTGGTCGGCACGTGTCGCACTCAGTGTTCCTTGGCCTGCCAAGACGGACCAGCTCGTAGCGTGGAGCGTGGACTTGTAGAACTCTAGAATTTCAGCAGGTTTTTGCTGCGATTCGTAGCTTGCCACGGATAGGCCAGCCAAGGTTTGAGCGGAGAGCAAACGGCGACTCGCGGGCGGGCGCGGGAGCAAATCGGAATCACGGCCAGGAGCGTCAGCCGCTTTCGGGAACATGTGATCAAAATTCAAGTCACCCACGGCCCAGACGGTGAGCAACACGGAGGCGCCCTCGGAAGTCCGTTGCACACGCACGTAACGTGGCCGCCCAAACAGCGCAAGGTCATGAGTTTGCGCAAAGCGCTGCAGGTTTTGGGTCCAATCTTTCAGTGAATGTTTCGCGTCGGCATCGAGACACACGAGGATGCCTTCGCCCTCTCCTTCGAGACGCAGTACGCCACTCAAGAGCTCTTGAGCGCGCCCCTCCGTATCTTCTGCGGCGAGCTTCTTGATGACCTCTGGAACAAGTTTAATGCCACCCTGCGCTCCACATTGCTTGGCGGCAGCGTCCAAGATTCGGCGCCAAGATAATGGAACACTCATGCTCTGCGCACGGAATTCCACACCGTTCATTTGGACGGACTGCTCGCCTCCCGTTTGCATTCCTGGGAGGCTCAGAAATGGGCGAGAAGCAGCGAGGAAGGCCTCGGTGATCGCGGCCTCAGCTCGATGCAAGCAGAACAGAGCGAGCACGACATGCGCAGCCACGAGCACTCCCGCCACCCGAAGCGCGGGTAGAAATTTTCTGCGAAAACGAGCGGCGAGAATGAAAAAACAGAGCATGGGAGACGGTGCCTCAGAAGAGCGGGAGTTGGTTCCAGAGAGACTTCGCGGTGTCCCAAAGGGTGTAGGGTTTGATGTTGCAAGGCAGGCGATAGTTGCCGACGACGGTGGTTTCTTTGCCGCCTAAGAAGGCGGGCCTGGGAACATCTTGGGCAGCGCTAGTGGTTACGCTTTGACCGAAGAGCGCCTTCAAGGGAATATCGAGCAGCTTGCCAACGAAGCCGCCAATCGGCGACTTGACGTTTCCCGAGGTGGATTGGCTGGCTTGTGAGAGGGCGTTGTTGACCTCATTGTTAACGCCTTTAACTTCTGGGTGTTCCTGATTGGCAGAGACCGCATCGCCTTCGCAGGCCTGCATGGAGGCAGGCCAGGCTTTTCCGCGAGCTTGAGTGAGCACACTGAGCTTGGCGTTGTCGACACGCGCCACGTAGACGATGCCGAAGAAGAGCAGAATCAGGATCGGTAGTAAAATCACCGCCTCGACGCTGGCTGTTCCACGTTTGCGACTGAGCCGCGTGCGGGGGATATGCGCGGATGCCAATGAATTCGTTCTTATCATGGCTTAGTGTTTGATGACCGATGAAAGTGTTTCGAGAGTGCTCGTCATGCCTCCACAACGTCCACTCCTTGAGTCCTTGGCGCGGCCACAGGCGTCTTCAGAGGAGCTGGCTTCCTTCTGTCCGCCAAACTGCTTGGCTTCGGCGTCGCTCGGATCTCCCTGCTTTTTCCGGGATTTAACGTCAGGCAAGCGGAACCGCTTCAGACGTGCACGCCAATTCATGTTCCACATCCACTCCTCCGGTTTCAAATCGCCTTCAAAGTAATACTCAGCTTGAGCCACGGACAGGCGGCCCAACAGATCCGCAGCTCCCGCGAACAGGCTACCGCCCTGGCACTCTTGGCGCGACTTGTTCTCGGATTTTCCGCAGTCCACCCAGGTGGCAATGCGCACGCCCTGGGCACTTCGCAAATCGCCCGTACCACTCAACGCCACGGCACGGATCTGAAAATCGTTCTGACCCAACACGATATCCTTCTGAATCTTCCAAGGCACCTCTTCGCCACTCGTTTCGGCGGGTTCAGCCCCCTCCATTTTATAGTTCGCCGTAACCGTGCGCAGGCAGCCGAAGATATCGGTGACTGCTTGGTAGCGGCGCTTGAAAACCTGCGAGTGCGAATAAAAAATTGGCGGCTCCAGTATTTCGCTAGTGCAGATGGGCGAAACTTGGGCGGTGGCGTTATCTGGGTGCCGATCCGTATTCCAACCGGCCTCTGCATGGATAGCGTTGCAGGGCGAGGAGTCTCCGGAAAGCACACGTTCGTCGGTATGCTCAAGCTTAGAAGATTGCCAAGCTTTCGCCGATTCAGACCATGTCAGCTCCTCGATGGCCCACATTTGTTGCCACTTCCAGGAGTGGATTCGGGGGATTTCTTCGGGATTGCACTGCTGGCGTGCGAGTGAGGTCCACGTGTCAAATAGCTCACCTGGCGTGCAGCTATTCTTGCAATCTCCGAAGGGGCCGGGAGCCGCGCGGGTACGTTCTGCCTCAGCGCCGCTGCAGGCTGGGCCGTTGTTTTTGCCGGATTCGATCTCCTTCACACATTGGTCCCCCAAATCCGTCAATGGGAAGCCGCGTTTGACGGGTACAGAAGCGGAGGGTGGAGGCGCACCGGGCTTGCCGCAGAAGTAGGCGGAGAGCGAACCCGAGAGCTGGCCCATGGCGCTCTCCAAGGTATCCCTCACGAGACTGATGCCTGGGATAGGGCTGAGCGGCAGGGTCGCCAGCTCGGCCAAGTTTGCACCGGCATGCGCACACAGCACTGAGAATTGATCCTTCTCAACAGGTAGCGTCATGCGCGCTGGCAACATAAAACCAAAATCGGCTGGGTCTCGGCCATTGACCACATCGCTGATCGTGAGAAGCTCGGCCACGGCTGGCGTTGAAACACGCACGGCATTGCTCACCTGGCTCATTCCACGGAGGAGTGGGAAAATCACACCCTTTGCGGCCTCATTGGCGGCATTGACGGCGGAGCGTGCGCTTTCCAACGCAGCGATGGCGGGCACCGCGCCTGCTGCCCCGAATCCCGTTGCGGCGATGCCAGTCAGCACACCCATCAAAATAATGATCACCGTTTCCAAGAGCTTCAGCGCAAGCAAGATCATGACCAGCGCAGCCATCAGAATGTTCACGAGCGCAATGAAATTCATCCCGCGCGCGTGAGAAATTGCAGCGCCGAGTGCCGCTGCATCCGCGGCATCCTGCATGCCTTCACGAAAGAACACGGCTTCAGCGGTGCCAATCAGATAGTAAAGGACACTCACGAGGAACGTCGCCATGAAGACGCCGATCACCATCATCGCACCGCGTTCGTCTCGCGAGATCATGGCCGGCACGCCTGCACGTAATTCTCGGGGCGCACACGTTCCGAGCTCAAGCGTTGAATCGGAATGAGCTTCTCGGGATGCATTCCTTCAAACGAAAGAACATCCCAATACAGGCCCGAGCCGCGCGTGGGCACAGGGAAGCGGCCGAGGAAGCTGCCGCCATTACCGAACACGGAAACCTGAGCTTGCGAATCCTGAAAATCAGCCTGATTTGGCGCAAACTCTCGCGAATAGTTGTGAACGAAGAGCGTGTAGCGCCCTGGGATCAGTGCAGACACGCTGATGCGTTCCGGCCCATCGGCGAGCTGATGATCGACATCGAGCGTGGCGTAGGGGAAGGATTGAGACACTCCACGACACAGATCATCGAAGTACACCTCTTCGCCGTTCGGGAGCTGGAGGTGTAAGTCGAGATCATCGGGATGCTGCCAGCTGAGGACGAAGGTGAGTGCAGCCTCGCTAGCTTTGGAGACGAAGAAGTTGTTTTGGAGGACGCGCTGTCCACACACGACAACCTCTTCTTCCAGGGGTGCATAGCCAGCGGCTTCAATCCGCGCGGTGTAGTGGCCGGCGCTGAGATGGGTGAATTCGTAGGTACCGACGCTGCTCACTGTGATGCCGGCAACCGGTATGCCTTCGGCCCGTCCCAGGCTCTGAAAGAGCTCGATCCGCGCCCCCGGGAGGGGCTGATTCACCACGGCATCGGAGACGATCCCCGTGATGCTCCCTTCGCCTGAACACGCCAGAGGAAGGGCCTGCAATTGGCTGAAGTGTCGTTGATCGCCATCTGATGCGAAGCTCAGGTGTTCGGTGAGAAAACCAAGCGCTGCGATTTCTAACGTCAGGCGGCCACAAGGTACGCCCGGCACCGTGTAATTGCCAAGCTCGTCGGCTGTGGCATCAGCCGTGAAGGTTCCAGCTGTTACGTGCACGCTGGCGCCCACAACTGCCCTTCCCGGAAGTGTGTCAAATTCAACGACACGACCCGCGAGACTACCGGTGCACTTCGCTGAGGTCGGCACGCAGGCGAGCTGCTTCACGTCGCTCTGTTGGTAGCGTTCAGAGAGCAGCTCGATGGTGCCCGGAATGTTCGTACACTCAGCGTTTTGTCGATCGGAGCGCGAAACGCAGATACCCGACAGGTCGCCGTTGGGGTTTTGGACGCAGAAAGTCGGCGCCTTGTCCGGTAGGAGATCGGGGCACAGGCTGACGCACGGCAGCGAACAGAACGCAGCTGAGCCCTGTTTGAGGCAGAAGCCCCGGTTGCCAGCTTCGGGCTGATGACTGAGATCGCAGTCGGCATCGCTCTCGCAAGCATCCCCGATCCAGGCTTGCTTCGGGGTTTCACACTGCACGCTGAGCTGGCCTTCAGTCACGTTGCCCTGGGCACTCTCCGCGCTGACGTAGAATACATCCCCCTCGCTGTAGTCGACCGAAAGAGAACTCGTAGCGGCGCCGACGCTGCTTTGAGCCTCGCACTCTTGTTTAAGAACGCTGAGCTGGAGCCCGGCAGTGCTACCGTTCAGCGTTAGCTGTGCTTTGCCACGGCCGGAGGGGCGAAACGCATAGATGGGTTGAGGGCCGTCCAAATTGATGATGTCGCCGCATTGGATTGAACCGCTGGGTTCGCAGCTTGAGCCTTCGCGCACGCATGCCGGATAGCCGTAGTAGCCGGGAGCGCACTGGTTGCAGCTGGCGCCGCTGTAGCCGGGATCGCAGCTGCAGCTATTGGCTGGCTCGCTGCGCCCATGGGATCCGCAGTCGGCCCCGAGGGTCGCCGATTCGATTAGAGCATTGCGTCGGATCGCAATATAATCGGCCGTAAAGGCTCGTTGGTTGTGGACGACACCGAATTGACAGCCACGTGCCTCATACACCCAATAGCGGCCTGGTACGTCGCCCATGCGATCGAAGAGCACGATGTGTCCGGCGCTGTTAGCAGCGTTGCGGTAGACCAGTGCGTCACCAGCTATCAATTCGCTGCGCTGAATTCGTTTCCAATACAGCTCCTGAAATCTGAATATCTCTGTTGACAGGTGCCCTTGATCGGTTGTGATGGGCAGCGCCGAGGGAACTTGCCAGGCCTTCGATACCAGCCCGGAACAATCTGTGCCTACCGTCCCTTTAAACGTGCAGGAGGGACAGTCTCCGGAGCAGGTGCCTATATTGGAGCCATCGTTCGTCCACGTGTTGTGGCCCCAAAAGTAGCCGTGCCCCACCGCCGGTTTTACCAAATCAAGCACAGCCTCCCGTGTCATGGCGGCGGGTTCAGCTTGCGCGGGGAGTGCGGACACCAGGACCAACAAGCTCAAGAGGCTTGAAAGAAGGCGTTGCATGGCCCTCAATACCTCTCCACCAATGCGGCATCTTGCGTGATATGCAGCTGAAAGATCTCACCGTTTGGCCCGATTTCCAACTCACGGAAAACCTCGCGAGCTGTCTCGCTTGGAGACAAAGCAAAACGGCGTACTTCATGGAGTTGTGCGTCGAGCACCACCATCCAGCATGATTCTGACGTGGTCTTCCCGTCGTCTAAAAGGTGACGAGTGGCAAGGTAAACGTTGCTCAACTTATCAACGCGCAAGGTCATGATGCCCGTCACGGGGCTTGGGTATTCGACGAGCGTCTGCTGTTGACCCGTTGCTTGATGGCTGGGTGTCGAAATGATGGAGAGCGTGCGCCCTGTACCTTGAACTTTGTATACCTGGTCGTTTGCAGGAAAGCCGGGTTGGATCTCGCGGGTCTGCGGTGCCACTCCAGAGGGATCCAAAAGTAGGATCGATTGCTTCCCGATGTCTGCCCAGATCCCCCTTTCATTGCTAAAAAGGGCAGAGATTTCAGCGCCGGAGGCGATGCCGTCACCGACCACACTCGTTGTTCCGAGCACGCTCCCCTCTCGATCGATCTCCATCAGCTGGGCGTCTTTGAGCCGATCTAGTAGGAGAATGTTGCCGTTCGCGAGTAGCGCGAGATCTTGGACGGTCCCAGAAGGGATCGAGATCACCTTCTTGAGCGCGCCACCCAGGAACACCTGGACTCGCAGGTTCAGCTGATCGAGTAACAAGACTTCGCCCGTCTTCGGGTCGAACACGAGGCTCATGGGCGCCTCAGCGTTGCCCTCTTCAGCGTCGGAAACACCGAGCTGGCCTGGTTGCTTTCCAAAGCTGGCGCGCAGGATGGTGCCCGTTTTGGGCGGCGAGTCAGGGTTCGCAACACAGCCTGAGCCCTCCGGACAAGCCTTTCGATTTTGACCACAAGCAGTGATGAGGGCGAACGAGGCGAGCAGAAACAGACGGCGTTGCATGCGGAATTCTCCATGAAAGATTCGGTTTGAGGGCTATCGACCGGGCGCGCGCCGGGTTGCGCATTCATTTTGCGAGCAACTGCGCGAGGAGGCGGTCGAAGCTTGGGGGTCGCCAAATTTCGCGAACGCAGCAACGTGGCACACTATGGCAAACAGAAAGATCCTCATCATTCTCTCGGTTGCAAGCGGCCTCGGCGCGGCGGCTCTCGGTCAGATCTACCTTTCACGCCTTGAAGAGGACGTGGCCGGCGGTGCAAAGGTTCAGCTGGTTTCCACGGTTCGCGACCTGCCACTTGGTGCTGTGATCTCGAAAACGGACTTGGCGTTGCAACGAGTTCCGTCGAGCTACGTGAGCCGCCGCCAGGTGCGCGCTAGCGATACGGAAAAGCTGATCGGCGTTCGTACCAATGCAGCACTTAAGGGCGGTGACTTGATTCAGTGGACAGACGTGGCGGGCGGCCAAGAAACCGCGCGTTCGTTGGCTGGCCTGGTTCAAAAGGGGATGCGTGCACTCAATGTCGCTTCAGAACAGCTGTTCGACGGTCTGCTTCGACCGGGCGATCGCGTGGACCTCTTGTACACATCGCATTCCGGAGCCGAAACTGCCACGCTGCTCCAAAATCTGCTGGTGTTAGCTGTCAATGGCACCACAGAGGTAGAGGCACAAGGTAATTCGGCACGCGGGGGCGGTTCGGTTGTGCTCAGTATGACGGTGGAGCAGGCCCAAACGGTGACGCAGGCCGAGCAAGGCGGAACACTCAGGCTTTCTCTCAGAAACGCCGACGACATCACGCTCTTAGACAAGCTGCCAAGCACCACTCAGGGCGAAGTGCAGCAGGCCAAAGAACGCACGGATTGGGCCGTTGCGGTCAAAAAGCAGCCCGAAGTGCCCGTGATCGAACGGGTCCAATGAGCGTCGTTTCAACCAGATTCAAGGAGAATTCTGTGCACCACCGTTTTCGTTCGTTCATCTCGGCCGCTTCTGTCTGCAGCGCCTTGCTAGGCAGCGCTCCACACGCCAGCGCCGAAGTCAGTTCAGGCCTCAATGAAGCCGCGCCTTCCCAGAGCATTCAACTCAAGGTCGGTGAGCAGCAGGTTCTGTCCGCAGCCGGAGTGCAAAGCTTCTCAGAAGGCGTGAAGGGTGTCGTGGATGTCCGGCTCACGCCAGATGCTAAGGACTTCGTGGTCGTAGCCATGAATCCTGGCGTGACTTCCCTCCTCTTGCTCATGCAAAACGGAGCGAAACGTCAGTACGCCATCGAAGTAGCCGGAGGCGTTGAAGAGAAGGCGGCGGCGCCAAAGACAGGTGTGCCCGCCCGCGACAACATTCGGCTCGACTTCTATTTTGTGCAACTCGACAAAAGCTACAATCACCAAATCGGCATGAATTGGCCGGGCTCGATTGGCGGGGGAACCTTGAATCTGGGCTACGATCTCTTGGCGAATCGTTTTGAAACAGCAGGCGCCGTGGTCACTCAGGCGCTGCCCAAATTAGATATCGCCCAGGCAAAAGGGTTCGCCAAGATCATGCGGCACGCAGCAGTGATCACGGCCAACGGAGAAAAAGCGACATTTGCGGGCGGTGGCGAGGTGAATATTCCCGTTCAGGGCAGCCTCTCCGGAGGCATTCATCAGATCACGTTTGGGAGTTCACTCCAGATCCAACCAAAGTACGATTCTGAATCTGGCAGGTTGGATCTGTTCGTGCACGCGGATGTTTCGGACTTGGCCGATGACCACGGCACGGGAGCGCCAGGACGCACGACATCGCAGCTCGACACGATTGTGAATCTGGAATTGGGTCAATCGCTGATACTGGCGGGCCTCAGCTCGAAGAGCGAAGTGCGCACTCGCTCGGGGCTCCCGGGATTGAGCCAAATCCCGCTCCTTGGTCTGCTATTTGGATCGGAGCGTTCGGCAACGCAGGATACCGAGAACATCGTGATGATTGTGCCTTCGGTCGTGGATGCCACATCTGACGACGCACAGCGCCGCATCAAGGAAGCGCTCCAGCTATTCGAAGACTACGATGGCAACATTGAGCAGAGTCGGATGTTGGATGAACCGCGTGTGAAAGGGAGTGTTCGTGGAAAGCGCTGAGCTTCAGATCACGGTGGTGACGCCTTCGGGAAGCCTTGAGCTTTCGATCGGAAATGAGCCCCTATGGATCGGGCGCAATCCCGAATGTGCCGTGTTTTTGCCTTCGAATGTGGTGTCGCGGCGCCATGTGTCGCTCTCCCGACAGGGTGGGGATCTGGTGGTGGCAGATTGTTCCCACAATGGCTCGTTGGTAGATGGGTCGCTGTTGCGACAGGCGGCGCGAGTGGTGCGTGCGCAAACGGTGCCGATCCGTGTAGGACCCTTTGATTTGCAACTGATTCGGAAATCGCCGCCACAGGGTCCTGTTGCAGTTCCGATTCCGTCTATCGCCCCAGTCGCTTCGCCGGAGGTGGTTCAGGGAGCCTCGCCTCCTGTGGACGCGGAGGCGCCGCCACTGCTTCGCCGCCGGATCCATCGCAGCTTGCTCGACCATCTCGATCTGCCGAAGCTAGGTCGCGCGCGCATCAATGTGGATGAGATGCGCCCCAAGGTGATCGAAGCGCTGGGTATGATCCTCCAAAGCATGGCAGCTTAGCTACCGGTGAACCTAGACCGTCAGCGGCTAGTGCAGGAGCTCACGGATGAAGCGCTTGGGTTGGGGCCTTTGGAACAACTGCTGCAAGATATCGACGTGAGCGAAATCATGGTCGTGGATCCGCAAAGCATCTATGCTGAACGTGCGGGTAGGTTAACGCTCACAGGGCTCCGCTTCACAGACGACGAGACAGTTCGTGCGGTCATCGAGCGCATCGTGACGCCGCTCGGTCGCCGAATCGATGAATCCACTCCAATTGTGGATGCGCGCCTGAAAGATGGTTCGCGCGTGAACGCCGTGATCCCACCCTTAGCGCTCAAAGGAGCGTGCATCACGATCCGCAAATTTAGAAAGGAACCGCTCCAAATGTCCGAGCTTGTGAAGTTTGGCTCGCTCAGCCAACGCATGGCGAGCTTTCTTGAACGCTCGGTGAAGGTGAAGAAAAATATCATTATTTCGGGGGGAACGGGCAGTGGGAAGACGACCCTGCTGAACGTACTGTCCGGCTCCATTTCGGGCGACGAACGCTTGGTCACGATTGAAGACGCGGCGGAGCTCCAGTTGCGGCAGCCACACGTCGTATCCCTGGAATCTCGCCCGCCCAATATGGAGGGCAAAGGGGAGTACACGATCCGAGATCTGCTGAAGAATGCACTGCGCATGCGTCCTGATCGCATCATAGTGGGCGAGTGTCGCGGCGGCGAGACGCTCGACATGCTGCAAGCCATGAATACAGGGCACGAAGGTTCGATGACTACCACCCACGCGAACAGCCCGCGCGAGGCGGTGGCGCGTATCGAGACGCTGTGTTTGATGTCGGGAGTCGAGCTGCCGATTCAAGCGATTCGCCGTCAGATCGCATCCAGCGTCCACGTGATCGTTCAACAATCACGGCTATCTGACGGATCGCGACGCGTCACGAACATCACGGAGCTCGTGGGATTGGGGCATGACGGAGAGATCGAGATGCGTGAAATTTTCAGCTTTTGTCGCACGGGAACCGCTGAAAACGGCAAAATCGTGGGGGAACATCGCGCTAGTGGCTACATGCCATCGTTCGTGGATCAGTTCATCGCGCATGGCGTGGTCAGCCAGGGAGACTACGTCTGATGGCAGCGTGGTACTGGATGGGGCGCCTAGCTGCGCTGTTTGCGATCGGGGGCTCTCTCGGTGGAGTTTGGGCGGTGGTGCCATGGTTGTCCGTTCACGTCGCGCGGTATCACGCGTGGGTGAGCAGCGAGCTGGCGTTCTTGCGTTCCGAGGTGATGCCCAGTTCGATTCTTTGGGGTCAGGGCGGTGCGGTTGTTGTGTCGCTTGGGCTAGCAGGTGCTGGCGAGTACTGGTTCGCGCTGTTTCCGCTTGCGGTCCTGTTCGGTGTGCCGATTCTGTTGTCGCGCGAGCGTGGCCAACGGGTGACGCGCATCGATCAACAGGTGGAGGGTTGGCTCAACGCCCTCGGCAATGCGTTGCATTCTACGCCCTCGCTGGGCGATGCGATGCTGTCGTCCTGCTCCGTGATTTCACTGCCAATTCTCGCTGAAGTGGAGCTGATCCTGAAAGAAGTGGAGCTCGGTATGCCCTTGGACGGTGCACTGGAAGTGGGGGCCGCACGCATAAAAAGCTCCACATTTCACGCGGCCGTCGCGGTCCTGCGAACGGCTCGGCGCACAGGCGGAAATCTGCCACGCGCTTTGGCTACCGCGGCGATCAGTCTGCGGGAAATGGCGCGCCTCGAGGGCGTGGTGCGTTCCAAAACAGCTGAGGGCAAAGCCCAGTCCTTTGTGATCGGCGGGATCCCCGTCCCGCTTTATCTCGGTGTGCGCATGATGGACCCGCTGTTCTTTCGCCCACTTGAAACCACGTTCACCGGTCATCTTGTGTTCGCCGCGGCGGTGGTGCTTTGGCTGGCTGCCGTCCTCGCGGCGCGAAAAATCTTGTTAGTGGATATCTGAAGGAGATTGAGCGATGCCTTCGTATGGTGTGATGCGCTCGTTGTGTTTGGTCTTAGTTTGCATTGCAGTCGTGGCGCTCGGTGTAGCTCTAGCCGGGGTACGTGCACTTGAGGCTCCGCAGCGTGGCTATCGCGCGCAAGCTCGCACGCGTGCTCTTCAGGAGTCGGAAGGCTTCCGGTTGCTAGAGCCTGTGCTGCTGTGGTTTGGGGGCCTGGTAGGGGAGATCTTGGCTTGCTTTCCACAGAATCCCAGAGTTGCGAGCCTCAGGGCTCAACAAGCGAGCCGCCTGGAGCAGGCGGGTGATTATCTGGGGTTTGTTCCGGATGAGCTTTCTGGCGCCATGCTGCTTGGCTGCATCGTGTTCGCGGGGACGGGGGCCCTGCTCAGCGCACTCACGGGGCAGGGAGAGCTCTACTTGGTGTTGGGCGCACTCGGTGGGCCCGCGATTGTGCATTTGCAGGTTGAGTCGGAAATGCGGCAACGCTTGAAGTCGATCGGCCGCCGGCTGCCAGCAGCGATCGATCTTGGGGCACTGTGCACCAGTGCTGGGCTAGATTTTCCGGCTTCATTGAGCATGGTGGTACGGGAGGCTGAGCCTGGCGATGCGCTCGCTCAAGAGATCGGACGCTTGCTCGATGCACTGAATCTCGGCCAAACGCGGCGCGAGGCATTGGCGAGCTTTGAACGGCGAGCCCCCACCTCATCGGTACGAGATCTGGTGCGCGCGCTCACTCAAGCGGAAGAAAAAGGGACACCGATCTCCGAAGCGTTGCTCACTCAAGCTCAGGTGAGTCGTGGGCTCCGTACGGTGCTTGCCGAGGAATCCGCGACCCGTGCCGGAGTTTACATGATCATTCCCATGGTCTTCATGTTTGGTTGCATTTTGCTGCTGTTGATGGGTCCGTTCATCGTGACGGGCGCAGGTTTCTAGCGTTCTCAGAATCAAAGGACACAAAAATGGTCGATGCCCAAGTAGCTGTGGAAACACCCGTTGCTGCGCCACAGGAAGCAAACGCACGCACTCTTATCCTAGCCTTGGTGGCTGCCGTGGCAGTGGGAGCGCTTCTCTTTTTCTTCGGCCAAGCCGAGACCACGAGCGTGACGCCACCAAAGACCGAACCAGCTGCGAAGGACCTGTTTGGTGCGGAAGCACATTGCGCTAAAGCACAGGGAGAGTCGGCAGAGCACCGCGCACAAGCTGCATTCAGTGCGGCCTTCGCCAAGAAGCAACGCGCACCCTTTGAGCCTGCTGACGGCGTTGAGTCCGTAGCACTCTTAGACGAAGCGGGTATCTGCTTTGAGGAAGCGGGGACCTCGGCACGTGCTGCGGAGGCCAAGCAGCAGGCGAAGGAATGGCAAATGGAGATCTGGCGTGCCTTTCAAGGGCACCAGCTGCGTTTGGGGTTGGCGCGCGAAAGTGGCGAACTCGACGCCGCTTTGACTGAAGTGCGGGCGCTGAGAGCGATCTGGGGAAACAAGGGCGGAGAGTTTGGCGAGTGGGTCCGGCATTCCGAAGCGGAGATCGAGCAGAAGTTAGAGGATGCAGCCAAAAAATAGCTCATTCAGAAAGGTCGCAACTGAGGACCCGCCCGGTCGAACGGGTTCTTGTGATGCCTTCATCCCCCCAAAGAATACGACGATCTTGGGCGATGCCCGCGATCCTGTTCGTGCTGGCAAGTGGAGGCTTCGCGGGTTGTGCGGCGTCGCCCAGCACGCCAAGCCAGACACCAGTTGTTCGCGAGACTCCCGAAAATTTGGTCAAGCAGGCGGAAGCCTTGGCCCACCTGGGCGAAACGATTCGCGCAGAGCAGTACTTCAGTGCGGCGCTTGAGACGGGAGGCGCAGCTGAAGTGATCTTGCCAAAGTTGGTGAGCGTGTGCGTGCGAGCGGGGCGAGTCAGAAGTGCGGTGAGCTACGCAGCTCCCTATCTGAGGCAACAGCCCGATAACATGAGTCTGCGTTATCTGATGGCAACGCTCTATGCTGGGCTGGGAGAGTTCAATCGAGCCAATCGCGAGTTGGAGCAGATCCTGGTGCGCCATCCCGAGCACGTCTTGGCCCTGCGCCTTTCAGGAATGTTAGCGCTGGAGCGTGGTGACACTATCACCGCTGAAAAGCGCTTACAGGCCTTCCTCTTGCTCGAGCCCACAGGCCCGAATGCCAGTTCAGTGCGCGAAGAATTGCAGCAAATACAGGCGATTCCCGCCACTACCGCTGCTATTCGAGAGGAAGCGCTGTGATCCCCAAGGAAGTCTTCGCAGAGTCCATAATCCACTTTCTCGAGCCGATCCGTATTCACCTCGAAGACGAGACGGTGAGCGAGGTGATGATCAATGGGCCAAGCCTGATCTACGTGGAGCAGCGCGGCAAACTCACGAAAACCGATACCCAATTCCCCTCGCACGAAGCCTTGCTTTCAGCCTTACGGAATATCGCACAGTTCGTCGGCAGGCCGTTCGACGATCAGCATCCGATCTTGGAAGGGCACCTCCCCGATGGGTCACGTGTGGAGGCCGTGTTACCGCCCGTCGCGCCCGACGGCCCGAGTGTTGCGATTCGCCGGTTTTCCAAAAGTAAGCTCACGATTCAGCGGTTGGTAGAAGTGGGCGCGCTCCCCGAAGATGCGGCTCAGCTCCTCTCATCCTTGGTGGTCTGTCAGCAAAATATCATTGTCGCCGGCGGCACCGGCACCGGGAAGACAAGCATGCTGAATGCGCTTTCGTCGTTCATTCCCAAAGGTGACCGAATCGTCGTGATCGAGGATGCGCGCGAACTCCAGTTGCAACACGAGCACGTGGTGCATCTCGAAGCAAGAGCTCCCGATCCAAGGGGAAAAGGCGGGGTGTCCATCCAGGATTTGTTCAAGGCCACCTTGCGGCTCCGCCCCGACCGAATCGTGATCGGAGAAATCCGAAGCGGCGAAGCGCTGGATCTGATCCAGGCGATGACTTCCGGTCACGGTGGCTGCTTGTCTACCGTGCACGCTTCGTACCCGCGCGATGCCATGAGCCGTCTGGAGACAATGGCGCTGATGGCGGACGTTGAATTGCCGCTCATCGCATTGCGTTCACAGTTAGGTTCCGGCATCGATATTATCGTCCAGGTGTCGCGGCTGAAAGACGGCAGCCGCAAGGTCTCCCACATCAGCGAGGTGCGAGGCACCGATGCAAGGGGAGAGTTCATCATTTGCCACCTCTTCGAAGGGAGATATTTTAGTGATGGTGTGTTTCGCCTGCTGCCTACGGGCGGATTGCCACGGGCTGAAGCGTTGCTCAATGCGCTCGGACAATCCTTACCTGCCAGCATGTTATCGGCCGCCACAGAGGCTGCGCGGAGGAGTGCGTGAAGGACGACGCAGCAACTCGTTTCGACCTGCCTGTTCGCATAAAGCCAGCGAGCTTGAACCTCGATACGCCGACGCGCAATCAAGCTGAAACCTACGACGCTCCAACGACGATCTGCGGGATCCCAGGCGAAAGTACGGCATATTCAGCGCCCGCGCCGACTCAATCCGATGCCACGCAGTTCTCTCCGCTGGTGATAGTGGACGAATTACCGCCTGCGCCGAGTCCTTGGGTCAGTGAACCATCGACCTCCACAACCAAACGTCGACCAAAGGTGCAGACGAAGCGTCGACGCACTGGACTCGTTCAAATTGTCGTGGGTGCCGTGATCGCTGCAGGCATCACGAGCGCGTCGGCGTTTGGTGGTCTGGTTTGGTGGGCTGGGCAGCAGGCTCATCAGTCTCAAGCGCCACTCGTACAGGCGGGAGCGCACAACAATCAAATCAGTTCATCGCTCATCAAAAGGGAGCCAGCTCCGCCACCCGTTCCACCGACACATCCACCTGCGCTCGTTGATCACGGTGAGGAGAATGTTGCGCCTGGGGGCGATGTTTTGGCATTGAAGGCGCTCGAAGCGTTGCGCGCTGGGCGCATCCCCGAGGCGATTTTAGCCTATCAAACGTTGGCATTGCAGTCCGCAAACGCTCGCACCTATCGGCTTGCTGCGTCAATCCTAGAGAGGAAGTTGCGGCGGCAGAAGAAGGCAGGGGAGCAGTCACCATGAGGAAGTTGAAGCGATCGGGTCCTGGAATTTTGCTCACACTCACACTCGCACTCGCGGGCGTGGGCGCGGCAGGTTGTGAGCGTTCTGCAGTGGAGGCCTTTCCTGTTTCCGTGCTCGTTGTCGACGATCAGTCTGATGCGGTCTTAGGAGCGCATGTCGATGGGGCAGGTATGCATGGGCTGACGGATAGCGCTGGAAGATTCAACGTTGCGGTAACGGGTAAGGCGGGCGAAAGCATCGCCATAAAGCTCACGTGCCCCATTACGCACGCACCGGAACCAACAGTCGCACCTCTTGAACTGAGAGCACTTTACGGGATGGAAGGCGAAGGGGCGATCAAGACTATCGAATATCAAGCGAAGTGCCTGCGAAAGACGCGCTCTGTGGTGCTGGCGGTCCAAGCCCACGAAGGGCTCCCGGTCTCGATCAATGGCCAAAAATCTGGAATCGTCGGCGCTAGCGGTGTTTTTTATACCGCGCTTCATGTCGCACTCGAGACCGATTTCGATGTGAAATTGGACACGTCCCAAGCGCCCACGCTCCGACCCCAGAATCCCACCCGCGTCTTCCACGTGACGGAGGATGACGTTCTCGTCTTTGCGCAAGTTTTCCAAGAAGATAAACCAAAACCACACCTTGTGCGCGCGCACACCAAACCTGCACGCCATATTCCGCAGAGGCTCTAAATGAACCATGTCACTTTTCAGCGCGACGAGCGAGGGAGCGTGTTTGCGGAATACGTGATCATTCTCACGGTGTTCTCGCTGCTTTGTGTCGCCGCGATTGTGGCCGTAGGGTTTCCGCTGTTGCGGCACTTTCAGGCTCAAACAGCCTGGTTATTGCTCCCCATCCCATGAGGCCAGTCAAAAAATCTAGCAACTGTCTTTGGCTGAGACCGACAAGGTCATACAAGGCGGCAAGCTGACCTTAAAAACTCTGTTCAGAACAAACTACAAAAGGAAAGCTCAATGAACAAGATTCGTAATATGATGGCGCGTTTGCAAATTGCTCGTGACGAGCGTGGGCTCTCAACCGTGGAGTACGTGATCATCTTGGTGTTGGTGGCGGTGATGTCGATTGGTGTTTGGAGAACCTTTGGGACCAAGGTCTACACGCGGGTCAGCGATTCGAACAAAGCGATGGAAAAAGATGTGGTTCCAACACCCAAGCAATAGCTGCCGCCTGGGCTGAGTTGATGTGCTTTCGATGCTGTCGGAACGCGATTATGGTCACTCAATATTTCCCAGTCGTCGCCGTTTCCGTGCTCGCCAGTATCGCTGCCATCACGGATGTTCGCACGGGTAAGATTCCGAATTGGTTAACGCTGCCGGGTACACTCCTGGCGCTGAGTTACTCAGTGGTGGCTCACGGAACCCAAGGGCTGTTGCATTCCGCCCTTGGATTCCTGATTTGTTTCTTGGTACCAGCCACCGTGTATTGGTCTTCGAAGGGTAAGGCGATTGGAGGGGGGGATTTGAAACTGTTCGCGCTGCTCGGGGCGTGGTTGGGGCCGAGTGCGGGGCTTGAATTGCAGCTTACGGCATTCGTGTTCCTGATGGTGCTGGCCTTCGTACAACTCACGTGGCGGGGCAAATTGCTCGGCGTGTTGAAGAACTCGCTCTTGTTGATGGTGAATCCATTGCGAAAGCAAGAAGAGAGAGGAGCGCCCGCCCCTGAGCTGTTGACTGAGCTCCGCATGGGGCCGTGCATCTGGGTGGCGACGTTGGGCTATGGACTGTTGGGGCTTCAGAGCTCCGGTGTGGTGTGAGCCGCGATGCAACGCCAGCTACGCCGTCGTAGGGGTGAACATGGAGTCGTTTATCTGGAGATGCTGGTGGCGTTCGTGCCAGTGTTCATCTTCTTTCTGTGCATTCTGCAACTTGGATTGCTCGCTTCGGCAAAGCTTGTGGTGAAGCATTCGGCCATCGTTGGGGCACGTTCCGCGGTGGTGGTTCTCGACGACGATCCGAGGTTCTACGGCAACGCAGCCCGTGGCGCGCTCACCGGCGGCCGCACGGATGAAGATAAACCGGTCGGAGAGTTCCTCTCCAAGATCGGCGGGATCCGAAAAGATGGCGGTAATTTCACCTCCACACAACGTTCGGGGGGAGCACGCCTCCAGGTAATTCGGGATGCTGCGTACTTCCCGTTGGCGTCGCTTGCGCCTTCGCCGACATGGTTGCTCCAAGGCGAAGCGGGAAATGTCGAGGCCGTGCTCGGGTCGTCGGCACTGGCGCGCTTCGCCACAGGGCTTTTCGCCTACAATCGCGCTCTCGCCATCGTTACGCTCCGGCCTGCCGCGGGCTCGTCAAAAGTTGTCTCCACCAGCATCTCACCTGGAACAGCCGCTAACCCGCAACCGGTGACACTTCACGTTACCTACTTTTATTACTGTGCGATCCCATTTGCTCGCCAATTGGTCTGCAATCCCGGCTACGACCTGATTGGGCTCGGTAAGAGCATCCGCGAGCTCGCTTCGATTGGTGCAGATCTTTCCAGGAGTCCTTCGCTCTCCGAGGTGGAACGAGCCAACTCCCGCCTCAAGGCGCTGGGCAATCGTCTCCGCACCCAAAAGAAGCAAGCTCAGGAGCTTTTCAGCGAATTGCAGCGGGCAGAATCGCCAGGTTTAGCGGTGGCGTACCTACTGCGTGGGTACTACGCGCCGCTCGAAGGCGAAGCGACACTTCCCAATCAGAGTGCCAGCTACGAGCCTCGAACGCCACCGCCAGCCCGGTCGGGTAAGAGTCCCCAAGCGAGTCGTTAATCCTCGAGCCCATTCAGCGCAACACGGCAGCTTGCGTGACGCAACCCAATTGCACGTCGACTTGCGCATTCTGAGAACTCTGAAATAGCGGGCAATTCTGCGGACAAACGCTGATTTTGGTCGGCTTTCCGCCAAGTGCAGGATTCACGTCGTAGTACCAACCGCCGACGGTGGGATCGCATTTGTCGGGCGTTGGGACGTACAGGAGCGTCGTGGGTTTCGCGCCAGAGGGCGTGAACTGGACGTTCACTTTCGAGAAATCAAGCTGTTCGTTAGTGGGCGGAAGCGGAACCTGATAGTCGCAGGAAAGGACCGTGCCGCGGATGGCCTTCAACGCGTCGGCGAATCCGCTGCCCACGTCCCCGGCGGCGTTGAGGACAAATGCTTTGCCAGTGCCGCCACTCTGCGCAATCGTATCCATGATGGGAGTTGAATCGACAGCGGTGGGATCCGTGGGGTCAGGCGCGTCCAGGACACCGATCACAAAAGTACGAATCTTTGCGGGGCTCTGGTAGCCAGCCGCGGCCGTTTGAGCGATCTGCTGAACCGCTTTCACGACGTCTTGATTGGTCACGATATCGAACGGAAAGCAGTAATTGGGGAGCCCATCGGTGACGAGAACCACCGCGACAGTGTGGGTGGCCGCTTGGCTGGCAAATGCCTGCGCGTGTTCGAGTGCAGCGCTCAGTGCGACGCCGGTGTTGGTCTCTTGAGAAGCTCCAGGGAAGCGTGGGTTAGTCGTGGTGAGCGAACCAAGAACTGCCTGGGCATTGGCAGGCAGGGGAGCGATCTCCACGACGGGTGCTGAATAATCGGCCTGAACACACACCGGACTCCCGTCGCATGAGCCACGCGCCGGAGGCTGGGAGAGTGTCAGAACTAGATCCAGACGGGGAACTCGAACTCGAACTCGTTCCGCTACAGCCCCCAAGAACTGACGTTCCTAGAAGTGCAGCCCCAAGACCAAGATGACGCAAGCTTCCGCCGTTCATTCAGCAAGTACACCATGCTTTGAAGAAGCAGGCTACGTAAACTCACGGCAAACTCTCAGTCTGGGAGAACGGAAACTTCTGCTCCAATTACAAGTTCGCGGCTCCCATCTCCCGTCGCGCGTCTCCCGGCCCCCGCGTTGGCTTCAGTGCTTCCACGCTGTTTCCAACTCTAGAAATACCGTAAAATGTGGCTTTCTGGCACCTCGGAGGCTTGCGTGGCTCGGGCACGCTGGAAACGGTTGGTGCATCGATCATGCTGACAGTGCTGGTGCGAGCGCTCACGTGCACGAAAGACACCAAGCGTAGAATCCCTATTCGGTTGCGCTATAGAGCTGCACGGAGGCAGGTTAACCAGAAGATGTTCAAGTTCCGATGCTTTTTCCCCCGCCCGAGCGGAGCGACGGGCCAGGGGGAGAACGCCGAGCGCCGCGCGAGGCGAGAGGGGGCACCTTCAGATGCGTGGGTGGGGTGCTGCATGCGAAGGAGGTAGTAAGCATGCTTACTATCGATGCGACGAGTTTTAGGGAGGAAACGGGAGTGAGGAGGTGCTGAATGTCATGAGGTTAAGGTTCGCCGGCGGCTGGTGGATGTTGAGATTGGCGAGATGTTGAGATGGGCGGGATGTGAGATGTGAAGTGCTGTGTTTGTAGGGGAATTGGCTTGGGGAAGGTCGGGAGGTAGGCTTTGGGGATGTGGCCATCGATTGAACGTGCGTTTCGGGAGGCTTTGCCCGCTGATGCTGGGCTTTCCTTTTGTTCGTTGCGTGTTGTGGAGTCCGAGCGTGATTCGGTTCAGATCCGGCAAGGTGTGTTGGAGCCGATCAATCGAGGCGTGGATCGGGGCGGGATGGTCACGGTTCGCCATCAGGGAGGCTATGGCTACGCGGCGACGAGTGATCTTTCATTGAGCGGGCTAAGAAGTGCGATCCAGAATGCCGCCCACTGGGCGAAGCAAACGCGGGCTACTAGCGTCTTTGATTGGAGTTCCTTTCGGCAGGAATCTGTGACGGCTTCTTACCGATCCGTTGTGGGGCAGCCCTGGCTGGGAACGAGCTTGCAAGATCGGATTTCTTTGGTGCAGCGTGCACATGCCGAATTGGTGGGAGCGAGCGAGATTGTGGATTCGCGGGCGGGGGTGAGTTGGCAACGCGATAAGGTGCTGCAGCTGAGCCATGACGGGGGCAGAATCGAGCAGGAATTTGAGTTTATTGCGCCCGATCTGAGTGTGGTGGCGCACGCCAATGGGGTCACGCAGACGCGCAGCCTGGGCATGGTGGATCGGATGCGGCAAGGTGGCCTTGAGCTTCTCGAAGATATTCGGTTTTGGGAGCGAGCTCTGGGCCTCAAGGAGGAGGTGTTGGAGCTTTTGAAAGCGCCGAATTGCCCGTCGGAAGCGATGGATGTGGTGCTGATGCCGGATCAGATGATCCTGCAGATCCACGAAAGCATTGGGCACCCGTTAGAGCTCGATCGCATTTTGGGGGATGAGCGCAACTACGCGGGGACGAGCTTTGTGACTCAGGAGATGTTCGGAAGCTACCAGTATGGGTCGCCTCTGCTCGATGTGACATTCGATCCAAGCGTGCCAACTGAAGTGGCGTCGTATGTCACGGATGATGATGGAACGCTTGCCAAGAAAGAGTACGTGATTAAAAAAGGAATCTTGCAGAGGCCGCTCGGCGGAGCGATTTCTCAGGCTCGCGCGGGCATGCTCGGGACGGCCAATGCACGGGCTTCCAGCTGGAATCGGCCACCCATCGATCGCATGGCCAATCTGAATCTTGAGGTGGGAGATCAATCACTTTCACAACTGATTTCTGCGGTGGAGCGAGGTATTTTGCTGAAAGCCAATTGTTCGTGGTCGATCGACGATTCGCGGAACAAGTTTCAATTTGGTTGTGAATGGGGGCAGCTGATAGAAAATGGAAACCTCACGCAGGTGGTGCGCAATCCTAACTATCGCGGGATCTCAGCCACGTTCTGGCGCAATCTCGTGGGTGTAGGGGATGGTTCCACACGTGAGGTGCTGGGCACGCCCTTTTGCGGCAAGGGTGAGCCCAATCAGGCGATCCGCGTGGGGCACGCTTCGCCGGCCTGTCGCTTCAGCAGCGTGGACGTTTTTGGAGGTGACGCGTGAAGGCTCGTTTTTTTGAGCTCTTCGAGCTGGCGGATGCAGCCCGGCAAGGCAAGGAGATCTTGCTAGCGAACTACACGGGTGAGAATTCTGAATTCGTACGCTTCAACCACGGAAAAGTGCGTCAGCCAGGCAGCGTGGCTCAGCATGCGCTCAGCTTGGAGCTGATCGACGGCGAACGCCACGCTAGCGTTGATCTCTCAGTGAGTGAACACGCAGAGCTGGGCGCCGAACTTCGCGCGGCCGTGCAATCGCTGCGTGAAGTGTTGGCATTTTTGCCCGAGGATCCGCATCTTTTGTACTGTGAGGAGCCTTGCTCAAGCAGCGTCGAAGGCGAGCGTGGGTTCCCCGCGGGAGACGAGCTGATGCTCGAGATAGTGCGCGTTGCGACAGGGCTCGATCTGGTGGGCTTGCTGGCAGCAGGTGAAGTGAGTCGTGGGTTCGCCAATTCGCTCGGCCAGCGCAATTGGTTCTCCCAACACACGTTTAATTTTGATTTCAGTGTGTATGCGCGGGGAGATAGAGCCGTAAAATCAGGATATGCAGGGCAGCGTTGGGATGCGGACACGTTTCAGGGGATTGTGCAGGCAGCTCGGCGGGATTTAATCCTCTTGCAGCAGCCAGCCAAGACGGTTGCGCCCGGCGATTATGATGTGTATCTGGCGCCGCCAGCTCTTCAGGAGATCGTGGATCTTTTGGGATGGGGCGGATTCAGCCTCAAGAGCCACAGGACGCGTCAGACACCGTTCCTTCGTATGCTCACGGAGGGCGCGCGTTTGAGTTCAAAGCTGACACTCGTGGAAGACACGGCAAATGGCGCAGGCCCTGGATTTCAGGCCTCCGGCTTCATCAAGCCCGAACAAGTGACGCTCATTGAGAACGGAGAACTCAAGGGTGCCTTGGCGTCTCCGCGCTCTGCCAAGGAGTACGGCGTGGTTCCGAATGGCGCCTCGGATCAGGAAAGCCCGGCGGCGCTCCATGTGCATCCTGGGTCGCTGTCGGAAGCGGACGTCATGCAGCGTCTGGATAGAGGGCTGTTCATCAACAACCTGCACTATCTAAACTATTCTGATCGCCCGAGTGGTCGCATCACGGGCATGACACGCTTTGCGACGTTGTGGGTCGAAGGCGGGCGCGCGACGGCAGCCGTGAATGTGATGCGTTTTGATGAGTCACTCTTTCGTGTGCTGGGTGAGAATTTGGTGGATCTCACACGTGAGCAGGCCTTTCGCTTAGCGTCGGAGACCTACGGCGGGCGTTCCACGGCATCGGTGCGTCTGCCGGGCGCATTGATTCGTGGGTTTCGGTTGACACTCTAGCTGCGTTGGATGCTGGCGCCCTCGAGCATCTAAGAGATAGTCAGCATGCTTACTTTCAAGATTGGCTCGGAAGGCAGGGCATGATCCCGAGAGTAGTTTTGGTGCATTGCTTGCAGCGCGCGCAATCAACCTGAGTTGTCTGAAAAATGTCGGGTACGCGGCAAAGTATCGCCGGTTTGGCACAACGGTGTTGGCGGTGCGCATGCGGTTGGGGGCAGTGCTTCCGGTGGTGCCTATGGGACCACGTCTACCGTTCCGACAAGGCCTACGGTAGATGTTTTCGATGTTGGAAGATCCCAAGTGCGGAACGCTGACTCCACTCTTGCCCGAGGTGCTGCTACCCGATGGCACTCCGTTCTGCACCTGGGAGGCGACACCCGAATACCACGCGACGTATCACGTGGCTCAGCATCATCCAGAAGCCGACGATAACAACGAGGGTTCGCTCGCTAGGCCGTGGAAGACAATCGCCCAAGCTGCGCGTTCACTGAATCCAGGTGAGCGGGTGTGGATTCACGGCGGTATTTACCGAGAAACAGTGCGCCCTCTTCGTGGGGGAGTGAGCCCCACGCAGATGATTGGCTATGCTGCTGCCGAGGGCGAGAACGTGGTGGTGACGGGGGCAGAGGTTTACTCTGGACCCTGGCGACTTTCAGATTCTTGGAAGCTGCCAAAGGAGTTAGAGGCAGCCGGTGCACGCGTCTATCATGTGCGTTTGGCGCGTGAATGGTTCGTGGGTTATCTGCCGTTTGGCATGATCAATATGCCTCAGCACCATCTGGATATGGGTTGGGGCAAGACGTTTCCCGAAGAGCCCAAAACAAAACTGCTCCTGAAGCGGGGTCTCGTTTTTCAGGACGGGCGACGCTTGTTGCAAGTGCTCACGATCGCCGAACTCAAGCAGCGGCCAGGCAGCTATTGGTGCGAAGCCAATGGCTTGAGCGTGCACATTCGACCCTTCGAGGATGCCGACCCAGCGGCGAGCGAGTGGGAATTCACCACCCGAGAACAAGCTTTTGCGCCCGAAACACGCGGTATTTGCTTCATCCATCTGAGTGGCATCACGTTTCAGCATTGTGCGGATGGCTTCACCTGGCCGCAGCATGCCGCGGTATGTGCCGAAGGGGGCACGCACTGGCTCATTCACGATTGCACCATTCGACAGGTGAATGCCAATGGCCTCGATCTCGGCGGCAGCCATCCCATGCGCGTGGATCACGGCGGGCATGGGCATCACATCGTGCGGCGCAACGCCTTTCATGATTGCGGGATCTGTGGGATTTGCGCCACCAGCTTCCCATTGAGCAACATGCTCGTAGAAGACAATCACATCACCGGTGCTGGGTGGCACGGGATTGAACGGCTCTGGGAATGCGCCGGCATCAAGCAGCATTTGTGCAAAAATTGTGTTTATCGGCGCAACGTGATCGAGAATTGCCTGAACGCCACAGGCATCTGGCTCGACAACGGCATCACCAATACGCGCGTTACCCAGAACTTGATCACGCACACAACCTCGGGATTTGGCGGGATTTTCATCGAAGCGTCGAAGCGTGGGCGTGTGATGGTGGATCACAATCTTGTCATCGGCTCCAAGCTTGTGCCGCCGCTCGGCGCCGGGATTGGCGATGAAGCGATCACCGGCGGGCACGGGATATACGAGCATGATTGTGATCGGCTACTGATCGCGCACAATTTGATGGTGGGCTGTGAAGGTGCTGGAGTGATGCTGCGGCTAGGGCGGGTTGAGCGCTTCATCAGTGGGCGCGGTGGCGTGTGCCGGGATCACGAAGTGTTGAATAATCTGGTGATCGATTGTGCCAAGTGTGTGGAGTTTGGGCGGCCTAACAACCGTGCGGATGGCAATGCTTACGCGAATCCAGGTCCTGAGGCGCCTTGGCGCATCCATGAGCCCGCTGAAAACATGGATTGGGAGGGATGGCAGGAATTTCTTGGGCAAGATGCACAGGGTGCGCAGATCCAAGCGCGAGCTATCTACGACGCTGAAGCGAGAGTGCTACGCCTTGAGTTGGATCAAGCGCTTCCCGGCGTAGTGGCGCTGCCGCTCGCTTCCCACGATGTTTTTGACACAGCGCGGGGGCCCGGAGCCGTGGTGCCAGGTCCGATCGCTCTAGGTTCCGTGCAGGTCTGGGAGGGGTGCGTCGATCCCCGCCAGCGACGCGTTTCCGCTTAGGTGCCCGTGCGACGCGAGGGGGGCTCAGAATTCAAGCTCCTCGGGCGAGATAGGGACTCAGGCGCGGTTCGCTCGAGGTCGGGATGGAGCGTAAAAAGCTCACCATCCTCCAGGCCAACTCGGCTGGCAGCTCCGAGCGCCACTAATTCATTCAGTGCGTTTCGCACTAAGCGCTCGGGCATGCTGAGGCGTTCGCTAAATTCGGCTACGCTGCCGTGCTCGGCCTGAAGGAGCGAGGCGAGCACACGCTCCGAATAGGGCTGAACCGTCCGTGGATCAAAAATCACTAGCGCTTGGCTGCGAAGGGTGAGGCTCACGGACTTGTGCCGAACCGTGAGTTCTCCTGCTTCTCCGAGCAAGCTCTGCATGCGTTCGCTGAGTCCATTAAAAAGGCCCTGATGGAGTCGTCGAATGTACTCGATGCCGTACGTATGTCTGAACAAATCGGCGTGACTGAGCTCCGCATGATCCGCCAGCGCGAGCGCGGCTAGGGCCGTTTGAGGGAGGGTCGGACCTTCGATTCTTGACCAGTTATCGCCGAAGCGCGCGACCGTGGAGGCTAGGGCAATGCCCAAGACGCGGCGACCTACGTGCCCCCGTTGCAAGACGGCGAAGCTCGTGGCTGTCGGCGTCGGGTGGCCGCTCGAAGTGATGCCATGCAGCCCGGCTGGCGGCAAGGGATCTTGACCCCAACACCAGCTGCGAAGAACGCGCGATGGCGACTGCGCATAATCGATAGCTCCGACCAATAGCTGCACTTCGTACAGCATGGGACGAACGCCACTCAGTGTTTTACTGAGCGCCGCCTTCGACGCGAGCACGTTTGCCGAGCTGGACTTGGCCGTCTGAATCAGCAGCGAGAGCTCGTGTACGGCGCGCCAGGCACGTTGTCCTGAGGAAGCGGCTGCCGTTTCCGCGGAATGAGGAACCACTTCCAGCGTTGCGAGGCCGAAATTCCCTGCGGCCAGTGCTGCCTCCCAAGCGATCCAAGGTCGGAACGCGGGAGCGGCCGCCTCCGCAAGGCGTTCCAGCAAGACGTGCGCAAGCTCCGGCTTCAAGAGATAACGGAGGATGCGACAGCGTGCGAGGCTCGTGAGCGTGCGCCACTCAACCAAATTCTCGGATGCTGCCAGGGCACATGCTTCGTCTGCAAAGACCAGAGCCGCCTTGGGATTGTTGAGCAAGAGTGTGCCCAGCGCGCACAGCGTGAGCAGCTCAATCTTGAGCTCTAACGGAAAGCTTGGATCCAGACGCCGAAGCCGCGCCTCGGCCTCTTCTGCCATTGCAGGGCGCCCGTGCATGAGATCAAGCCAGAGTGCTGTGGCGGCGTACCATTCGTACTGCTCACGGCTATTCGACACGAGGCTCGAATGCAGCTCGTGCCACTTGGACATGCTTTCAAGATCGAAGGCGAGCAGGTTCACTCGCACCATCACGCGGCAAAGCTCAGCCACACCGTCCGACGTTGTCAGCGCATTTTCGAGCAAGCCCTGTGCATCCTCCAACACCGGGAGCGGCGAATCCGAGACGCCATACAGCGTGCGCGTCGCCGAAAACGCTAAATAGAAGGCACGTGCCTCGCAGGCCGGCTCTTCCCGCAGCAGATCCTCACTCGACGACAACGCATCGAGAGAGCCGCGACGAAATCGCGCGAGCGCGGGACGCGCGGAAGCTATGGCCGACACAGACCTCTCCATACCTGACAGAGTCTAGTCGATTTGATTCGAGTGAGAAGGGACATTGGAGGGGATCAAAGGTGCTACGCGCATCCGAGGTTGCCCGTTAAGGGTGGCACCGGTGCGAGTTGTCTAGCGTCGGCGGAGACGTTGGTGGTACGTCTTCCCTCGGTGAGAAGCATGTGCGCGAAAGTACGAAGTGGGTTCATTCGGATTTCCAATGCCAAATTAGGTGTTTGCGCAAACGTGTCACGATTGACCCAGGGGACAACGCACGAGTTTGGAGAGCCAAGCAGAGCCCCTAGGCCGAGCGTCCGGAGCATTGGGCCGGAGAGCGTGTTTTTTGAACTAGGGAAGCGGGCGTTCGGCCGGTATTTGCCATCCATTCAACGAGTGAACCCAGATTTTCGGGTGTTAACTGGAAACGCCAATTCCGAGGGCTTGCTGTGAAAAGTCTCTTTCAGAGCGAGTGGCAGGTTACCTCGGTGATCCCAGAGGGCTGGTCGGTGGCTGCCTATAATTTGAGTGCCTTGGGCCATCCGCTTCTCCTGTGTGTTCCGGAAGCGGTGCTGAATGAAGTGCTGGGGACCCAGGACATGGGGTTGGTTTGGCCTCAAACACGAGTGGAGACACCTTATCGAGGCAAGCTCTTTGAACGGACAGCGAGCAGTGTTGATGCTTACGATCTCTCCGGGCTTTGCGTGCGTTCATTGTTGGTAGATATCCTACCCGACCGACGCGCGATCGTGTGCGGTGCCAGGGCGCGCTACGACAGGGGAGGAGGGGAGGCGAACGCCACGATCTTTGACCTCGTGAGCGGCCAGCCAGTAACCGCCTTCACGTTAGGCGATGGTATCGGACAGCTCCAAGCGATCGAGGATGGTTCGATTTTCGTCGGCTACTTCGATCAAGGTATCGAGGGCGCTCTCGGTTGGCAAAACCCAGTCGGAGCGACTGGCCTTGTGCGTTTCGATCAACAGGGCGAACCACTTTGGCGGTTCCCGAGTTCGCCAAAATTGGCTCCGATGGAGGATTGCTACGCGCTCAACGCGCTGCAAAAAGAAACCTGGGTTTATTACTATCGCGATTTTTCACTCGTGCGATTCAACCGCGCTGGTCAGGCTGATGTGGCTTGGAATTTGGGCATTCAAGGCGCGCATGCGCTGGCCGTGGTGCCCGGATATGCAGCGCTTTTTGGCTCTTACGAAGACAGTCGGGATTGCAGTCTGTTGCGGCTTCTGCCAAGTGGTGCTGCCGACGAGATTCATCAATTTCAGCTACCGCTGCCGCCCAAAGCGCAGATTGTCGCACGCGGCGGGCGCTACGGTGCGCTCTCGGGTAGCCGTTGGCTGGGGGGCGATTTGAGTCATCTCATTTCCGCTTTGGAGCGGCCGCGCGCTTAATCCCGGTGCGTCTTGGCTTGGGCTAAGCGGTATTGTTGGCGGAGCTTGGCTTCAGCTTCTCGCTGTTGTTCTTCAGGGTCCAAAAGCACCAAGCCGGGCACGGGCGAGGGCCGACCTTGTTCGTCGATGGCCACATACACCACATAGGCAGAATTGGTGTGGGTGATGTTACCTGTAATGGCGTTTTCAGCGTGGACTTTGACTTCAACTTCAATCGAGCTTCTGCCCACGTGTGTCACGTAGGCTCGGCAGCACACCAGCTCGCCAATATGTACCGGCGAGTGAAATGTCATGGAGTCGATGGCCATCGTGACGCACGGCTTGCCCGCGTGTCGCATCGCTGCAATGGCGCCGGTCTCGTCCACCATTTTCATGATGAGCCCCCCGTGCACATTGCCAAGCGCATTGGCATGTACCGGCAACATGAGCTGATTCATCGTGATTTCTGACGCGGAGACGGCCTTCGGCTGCATGGTATTTTCCTACCCCATCTGGGGGCGGCGTGCTACGGTCGCACGCATTCTTAGCGCGAATGTTGGCGCGTATCTCTTAATCGTCTGCACGTTTGCTGAATGGATCTCCTCTACTTCGTGATCTTGGTGAGTACGCTCATCTTCGTGCATGAGCTCGGCCACTTCATGTTCGCCAAAGCTTTTGGCGTGAAGGTCCTCACCTTCAGTCTCGGGTTCGGTCCCAAGCTTCTGAAGCTGCGTGGGAGAGAAACAGAATATTGCATCTCGCTTCTCCCGTTTGGCGGCTACGTCAAAATGCTGGAGTCCTCAAAGAGCGATATTGTGCTCCCTGAAGATCGAAAGCGAACGTTTGAATCGCTCTCGCTCACTAAGCGCATCATTGTGGTGTTGGCCGGCCCAGCAATGAATCTCATCTTCCCCGTCTTGCTCTACTTCTCAGTGTTCGTGGGCGATGGGCCCTTTCTCGCACCCACGGTCGGGATCGTGCTTCCCGATCATCCCGCCGACGGCAAGCTCATGCCGGGGGACCGCATCATGGCCGTCAACGGTGAGGACGTTGGAACGTTCGATGAAGTGAAGCGGTTGATCGCCAAATCTCCGGGCGAGCCGGTGGCTTTTAAGGTTTTTAGAAATAATCGGCATGTCGACGTAGAAGTCACAGCGGACGATGAGATCGAGCATCAAGCGCTGGGGCTTGTCGCGCACGTTGGGAATGTCGGCATTCAACCGAGTGCTCCTGCGGCGGTGATCGGCGTGCCCCTGCCGGATTCTCCTGCATATCGAGCCGGCCTCCGTTCGTTTGATGTCATCACGCAGATCGCGGGCGCACCGATTCGACGCTTCATGGACCTTGAAGCGGTCCTTTCTGAAAATCAGGGTGAAACAGTTCCTGTCACGTACATGCGGCCCGTCACCACGCCGAACGCGCTCGGAGGCTTGGCTGACATGGGCGTCTACGAAGCTGGAGTTGTGGCGCTCACTCCGAATCCTGGAACCGGCACTCTGCTTGAGCGTGTCGGGCTGGAGCTGGCCGATGTCTATGCGGCGATCGTGCCCGAAGAGTCCTTTCTTTGGCGAGCGGGGCTGCGCCAGGGAGATAAGATATTGGCGCTCGATGGCGTCGCCATCACTGCTTGGTCGAGTTTTCGGGAGCAGGTGTTGAAGGTTCCTGATATTTCGCATCGCATTGAGTTCTTGAGTGCGCGCGATGGGCGCCCGCGTTCGGGCACGTTTCTTCTGCGCCGCGAAGAATTCACCGACGAGCATGGACAATCGTTCGTGCACTATGTGCTGCCGGTGCAACAATGGATGCCTTTGGCGCCCGAGCAACGGGTGGAGCACCCGACACCGCTCCGCTACGCTATGCAACGGGCCGTTGAAGAAACGGTGGACGTGACGCGCTTTCTGTTAGTGGGCTTGGTCCGCGTGGCGGAAGGCCGAGTCAGTCTGAAGTCGCTCTCGGGGCCGATCACCATCTATGAAGTTGCTGGCCAAGAGGGGCGCAAAGGTGCTGACTATTTTATCTGGGTGATGGCGCTGATTAGCATCAATTTAGGGCTTTTTAATCTGCTTCCGATTCCCTTGCTAGATGGTGGGCACCTGATGTTTTTTGCGCTTGAAGGCATCTTGCGCCGTCCGTTGCCGCTTCGCGTGCGGGAAGTGGCTCATATTCTAGGTATGGCAATTTTACTTGGCCTGATGGCCGTAGCCTTCAAAAATGATGTTGAGAAGAGGTGGGACGTGATCGTGGGGCAAGTGCGTGAACTCGTCAGCTGAGCCCAAGCGCGCCCGACACATTCAAGGCCTCGATACCCGCGAGTTAGCGGCTCGAATTGTGGACCGTGCGTGCCATCAATCCAGCTACCTTTCGCTCACTTTGGCGGCAGAATTGGACCGTCATCCTCAGCTCACGGCGAGTGATCGGCACCTGGTGACAGAACTCTGCTACGGCGTGATTCGCACCCACCGAGCGCTCATCGCGCAGCTCGAGCGGCACGTACCGCGCACACTGAATCAAAAAGATGGGATGGTGCTCTCGCATCTCTTAATCGCAGCTTATCAAATTTTGGTCCTAGATCGCGTGCCCGATTTCGCCGCTGTGGATAGCGCGGTGTCGGGCGTCCGAAAGCTGCGGGGAGCTAAAATCGCCGGGTTTGCGAATGCTCTCTTGCGGCGTGTGGCAGAGTCCAAGGCCCGCGTGACGGTAGCTGGAGGCCTGCTCAAGACGGCTCCGGGTTGGCTTCAGCAGCGTCTCGAGAGCTGTGTGGGCGGGCCTGAAGCGTTGGCACTTCTCGGCATCGTCGGTGACGCAGGCGCTCGGCATTTCGAAGCTCCGCCCGCATGTGTGCGAGTGATCGCCGGCAGGCCCGCACCGGCCTGGCTCCAAGATGCTCCCGCAAGCCGCTGGGTCCCCGGGGCGTATACAGTGAGTGGCTATGGCGATCTACGCCAGCGCGGTGCTGATTTCACGGTGCAGGAAGAGGGCGCGCAGATTCTGGCCTGGCTCGTCGGCGCGCAGCCTGGCGAACGCGTCTTGGATGCCTGCGCGGGGCGTGGGAATAAGTCACTGCTGTTAGCCGAACGAGTGGGCAGCGCCGGGCGTATTTTTGCGGCAGATCTGTATGCGTCGAAGCTTGAGATGTTGTCCGAGCACGCGCATGCTCTGGGGCTCTCTCTTGAGACAGCGAGTGTGGACTGGACGGAGGGAGTTGGAACAGTTCCAGATAATTTCGATCGAGTTCTCGTGGATGCTCCTTGCACGGGCGTCGGCACTCTGCGGCGTCGGCCGGAGATCCTGTTGCGTCTTAAGCCCGAGGATCCAGAACGCATGGCGACGATGGCTGCAGCCATTCTGCGGAATGCAGCATCGCGCGTGCGAGCCACGGGCAGAGTGGTGTTCGCCGTGTGCAGTGTGTTGCCCGAAGAATGCGAAGGGGTGCTCGCGCGGGTCGCGGATATTCTGGAGCCAGCGCCATTCGAGGTCCCGGAATTGAGTAGCCTGATCACTCCTGGAACTAGCGTCTTTCGGTTGCTGCCAAGAGCGCACGGAACAGATGGCTATTTTGTGGCGAATTTGAGGCTGATCTGAGCCACCCTTGAGGTAGGCTGGGGCCATGCGGATTGGCCTTGCTTTCGATCTGCCTCCACAGCGTTCGTGACGCAATACCTCTTTGCTACTGGGTTCAGTGTGGAAGTCGGAGCCTAGCTCTGCAATTACGTTTTGCGGCAATATGCCCTCGATTGCGCGGCGAAACGCTGGGTTTCCTGAAGCCCTTGAGATGCTCAGCCGATGAACGCGCTGTCGCCTTCACTTCTATGGCCAGCTCAAGATCTTCGGTCACGAAGTCCACCTCGATCCCGCTCGGCAAGCGCCAGTAGTGCAACACGCGTTCCGATTCTTGGTAGCTCAGGTAGGCGCTCAATTCATGAAACATCCAACTCTCCAAAGCCCTACCGAAGAGCTCCGAATCGGGCTCAAATGCCAAGCAGGGTATCGATCAGGATCTGAAAATATTCGCGTACTGTGGGAGCGGAGACACCGCAGTCGCGTGCGATGTTGCTGTAGTTGACTAAATCCGTATCGGAGAGCGCAGCAGCCGAAAGAAAATCGGCAAATGTTGGCAGATTGCGCACCAGCCCCTCAGCCGCTATTTAAGGCGCGCTGAAACATTTACTTTCATATGTCATGATAATCGAAAGTATTCATTTGGTGCATGGGCCTTGATTCAGCCATAAATTGGGGGATCGGGGTCCCATCCGCCGGCCTTTCTTTAACAGACTTTAAGGCTCCCTGGATCGAGGCGTCGATCTTGATTCAGTCCGACGCACCTGATCGCTCAGCTCTTAGTCTCCGCGACGATGCTCGCATGCGGGGTCATCACTCTTGGCCAATGGCTTGAGCCGATACGCTAGACGATACTGTTGACCGGATTGGACACGGTACTGCTCCAGGGTGTCCGGTCCGCAACTCGCACCACCCAAGCCGCGCTGACGCACGTCGAGATACAGGAAGGTGCTCTCGCTGGGTTTCAGATCCGTGGTATGCGTGGCCTTGGTCTGCTCGGCATCGCTCAGATGTGTTGCCTTTCCTTCGATCAATCCCGAGGCGCTGGCCAACACCCCCGTGCCATCTTTTCGACGCAGCGACAACCAGCGTAGATCCACCAGATTACCATGTTCTTGCGGCATGATGTACGGCACATATCCCGCAGAAACCGTGGAATTGAAGCGGCCCAGCCACGCGCCGCTGCGGCGATCGCAATAACTTTCGTGTGGACCAAGACCCAACCACGACAGCGCCTCATAACCGGCAGGCAATTCACATTCGACGCCCAGACGCGGCAGATCGGGCAAACCCTTGTCCACCGAGAATCGGTGACTGAATGCCAACGTGCCATCCTGATGGACGAGCAATTCACGTTCTTCGGTGATGGCCTGCTTGCGATCGTTACCCCAAGCACTGTGGCGACTCACGACGCACACACTGCCGTTCGCCGACGTCGTAACAGTCAATCCTTCACAAGCGTGGGCGAGGGCATTGAGCCCGGCGTTCATCCAATGGGCGACCGGTTTCATCTTGCCGGTCCTGCCTTTCACCATGTCCCAGGCCTTGATGCCATCATTGTCTGTCGGAGCGCGCCACGCCGTGAGTTGTGGACCTGCGATCAGGCGTTCTACCCCTCGAACGCGCCAAGCAGTAATACGACTGGTTTCCCGACTGATGACCAGCTCGCATTGATTATTGCTAACCACGACTTCTCTGTTGCTGTCGCGGATGGCGAATTGTTCACCGAGTTTTGCGCGATAAGACGGGGCTATCGCCGTGCCCACCGGCAAGGCAAACTGTTCCCAGGCCACTTCGTGGCCTTTGGCCAGCAACGCAGATCCACGCGTATCTCGGAATCGCACACTCAGATGCACTTCCTGACCGACGCCCACTTGCGGCAGCTTCAAGGGGATCGTGATGGTGGCCGTGGCATTCGGTTGGAGATCGAGCTTCTGGAGCGGCCCGCTCTGGACGGCGACGCCGTCGAGCAATAATTCCCAGGTGCCAGCCAGATGGGCGGTCGAAACAAAATCGTATTTGCTACGCACGGTAATTTGGCGATTGGCCAAATCTGCCGCCACCACCGACAAGGGCTGGAAGAGCTTCTTGCATTCCCACATGCCCGGATGCGGCGTGCGATCAGGCCACACCAGACCGTCACAACAGAAATTCACGTCATTCGGTGTATCGCCGAAGTCCCCGCCATAAGCCCAAAATTGCCGCTTCTCACCGGGTTTAACCACGGCCGCACGACCGCCGCGTTTCACTGCAGCGATACCCTGATCCAGCATCTCCCAGATGAAGCCGCCTTGCAAACCATGGTGGCCTTCGATGGCTTCCCAATATTCCTTTAGGTTGCCGCAAGAATTACCCATGGCATGGGCGTACTCGCACATGATCAACGGACGTGGATCGTTCGATTCTATGGCGTGCTTGACGATGTCGGCTACCGACGGATACATCGGGCAAATCAAATCGGTCGCCATGTGGCCTTTCTCCCAATCTGAATTGGTGCGGCAGATGGCGCCTTCGTAATGCAAGATGCGCGTGGGATCCGCATGGCGAATCCATCCCGCCATCGCATCATGATTGGGACCATAGCCCGATTCATTTCCCAGCGACCAGCCGATCACCGAAGGATGATTGCGGTCGCGCAACACCATACGTGAACCGCGGTCGAGGAATGACAACGCAAAACGCGGATCGTTGGTCAACGTGTTGTAATGATGGTGGGCTTCGAGATCGGTCTCGTCGATCACATACAGACCATGTTCATCGCAGAGGTCTAGCCACTGTGGATCATTGGGATAATGCGAACAACGCACGGCATTAAAGTTGAACTCTTTAAGCACTTGGATGTCACGTAGCAGGGTCGCCCGATCGACAGCTTTGCCAGTGCTGTCGTGATGGTCGTGGCGATTGACACCGCGAATGTAGACCATCTTGCCATTGATGCGGAGTTCACGATCACGAATTTCGATCGTACGGAATCCCATACGAGTGCGCGTCGCTTCGACTTCTTTGCCTGCGGCGTTGAGCAACGTCACGACTACCGTGTACAAGTTCGGTATTTCTGCCGACCACGGGGCAACCTTGGGCAATTCGATGTTGACACTAACGACAGCCTCGATCTGACGCGTATGAGCGTGAAGATTGTGCGGCAGTTCCGCCTCCAGGGGCTTCCGCAACTGCGCCTTGCCTTTGGCATCATACAACTGAACACGCGCCTTCCAACCCTTGGCGGGGATGACGCCACCCCGCACGGTAGCCGTGAAAGTTCCCTTGCCCGTCGCGTGATCGTAGCCACCGCGCACGAAGAAGTCTTCTAGGTAGCTCGACTCAGTGGCGTAAAGGGTGACCGAACGATGAATACCGGCCTGACGCCAATGATCCTGATCTTCACAATACGATGAGTCGGCCCACTTGATGACCTGCACCGCCAGAGTGTTGGTCCCCAGCTTGGCCATGGCGGTGATGTCGAACTCACTCGGCAACCGTGAGTCCTTTCCCAACCCGACGGCAACACCATTCACCCAGACGGAAAAACAGGTCTCGACGCCGCCAAAGTGCAGCACCAGACGTTTACCTGCCCACGCCTCGGGGATCGTGAAGCTGGTGCGGTAAAGGCCCGTGGGATTGGCCTCCGGCACGATTGGAGGGATGCAGGGCGCAAACGGTAGGCGCACGTTGGTATAATGAGGAAAACCATAACCTTGCATCGTCCAATTGCCGGGCACCAAAATATCCCCCCATGATCCGGTCGCCGCGGTGGGAAAGTCCTTGGGCGTATCTTCGACCCGCTCCACTGCTTTGAATTTCCACGTTCCATCCAAGGAGATGACCCGGGGCTTGGCGCCAAGAAACGCATCCGCCGCAGATGCGTAGGGCAATAGCGTCGCCCGTCCGGGTAAACGATTGATACCGGTCAGTTCCGGTGTCATCCACGGCACGAGTGCTTCGCGCGCAGTGAACGCATGGGTTGGTGGGATCGTGCGCTTGCGGGTTGGCATGCTGAGCTCCGTTATTTGGGGGTGACGCCCGTCAGGATATTTGACAGAAATGCCGATTCCAATACGTTGATTGGGACGCTACATATGGAAAATGGACGACGATCGCCTGCCTCCTCCGCGCATGGTCCATCGTGCCATGGGTCGCGGCTCGGCCTGGGAACGCATCGGTGTCGGAGTGCTGGACAAATCTGGGAAAAGCATCGACTTTCAAGATTTCGATTCACGCGCTTACGCCTTGATCTATGTGCTGCGTGGGCGCGGAACTTATCTACTACCGGATGGCCGACAGTGGGCCTTGCATCCTGGTGATTGTTTTCAGCGGCTGCCTGGGGTCCGGCATACGACTCTGTTGGATCCGACGAGTCGCTGGCTGGAAGCTTGGGTGGATTTGGGCCCCAGTCTCTATCATGCGCTCATGGAGATGCAGGTCTTGCGGCGCGAGCCGCTCGTCTGGCATTGGGGTCTCTCTTCCGCGCGCATTGCTCGGTTCACGTCGCTCTTGGCAGAGTTGGACGGTGCTCGCGAACGCGATCTGCCAGATCTTTGTGTTCGCTGTCAGGCCTTGGTGGTTGAAGCGCGTCACGGGGCGGATCAGCACTCAGGCGTAGATGATCCGGTGGAGCAAGTCTGTCGCCTCCTCAGCGACGAAGCCACCACTCGGCTTAATCTTCAGGCATTTTGTCAGCGCGAAAGACTCGACTACGAACATGTCCGTAAGGAATTCCGTCAGCGCCTAGGAGTATCGCCCGGCCAATACCGCATTCGTCGTCGCATGGAGCGAGCCTGCGCCTTGTTGCATACCACTAGCAAGAGCATTAGCGCGATTGCCGACACCCTCGGTTATCAATCGGCCTATGAATTTAGCGCCCAATTCCGCCAATGGATGGGCGTTCCGCCAAGCCAATACCGAGAGCGTTGATCCGCCAAGGCGCAACGCCACAGAACCTCCCTCAGTTCTGCACCGCCTCCAGCGTGGTTCCCGCGATTTCGACTTTCTGGTCCGGCTGATAGTACGGGTACACGCTCGCACCGCCATCCGACGCTTTCACGGGCATGGTCGCTTTTAGGCGGTACGAGAGGAGAAGCTGAGACTGCTTTCCGAGCTCCGGAATGTAGAACAGGACCTGTTTGCCCGTGATCTCGTACTTGGAGAGTGATTTCTGATCGAGGTAGGGTTTGAGGTCTTCAGTTTGCAGCTCGAACCCCGGGGGCAGTCCTACGGTCACTAGCGCCATATTTTGAAGGTTCGGGGTGTTGTTCGTGACCGTGACGGTGGCCTTTACCGTGTCGTTGACCGCCAGCTGGGCGCGGTCGTAACCCACGGCTACCGAGAGCGGTCCCATTGGCGGTGTTGGAATGACGCTGAACGGGAGGTTTTCGTTGCTCACTAAGTTGTACGCAGGCTTGCCCGTACCAGCGAACGACAGCTGCACCGTGTGCTGACCTGGCGTGGCGTGAGCGCCGAGATCCACGGTGGTCATCACGTCTGACTGCGCAGCGGTGAGAGCGACCGTCGTTGCGGGCGCGCCGTCAACCGATACCGTTAAGGTCCCAAGTGCCGATTCCGTGCCCTTGCTCGCCGCGAGGAGCAACGTGCGGAGGGTCCAGATCGTGGCTTGGGTGGAGCCGAAGTTCCCGTTCGGGTCGCGCGCGCCGGTGAGATAATTGAGGGCTTTGGTGACGATGTCGCTGTGACCCCCGCTAACGATCAGAGCATGTGTCGCGAGCGCGGTGGTGGCGACGGTGGCATCCTGACCCTGACCGTAAAAGTTGGTTTGTGTTCCGCCGCTGTCCCAATTGACCTTGGCCGCATCGCTGGCATCGGTTTTCATGAGGGTCAGAAGCTTGTCAAAAACCTGCGTTGCCAAGCTGCCCGTGGGTTCGAGCACAGCGGCAGCGTTGGCGATCAATGCGAGCGTGTAAGGATCGGATTCTTGGGGCGTCAGTTGTGCCCTGACATAGTCGAGACCTCGCACAGTTTCCGGTCCCGAGTAGCCATTTTCTGCGAGGGCCCACAGCACGAAGGCAGTGTTGCGCAGGGCACTCGTGTGAAAGCTGAAAAATTCGCTCCTATCGCCGATCCACGAGCCATCCGCCTGTTGTTGCCCAAGTAGCCAAGTTCGGGTGCGGGTCACCATGTTCGCATCCACGTCGTGGACCTGGCTCATGTCAGAAAACTCCATCAGCCCAAACGCGGTGACCGACAAGAATGGCGCTTGGTCCTGAGTGCCGAACCAAGAGTAGCCGCCCCCCGGATGCTCGAAGGTGAGCAAACGCTGATAACCTGCCGACATGAAGGACTCGGCTTTGATCAGTACGTCTGGCGTGATCTGTTTCGTCTTCTGCATGTAGTCGGTCACCAGCACGTTGGGCCAAGCACTCGACGTGGTTTGCTCAAAACATCCGCCCGGCATCCTCAAGATGCTGTCCATGCCTTGAACGGCTTGGGACAGAAAGGTCGGGAATACGTTGAGATAGAGTTGCTGGGAACCCGCCACCGCGTTTGCGCTGAAGGTGACCGTCCGCGTGATCGCCGTGTCGACGTTGCCAGATTGTGCGAGCGGAAAGGCTTTTCCATCGGGAATGACTCGAACGATGCGCGCTGCCGCGTCGCTCTTCGTCGCTCCGAGGCCCTTCACCGTCAGCGTTTGGAGGCCCACCTTGTTGACGCGCACGGGAAAGCTTGCGCCCTTCACCTCGCCTGGTGCAAGCGCGACATCAAGCGTTGTGGCTGCCAGAGGTGTGAACCAGTCACCCGGTTCGATTTGCAGATGCACCGTTTGAGGCGTCGTGAGGTAATTGTAAACTGCGATGGGAAACGTGACTTCGTCACCGCGCGTCAATGTGGCAGGGAAGTTCACATCGACGAAGAAGTCTTGAAATACGGTGATGCCATGAACCGCGCTTCCAAGCTTGCCGTTCGCAGAGTTCGCCATACTCGAAACGCGCCACTCGGTGATGCTGTCGGCCATGTCCACGTTCAGCGTGGCTTTTCCGGAAGCGTCGGTGATCACGCTAGGATTCACATACAGCGTCTCGGGGAAGTTGCTGCGGACTCGGGGCTCGGAGCCGTTATCCATCGGAGGTGCGCTCGATGAGCCCCCCGTTGCACCTGCGGCATTCTGGCCTTCGAAATCGACCACCGGAACTCCTGGGGCAGCTGTCGGGGGGCCACCGCGCGCCGCGTCCAGGCTCGGATCTACTTCGTAGAGCCCAATGCTCAGGCTGTGATCATCTCCGGTGCCTTTGGTTTCGTCGGGACCCAAGGTGGTGAGGTCCAGCAGTGAGCCCCCAGTGCCGCCCACGTAGCCGTTACCCCAAAAGTCGAACCAAGTGACCTCTCGATTCAGCTCTTGGGACAGCGCCTGTTCGTACGAAATCCCAAGGTTTGGGCAATAATAAGACTGAGGCGCACAACCACGACGTTCGACGGCGGCTTTTGCTTGTGGCAGCAGACGCTGAACCTCCCGAATTAACCGCGCCTTCTCGCTCGCATAAAATGGCGCCAGCTTCTGATTGCTCGCGGTCACCACCCGAGCCCAGCTTTGGAGATGTAGACCTGTGGGGGCATACTTTAACGCGGCCAAAACTGCCTCGGCTTTGGCCTGATGCGCGGCCTCTTCTTCGACGGGAGCCTTAGATTTATCAGCAAAGAAGATGTCATCGAAAGAACCCATGGGGGCGCGGAGCTCATACGAGGGTGTCGCGAAAGATCCCTCTATTTCAAAGAAGCTCTTGAGCAGGCCGGGCTGCGCATCCACGAGGGCAAAGACCGCCTGATCCACCACTTGCACTCCGAGCGCTGCGACTGTGGGGGTTCCGGTCTCATCCTTCACTGAGAAGGTGAGCTGTGCTGGCTCGCCGGGGGCATAAATTGGCTTGTCGGTAGCAAGATCTATCGAGAGATTGCTGGCATTGCGGGTGAAGATCGTGCGGCCAGCGCGGATAATATTGCCAGCGGAGTCGACCACGTAGGCCTCGACGCGACTTGAACCTGTGAGTGCTTGGTCCAACGTGAAGGTGGTGGTGGCCTGACCCGCCTTTTGATCCAGGGTACGCACATCGACTTGCTGGCCGTCGTGGATCAGGTCCAAAAATACGTGGCCAGATTTGTCGGTGGTGAGGACATCGATCGTGGCAGACTCGCCGACCTCGTAAACGCTCTTGTTCGTGCGCACCAGCACGCTCGCCGAGCCCGCCTGCACTTTGTACGAAAAGTTTTCGTTCACGCTCTTGCCGAGCGCGGTGACGGTGGCGATCCAGTCGGTTGCAACGATGCCTGCAGGCAAGGTGAGCGTTGCGTAGCCCTCCTTGGTGGTGGTCGCCGAAAGCATTTGGTTGGGACCGGCACCTGAACTCAGGGAAATCGTGGCCCCAACAATCGGTGCTCCGAGCGGATCGGTGACGAATGCCGTTAATCGGTTATCTACTCCTGAAACTAACTCTCCCGCCTCCGGCACGATCGAAACGCGCAGTGGTCGCGGGGCCACTTGCACGACCTGGGCCTTTACGACTTCCTGGGCGGCGGTGTCCTTGGCGGTCACTTTCAGATTGATCAATGCCATCCCCTGTTCGAGGGGCAGACCCACCAGCGCATCGGGGAGAGTGATCGAAAAGGTGTACTTACCCTCAGCATCGGTCGTGCCCATCACATGCGCGAAGGCATTTAAGCCGATGTCCAAAGCGGAAGCTTCGATGTCGATGCTGCCTCCGGCGACCTTCTTTCCGAAGAAATAGCGCGCGTCGACGACACCCTGGAGGCTTTCGCCCGGCAAATACCACGTCTTGTCTGTTTGTAGACTCACATCGAATTTCGGCAGTGCATACTGGCCAACTTCGACCGTCTTTTCGGAAACGATATCGCCCACCGAAGTTCGGATCTTGAAGGTTCCCTCGTTGACGATGGAGCCGATGGTGAATGCCGTGGAGACAACGCCAAATGCGTCACTCTTGAGCGACTTTTTGCTGATCTTATTGCCTTTTCCATCTTCAATTTCGATCACCGCGTCAGCGCCCGACAGCGGCGTGTTCTCGCTGCTCTTCAGCGCTAATGCCCGGACATGGATGGTCTGCCCAGGCTTATAAATCGGCTTGTCAGTGGTCAAAAGGACCTTCCCACTGGCCGAATGCACGACGACGGGCTCCGTCAGCTCCACGGGAGTGGTGGCAGCGGGCACTACGGCTTGCACAGTGTAGTTACCCTGCGTGGGGCCTTCGACTTGCACTTCGGCAACCCCAAGGGCGTTGGTTGTGGCTTTCAACGATTGTGCAGGTGCCGTTGCACCCTCTGGAACTAATTGCAGCTCAACAGGTTGATTGGCAATGGGCGCGCGCGTGAGCGGATTCTCGAGCGTCAAGCGATAAGCTGCCCTCTTGCCGGCACTGAGTGAACTCGGGCCGTCTAAGCGCACTTGTTGCGGTTCTGCCAGGTAAAGTAGGCTTCGCACAACATTCAGCGCGGCATCTTGTGGGGACGTGATCCGAAGGTTCCAGGTGGCGAGGTCCTCGGGCGCGCTAGCTGCCGGCAAGTTCAGATGCACGCTGAGCGGTGCGCTCTCACCGGTGGCGATGTTGTAGCTCACTCGTGCTTCACTGAAAACCTGGCTGCCATCGACCAGCTCGACGCGAAGCGCTAGCTCCCCGCGCGAAGTGGTGAGCCCGGTGATTCCCAGGTTAACGACCCAATCACTCCCCTCCCGTGACGCGACAATCGATGAAGGATCGACTTGAACGCTGGAGCCTTGGGGCTGTTCGGGCCTGCCTGATGTCGAAGGGCTGAAAGTGCCACCTCCCGAGCAGGCACAGAGGATCCACCCTACTCCACTCAACCACTGAGCTAACCGGACTCTGCGCCTCTGCGATGTCTGCGTGATCTGAGCCATGACTGTCCTCCAAAGAAACCTTTAGTTCAAGTTCTGTGCCAGCGATAAACTGCTGAAATATATCAGGAACTGCCAGCTGTGCGTGCCACCGGTGTGCCAGATTTTGGCACATGTGTGCGGCGGCGTTAGGGACCTACCCCTTCCGGACGTCATGAGGGAATGTAAAGTCTGGCGTTCAGTCCCTGAACAAGCCAAAAACAGGCCCCCATGACTCAAAGGCCCCTTTCTGGCGTGTTGACGGCGCTCGTGACTCCGTTTTTGGCGGATGTTGATAAGATCGATTGGGGTGGCTTTGAGAAGCTGCTGGTGTCTCAACTGGAAGCCAAGGTGGCGGGGGTTGTGCCGTGTGGCACCACGGGCGAGACACCGACGTTAACCGAAGATGAACAGCTTGAGATCATTCGTTTCACGGTGAAGCATGCCAAGGGACGGACATTTATTCTGGCTGGCACGGGAAACAACTCGACTCACGATAGCATTCACCTCTCGAAGCGCGCGGTGGACGCCGGTGCTGATGCCGTGATGATCGTGATGCCGTATTACAATCGGCCTTCGCAGGCCGGCCTCCTCAAGCATGTGGAGTTGATTGGCAAGGCGATTTCAGTGCCGATCGTGCTGTACAACATTCCACATCGTTCTGCGGTCAGCTTGGAGCCCGAGACAACGCGGCGCATGTTGGAGGTTTGCCCACAGATTATTGCGATCAAAGATGCCACGGGCGCGCTCTCGTATAGCCAGGATGTGATCCCTCAGCTGCCGCCTCAGATTTCGCTTTTGTGTGGAGATGATCCGCTCACGGTTCCTCTCATGAGTGTGGGTGCACGGGGTGTGATCAGCGTGGCGAGCAACCTCTATCCGCGCCAGGTCATGGCCGTTGTGGAAGACATGGAAGCCTGCCGTTTCGCCGAGGCGTTGCGCAAGCATCGCTTGTTGATGCCGGTATATCGGGCTCTTTTTTGCGAGCCGAATCCGCAACCGATCAAAGCCGCGTTGGCACAGAAGGGGCTCATGGGGCCGTACGTGCGTTCGCCGCTGGTGGAAGCAAGCCCAGAATGCTGCCAGCGTTTGCAGGCCACGCTCAGTGCGTATGAGGCCGGATGAAGCTCGCGATCCACGGTGCGACAGGAAAAATGGGGTTGAGTGTGGCGCGTCTGGCGCACGCCGCAGGTGATATTCAGATTGTTGGAGCCGTGTGCTCAAGTGTGGATCCTGCGGAGGGCCGTGATATTGGCGAGCTCGCTGGCATCGGTCCGATCGGAGTTTTAGCTTCTTCCGATCTGGGCGCTGGCCTGCTCGGTGCCGACGTACTCATTGATTTTTCAACGGCATCCGCCATGCCCGGCCTGTTCGCGTTGGCGGCACGGCAGAAGGTTGGGATTGTCAGCGGCACAACGAACCTCGACGCAGCTGGGCGTCATGCGCTCGACAAGGCAGCAGAGTCGGTGGCTGTGCTGTGGGCAGCGAACATGAGCTTGGGCATTCAGGTTTTGGCGGAGGTGGTGCAGCAAGCTCTGCGGCGCCTGGGCCCGGGTTATGATGTGGAGATCGTCGAAGCGCACCATCGACGTAAGTTGGATTCGCCTAGCGGAACGGCGCTCAGGTTGGCAGACGCCGTGAAGCAAGTGCGTCAAGATTCGCGTTTTTTGTCGGGGCGCGAGGGCGAAGTCGGGCGGAGAACGGAGGACGAGGTCGCCATTTTAGCGATTCGGGGCGGGGATGTGATTGGAGATCATACCGTCCACCTACTCGGACAAGGCGAGCGTCTAGAGCTCACTCACCGCGCATCCAGCCGCGATCTTTTCGCACATGGCGCGATCAGCAGCGCCCGCTTCCTTCGCCAGAAGTCAGCGGGTCTCTACAGCATCGCTGATGTGCTGAGTTCTTAACTCAAGCTTTGCGGGAGTTGCTCCCCTTCGGGCCAAACTCTGCATCGATATCAGGATCTCCGTTGGCTTCGGCCCGTTCATCGTCGTCGTCGGAGCGCGCTTCCTCGCCACCTTCTTCGGACTCATCCTCGTCGGATTCATCCGCAAAGCTGGACACCCAACCTGCCGGAATGCGCTTCTTGAAACTCCAAACGAGCCCGTAAAGACCCAGCAGAATACCGGGGATGCTCAGCATTTGGCCCATCGTCAGCATTCGCTGCACTTCGCCCGGCTGGTACTCTTTGACGAATTCAACCAAGAAGCGGCCCGAGAAATACAGCGCAAAGTACAGCGAGATCATCGCGCCACGCGGGCGCTTTTCCTCGCCAAGCTTCTTATCAGCCAGGTAAAGCACGCCCAAGATCGCAAGCCCCATCACAAACTCATAGAGCTGACTTGGATGTCGATATTGGATGAGGCTTTGACCGCGATCGTAACGGAGAAAGCGCACACCCCAAGTCTGATCGGTGGGTCGACCCACAATCTCAGAATTAAAGAAATTTCCCAGTCGCACCAACGCGGATCCGAGCGCGCCCGAGAAGGCAAAGCGATCACATCCCTCCAAGTACGAAATCCCGCGCCGCTTCGTGAACAGATACATCGCGGTCGCCAGGCCCAAGGTAGCCCCATGGCTCGAAAGCCCGCCGGTCCAGATCTTGAAAACCCACAACGGATCATCCAGCGCCTGATCGAGATCGTAGAAGAGCACGTGACCCAGGCGGGCGCCCACCAACACACCCAACACGCCGTAGATGATAAAATCTCCGGCATCTTCTTCATCCCCGCCACCCCGCCGAATTTGCCAATTGAGCAGCGCGTAGCCCCCCAAGAACACCACGACGAAGAGCAGGCTGTAGTATCGGAGCTCCCAGCTACCGATTTTTAAGAGCGCAGGCTCTAAATTCCAATCAAACTTGGGCACGCTGATTCCTTTCCGTCAGAACGACGACGGCGCGCAGCATAGTGATGGTGGGCGGCTGGAACAATGCTCAACGCGTTTTCGCGCTGCGACTCGGGTTGAGCGTTTGGCTCAGGGCTGAGTTTTTACAAATTTTTGCTAGTTTCGGCTCGGATTCTAGAACGTTGAGAGCTTGGGCAAGGTCCGAAGGGCGTGGGTTTGGCCACAAGCTCACGGAGGGCTCTGCCAAAGAGGCGAGGAGAGCGTGTCCCTCAACGAGTTTCGGGCAAAGAGCCTGCTTCTCCTTGGAGAGTGAAGCGTAGCGCAAACCGAGCAGTGTGGAGAGCAAGTGGGCTGCATGCGCTTGCTCAGGGAATAGCGCGCTGGCTCGTTGCTCACTCAGGCTAGAAAGGTCGATGGCTGCTTTGAGTTCAGAAGGAGTGCTCTCCTTGGCTTGCCAGATGAGGAAGCTGCGCAGAATGGAGGCCTCAAGCCAAAGCTTCGGTTGGGCGCCAAAGCTCAGCTCTGCGGAGAGTGCTTGGAGTTCGGCCGTGCCACGCTCTTTCAGGCGGCTATCTGACGAGAGGGTGGCGAGAGCCAGCGTTGCCTGGGAGCGTGCCAGACGTACTTCGGTGGGCGCTTGTTGACCGGAAGAGAGGGCGAGGTCTAGCTCGTGCAACGCTTCGTTGAGAGTGAGCGCGGTGGGTTCAATCCTGCCTAAGAATGCCAGGATGAGTCCCAATGTTTCGTGGTGTTCGCGCTGATGCTGTGAATCAACATTTTGGAGCAATGCGCGAAGAAGCGCAGCAGCTTCACGGAGGTCAGATGCTTTTTCTTGTTTCACTCCGAGCTCCTGCAGGCTCTGCGCGAGGTTCAACGTGATGGTTTGGCGGCGTGCCGGCGAAAATTGGGGGAATGTCCGCGCACAGCGTAAGCGTGCCGGCGCTTTCGTCAGCACGTCCAAATCTCCGCGTGAACTGGCATCCCGTAAAATAAGCTCGCCAAGGTCAGCGTTCATCAGTGCTTCTGGTTCAGTTGAGCAATCGGCGTCCGACGAGTGGTGGGACTCGTATGCGCGCTCGCAGGCTTCCCGCGCTGGAGGTCCGACTTTGACAGACAATCGGACTGCGCTCACGGCAGCCCGGCACACCAGAACGCGGAGCTTCAGACTTGAGGTTGGCGTCGCTCCTTCCTGGGCGGCCAAAGCACGTTCAAACCCTGCGAGTGCTTGCAAAATCTGCGAGGCATCTTGGCTCAATTCTCCTGCGGCGAGCAACGCTCTGGAGCGGCCCTCTTCGGCGACGGTTTGG
>JBBRRP010000002.1:0-101806 GCA_038246305.1 Polyangiales bacterium | reverse complement strand
TCTTCTTCCTTGCCATTCGCAACGCCAAGCTCAAATGGAAGGCCGACAAGACTTGGTATCGCGTCCTCACTCAACTCGACATTTTCTTCGAAGGTCGTCTGCCCGCCTAAGTCAAGTTACACAGAAATTCTGACACTCTCACTTACGAACTGGTTCGCTGCCCCAATTTGGCCTCAAGCTCACGAACTCTCGCTTCCGCCAGCTCCGCTCGCGCGCGCTGTTCTTCCGCTCGCGCGCGCTGTTCTTCCGCTCGCGCGTGCTGCTCTTCGGCTCGCGCGTGCTGCTCTTCGGCTCGCGCGTGCTGCTCTTCGGCTCGCGCGTGCTGCTCCTCTGCCAACTCTCGCCCTGTAGGAAGCACCTTGCCATCGTGCTCGATCCATCTCAGCAAGTTTCCTTCGTAGAGTGAAGCACGGGTTATGCGCCGACCTAACTTGAGTCCGACGGTTGCTGCTGGATAGTCTCCGTTCTCATCCGGGAGGATCGGCAAGTACTCACGGCGCGCCGGGTCGAGGCGCCACGCCTCGACTTCACCGGTGTCCGGATCAAACAGAAAGTATTCAGGTAATCGCCAGGTTTTCGCGTAGATGCGCTTCTTCTCGGTGCGATCAAATTCGCGAGTGCTTTGGGACGCCAGCTCGATCACCAGATCGGGCAACTGACCTTCCTCCCAGGCGACCCAGCTCTTACGTGGCTTACGCTCGGTATTCATGGCCACAAACACATCTGGCCCACGGAACTCGTTATGCTTGAGTTGCAGATCGCTGAAGTAAACGAACATGTTGCCGCCCACATAAAAATCCGTTCGATCGGACCACGCCTGCTCCAGCGAGTCGATGAGCACGTTCATCTGTAAACGATGGATCGGTGTCTCCATCGGTTCACCATCGCCAGATGGCAGCTCGTTCTGTCCGGGCGGAAACTTGGGGTGCACGGGCTCGGGTTGGCTCATAAGCGCTCCTGGTGGAAGAGGGTAGCATGCGGCCCCCTCGTCCGGAATGTGCCACGGTTGCGGACTTTCGACCGCCTCAGATGCCATTCAGGAGTGATTCAGCCGCCAGCATTCCTGAAGCCACCGAGGCCCCAATCGTACACCTAGCGCCAACCATCATATCGCCCGCAACCGCCAATCTTCCCTGCAGCTGGCTCGAAAACCGCGCGGGGTTCACCCCCACCCGTTCGAGCCCGCCAAGTTCTGATTGGAAGGAAGCTGGGAAACGTGAATCCGGAGCGGCCAGCAATTCGCCATCGAGCTCCAGGAAGAGCGGGGCACGATAACCGAGCTCCAGACCCAGTGTGCTCGGGGCGGCCAGAGAACCTGTGAGGACGATGCCGCCTGCCGCCACGCCCCCAGTTGCCAGAATGACGGCATCAGCACGCATGACAGCGTCTTGTCCGTCGCGGCGCCTGACGCTGAGCTCAACCCCGCCTTCCACGACACTCACCTCACTTAACCGGCCCAGCTCGGGAACGATGCCCAGCTGGGTAAACAATCGAGTGCGTGCTTGTGACCAGCGCACGCCGGCAGCGCCCCCAGGGCGCGACGCCGACTCTCCCACGGGAACTTGAAGCCGAGAACTCAAGCCCACCGCCACATCTTCTGCGAGCCCTAACCACGGCCCCAAGAGCCAGGCGTCGCCCTTCTCGTGCTCTGCAAGTCGCGCTGCGAGCCACTCCGCTCGTTCAGGCTCGTCGTGCAACGCTGCAAAATCTGCCGCGGGAATGCGACGTTCGGCGTTGGATTTCAATCCGCTGATGGCCACCGCCACAAATCGCGTGTGCGTTTGCACGGCCCACTCTTGCTCATTCAGCACGCCCGCGATCAATTCTCCGTCCCAATCGTCTCGTCCGAGATCGGCAACACCGATGGTCTTGCCTGCGAGCGCAGACAGATCCAATAGCGCCCGATCCGCGGCGAGGCTGCGCCCGATCTGGCCCTGGGAGGTCACGTTCCATTCCCCCTTCCAGGCCCGCCACAAACCCAACTGCTGAACGAAACTGTGAACCACAGGAACGAGCGCTTCGGGAGCCCCGTACACCATTCCAGAGGCAAATTCACTTGAGCCAGCACGGTCTTCGAGTAACGTTACCTGAACGCCGCGTTTCACGAGAGCCCAAGCTGCCGCTACGCCGGCCACTCCGCCACCGACCAGCAAGACACGCCCAAGCGTCATGGATGCCCCAATTCGCTCGCCAGGCAAGCCAAAGCAAACGCCTCTTGACGAGCCTGCTGGGGCCCGAGCGTGGGCAATCGTCGCCGCGCCGCTGCCCTCAAGAATGTGAGGCCCATGTGGGTTCCGACACTCGGCGCTTGTTGAGTCGCTTGCGCCACAATGCGCCCGCAGGCGAGGGCACAGCGCATCCCTCCGCACGCGCCCACGCCGAGCCGTGTGCGCCGCGATACATCTTCAACATTGACGGCCCACTCGTGCTCCACCACATAGCGGATCTCCGCTTCTGTGACGGGCTCACACGGACAGACCACCGCAGATTCTCTTGAATTGCGCTGCATGCGTTCGAGCACGCGGCGACTGCGGTCGCCGTGTCGATATTCTAGGCGTGTTGCCGTGACCGCCTCCATGCCGCCTTCAATCACGAGCGCCATGGGATCGACCGATTCGCTGCCTCCCGGCAAGGCAGTCGTGTGGCTGGTGCAGGCCTCGGATCTGCCAAAACCCCGACAAATTTCGTCGACCATCTCGGCCGCGAACAGGCGATAGCTGGCGAGCTTTCCGCCGATCATCGAGTAGAGGCCCGCTGCGCCTGCGTCGGTATGATCCACGATCTCGTGCTCGCGCGAAAGCTCATCTTCAGTGGGCCCCCAAGCGTGGAGCGTTGGCCGCACCCCACCCCACGTGCCGATCGCTCGCGCTTGGGCAATGCTCGGGAAAACGCGGCAAATGGCTTGAAACAAGTAACGCACTTCATCGTGCGTCGCCAAAATGTCGTCCGGATCACCGTAAAAATCATCATCCGTGGTGCCGAGCACGCTCATGTTTTGCCAGGGCATCAGGAACACTTGACGCCCATCGATCGCGTTGCAAACGATCGCGTAGTTGGTGAGCCGCCGATCCAAGAAGACGTGAATGCCTTTGCCCGGTCGGATCGGGGTGCTCGAGGCCTGGAGCTTGCCCAACGCCGCCGTGACCGGAGCCCACGCGCCGGTGGCGTTGACCACGACCCGGGCGGAAATTCGACCCGTTTCCGCTGTGATCGCATTGCGATAGCGGACGCCCGTGGCCCGGCCTTGGTCCCCTCGCAGGATTTCCGTCACCGTCGTGTGATTGAAGAATTTCGCACCACGCTCCACAGCATCTGTCACGTTGGCGGAGCACAAACGCACGCCATCGATACCCCATTCGTCGAAGGTCACGCCACCCTGAGTTTCAGCGAGGCCGGGCTCAAGTGTGGCCAGCTCAGCTGCCGTGAGGCGAGCGTGGGGCTTTCCGTGTTTCAGCGGTTGGTAATCATCGTACAGATCGAAGAAGGCGTCGTAGGCCGTGAGCGTTAGCTTGGAAAGTAGACCGCGCTTTCCGTACATCGGCACTAAGAACGGGATCCGAAATAAGAGGTGCGGTGCGATTCTTTGGATATGGCCGGAATCCAGGCACGAGCTGCGGGTCACATCCGGGTTGTGGCTCAGGTAGCGGGGGCCCCCGTGAATCATCCCGCTCGAATTGCCGCTCGCACCAAAACCAATATCGTTTCGCTCAAAGAGTGCCACGCGCAAACCACGCAGCGCGGCATCGCGTGCCACGCCCGCTCCGTTCACACCCGCTCCGATCACCACGATATCGACGTCAGTGTCCGGCGGGGTTTCTGGGCTTTGTGTGCGCATGCTGTAAGGCCGACGTTACGGGGGCGCTTCGACGGTGGCTAGACGCGTCGAAAGAGCGGCCAAAAACCCTGCAGGAGCCCTCAAATGCTCACTGGCCGGATCTCCAGGCGTCCGCGAAGCGACACCGAAAATTCCATGACCGTAGCGCCAGACACGCGCGTCTGCTTATCCCCACAGATTACCTCCCAATCTCCTTCCGGAAGCCGAAGGCTCAAACTTTCGCGCACATGGGCGTGAATCGTGGCGTGCAGCAAGCGGCCTTCTTTCCACTCGATGTCCACTTCGAAACCACCCCAGGCTCTCAAACCCCGAATACTCCCCGCAGGCCAAGCCTTTGGGAGACACGGCAGCAGGGCAACGCAGCCGTCGTGATATTGCAGGAGCAACTCGGCCATGGCAGCGGTGCCACCGAAGTTGCCATCGATTTGGAAGACATCGCCGCCGGGCATGGGATGCGTATCGAGGAGGCTCTTGGTGTTGTAGTCGGTGAGCAGATGTGCCAGGTGCTCATAGGCCTTTTCTGCTTCGCCGAAACGTGCCCAGAAGCAACACACAGCCGCACGGCTCCACCCGGTGTGCCCGCCCCCTGCTGCCATGCGCCGCTCAAGCGAGACGCGTGCCGCTTGAAAGAACGCGGGGTGCCGATTGGGAGTCATCAAATTACCTGGATGTACACCGTACAAATGCGAAAGGTGCCGATGCCCCGGCTCTTGCTCCTCGTAATCTTCCTGCCACTCCTGTAGCTGCCCGTGGCGTCCGATCTGAAAATCGGGAATTCGAGTGAGAATTTCTTCCCATTTTGCTCTCTTTTCCTCATCCACTCCCAAGATCCGGCTCGCTTCCAGTGCATTGCCCAACACCTCGCGCACCAACAAATAATCGAGCGTTGCCCCAACGCACAGGCTCACCGGCTTGGCCCCTCCAATGAACTTATTCTCCGGCGATTGAGACGGAATCGTTACCCAATGGCCGGTATCAACCTCGACCAGAAAATCCTCATAAAACTCTGCCACCTCTTGGATGAACGGATAGGCATGGTCGCGCAAAAACACCACATCTTCTGTCGCTTGCCAGCGCCAAAAGAAGTGCTGCGCGAACCATGCGGCACCGCCCGTCCAAACATCCCAGCCCTGCGCCGACATCCAATTCATCTTCCAGATATCACCAGTTTGAAAAAAGAGCCCACGGCAGTTGAAATAGCGTTGGGCTGCGGTGCGCGAGCGTTCCCGATGCCGTTCGAGAAAACGAAACAACACATCTCCGCATTCCGGCAGCGCACACACGTCAGCTGGCCAATAATTCATCTGCAGGTTGATGTCGGCGTGGAAATCACAGTCCCAGGTGGGTCGCAAATGTTCATTCCAGATCCCCTGCAGATTCGCGGGCTGATCGCAGTTGCGTGAAGAAGCGATCAGAAGATAGCGGCCATAGTTGAAATAGAGTGCGAAGAGCTGGGGATCCTCGCCACCAGCCCGCAAACGCTCGAGGCGCCGATCAGTGGGTAGGTTGGGCACACTTCCGGCAAGCTCGAACTGGACGCGACGGTAGAGTGCACGATGCTCAGCCAAGTGCTCTTTCAGCAGCGTTTCAGGCTGAGCGCGAGCCCTCGATAATTGCTCAGCACAGGCTCTCTCCGGGACTTCACCGTTGTAGTCAGTCGCGAGCGCGAGGCGCAGAAGCACTCGATTGGCTCCTAAGAAACGAACACTTCCAGGCGCAGACGCCGCAATGTGTCCTTGATCGAGCGTCAGCTCAGCACGAGCCGAGAATCGTATGCCCTCCGCAAGCTCGGCGTTGAAGCCAAAGCTTGCACCTTGGGTCCACGCTGTGAGCGAAACATCAGGATCCAAAATGCGCGAGAGCTCAAAACTGCCCGCTACCTGTTCCTCGCAGATTAACTCCACCACTAAGATCTGATCGGGACCACTCACATACACGCGCCGCTCAATCCGCTGCGTGCCGCAATTGAACACGACGCTCGCAACCGCAGAATCGAGATCCAACTCGCGCCGATAGTCTGTGATTGTTCCTTCAATCTCCAAGCTGAGCCCCAGATCTCCGAACGGCTGATACGGCTGAACGTGGGTGAGTTCATTCGGAGAGTACACCGGCCCGCCCAGAGTTCGATTGGCGAGTTCACTTCCCAAAGCTATGTCGCCGGCCAGAAATGCCGCACGGATCGCCGGCAAGTGCACGTGCGCTTCGGGGATTTCCGGATATTTTAACTTGCCGCGCCACAGATTCTCGTGATTGAGCGCAATGCGCTCCGACGCCGTGCCGCCGAACACCATCGCTCCCATACGGCCGTTCCCCAACGGGAAGGCATCGAGCCAGCGTTCAGCGGGGGCATCCAAATAAATCCTTGCTTCAGAACTGGGCATGGCTCTCCGAATATCGCGCAACACGTGGCCTTGCTAGCCCGAGCTACCTTACGGGATTGGCGGCACCGACACGCGGTAGACCAGACAAACCTCCTCGACCGAGCAAGTGCTCCCAAACTTGCCCGTGACCTCTATCTCAATGTCGAAAACAAGATAGTAAGCATGCTTACTATCCCCCAACGAACAAGAAGGGGCCGCTGCCGCGCTTCACCGCTGCCGTTTTGTTGGCCCAACGCACGCTTCGCCACTAGCTGCATTTCATGAAGCCCAGTCTGTTCGCTGTGACGATCGCGGCCTCGGTGTGCCTCGGCTCATTCGGGGCCAAAGCTGAAGCCCCTCCCGTCCTCGAAGAATCCGTTCAGATGGAAGGCCGCCCGCGCGTTCTCCTCACGCAACTCTCGTTTCCGCAAGATCTGCCCGATGCTCCGGTGCTTGAGCGCCACCTGCGGAGCTCGCTCGCTCGCCATGCTCGCCGTATGGACTGGGGCGTGGGGCGGGGACACAAAATTGAATACAGATTCACGGTGGAACTGCTCGGCGCCGAACGCCAGGGCAACCTGCTGCGCGTGAGCTGTCGTGCCACGGGTCAGCTTCCGAAGGGCAAGCGCGCGAGAAGCGAAATCTCATTCGGGGGCGAGCTCAAATCCCGCGACACGCTGCTGCGGCGAGTGATAGATATTGTTGCGGAAGGCGTTATTGGCCGGCTTGCGGAGATGGAGCGCGCCCGGAGGGGGCAAGATTAGGCCGCATCGGCTATGCTTCTTGGATGGAGTCAGCAGGAGATCCCGCCGAGAGAGAACTCATCGAACGCCTCGCGAACGTGCGCTCGCGCCTGAGCCGGGAGTTGGGCCAGCGTGCGATGATTCTTCCGAACGCTGAGTTCTTTCCAGATACCTACGTGGGCGATGCGGAGAGCGTTCAACGCTTGCTCTCGCGCTTGCAGCAGCATGCGGGGGTCAAGGACATGCCGATCCAGCTCGCTCTGCTCGCCCCTGATCTGGACGGCGACGACGCCGCAGGCCAATGTGGTTCTGGGGGCTGTGGTCCAGCTGCGGTGAGTGCCAGCTTTCAACGCGTGGTGGATCAAGGCGAGAGCTGGCAGCTCAATGTCGCGGTGGCCGAATTACTCCACCCTGTTGCCTTGACGGCGGAGTTAGCGCGTGCGCTCGGCTTAATTTTCCTCTTGGAAACGCACGAACCTGGAACGCCGATTGAAGAGCCGCTCGACATCACGAGCGAGCTCGTGGCCGTCCAGCTTGGCATGGGGCCGCTTCTGCTTCTCGGCTCCCATATCTACGCCAAAGGCTGTGGTGGCCCGCGCATCTCGCAGGTCACAAGCCTTGGGCCGTCCGAGCTAGCACTCGCGACCGCGCTGTTTGGCGCCATTTCGGCATCGCCCGCCAAGGTCGTGCATCGCCTCTTGCCCGTGACGCAGAGGGAGGCTTTCGACGAAGCATGGCTGTTGGTCCGGTCGAATCCCGCGCTGGTCGCAAACCTCAAACACAGTCCCGAACTCGTAGCACTCGGGAATTTCCGGCTTGAACCGCGGCGTAGCTGGCTCGGACGATGGCTCGCCCCCAAGACTGCCAGCGAAGAATCACCGTTTTTGTTGGGTGAAAAAAGCAAATCACCGCGCCCACCGGCACGGAAACCGAAAAGCTCCCAACATGACGAGCTCAAATCGCTAGTGAACGACGCGTTCGATCGCAACTAGGCTGAGCTGGATGGCGATTGCACAAGGTAGCTGCCCGAATTGCGGGGCACCCATCGAATTCGCGCTCGGTGCCTCATTGGCGAAGGTGTGCGAATTCTGCAACTTCACGGTCGTCCGCACCGATCGCGGACTTGAGCACCTGGGCAAGGTAGCTGCGCTTGCGAATACGCCATCGCTGGTTGCCGTGGGCGACGAAGGCACGCTCGCGCGACGCCCCTTCAAGATCATGGGGCGCGTTCAACTCGATCACGGCCTCGGGCCTTGGGATGAGTATTATCTCTCGTTGAATCAGGGCGCCGAGTGGGGCTGGCTCGCTTACGCGGAGGGTCAGTGGCAGCTCACCTATTTGGCGCCCGATGTGCGTGGGCCAACCTTCGCGCAGCTCACGCTCGACCAAGACGTTGATCTCGGCGCGGCGGGGCGCTTCCGCGTGAATGAACTGAAGAGCGCCACCATTGTCTCGGCGGAGGGCGAACTACCTGAGAAAACGCTACCCGGCAGCGTTCGCTTCTATGCCGATCTCTCCGGCCCCCAGAACCGCTTTGCGACATTAGACTACGGTCCCGAACAAGGCGCGCCTGAGGCCTTCGTTGGTATCACGCTGACCGAGACCGAGCTTCAGGTAACCGCTGCAGGTCCGCGCAGCGTCCAGAAGATCAAAACCACCAGCATCCGTTGTCCTAATTGTGGGGGTGATGTTCCCAAGCTGAGCGGTGAGCGAGCGCAACGGCTGGGCTGCCCGTACTGCGGCGCCCTTTCCGACATCACCACCCAAAAGGTGGTCGCGACTCAAGAAGCTGCGGCGCAAAAGCCTGATATTGCCGTGGGCTCGCAAGGCAGCTTCGAAGGCGTCCCGTACATCTGCGCAGCTTATCTGCGACGCGCGACGGAATTCGAAGGTGAGCCTTACAGCTGGGAGGAATACTTGTTGTTTGCTCCGGGCGTCGGTTTTCGCTGGCTCGTGAAAGATCCGGAAACGGGTTGGGCCTGGATCTCACCCGTGAATTCGGCGGACATTGATCATTCCGGTAGCCCACGTGAGCTCAACTGGGAAGGCCGCAATTATCGCCAAAAATACAACAACCGCGTGCGCGTGGAGTACGTCTTGGGCGAGGTCTATTGGCAATGTTCGGTGGGCGAAGAGACCCGCTCGTCGGACTATGTGGTGGGGCGCTTCACACTCTCGCGTGAGGAATCGCCCGGCGAGGTGCGCTATTCCTCAGCCAAGCCCATGGCCTGGGGCCTGATTGCGCAAGCCTTTGGGCTGCCGCTCAAATCGGCTGGCGCCGACACACCGAACGCTGCGAAAAGCGGCGGCACCGAGCTTTCGGGAGCAGTGATTGCTTTCATTGTGATCGTGGTGGTCTTGATTGTGGTGGTTTCGGCCTTGTCGGATGGCACTGACGGTGGGTATGGGGCGCCCGTTTCGGGATTCTCCCGCGGCTCTGGGATCTTCTTTGGCGGAAAGTAGCGACGCTTCGCCGCTTCGGGCTGATCCCGACATCTCCGTCGCATCACTTCGGGCCGATCACGAGACATCCGTCGCGCTCACACGCTTCACGTTGCCAGCCGTGAGCCTGTTCGGGATTTCACTCTTTGAAACGTTGATTCGTGTGCCCGCCCTGCACCTTGAGCCGGGCCCAGCGGCGGACCCCTCCTGGTTTGGTGTGATCGTGGTGGCTGCCTTCGCCGCCGCCAGCTTCTCCGCGTGGACGCGCGAGGCTGGGTACCTGCTATTGCCCGGCTGGCTTGTGTTCACAGCGATTTTCTGCGGTTTTTCCGGGATTTTTTGGTACCTCTGGCTGGGCAATTCAGCGTTCTTTCTGCTCCATTTCGCCTACGCCGCCGCCGGCGGGGCGCTGTTTGGCCTGGGGATGGTGATCGGCGCTCGCTTTCTGAAACTCGCGCTGGCGGGAGCGTTGGTCGAGCGGGCATTGAGGCCGGTGCGCCTATTCTTGGTGGTGGGTGGCAGCATCGTTTTATTTCTTGTGCTGCAGACCTTGGGCCCGCTGCGCGCCGGTGCGGTCTTGGGGGCGCTGCTCGGAGCCGCCAGTCTCGGTGCGCTCGGAACGCTGAAGCGTTTGGAAATCGGAGCGATCCCCTTGGCCCGCGCCGTGCCCACGTGCATGCTGATCCTACTCGTGGTGTTCCTGAGTAGCCTATGGTGGCTCGAAGCGTGGATCCCGGCGCGAACACTTTTGGCCTACCAGAACACCGTCTTGCTGTATCGCGAAGGGCCGCGGGGGAACGTGGCGCTCACGGCGGGAGAAAAGCAATTCCAGGTTTTCACCAATGGGCTGTTGCGGGTTTCGGCCGTTGATGAACGACGCTATTTTGAGAGCCTGGTGCATCCCGCATTGGCACTTTTGCCTAAGCGCTCCCGCATCTTGTTGCTCGGCTCGGGCGATGGCTTTGGGCCCCGGGAAATCCTACGCTACCCGGAGCTGCGCGAGCTGTGGCTGTTGCCAGAAAGCCCCGATTTATTGCAACTTTCACGCAACGTAGGCTGGCTTCAGCGGCGCAGCGAGCGCGCCCTCTTGGACCCGCGAATTCGAGTCGTGGGTGAGGAAGGTCTCGTATGGTTGCAAACCAACCAACAAACATTCGATGCCATCATCGTGGATCTGGCCGACCCCCGCGATCCCATCGTCGGCAAGTATTACACGCGCTTCTGCTTTCAGTTGCTCCGTGACCACTTGACGCCCAGTGGCATCATCGCACTGCAGGCTACAGCGGCTAAGTCGCCACCTCAGGTGCTCTCGGATCTGGTTGCGACTAGCAACGCAGCGGGCCTCACCACGCTGATGTACTCCGCACCTGTGCCCACCCTGGGACTTTGGAATTTCTTGCTCGCCAGTCCAAACCGCGAGGCCTTGAGCGCGGTGCCACGCCGCCTCCCCGACGGGCTCAGCTACCTCGACTCAACGACGCTCCAGGCGCTCTTGGAAGCGGCGCGCCGAGAGACCCCCAAAATCAGAAGCGGGCAGGTCAGCCTGCTCCATCATCAGACGATCTTGGAGGCGTTTCTGAAATCACGCGCGGAACCGTAGCCGAACGCCCAAAACGCAGCGTGATCCCCAGAAATGCGCGCACCGCGTAGCCCGCATTCACGATCACATAGGGCACAAGATACAGCTCCATTTTGCCAAGGAGCGCCGCCAGCCAAATGTACGAAGGATAATGAATCAACCAGTGCCCCGCGGTTTCTACGAAGCTCAGCAACCGGCGAAGACCCGTGGGCGCTTGCGCCACTCCCGCCGCCGGTGCGATCTCAGGGCGCCGCAAGAACGACGTCATTCCGATGCCTGAAGCCAAACACAAAAGGCCGAGCAAGCCGACCACTAACACGTGCGCATCCTTCCGATCCAAAAACATCCGCACTGATACCGCGGCGAGGATCAAGAAGGCTTTGAGCTCATCCATCAAAAAGTCGAGCAAATGCCCCTGAATCGACTGCACCTTGCGCAAGCGCGCCAGCATCCCATCCACACAGTCCAAGATATAGGAAAGCTCATACACCAAAATCGCGACCACGAGCCCGATGTGTCCCGGCAGAAAGACGAGCAGCAGCGCAGCAATCAACGCGATGAACGCCGATGCCAACGTGACCTGATTGGGCGTTATCTTGGTCTTAGCAATGCTAAAAACGATCAGCGCCGCGAGTGGCCGGCACACGTAGCTGTTCCACGGCAGGTCTTTCGGCTTCTTGGTGCGCGCGTAGATTTCTGTCGGGGACACGAGACTGCGAGCCTGGCATGCCTCACCCAAGCCGGGCAAAATGCGGGTGCCCAGCGCTCAAATGCCTGAAAATCACCTATTTTTTGAGCTTTTCGCACGAAACTACGGCGAGGGGTTGGGCCTTGCCTTGGGTTTGAGGTATTCCAGCGCCCTCCGTATGCCGGCCTCTCCCCTCGATCCGACCAGCACTCCCACCTCTCAGGCTGCTCGCCCGGCTAAACGCCCACTGTACGAACTGCCCGAAGTGATCGGCGGCAGATTCTGGATTGCGCTCGCGTTGCTGCTCGGGATGTCGTTTGTGCCGTTCTGCGAACCTCTGCGGCACCAAATCGACAAACAAGGCCCGCCCGCCTTGAACGCCGCGGACTGGAAGGTGGGAACCACCCACACCATCAAGATCACTATCGTGACCGCCGACTACGAAATGCTCGACTGCGCCTACCCCACTGAGATTGCCGGCAAGCATTGCTCCTACAAGTCGACCACCGAAGCCTGGCCGCGCCGGCCCGGCGAACCTTTGGACAACAACAAGTTAAATATCATTCAGCCATACCGAACCTGGCCGGATAATCTTTTGCTCGCCGTCTCCAGCTTGTGGACTTTTCCCGATGTGGCGATGCGCCTGCACAGTGAGCCGCCTGCGAATATTCCTAAAGAAAAGCTGGGGCGCTTCGTGGTCCAATGTGAAGTGAAGTTCATCGGCGAGTTTGATCGCCCGAATTTGCGCTGGTTCAAGACGGGGGCTTGGGGGCCGGAACCCGGCAAGGTTCCCGTCGGCGACGCCATCAGCTGCAAGATCATTCCTGACGACCTGTGAGGTTGGCGTTAGTGCCGGGCAAAGTCCTACCGCGCGTGATCGCAACTTGGTTCGGCTGCGGGCTCTCGCCGATTGCGCCCGGCACCGTCGGATCCCTGGGCACCATCCCGTTACATTTCGCACTCAAGCTACTGCCCTGGCCTGCACATCTCGGAGCCATTGTGGCGATCTCAGGCCTCGGGGTGTGGGCCGCACAGCACTACGCAGACGCTACGGGCGAAGAAGATCCGCAACGCGTGGTGATCGACGAGGTCGCGGGAACACTGATTGCGATGGGTATGGTTTCCTCGCTCAGCTTAGCGAGCCAAGCTGTCGCCTTCGTGCTGTTTCGTGTCTTTGATATTACTAAGCCGAGCCTGATCGATAAGGTTCAGTCGCTGAAACCTGCGGGGGTGGGCATCATGGCAGATGATGTGCTCGCGGGGCTCGCCGCGGGAGCGTTGGCGCGGGCTTTCTTTAGCTTTTATTTGTAATCCTTCGTGTCCGGACCGAGCAGCGTGCCACACAGCGTGCGGCACTTTTTGTCTTTCGGCTTGCAGCTACAATCGGGGTGTTCTTGCTTGAGCTTCAGGAGGGCTTGATAGTCTTCGCGCGTGAAGCCGGCGCTCTTCTCCACACGCTTGAAGTCCCAGTTTGCTTTGATTTGTTTAGGTGTGCGTGGATCGGTGGCGGTGCCCGCTGGTTCGGAGCAACAGCGAAATCCCAGGAAATAGTAATAAAAGTCCTCATTATGCGTATAAATCTTGGGGCGGCACTGATTGCGCACGCCTTTGTACCAAGGGCCACCCGTGTGCACGCTATCGAACTTGCCGCGAAAATCAGCACTGAAGGTTTCGCTGGCCACCACTTCGTCGTTGTTGCCCGGCAGATCAAAGACGCCGTAATCGCTCACACACTCAGGCTGACTGCCACTCCGCACCCCCTTCCATAAGCGCGAGAGCTCGGCCTCGTCCCGCTGGGCGACCTTCGGCATCTTCGGTGAATCCCAGGGCACATCCCCGTGACATTTGTTGGTGTCGCGCACATAACCGTACGGAAATGGCTTCATCTCTGGGCCTTCACAAGCCAACGTCCATTCGCTCTCGGTGCACATGCGCTTGCCAACGGCCGCACACTTGACCTCTGCCTGATGAAATCGATTCATCACTTCGGGCCTCTCGCCCGCGCGATTCGGGTATGAGTAGGCATCGATGCAGTAGCGCTTCTTGGAGCGTGTTCCTACGCATTTGGCGCTGCCTTCAGCAAATTTCTCGCAGATCGTTTTCTTGTTCGATTTGTCGTACCAACTGCTCAAGCATTCGTGCTCCACGTCGCTGCAGTACTCGCCCTCGACGAGCTTCATGCCTTCGGGGCAGGCATCCTTGGAATCCTTAGCTTCGAGGGCAACCTTCTTGTCCAGCTTTGCAGCATTCCGAGTGGCAGGCAGCGATGGCACTTTAGGAATAGCTTTCGACCGAGCGGGCTTAGTCCCTTGATCGGCCTGAGCCTGCGGCAGGGTTCGCTTCTGCTTCACCTGAGCGGCTTGGGCCCCCGCGCAGGCCACAGGGAGTGCCAATAAACAGCCAGCTAATGCGCGAGAAATCCAATGGGGCATGGGCTCGAAGCTAGCAAGGATCTGGGCCTTGAGTCGACGCAAGCTCCGCGAGTAGATTGCGCCCACTTTGACACCGCAACCGAAAAGGCCCCCTGGCTCGCCCCTTGTCGGTGTGGTGATGGGCTCTAAGAGCGATTGGGAAACCCTCTCGCACACCTGCGAAACGCTTGACCAGCTGGCCATCCCCTACGAGAAGCGAGTCGTCTCGGCGCACCGCACTCCCGATCTTTTGGTGGAGTATAGCAAGGGAGCGGCGCCTCGCGGGCTTGAGATCATCATTGCAGGGGCCGGCGGAGCCGCGCATTTGCCGGGCATGATCGCAGCGCAAACTCATCTGCCGGTGTTGGGCGTGCCCGTGCAGAGCAAGGCGCTGAACGGGATGGATTCCCTACTATCCATCGTGCAAATGCCAGCGGGTGTGCCCGTGGGCACTTTAGCGATTGGGCGCGCGGGGGCGATCAATGCCGCCCTCTTAGCCGCGGCCTCACTCGGCAACAAATACCCAACAATTCAAGCCAAGCTCATCGAATACCGTGCAGCGCAAACGGCTAGCGTGCTTTCAGATCCAGACCCAAGTGCTGAGTGATATGAGCGAAGGCTTGCTCGTTGGCATACTGGGCGGTGGTCAGCTGGGACGCATGCTGGCTCTTGCGGGAGCCCCGCTCGGGCTCCGTTTCATTTGCGTGGATCCAGGAACGAACGTGCCGGCCGCCATTGCCGCTCAACACATCCAGGCTGAGTACGATTCTCCTCAAGCACTCGAAGCGCTCAGCCGGGCGCACGTCGTGACCTATGAGTTTGAGAATGTGCCTGCACACGCTGCGGCCGAGCTTTTGCGCCGAAATGTGCCGGTAGCGCCCGATCCGGCGGCACTCGCGGTGGCCCAGGATCGGTGGGTTGAGAAGCAGTGCTTCGAGCAGCTGGGCATCCGGACCGTGGGCACCGTTCGGGTTGATTCCGTGGTTGATTTGGCCGGAGCGCTCGAAAAATTGGGAACGCCGCTGATCCTGAAAACACGCCGTGCTGGGTACGATGGCAAAGGGCAACGTGTGGTGCATTCGCTCAGCGAGGCCGAGGCAGCCCACCAAGCTTTAGGCGCTGTGCCGATGATCGCTGAAGAATTCATGCGTTTCACACGCGAGCTCAGCATCTTGGCCGTCCAGAGTAAAACCGGTGAACGCGCATTCTATCCGCTGGTGCAAAACGAGCATCGGAACGGCATCCTGCGCACCACGCTGAGCCCGGCGCCGAACACTTCCGGTCAACTCCAGGACGAAGCCGAAGGCTACGCGAGCTCGCTCCTTCAGCATTTGAGTTACGTGGGGGTGTTAGCGCTTGAGCTCTTCGAAAAAGACGGCAGCCTCTACGCCAACGAGTTCGCACCCCGTGTCCACAATTCCGGTCATTTTAGCATCGAAGGCTCTGTCACCAGCCAATTCGAGAACCACCTGCGCGCGATCCTCGGACTCCCGCTGGGCGACACCTCAGCTCGTGCACACAGCGTGATGCTCAACTTGATCGGCAACGTGTGCCCGCCAGCGGACGTATTGAGCGTGCCCGACGCGCACCTGCATCTTTACGGAAAATCAGCGCGCCACGCGCGAAAAGTAGGGCATATCACGGCTCTGGCAGCGGACGTTGCCAGCTTGGAGGCGCGGCGTACACTGCTGCAACGCTTCGTGTCGCTGTCGGAAGACGGCTGACTCCGCCGCTCACTCCGCTTCCGCAATCAAACGCCCCGCATCAACCATCAGCTGTTTCATTGCTTCATCTTCGCTGCTGCGATAGTAGCCGCGAATCCGACCCTCGACGTCCAATAGCACGAGGTGCGAACCGTGCGAGATGCCGAAGTCAGCTTGCTTCGCATCGGCCCGCCCATCCAGAGCTAGCTTGAAGCCCTGCTCAGCCGTCTGCTTGATCAATGCGTAATCGCCCGTGAGAAAGGACCAGGTCGCAAAGTCGGCGTTATATTTCGCTCCGTAGGAACGCAGCACGCTGGGTGTGTCGTTTTCCGGATCCACGCTGATGCTCACGAAGCTCACTTCGAGTTTTTTTGCCTTGGCGATGACTTGCAACTGCTGCATCTCGCGGGTGATGCGCGGACAAATGCTGGGGCAGCGTGTGAACATGAAAGCCGCGACCCAAACGCGGCCTCGCAGCTTCTCCGGAGAGAATGGCTGTGCGGATTGATCCTGAAGCTTGAAGGTTCCGAGCTTCCCGAGCACGGGCAGTGGAACTGCGCGGCGGCACGCGACGAAACTGGCCATTAGCAATAATGCGCTCAACCACACGACCGCCCGGGCAGGAGTGCGACGTAATTGGGCTTGCCTCACCTGATTTCCTTGGCCGTTCACGATGCCTCCCCTCTATCCCGAAGCGCATTCGAACAGTAGCCTGAGTTGTGACGATCAGCCGCGACTACCAGAAAGACGCGGGGCCGTGCGGCAGCTTTTAGCTGGGCTCCGCCCTGACCGCTTCATCCAATATTTGGCGAACCTTCTTCGACAGGCTAGTCGGAGTGTAGGGCTTAGGTAAGAACTGATGGCGCGACCCCAAGCTCACCGGGATCGTCATTTCGGAATACCCTGAGGTGAATAACACGCGTGCCTCGGGGAACAGCAACAGCAAATCCGCCGCTAAATCCGTGCCCGGGCGGTCGGGCAACACCATGTCTGTCAAGATCAAGTGTATGGGCCCTGGGTGCGCTCCCACCACCTCCAGTGCCTCAGCGGCTGTCTCCGCGCAGAGCGTCGTGTAACCAAGGCCAGACAGCACACGTGCACAAAGCCGGCGAATCAGCGCCATATCCTCGACGACGAGGATCGTCTCAGACCCTGAGGAGCTCGAAGGATACTCTGAGATCGGACGCCTGTTGGCTGCCGGCGACTCGCTACGCGGCAAATAAACGTGAAATGCCGCGCCATCACCCACTTGAGACTCCACTTCAATGACCGGCGTGTTTCACGATATTCTCGCAAGTGGCGAGCCCCAGCCCGGTGCCCTTTCCGGGCGACTTCGTCGTAAAGAATGGATCGAAGAGGTGTCGGCGAATTTCCTCTGCGATGCCGTTCCCGGTGTCGGCAACCGTCAGCCGCATCCATTCGCCCGCCCCACTATCGCTCGGTCGAGTTACGTTCGCAGTGGCAATGGTGAGCGTGCCCCCACGTTCCATGGCATCGCGGGCGTTGATCACAAGATTCATCACCAGCTGCTCAAGCTGCGAAGGATCCACACACACGGGCCAGGTCGGCTCCGCAAAATTCAGAACAATCCGAATGTCTTCACCCAGCAGCGGCTGAAAGAGGCGCACCAGGCTTTGAACTTCCGCCCGCGGCTCGATAGCGCGTGGAGCGAGAACCTGTCGACTAGCGAATGCCAGTAGCTGCTGAGTCATCCGCGCAGCGTGTTCGGAGGCTTGGCCGATCGTCTTCAGAGACTCGCGTACGTGTGGCTCGAGGCCAGAGCTTCGACCAGCTAACTCGACTTGGCCCAAAATGACCGTCAGCACATTGTTGAAATCATGCGCCAAACCCCCAGCTAGCCGGCCGAGTGCTTCGAGGCGCTCGGTCCGCGAAATCTTCTCCTCAAGCTCCCTGCGCTCCGTGAGATCGACGGTTGCGCCGAGAAAGCCCGTAACTTGCCCCGCGCTATCTCGCAAGACTTCCCCCGCAGTCTGTAGCTGCCGGATCGCGCCGTCGCTTTGGCGCCGAATTCTATACTCGTAAACGATCGAACTCGAAGTCGCTAAGCCGTTCGATAAAACTTGCTGAATCCGAGCTTGGTCACGCTCCAGCACCAGCGCTTCGTGCAATTCCTGCGTCGGCGTGGTCTCAGGTGGGATGCCGAAGATGCGATGCAACTCCTCGGACCAATCCAAGCGCCCACTTGCCTTATCCCACTGCCAGCTCCCCACATGAGCAATGCGCTCGGCTTCGCCCAACATACGGGCGCGTCGCACCACCTCGGCCTCCGCGCGCTTCGCTTCGGAGATATCTCGCGTCAAAATGCACGCGAGCTCTACTTTCCCCCCTTTCTTGTAAGCGCCGACGGCGTTTCCGAACCAAGCATCGAGTGTGGGGGCATAGCCCTCGTAATACGAGGCCTCACCGGTTCGAAAAACCTGAGCGAGTGCGGCCTCAGCCATCGGGCGCGACTTCACATCTAGAAAGTCATAGACGGAGGCGCGGCCAATGATCTCCTCCAGATTCACACCCACGGCAGTGTGATTCACCCAACGATACACCCCCTGCGCATCTACCAAAACGATAAAATCGAACGGAGTTTCCGCAATCGAACGCCAACGCGCTTCGCTTTCTGCCAACTCTTCGGTGCGTTTCGCGAGCTCCTGCTCCATCGCGCGCCGCTCGGTAACGTCGAGCACCGTGCCGACCACCCGCACGATCTTTCCCTCTTCACTCCGGAGTGCTCGCCCCCGAATCAGGACTTGCCTTTCGCCGTGCCGCGGCAACTGCAGGCGCAGGGCAACGCTTTGCGGTTGAGCCGTGTGCTTCGCCCGCTCAACCAGCAGCATGACGAGCGAATTCTCTTCGGGGTGCACACGTGCACACAGTGCATCTAAGGACGGCGTGTCCAGGCCTGGCTCGTATTCAAGCAGCGAATACAGATTTTCAGACCACGTTACCCGGTTGAACTCACTGTCCCACGCCCAACTGCCGAGTTGCGCGACGCGCTCCGCTTCTTCAAGCAGCGCCTCAGTCGAGCCTTCTCCCAAATCGAACGCTGACTTGAATCGCTCGCGCGAAATTCGTTCGGCTTCAAACGAAGAGTCGGACGGCGTGGCGCCGTTGGCTGGCTCGTGGTTCCCCATTGGTACCTCGGATGATAGAGCCCAAGCCCCCACGAGGGGAATGGCTATTCCTTCAGCTTAATGCGCTAGCGCGTTGATCGCCACTTGGAATGCCTCAATCTGGGCATCGCTGCGGTGCAACGCCTCAAAACTCTTGGCTTCCTTAAGCTGGGTGGCCTGTTTTTTCCAGAGCTGCAAAAGCGGCGACACACCGGCCTTTGCCTCAGCATCCAGCCCACCCAGCGCCTGCGATTGTGCATCAACCAGGGCTGACTCGAACGCCGTGCGTGCCTCGACACCAGCAAACAATACGGCTGCCGAAGCTTCGGCCACTGCATCCACGGGACGACCCGCGTCCACAGCGGCGTTTACATCCTTCTCATAATTTTCAAGAGCCGCCCGCCACTTGCCTAAGACAGGAACCAGACGCTCTGCGCTCTGCGGCACGCGCGATACCCCCCGGACGTAGCGGGAGTACTGTGACCACTCTTGCCGAACCACCACGAGTGCACTTCCACACACGGGCGGCTTCTTCTCATCCCACTGGCACACAGCAGGCGATCGGCGCAGGCAACCCATTCGATAATCGCGCAATACCTCCCCAAAATCTGGCGCATGCGCGGCACCCTCTGAACCTTCGCAGCGATCGATGCGACAACCTGAGGTGATCGCCTCTTCAGCGGCATCACACAGCGCCTTCTTATCCCGGTTCGGGGCGGCATGCGGCACGCCATAGAGACTGACGAGCGCCGCGCCATAAAACAGATCGACAGCCTCGGGGTGAGCATTGCAGTGCGCCTGCCGTGCGAGCGCGACCGCTCCCTTGGCGGCTGAAACCTGCCACTTTCTTTCAACCTCGTTCTGCACCTCAAAACTTGACAACGACTTTAAGCCATCGCTCAAACACAGAAGCGACGTGACCTCGTTGCCAATCGGCACTTCTAAGTAACAAGCCTTCATCCCTGGCTTCTCGGGAATGTGCGTGAGAATAGGCATGTATGCCACAACGACAGCGCCTAACAGGGAGGAAGCCGAGAATGCCGCGCCTGCGACCGCCATTCGTTGCTTTACCCAAGTGTTCCTAGCGTTTCGCATAATTTTCGCCTCCACGGGTAAACAACACCTGTGCCAACGCGCGAAGCTGTTCAGATTTCATGCTGGCCCGGCTTATTTTGGCTTCGTGTGCCAACTCAGCACTCTGCTTCTTATAAATCTCCTGAGTGCCCTGAGCTGCGGTGAGCTTGCCGGAAACTTGGACAAACCCACCAACGCTTACCAGAAGCAACAGAGCGAGCGCCACGAGCCCGGTGGTCGCGCGTTTTGGTAGCTTGAGCTCGACGATCGCCGTCAAACCCGCTGGCGGGAGATCTTCGCCGCCTTTCCACATGATCTTCGGTGAACCGACAGTGTGCAGCCAAAGCTGATCGAGCAGGGGCTCGGCTTCTTGCTTGAGCGCCACCACGCGCACATGATTGGCTGATAGCAAATCCACGTTCCAAACGCGGGCTTCGGGATCAAACGGACCAAGCTCAACACGATACAGCTGTGACACGGCGCGCAGCCTAGCCGAGCCTATCTGTGGTCGTCCAGGAGCTGCTGCTGCTCGCTCCAAACAAGGTTCTGAGCTTCGCCACGTCTTCAGGCTCACCCATGACAATGAGCCCCGCTCCAGCCTTCACTTCTGCGTCTGGCCCGGGATTGTAAACGTAGTGGTCCCCCGGCTCGTGCACTGCGATCACCAACAACTGCGTTTGTTGGCGGATGGGAATATCGCGCAATATTTTGTTCGCGTACTCCGAACTCTCGGGAACCATCACTTCATCGAATCTCAAGTTTTTCGTGACACGCAGCATGCGATCCAAAAACTCAGTGACTCGTGGGCGTACCAGTTGACTCACTAGGCGCAAGCCACCGATGCGATGCGGGCTGACCACAGAATCCGCCCCCGCCCGAAAGATCTTGGGCTCATTTTCGATTTCGACAACTTTCGAAACGATGCGTGAGTTTGGGTTCAATGCTCGCGCCGAGAGCGTGATGAACAGATTATCGGGATCGCTCGGCAAAGCCGCGATCACGCCACTGGCCCGCTCCACGCCGGCCGCGATCAGCACATGATCGTCGGTGGCGTTCCCCACCACGCACAGGAGCTCCATGTTCAGCTCCGCTGCCAAATGCGACAGCTTCGCTTCGTCTTGATCCACCACCACGAACGGAAGATGCGTGGCCACCAACTCCTCAACCACATAGCGCCCGGTGCGCCCGCACCCGGCAACCACAAAATGATTAGAAAGTGCCGCTATTTTCTGATTCATGAGCCGACTCCGAAACGCTTTGCCAATGTAGCCCTCGATGAGCAGAGTGGTGAGCGTTGATTGAAAGAATGCAATCGCAGCAACTCCGCAGACGATCAGCACCACCGTGACCCCGCGCGCCACTGGCAATTTGTCCATGTGCGGCAGCTCCGCATAGCCGACGGTTGAAACCGTGATCAGAGCAAAATACGCCGTCTCAAAAAACGAATAATTGCCACCGCCCAATAGGAAGAGGCCTACAGCGCCCAGCGAGATCACTAAGAACAGCAGCGTGAGGGCGATAGAAACGTGGCGGACGTGAACCTTGAGCATCAGGCGCGAGGCCCACGATAGCTCAGGCGAGCAGATTGCCCAACGCGGAAGCGAGATCAGGGTATTTCCACTCAAAGCCCCGCTCGGACAAGCGTTTCGGTAAGACGGGCTGGCCACCCAAAAGCGGCGCTGCACCTTCTCCCAACACCAGCTTAAGTGCGAAGGCCGGAGCATTAAACCAGGCGGGGCGATGCAATGCTTGGCCCAAAACGCGCGTCAGCTCAGCGTTGCTCACAGGCGTGGGGCTCGTGACGTTGAACGCGCCGCGGGCCTCAGGCTCAGCTAACAAATGCTCCACACTGCGAACCACATCTTCCAGGTGGATCCAGGAAAAATACTGCTTCCCCGAACCCACCTCGCCACCGACAAACATTCGGAATGGCTTCAGCAGTGCCTCCAGCGCTCCCCCACCCTTTCCGAGCACCACACCTAAGCGTACCACCAGCAAGCGCACTCCCAGAGCTTCAACCTCTGCAGCGCTCTTTTCCCATTCCACGCATACCTGGGCCAGAAAATCTTTCCCGGCTGCGCTGCTCTCGGTCTTCGGCTCACTCCCGACCTCACTCCCGTAGAAACCAATCGCAGAGGCACTCATGAATAACTTCGGCTTAACGGCTGCTTCGGTCATCGCTTGAACGAGTGTTCGGGTACTTTGTACACGGCTTTCGCGAATACGGCGCTTGTTCTCTTCGCTGTAACGCACACCGACCGCTCGCTCACCGGCGAGACTGATCACCACCTCCTGACCCTCCAGATGTTGAAACCAGGCGCCCGGCTCAAGCGGTGTGTAGGCGTGAATGCTCTTGGCCCCTTTTGGGAGCTCTCGGGCACTCCGGCTGAGCACCGTGACCTCGTGACCCAGCGAGCCAAGCCGCTCCACCAAACTCTTCCCCACAAAACCGGTCCCGCCACTCACTAATATCTTGGACATTTTGAGCCTCGCCTCAATTTGACCTATAAGTCCCAGGGTTGGCCAATGCCAGCAGTTCGACCAACCCGGCCTCCCTCGGAGAATTCACCGCATGACTCGCTTCCCCGCTTACTTTGCCCTCGCCGCCACCACGGCGCTTGCTTTCGGCTGTGCTAAATCGCCTGCTGTACCCTTCGACAAAGCGAAGTCGAGCAATGTGACCGCGTTTCGTTTGCAAAACTTTGAGCCGCCGCCTGCAGCCGCCACCCCGAATGCCGCCGCCGCGCCTGGGCAAATCCCTGGCCTGCCCCCGCAGCTTCAACAATGGATACAGCAAGCCGCACAGACGCTTCCGCAGTTGATCCCACCGGGACTTTTGCCGCCCGGCCTGTTGCCTCCAGGGGCCGCCACATCCCTGCCCCCGGCCGTCGACACCACGCCCCGCTTTCATACCTTTCGCATTCTGAATCAAACCCAGGTTATCGATTCAGGACTGCGCGAGGAACTCGCCGAAATCCTCGGCGATCCGGACAATTTTCAGCCCGAGCATGCCAACTGCGCGTACGCCGAAGTGGGCATCTCCTTCTCCACCAATGGTGGTCCGCCGAGCGATCTTCTGATCTCTTTTTCGTGCAATCACGTGATGCCGCAGACGTTCGCCTGGCCGCATCCCAACACCGGCTTGAAACCTGAAACGGTGCAAAAGCTTTCGAAAGTCGTGAACAAGCTCTGGCCGCCCGGCATGTGATCGGATGGACTTCGACGCTTTCAAGCACGCGCTTTCGGGCCCAAAACCCAAGAATTTGGGAAAACGGCTAGAAGCACTGTGGATTGAGGCGCACGGCGATTGGGATGGCGCCCATGCGATCGCGCAAGCTCTCCCCGACAGCGAAGGGGCGTGGATCCATGCCTATTTGCACCGCCGTGAAGGCGATGAATCCAACGCAGGCTATTGGTACGCACAGGCTGGCAAACCCCACTGCCGAAGCACGCTTGAGGCGGAATGGGAAGAACTGGCACGCGCCTTTACTCAGGGGCGCACTTGAAGACTTGAAACTCATTTTGGCCGTGAACCAGATTTTGGAAGGGACCGGGCTTGGCTTTGCCGTCTTGCGGGATTGGCGCACCGAAGAAATCTGTGGTGATGCCTGCTACGGCTTCCGATCCAAACGTGGCGGGGTCGAAATCAACGTTCACTTGGGCCTTGAAGGTCTTTCGATCGATCGAGGCTGTCATGCCCGCTGACTCCAAGCTGTGCGCGTCGTGCGGTTCGTTGTGGAACTGCCAGAACGCTTTCCATTCTGTCATGTTCATGCCCACACCCGTGAAGATGATGCGCAACTGGGATGCAGAGGCCGGGGCGGCGGCGCCCAACTCTCCAAGGATTTTGGTTTGAAGTGCCTCAGTCGTGTCGAAGGGCGTATTGGTGGGGGTGCCCGTCGCTGGACAGTGCACATTCACGATGTACGGCCGCATTAATGTTTCCGCGTACACGTTGTAATCCGTGCGATTGTTCGTCGTCATCCCGCAGGGATAGGGCACGCTCAAAGCGCCGCCCTCACTGGCGCCCATCAGATTATTCAGCGTGAAATTGCTGCCAGCGTCCTTCACACGCGTCGTGACCCTGCCCTGGAAGTAGCCTTCGCCGTGCGACAAAAACGCGTTGGCTCCTGTTGTCTTGTAGATGAGATTGTGCGCGACGTACGCCGCCGACGTGTCGTGGTTGTAGATGCTGTTGTAAAAATTATCGATCAAGACGTTATTATCGACCAACGTGGGCGAATCCAAGCGGCCAAGCTCGACAAATACGGGGATCTTATTACCCACGAAAACATTTTGGGTGATGCGGAAAGCTCGGCTGCCGGCATCCGTGTAAATACCAAACGTGTTGTTATCCAGAAAAAGATTGTTTTTGTACGTGAAATTATTCGTGTAGTGCACCTTGATGGCCGCCAGCTCTGCGCCACCTGGATCCAGCAGATTATTGCGAAGAAAGACGTTGTTTTCGGTGAGCGTGCCATTGCCGCCCATCGACATGTAGCCGCCTGTGCCGTTGTCCATGAACACATTGTTGCGGATGATGTGGCCATCGGTGGTGCGAATGCGCGTCTGATCTTTACCTTCTAAATCGACTTTGCCGCTGACTTCACCCTCGCCGCCGCAATCAAAGGCCAAGCCTTGAGCGAAGCGCAGCACGTTGTTCTCCAGCACCCAGTGGTTGCCGCTGCGGGTCCCCACCATGCCTGCTTGTTGCTCAGCTGTTGCGTTCGGATCGTAGAAGCCACCCGGATACTGATTGGCGCAGTGCTCCACAGTAAACCCGCTGAGCGTGATGTAGCCCAGTCCGCGCGTGTGGGGCGCAAATACGCGGCGCTCCGTGGTGAGTTCCACGCTAGCCGCTTGCGGCGTCTTGCCCTCCGGGAAATGCACATAGATAGCCATATCCGCAGCCTGATAGTGCCACGTGCCGGGGCGCAGATACGTATCCGGGAGCGCCTCCATCTGCACCATGCGCTCACTATCCACATACACTTGCCCCAGCGTTAGCCCAGCGATGTGTGCGAAGGTCACCAGCAAGGGATTCGCGCCATCAATCTGACTCGCGTCGGTGAAGAGCGCAGGATCCGGAGCCGCTTTCCAAAGATTGTCTCCACCGCTGACAGGCTCCCAAGTGGGAGTCCACACCTGCGACCCCTTCAACGTGACCTGTTTGCCAGGCTCAGCCAGATACGTGATCGGCATGCCGGCAACACCACCGCGCATCGGCGCCACCCGCCCCCGATAGATGCCCTCGTGCACCAGCACTGTGTCGCCAGGCATGGCCAGATCTGACGCTTTTTGGATAGTCGCAAACGGCATCGCTGCGGAACCATCGTTCGTATCGGCACCCGTCATGGCAACGTGCAGCATTTTTCCGACAGTGGGAACGACGGCAACTGGCGCCACAGGGCGACAGGAAATCTGACCTTCGCCAGGGGGCCTCAGCATTTCGCCGGGAGGCACGGGCTTGGGCGGCATGGGCTGCGGCATCATCGGTGTCGCAGGATTGGCGACAGGTCCACTGCTAGTGCCGCCCGTCGCCGCACCGGCCTCTACGGACTTTGAGCTGCCGCTACAGGCTAACATTGACAGGGCAATGAGTAGCAACCCCCCGCTACTCGCGAGTGGACTGAGCCAAAGCTTGGAGGATTTTTGGGTAACCATAATTTCTGCTCGTTCTGCGCAATTGAAACCTGTGAAGTCAGTAGTTGCCGCTTCTGGCTTCTAGCAGATGGGCTTGGGAATGTTCGCACTTCATTCACCTGTTCACGCTGCTACGCGTCGACAATTTGTCGGGTTACGATGCAATACGTCTGTTCTCACAGCGCAGCGGAAATTTTTTGACCACGGAGCGCACGCACGCACGCACGCACGCACGCACGCACGCACGCACGTGAAATTCTGATCTGCCGCTCCTAACGCTTGAGAAGATTCGACGTGCCGGTGCTGTACCTAGCGGCAACGCACGGATTTAGCCTGCTTGGCGGGTTCGTTCCGAGTGTCCATTTGCTCGATTGGCAGGCTGAGCGCCACGTTGGGTGTCTCCTCGAAGAGTGGGAATGGGCTCTCGTCGAAGTAAAGAGTACATCCTAGTTGCCATGTCAGGCCGCTCCTCCAAATCGAAGCCAGCGAACCAGGCGGCCTGGGTCCGCCGCTACGGATATCTACTTGGCCGTATCTCCGACGAACAGCTTGCCCGCAAGGTCGGAATAACGAGGACCGCGGTGGGCAGCATGCGCCGCCGGTTGGGGATTCCATCGGCCAGCCTGGCCACACGGGAGCATGAATGGCCCAAACACATCATTCAGCAACTAGGAACGGTGCCCGACCGGTGCTAGCTGACGAGGTCGGCTGTTCACCAGGGACGATTCGGTACCAACGCCGCATCCGTGGCATTCCGCCGTTTAGCGACCATCAGGCAGACAATACCTACGAATGGAGTGAGCGCCAGGACGCTGTGTTGGGCACGATGGCAGACGTAGCCGTGGCCGAACTGCTGGGTGTCTCAGAGGGGATGGTACGCGTCCGGCGTAAGGCTCTCGGGATCCCGCCGTTGAAAGAGCCCCTCGATCCAACGCCGGTCGTGCCGCACCTGGGCAAGACTCACGACACTGTGCTGGCGAAGCGCTTCAGTCTCAGCCAAGGGACGGTCATGAAGTGGCGCCGGGCACGCGGCATCCCGCCCGAAGCCTGATCCCACGCGACGATGACCGTCTTCCTACGCCCACGCGTGCAGAGGTCACCGACATCGCTCGACCCACGGCAGAGCGCATCGAGAAAATCCCCCAAGCACACGGCCGCTCGCTAGGTGGTGCCGTAATCGTTGATACGTGCGCCGAAGGCAGATGCACCCCCACTATTTCCCGGGTGTTATTTCGAAGCCAGCCTGCGAGAAATGCCGATCGCTGGTGAGTGCGAGGCGCAGTTTTCGCTCTTTCATCACCACGAAGCTGGTGCAGTCGGTGAAAGAGAAGGCTTTGTCGCGCCAGCGGAAAAACCAACGGCGAGCTTTCTCGATGCGTGTGGCGTCAATCGATTCCCACGAAAGGCGTGTGCTTTCTTCCACCTGGTTCCACCAGCGCTCGGCTGCCCCGATATCGATCCTCATCCGGATCAGGGTCAGCGTTTCGTCCAGCACGAAATCGGTGGAGACGAAGATACCCCCACGCTCCAGCCATTTGTCGCGAAAGGCAAGGGAGGCTTTGTGCTGAGGATCGGAAGCATCCGCCAGCATCATCCAGCCGGCGGTATCAACAAACGCGGCTTTCGCTGTCATTTACCGTACAGCAGGCCGTCATGGTCCTTGGACGCCATTCCATCCGACGACGCACCCACGGCCACAGCACGATACAATGGATCGTGCTTGAGCGGAGTTTCTGCCAATGCCTCGTCTGATACCGGAACCAGACGCAGCACGGGCTTACTGCGGTACAGCATGGTGATGCGTTCGCCGCCGCGAACCCGCGCGACAACTTTAGGCAGCGACGCACGCAATTCCTTGGCGTTGATGGTGCGATCCATGGGTCAACTTAAGATAACCCAAGGCAATTGCCTGAGCAAGCCGCGCCGTTCGATTCGACCAGGAGGCGGTAAATTCCCTTGTTCCTGCTGCCACCCGGCGCTTCCACGACCTGCGTTCAACGGATCTCACGTGGCTAGCCATGCGAGGGGACGATCCCCTAAAGGTGATGCGGCGAGCAGGGCACTCCAGCTTCGAGACCACGCAGAAATACATCCGCACGGCCGAGGCGATCGGAGGGGCCATTGGGGAGGTGTTTCCGACGTTCGCGGCCCCGCAATCGCACGGTGAAACGCACGGGAAATGCCTAAGTGTTGAGAATGAGTGGAGGCGCCGGGAATCGACCATGAAAGCGCACTTCGAAGAAGCAAGCGCATGACGGAGACCCGTCGCTCACCACGCCAGCGAAGCTGGCGTTGGTGGAGGCGCCGGGAATCGAACCCGGATCCGCGAGGCGTCCAATTAACCTTCGTTCACGTGCGTAGCCACAGATTGACCCCGGTGGCGGGATTTCGTGGATTCGGCCAGCGACCTAGCTCCCCTTTGTCTCGTTCTCAAACCAGGCAGCACACTTTCGAGAACCAGCCTTAGTGTTGACGCCCTTCTGCTACCAAGACAATCTGGCAGTTGGACGGCTCTACAGTTTTTTAGGCTGCGAGAGCGAGTGCGTTATCGTTCGCAATTGGTACGGCCCATTTTGTAAGGTGGGACAGGCGCCACCGCACGCAGATTAACCTTCAGTCCCCACGTCGAAACCGATCGCCCCCGTGGGAGGGGTGTTAGTTGTTGGAAGCGCCCAATATGGTCATCGAGCAGGATGCGTCAAGCTGAGCTTCGGTTTGGCGTGTTTCCGCCCACAAAAACTGACATTATCGCACTGTCACCTGGAGGCCACTTTCAGCGCGCGTCGGACCAGCCTCTGGGAGAGTACTCAACCATCTCCTTTCATCTGCGCGACAAGGTGGTTCGCGCCTTGTCCGTGACGCCTGCACTTAGTTGCCTCGTTGTTGGGCCAGCGGCTGAGCAGTGCGCGTATGCCTATATCGGTTGAACAATTGCTCAGCCCCGCTCGTGTTGAAGCTGCCCCAAGGCGACGACAGTGTGCCGCCGGGCAAGGTATTGCCGAGTCGTTTGGCATGGCTACGCCCGGGGATTTCACGCTGCAAGGCACGCTGAGCGCAACTGTCACGATTGCGGTTCGGACTCACCCGCGAGCGCAGCGGTTTGATGTTGCCCTGGATGCTCAGGCTGGCGACGGGGTGCCACCCGTTAGAGCACCAAGCTGTTTGAAGCTAGCGACGTGACCTACCAATCCGTTGGTTCGTTGGCTGAGACGCCGTTGCGGTCGTGACGGAAGCTCGAGAGCGTGCGATAGACGCTGCGGCGTGCGCGGTTAATGCCGCCGAGCGGACGATGCTCCGGCAGGCAACGCCAGGGATTGAACGACAGGTTCTCGCCCAGTTCTTGACGCTCCGGCGTGTCGAAATCTTGCGCGGGAATTTCCAAGGTCGCGACCTTCTGAAAAGGCGAAACACTTTCAGACCACACCACGCTCGCATCCTCAATGGGCATTTTCGACGTGTGGGTGCGCGGCTGCACCATGAAATCGAAACTCAGATTGCCCGCGCGTACGCGTCCTTTCAGGTCGTCCCTCAGCGAGTGAAACGGAGCGCGCTGGGCGTCGCTCACCGGGGCCGCCACCGCTTGGGTCGGACGCAAGCCGTATTTAATGGGATTGTCCCCCAACAGGTACGGTGTCGCGCTGAAATAGGGGATGTCGAGAAGACTGTCGTGGTGCTTCAATGCACTCAAAGTACGCAGAACTGTGCGCGGGTTTCCCAGTAGATAGGCGACTTTTTTCAAGCCACCACCAAACAACGCCGCAACCAACGCGTCGAAGCCAGCTACGTTCGGCGTGATGAAGGCATTGTGGCTAATCAAGAGAAAATCTTGGCTTGTGCAGTCTTCTTCGCCTTCCAATAGTTTGAAACCTGGCACGCCGAGGACCTTAATCGCAAATCCGCGAATGTCCTTTTTGCGATCGGAGTCGACCGTCCCGGCGGCATTTGAAAACCGGACGAAGGCCTTGTATGCCCCTGGCTTGGCGAAGAGACCATGCCGCAATGACGGTTCGATGTTATCCGCAATTTTAAACCAGGCCTGCACGCATCCGTGCATCTTGGGATGAGCGTCGCGCAAAGTCTGGCCGCCTTGGTACTGCTTCTTCATTTTTTCGCGCAAATTCTCGATCAAATTGTCGATGTGCAGGGGCTCGTCGGGCTCCACGTCTTCCCACGAGACAGCGCTGGGATCGGGCGCGCTACAACGGTCACTCGCAAAAAGGCGCACGGCCGGGATGGAGGGCATGAAGAAATATCCGCTCCCCACCACGCGAACAAAGCGCTGCAATTGCGTCTTGCGCGGGCAAACGCCTGACTTGACATCGCTTTGGATGGTGAAGGTCGGCGGCTCTGTTCCCAACTCCTGCGCGGGCTGATGGATGCCCACCAGCGGGTCCACGCCTGAGCTTTGGCCTGCGAAGAGCGGATTATTGAGCCATTGCTGTTGAATGAACTCGAACTGACGTTCGATGTTAGCGTTAAAACACAGGAATTGAAGACCGCGGGAAGGCCGCTCTGCATCGGCGTTGGTAGCAAGCGCGCTGTTCAATAGTTCACCGGGAGCCATGGAATCCACCAACGGCGGCCCGTAGGGACGCCCGCGACGCAGTATCCGGTGGCGATTGGAGAGCTCGAGCGATTCCTCCCGCGTAGCGCCTAATTGCCAGTCGCGCGGATTGGCGCGCCGGATGTGCGCACCCATCGGGCAGCGGGCGCCATACCGGTCGTTGCTGTCGTCATCAGCGAGATATGAGAAATCATTGTCATCAGCAAAGCGAGCTTGATTGGGATCAGCTTCGGGATGCCGCACCAAAGGCGCGCCACTTGGCCAGCGGCCGAGCATCTTGCTCGCCATCCTGATGGCATTGACGTTGTTCTGCTGAGCGGCCGAGCGCCAAAACGCCTCGACGTCTTGCTCTAACTGCCGAAAGACCAGGTAGCTGCCGTTCATACCGAACGCGAAGCCGTCCTGATCCTGCGGGCTATGCGAAATGTTGCCGTATCCGTCCTTGTGACCCAGCAGGACTTCACCGGCTGCGATCGTGTTTCCGTCAACCTCGGCCCGACCGCTCCCCTGCAGAATGGGCTGCGCAATCCCGTCGCGAAAACCAAAATGTTCCTTTCGGTCATTGAGAGTGGTGCCTTCGAGATTCGCGACCAGCCGGAGCCCGAGCCGCGCGCCCTCGTCAATGTACACCTGTGCAAAACGTTCGGCATTGTTCTTGTCGCTCGCGAATATGAGGAGGACCAAGTCGACGGGATTGTTCGGCCCACCCCACGACCAATGGCGCGGGTCGTCGTCCCCCACGTCACCGTTGACGCGCGAACGATATTCGTCGTGGGAGCCCTGGACAAACGGTGCCGCAAAGCGAGCGCAAGTGGACTCATCAAGCCCCAAGGCAAGTAACCCCTGGTGCGTGAATGCGATGTTGACAAGCGGTTCCGCGGGGCCGTCAACCAACGACTCCCCTGCGCCAGACGCCAATGGCAGCTGACCGATCCATCGGCGTAAATCTTTGTGCGGCGCTTCCACACGAAACATGAGATAGCGCGCGTCGGGCATGTGTCCGTAGCCCCACAGGATCAATCCCTGGATGTCACCTTTAGCCAACGGCGGCTCGCGCGTGCGCTCGTCGCTGTACAGGTTATCGGCGGCCGCGCGATCAACGCTGCGGAGATGGAAAAGCCAGGTGGCGGCGTCGAGAGCATCGGGGTCGGCCAACCCGCGGCGAATTTCGGTGTTACTGTTGATGTTGACGATCGACAAACCCGGATAGGCGCTGTACCAAACTTGCGTGGGGATCTGGTGGTGGCGCGTCCACGCCAAGAAACGAGCAGCATCGCGCGATCCAGCCGTCGTCAGCCACTTGGTGCGTGGATAGCCGACGGTGTTGCTCCAGACGGCAGTTAGGCCACTGCTGGCCTTGTCAATGAAGTCACCCAAATAGCTCTGCCAGGAACTATCGAAGTTACTGAAAAACAAGACGCCGCGGTGGGGAATCAACACCCAGCGCGCAAAATGGATCGACGGGATTTCTCCTAATTTTCCGTTGTTATATTGGTTGCGAGCCAAGAACTGCAACACTGCAACCACCACGCGAATGATCACGCAGCGCAAGATCCCCGGCTTGATCGTCACCCAATGCGTGAGCGGATTTTGCAGAAAGCGGTTTTCGTCAGCCGCGGCCACGCGAAAATGAGCGACGGCCTCGGGCGAGTATTCAATTTGGAATGGGGGGTCGGTCTTTTCGAGCCGCCAAAAATATCCCACCAATAAAAGGGGCAGGATAACCCACACGCCTAGCGCTACACCAACAGCAACGGGCCAAGGCTGGTTCCGTGTCGCCACTAACACGCACGTTCCTGCGAGAAGCGCTATGCCCAAAACCAACACTCCAACTTTGAGGCGCGTGACGTTGCCCGTGAGATCCGGTTGGGGCGGAAACCGAGGAACCACAACGCCCTCTTCCTTCAGTTGATCCACAATCGCGGCGCGCACGACCTCAGGTCGTGCCGACGAAAAGTCGCGCACGTCTAGAATGGAGCCCACTCTGCGTCGCAGCTGCTCTTCCCAGCGAATTTGATTCAAACTGCGTCCAGACGAGCCGACATAGAAAGTTTTGGCGCTAAGCTGATTTCGCCGCAAAAAGGCTTTCAGATCGTGCGCGGAGTTGCCCTCGCAATGCGAAAAGACGCTTCTCAGGCCCGCCTCTGCATGCCGTACCATGTCATCAAGATGGTGATCGAGAGCGCGAGCCCCGCCGCAATCATCCTCGCCCTCGGGCCCATCGTAGTTGGTCGAAAACGCAAGCATGGGCCCAAGTCGCGTATCGCGCTCGAGCAGCGCGAAGCGCGCGTAGTGAACCGTTTGCATGTTGTGAAAGGGTACAATCGCTCGTGAAAGTGTTTCACCCCGCATAGCTTGCACCGTCTCTTCATCAATGGCCTCAAGCACCGCGCGCAAGGCTTGGAGCTTGTCGGGATGGACACGCGCCATGACAAGGCCTGCAAACTGACGGGTGGAGGTGGTTTTCGGTAGGTTCAGAGATTTCCTCCCAACGCTTTGCGCGAAGACTAAACCCGAAAGCTGGCGTGGGAGTCAATGAGCGTTTGTCTACTGGACTGTTAACCAATGAGGGAAAAACTCGTGGTACAGCACCTCGCGTGGCGAGCTTCTGCGCAGTGATCTGCCACCCGTACGTGGTGTCCCCACTGCATCGCTTGGGTTTCAAGCGGCCGGCCGGGTGCATCTGAGCACCCCACCGAGACGCGCGCAGCGTCGGAATCTAGCGCCGAATCCTTCGCGACACCAAACAAGTACCTATGTCGCGCGATCACCCGTGCGACTAGGGTCGTGCCCCCCGGCCGAAGACCTCGGCGGCACGGCACGAAGCTGAAGAGAAAGTCGCCAAGAAGGCCGCCAGGAAGGGCTGGCCGAAATGCTGCTCCGACAGCTAACGACCAAGTTTGTGCCGCCGACGGCGGGCGTCGCCGAGCGACTCTCGAAGTACGTCCGCCTGAGCTTTCGCTCTGCACCCGCACCTCGGCTTCGCGGATTAGTTCTGCGCAGGTGCCGCTAAGATGTCGATGAAGGTGACAAACCCTCAAAAACCTGTGAACGCGTTGTCTCCCCCGACGGTATGGAAGGGATAGTCCGTGTTGGCGGAAAGCGTCGCAAGATCCCCCGGGAACGCATTCTGGACCTCATATGGGAGTTCACAGGCATCGTACGGGTAGTAATCGATTCCTACATTCACGATCGATGCGGTGGTTGTTATCGTGCCTGCGATGCCGGGACCAATAACACCCGCGATCATGTGCGCATCTTTTACGGTTGGGGTGTGCTGTGCGCCAATTGTTGGTCGCCCAACTCGCACCGCGCAGCCTCGGTGTCTGCACCGGGGGAGTGAAGGAGCCGTCCCCACTGGCCCGCATCACACTCTCACTCCGACTGACCAACGAATCACAACTTCACACCGTTGACATTACTATCGACGATGGTCGCACCCAAAAGAGTGTGTTGCGCCACCTCGACGTTGAAGCCGTAACACCTGACACCATACCCCTTTCTGTTGCGGTCAGCGTCGACGAGCTCCTGCGCGCCAGTTGGGCCGAGTTATCGACCGAAAGGCCCCCCGTTTTATTAGCCAAGAAGTCCGTGCCAAGACCAAGCGCGCCCAATGCTCCCCGTGTGGCCCCCGCGCGGAATTGGTTGGGGATCAACACGGAAATTTCAGCGCTGGGCGAGTGACGCTTCTGGCATGAATCCGGCGCTGACTGAAATGACAGCGCCCCAAAATCCACAACTTACGCGTCGCGTTGGTACGTTTTGCTTCCCGTGCTATCAGCGGCACCATGATTGACCACACAGGCCTCACAGTCAGCGATCCGGTACGCAGTCGACAGTTTTACGAGCAAGCGCTGGCGCCGCTTGGCTACGCGGTGTTGATGGAGGTGCCGAAAGATTTCACAGGTGGTCTCGTAGTGCTCGGGTATGGCGTGCCGCCAAAACCGGATTTCTGGACGGCCGAGGGCAAGCCGAATACCCCACGGCTTCACGTCGCATTTCGTGGTGCATCTCGGGCGCTCGTTGACGAATTCTACAAGGCCGCCATGGCAGCGGGCGGAAGGGACAATGGCCCGCCAGGCCTTCGACCCCACTATCACTCAAATTACTACGGCGCCTTCGTGCTCGACCCGGACGGACACAACATCGAGGCCGTGTGTCACGAACCTTAGCAGCCCACGCCTGCCTCTGACGGGCGCGGGCAGGCAAACGCAGCTGGCGGAGGCCGTTTTTCTTCGCGCGGACTTTTGTGGTTCTAGGTAGGGCAAGCTCCAAGCTAGCGTGCGTTCGATGAAACGCTCAACCATGTTCCAAGCCGAGCCCAAGGCTCAGGCGCGCGCTATCGTCAAGAAGGGGTGCTGCCGCTTCACAGTGCTCTCCGATCAGCTCATCCGCTGCGAGTTTGCAGCGGATGGCGCGTTCGAGGACCGAGCCACGCTCACGGTGGTGAATCGCATCACCCCTCTTCCAGCGTTTCGAGTGGAGGAATCAGAGCTGGGTGTTGTGATCCAAACAGATCGCGTCCAGTTAACATGCAGTGACACCAGCTGCGCGTTCGCGCCCGAAACACTCAGCGCTGAGTTCGAGCTCGTTCCGGGCTCTTCTGAGAAAGCCCGGTATCGCTTCGGTGCCAATGAAAGCGGTAACCTGGGGGGCACAGCGCGAACGCTTGACGGTTGCAATGGCGCCTTCAAGTGCGTATGGCGCAACAACCAACTCGTTGAGGACGAAAGCGATCCGCTGACGATCGAGCCCGGATTGCTGTCACGCGACGGTTTCGTCACGGTGGACGACAGTCAGGGGATCCTGCTCACTCCCCTCCCCGACACCAAGGCGCTCTGGTGCGCTGCCCGCCCGCCCGGCGAGCGACAAGATCTCTACCTACTTCTGCATGGCCGAAATTATAAGGCCGCACTTCGCGACGCAGCCCTCATTTTTGGGCGGCAGCCGTTGCCCCCACGCTACGCTTTTGGCTACTGGTTCTGCCGTTATTGGGCGTACATCGATCGCGAGCTTGAAGAGCTTGTGCGAGACCATGACGCGTTTGGCCTTCCGTTGGATGTGCTCGTCATCGACATGGATTGGCACCAGCTCGGCTGGACCGGGTACACTTGGTCGAAAGAGCTCTTTCCTGAACCAGAGGAAACGCTCAGCTACTTGCGAGAGCATGGCATGAAGATCTCGCTGAATTTGCACCCTGCGGAAGGTGTTTCCAAACTAGAGGAACGCTACTCCGCGTTTCGCAAAGCGATGGGAGAAGGCAACGCTAAGAAGGCGCAGATGAAAGAAGGCTCGATCCCTTTTGATTGCACCGATCCAAACTTCATGCGGGCATATTTTTCCGTGTTGCATCATCCGTTGGAGCGCCAGGGAGTCGACTTTTGGTGGATGGATTGGCAACAGGGTCAAGCTTCGAAAGTCCCGGGGCTCGACCCTTTGCCGTGGCTCAATTACACGCACTACCGCGATCAAGCCGAGCGCCAACCGAATCTTCGTCCGCTCGTTTTCACTCGCTACGGTGGGCTCGGTTCAGGGCGTCATCCTGTTGGTTTTTCTGGGGATACAACGTCGAATTGGACCACGCTCGCCTACCAACCCGGCTTCACGGCGCGTTCAGCCAATGCCCTGTTCGGACATTGGAGCCACGACATCGGCGGCCACTTCTCGCTACCCGACCCCGAGGTGTACGTGCGCTGGCTGCAGTTCGGCGCGTACTCACCCATCTTGCGCACTCACTCCACCAAATCACCCACCAACGAACGTCGCATCTACGATCTCAAGGAGCCCCATCGCAACGTTGGCAGAGACGCGATTCGCCGCCGGTACGAACTGGTGCCGTACATTGCTAGTGAGTGGCGCACGCTGATCGAAAGCGGTGATTCACTGCTTCGCCCCATGTATCATGAGCATCCCGAAGAAGACGACGCGTACCGCGCTGACGGTCAGTACTACTTTGGTTCACAGATGATTGTTCATCCCGTCACGCAAGCGGCCGATCTCGAAACCGAAGAATCACGTTTTTCCGCATGGTTGCCCGCTGGTTCCTGGATTGAAACCTCCACCGGCAAAGCCTATGGCGCAGGCTGGCACGAGCATTCAGCGACGTTGGCTGAGGTCCCAGTTTACGTCCGGCCAGGCGCCGTCGTCCCCGGGCAGTATGGCGCAACTCGCCTGAAACCTGGCAGCTATCCCACGCTCCTCCTCGACGTGTGGGCCGGAGGCAACGGCAGCTACACGCTCTTCGAGGACGATGGGGAAACGCTGGGCTACACCCGCGGTGATGAAGCACAGATCGAGATGATGCACACCGAGGCTAAGGGAGTCCGCACCCTCCGCATCCACAAGGCCAAAGGCTCCTTCAAAGGTTTTCAGCACCAACGCCCAGCTAGAATCCGCGTTCACTTGGCCGCTCCCCCCGTGTCTGTTCAAGTGGGGAAGCAAAGCTTGCTTCAAAGCCATCGGCCCCAGCCAGGCCACACCAGCTACGTCGGAGACACCTTCACCACCATCATCGATCTCCCCGTCGTCGATCTTTCCCAGGATACGACGCTGACCATTCGTGAACGCCCCCTCAGCAATCAACCGCTAGACGGGCTCCCCGGTCTCATGCGTCGTCTCCAACGCGCGATGCAGCTCACGCTCGAAATCAGCTACTATCGGCCGCTCCACCCCGAAGAACGCCTCTGTGCTGAGCTTGCGCAAACCGGCAATCGCATCTCGCGAAATCCCGATAAAATCGTGGCAGAGCTGAGCGCCTTGAAGCGCAATCTGCCACGGCTAGAGCGTGTGTTGAAGGAACACCAAGACACTATCGCGGTGATGAAAGAAGTTGGGCAGCGCTCGAAGGCAAGCCACTTGGCGCGGGCGCGACGCATTCTAGCAACCGCGATGCAGGGAATTTCACCGAGTGTCAAAACTACCCGCGAGTGATTCTACCCGCCTCGAATCAGACCTTGGCGATGAACCAATCATGCTACTCCGGGACCTATCTTGAGCGGATCTTCCCGCAAGCCTGACTTAGGCTTACGGCATGCGAAGCCTGATATTAGCGGCTGTCCTGGGGAGTTCCCTCTCGCCCGGCTGCTCCGTCGCGAGCCCCCACCCCGCGGATTCGAGCCCATCTGGCTCACCCACGAGCGATCCGGCGGGAACCCTCGCGACAACGCCCACAACGACAGCAACAGCCACAACAACAGCAAGCGCAACGCCCACAACAACACCTACGACACCCGTTCTGACTGCGAATAGGCAGTGCACGCCAAGTCCCGTGATGCCGATCACGAGTCCGCAAATGAGCGCCGACGGCGATGGCAACCGCACCATCGGCCAATCCGGCTATCCCACGTCAGCAGAGTACAAGGTCAATCCTTCTGTGCCGCACGGCGTTGTCAAAATGTTCACGATGAATTCGGTGGACAGCAAAATCTATCCGGGTGTCAAAGGACCCTACACGCGCAATGTGTGGGTCTATATTCCCGTGGGATACGTTCCAGGCACCCCTTCGCCATTCATCGTGGTACAGGATGGCGGGGGTTTTGCGGACGACATCCCGAATCTTCTCGATAGCCTGATCCCGGGTAAGTGCGTGCCAAAGATGATCGGCATCATGGTCGATAACGGTGGCGGAGATGGCCCCGGGAGCGAACGTGGTCGAGAATATGACACCGTAACGGACGCGTACGCGCGTTTCCTCGAAACGGAAGTTTTTCCGCGCGTTGAGCAAGAGGCTAACGTCGTTCTGACCCCCGATGGTGAGGGCGGCGCAGCGCTTGGAGGCAGCTCCGGCGGCCCGGGTTCGTTTAGCTTGGCTTGGTTCAGGCCGGAACGCTTTCGTCGCGTGATCACTTACTCAGGATCGTTTGTGAACATGCAGGTGCCGCACAGCTCGGTGACGCCGTACGGTGCCTGGGAATACCACGCGACGCTGATCCCAAAGAACGACCCCAAGCCGATCCGCATGTGGCTTGAGTCGGCAGACGGCGACACCAATGCCACGAACTCAAGAACGCCAGAAACCAATTGGCAAGCTGCTAATCAACACATGTACGAGGCCCTGGCAGCCAAAGGTATTCACGTTCAGCACAACTTCGCCCTTGGCGCGGGTCACAACGATCCTGTGGTCCTCGGTGCAACTTTGGTGGACGCGCTGATTTGGGCCTGGCGCGGCTATCCCATCGATTGAAAGTAGGGGTCATCACCGCCGAGGATATGCGCGTCGTTTGGCGGAAATGTCACTGGCATGTCGTGGAAGCGGGCACTAGCGTGTTCAGATCATGGTTTCCTGCATCCCTGCCTCGCTAAGACTCGAGTGAACAGTGCCGGTCGTCCAAGTTGCAGACCAGCTAGCTCTTGTCGAAACCACGGCAGGCACGGTTCGGGGGCTTATTCGAAATGGGATCTACACGTACAAGGGCATCCCCTACGGCGCCTCGACGGCCGGTTCGAATCGCTTTCTCCCGCCCAAAAAGCCAGAAGCCTGGAGCGGCGTGCGAAATGCGCTCTTTTGGGGGCCCTCTTCTGCTCATCCCTTCATGTCACCCGAGATGGCGAACGACTTCAGCGCTTTTTCGAACCTATTCACCTTTCATTTCAACAACTTCTATACAGGCGAAAATTGCCTAACGATCAACGTTTGGACCCCAGCTATCAACGACGCTAAGAAGCGACCGGTATTAGTCTGGTTGCATGGCGGCGGTTACGAATTCGGCTCATCCATGAACATGGATGGCTACATTGGCGAGAATCTGAGCGCGCGCGGCGACGTGGTAGTCTGTTCGGTGAGCCATCGGGTGGGGTGTTTTGGGTTTTTGGATCTCTCGGAAGTGGGCGGTGGAGCGTTTCGAGATTCCGCGAACCTGAGCCAACAAGATCTTATTTACGCGTTGGAATGGGTGCGCGACAACATTGGCAGCTTTGGGGGCGATGCCAACAACGTGACGCTCTTTGGCCAATCCGGCGGAGGAGCCAAGGCGAGCGTGCTCATGGCGATGCCGAAGGCGCGCGGCTTGTTCCATAAGGTGATGACCATGAGTGGCGTATCGTTGCGTGTCGATACGCAGAATGATGCGAACAAAATTGCTCAGGCGGTCCTAGAGGAAGCAGGGCTAGAGGCCGATCGGCTGCAACGCTTACAGGAAATGTCCTGGGAGGACTGTTACCGAATCATCAACGCAGCGAAGCGCAAGCTATTGATCAAGGAAGGCATCCTCTTTTCGGAACCGTACTTGCACTGGTCACCGCACGTCGATGGGACACATTTACCGCAACATCCCTTCGACCCCGTCGCGCCTGCACTCTCTCAGGGCATGCCCATGTTGATCGGCTCCACAATGAACGAAAACTCCCCAAGCGCCCACGAGCCAGCGCTTGAAGGCATCGATCTGGCGGGCGTCTGCGACAAGCTCCAAGCTACCTATCCAGGGCATGCCTCGGAGATCGTCGAAGCCTACGTTCGGGCATTTCCGCGCAGAAAACCGATAGAAATCCTGTCGATGATCCTCAGCCCAAGGACCCAACAAGTACGCCAAGCTCAACGCCAAACGCTGAATGGCGGCAAGGTTTATTGTTATTGGTTTGGTTGGCAAACTCCACTCTATGATGCTCGCCCACGTTCGTATCACAGCTCGGATATTCCCTTCTGGTTCGACAACACCGACGTGATGGACACGATGACGGGTGGCGGCGAGCGGCCAAAAGCTCTCGCCGCGAAGATGAGCGAAGCCTTGCTCCAGTTTGCTCAGTCCGGAGATCCGAATCACCCTGGCTTGCCTGATTGGCCCGCGTACTCAGCCGAGCAAGGAGAAATCATGATCTTGGACGACGCATGCGAAGCCCAGGCTGATCCCGATGGACCGGCGAGAAAGCTCATTGAAGCGTTGCGCGCATGATTCGACGGAGGCGCGCCGACGCTCTAGCTTCTCCGAGACCGAGCGCGACGTTGAAACCAGTCGTTCAGCGCTTCCAACGATCCGAGCCGTTGCACGCCCGCAATTTCAAGTTTCGCCGTCGCGGCGCCCCCCATGAGAATTTGGACTTGCTCTGAAAGCCCGCGCCGAAGTTCGGATAAATACGTCACCGGATCGTCTGCTGAACACAAGATTGATATCAAAACAGTGCTTGCGCCGCTCGATCGCGCCGAATTGAGTAAATCTTTCAGGGGCACATTGGGCCCCAGGTAGATCACCCGATGGCTGTTTCCCGCGGCTATCAGCGCGGCAGAAAGGGCACCCAGCCCGTGGAGCTCGCCCGCTGGGGTGGCCACGATCGCGACGGGGGCATCTGCGGGTTGGGCATACGTACGCATCAGAAATCCCAACTGGCTGCGTAGCACTTCGGTGGCTGCATGTTCGTGCGCTATCGAAAAGTTCCCCTCCTCCCACAATGCCCCGACAGAACGCAACAGCGGCACCAGCACGTCAATCAAAAAAGCACGCGGCTCAAACGCGAGCGAACTGTGCGCAACGATGCGCTCCGCGTCGCTCGTGCGCATTTCTCGGATGGCCGTTAAGAATTGCTCCCTCACCTGTTGGCTGGCAGCCGACCCACTTTCGATAACGACGCTCCCCCGCATCTTTTCAAGCAACCCCTGCAATTCAGGCACGCTCAACTGCGCAATCTGGCCAATCGAATTGCCGAGCTCTGTCAGTTGCTTGATGAGGCGAAATCGATCGACATCCAGATGACTGTAGAGCCGCCCGCCGCCGGCCGACCTCGAAGGCTCAAACGAACCGTAGCGCTTTTCCCAGACTCTGAGCTGATGTGCAGTCAGCCCGGTTAGCTTAACCACCGCGCCGATCCGATAGCGGGGCGTGTTATCCGTTGAAGGAGCAATCGCCAGGGCGTCGTCTGAGGTCCGTTTTGCATTCGATTCTAAGCTCACAACAACCATCCAAGAGTCTCTCGCACCCCTTGATAACCCTCAAAAAACCAAGCCCACCATCCTAGCATCATGATCCCGTGCCCAAGAAAAATGCCCACGTGGCTCCACATTTCCACGCGATCGGAGTGCAGCTTCACGTATCTCCGCCAGTGGAAGGCCTCATCCACGACGCTGTACATGAAGGACAGGACCGTCAGCACCATGGCAGGCACCCAGAACGCGTGCCGTGAATAGGCCAGGCATAAGAGCACGCAGCTCGTGATGCCGCAGAAAATCGTGATGCCATGGACCAGCCCTTCACCTTTCTGTATCTCCTGCTTGTAGATGGTCCGATGTCCGATACTGTCAATGGCTATACTGAGAGCAAAAATCGCCGCACCCACCGGCACCCATAACGCCACATCTGGAAGCGGAGCGTCGTGACGATAGCCAACGCCCACAAACAGCCCCGTCGAGGCCACGAGCCCGAGCATCAGCCCGACCCAAGCGACGTACACGAGCCAATCCGTTCGATCAAATTCCTGCGCGCGACCGACGTAAACTCGTACTTCAGAGGTAAATGACATCTTCCACAGCCTTTACTGGCAAGTTGAATCGAGGCACGCCCCGGGAGCCCGGAAGGCGTATGAAAGCGAGGGACGTGGAGACAATGGCCACGCCACACAACCACAATTTTCGGAGGTTAGAAACATAGATTCTCCCGGAAAACACCTCAAACCCGGCAGCCCGAATCTCGGCACCAATAGCAGAGTACACGCGCCGGGCAGCTGCCACGGCCAGCGCCGCGCGATACGGCAAAGACGGGATCCCCCGATCCGCGGAGCGATAATAGTTATCTGCCAGAACCAACAAGCGTTGGATCTGAGGCTTCAGCCCAGCTTGCGCAGCACCCGGTACCAAAGCGTTAAGCTCGGGAGCGTGCACCTGAGCAGTCAGCCATTCGCGAGGAATGTAGAGCCTGGCGCGAGCCCAATCTTCGGCTACGTCACGCGCGATGTTGGTCAGTTGCATGGCGATTCCCAAATGCGCTGCTTGAGAGAGCGCCGTCTTGTTTCGAACTCCCAGGATATGGCACAGCATCAAACCGACCACACCGGCCACCCGGTAACAGTAGAGCAAGAGCTCATGCAGCGTTTGGTAACGCATCCCATCAGCATCCATTTGCATCCCGGCGATGAGTTCGAGCGGGTATTCCTTGGGGATCCGATACTTTTGAACGACGCTCTGAAACAACTGCAGGATGGGCTCCAGTTGCGCTTGCCCTGCGTAGAGGGACTCAGTTTCTGAGGACAATTTCCTAATCGCTGCGGGTTGCTCAGCTTCGGGGACCATATCGATCGCGTCATCCGCCCGCCGACACCAAGCATAGAGCGTGATGACGTCGTCGCGCGATGAGGCCGGTAGCAGCTTGGAAGCCATGGCAAAGCTTTTGCTCTTTTCGCGAATGATGTTCCGGCAATCTGTCGTGGCGGCCACGCGCTGCTCTTCTGGGGTCATTCTGCAGCCTCGGCGCTCGGTTTGAGTTCTGGGTGGTCGTCGAGGATCACCTTGAGCGTGGCCTTCGCGGAGTTGACGACGCCAGGCAATCCCGCCCCGGGATGGGTGCCTGCGCCTACCAAGTAGAGCCCCGGGATTTTCGGATCCTTGTTGTGAGGCCGAAACCAAGCACTTTGCGTGAGCGTGGGTGCTACGGAAAAGGCCGCGCCGTGATAGGCACTCAACGTGTCCCTGAAGTCACTCGGGCAAAACCAGCGTTTCGTGACAACGTGCTGGCGTAGATTAGGCAGGTAGCGCTCGAGCGATTCCAAGATCCGCTCCGCATACTGAGGCGCCACCTCGTCCCAATTCACGGGTAAATTGCCTAAGTGTGGGACGGGGCTCAGCACGTAAAATCCAGAACAACCCGGCGGCGCGAGCGTCTTGTCCGTGACGGTCGGTGAATGCAGATAGAGGCTGAAATCCTCTGGGAGACTGTCCCCGTGAAAGATCTCCTGCAGGAGCTCGCGATAACGTGGGCCAAAGATCACGGTGTGGTGCGCGATGTCGTTGTACTCCCGATCCGTGCCAAAATAGAGCACAAACAGGGACATCGACCACTCGGCTTTTTCCAGCTTTCGTTGCGTCGCCTGCGCCGCCCGCTGCTGCCGGTAAAGATGGGCATAGGTGTGGTGCACATCGGCATTGGAAATGACCATATCAAATGCCTGCGTGGTGCCAGCCTTCGTCCTCACCAGGTGGCGAGTGCGGCCGTTACGGGTTTCAACCTCAATTTCATCGATCGGTGTGCTCAGGCGGACCTCGCCCCCGAGCTCCTCGAACAAGCGCACCCAGGCGTTCACAAGTGCGCCCGTACCACCCCGCGGAAAGAACACGCCCCAATTCGTTTCCAAGTAGTGAATCAGAGTATAAATAGAGCTGGTTTCGAAAGGGTTCCCTCCCACCAAGAGCGAATGAAAGCTCAAAGCCTGGCGCAAATGCTCACTCTTCACAAAGCGCGCGACCGTTTGGTAGACGCTCCGATCGGCGCGAAAACGCGCCAAAGAGGGCGCCACCTTCACCATATCAAAGAAGCGCAAGAAGGGCGCGGCGGCCAGCTCAGTGTACCCTTTAGCAAACACAGCTTTTGAGTACTCGATGAAGCGCTCGTAGCCCGCGAGATCCGACGGCCAAAGAGCCTTGATCTGTTGCTTCATGGCGTCCGTGCCCGCGTAATCGAGCGAGACACTATCCTCCCACTCCAAGCGATAGAACGGCTTCACGGGCAGGAGTTCGACGTAATCTTCCATGCGTCTGCCTGCAGCGCTAAAGACTTCTTCCAAGCACTCTGGCGCTGAGATGACGGTGGGCCCAGCGTCGAACGTAAAACCCTGATCTTGGTACACATACGCGCGGCCGCCCGGCTTATCCCGCGCTTCAAACAGCACCGTTTTCACACCCAGCGCTTGAAGACGAATGGCCGCAGCCAGCCCACCAAAACCACTCCCGACTACCGCGGCTGTATGTTCACGTTCAGTCATAGCTCTTCTCCAACACGCTCAAGGTGCGCCGAAGCTCACCGATACCTGGAGCCAATCCGACCGCGCTCGTCAACGCCCCGAACGCCTTATCCAGATGAAGGTGGACCCGTGCCCGGTGCTTTTTCAGTAGCGGTCTGATTTTAGAGCAGAGCACTTCTGGATGCAGATCGCGAGCCTGAACCTGCGTCTGCATCTGCGAAAGAAGCTCGAATTCAGTCGCATCGACAACCTCTGCCAGCCACGCCCAGACCCATGTCAACCGACCATTCAGCAAATCTTCGTGGCCCTTTTGCGCTCGACGTTCACTCTGGATACCGCCCAGATCATCCAGCATCTGCAGACCGACACCCAGCTCCTGCCCAAAACGATTCAGCGTGCGCACCACGCTCGGACTAGCTCCTGCGAACAGGGCCCCGCTCTCCGCTGCAAACCCCATGAGGCTACCCGTTTTGAGTGTTGAGAGCGTTCTTACGGCCGGCTCAAGCTCCGCTCTCCCCACTTCACCGAGTGTGGCATCCAGGTCGAGTGCTTGCCCATAGTGGCAGTTCAGCAGCATTTGATTCATCGCGCGGTGAAAGGAAAGCTCGGCGATGGGCGGAAGAGAAAGCTGCTGCAACAAACGGGCTGGCCAAAAATACAACCAATTTCCGGCATTCAGAGCCTTGGGCAAACCGATCTGGCGGTGCAAAGCTGCCGCTCCACGGCGACTGCTGGAATCATCCTCGATGTCATCGATAATGAGAGACCCCGCATGCAAGATCTCCACGAGCTCAGGCAACGCGAGAGGCAATTCTTCGTGGCCGCCCGCGATGCGATAGCCGAGCCTCACCAAGGAAGCCCTGAATTCCTTGCCGGAACGAGCCAAAAACCCGCGTAACGGTTCGTAGAGCGCGGCCTGCCAATACCGCGCATCTAGCGCGCTTTCTGGGCAAAGCTCCGCCAGCCGTTCAGGCGCAAACTCCTGATCCAGGAGAATGGAAAGTGCTGAATCTTCGGAATAGGATATTGCCGGTGCGCTCATAGGTTCATTCCTAGTTGCCAGTGTTTGAGTGAGAGACCGCGCGGAGGGCGGCCACACAAAAGGCGCAAGCGATCTGTGTGAGTCATCTTCAGCGCATAGAAGCGAGCTATCAATCTGTCATCAAAACCGTAAAATCTGCTGAACGCATTCCAACGTTGCTCAGGGCTGAAGCCCTCTTGGAGCAAGCGATTGAGGAATGCTCCAAATCGAAACTGGTTAGCCTGGAGCCTTCGCAAGTCATCCAAACGTGGGCGCCACTCGTCCACCTTCAACGTGAACACTTCGGCCACACGTGAGGCCAACGGCAACGAATAGCCCGTCGTGGGATGAAACCAGCCTCCTGCATAGCCGAGGCAGAGTGGGGAGCTGGGCTCGGGATAAGCCCGTCCGCGGCAGGGCATCGGCAGCACGCCCACTTCTTGGCGAATCACCGCCTCCACCAAGTAGCCTTTAGCCCGAGCATAACTCAAAATTCGTTCGCGAAGTGCCCCTTCATCTAAGGCACTCGAGTCGGAAAAATAGGTGTCTTCTATGAGCACGCGCCGAGGCTCAAGCGGAAGAATGTACATGAAGCGAAATCCGTCCAATTGCGGAACCGTCGCATCCATCAGGAGCGGGATCTCCCGCGGTGAGGGCTCGGCCAGGCGAAGCTCCAACCCCAAAAATTTTTGAAACAAAGTAGGCGGTAAAACCGTTGAACTAGCCAACGTGTGCGGTGAATCTGGCGTGCTTTCCTCCACTTTGGGGCCCCGGGCATCGATGACCCAGGCAGCGCTGATCTCCCGACCACTTTGAAGCACCACGCGGTGTGGCTCGATGCTCGCGACCGGATCCTTCACCACGAGCTCATGTTTGAGCGATGCATCAGATAGCCGCTGCACGACGGTGCGCAAGCGCTCACTGGTTATCACTCCATAGGCCGAACTCACCTGACGGTGGCGGTCCGGAAAGCTCACCTCATAACCTGGCCAAATCCGCTCCACCGCTGGCTGCAGCAGCGACCAGGTCCGCGCCCCCAGGTCTTGCTCGTGGAAACACCACGTGTGGTTCCCTAGGATTTCCGCGCTGGACTCCACCAGCGTGACCCGAAGCTCGGGATGGAAGCGCGCGAGTGCGAGCGCGATGCAGCAATTCGCCAGGCCTCCGCCCACCAGGACCACGTCCCGAGCTTCGTGCGCTCTGTCAAAGTTCCGTGCCAACGTCAAACCTCTGTCTAATGTATGTCGAACTATTAGAACCAATCCAACCCAAGTCAAGGCACGACCGCAATATTATGTCGAAGTTTGTGGCACGGGGGGCCCTTCGCTCGGGCACTCGGGAGGGGGTCTAAAGGAGTCCGCCTGCCAGTTCTTCGATCAGTCGAGGAAGCTCACTCGTCAAATAGAAGGGAATAGAGAGCAGACCAAATGGCCGCTCCTTTCCGGCGCTTCCGATCGTGCTCACACGCGTTAGCTGCAGAGGCTCTGAACTCACTCGCACGGCCCAATCGAGCTTCTTCTCCGCAACCATCGCGTGCAGACTGCGCAACCTTCCCGACGCTCCCGCTTTGACTTCAATCGGAACAATCCGGTTGCCCACCTGGATCACGTAGTCAACCTCGGCACTGCTACTCCTCGCTTCTCGAACCCAGGTGAAGAGTTCAGGTTCTTGATTGAACGGACGACAGCCTCGCAATTCTTGACCAACCCACTGCTCGGCCAGCTGCCCTTCATTCACTAACGTGAGCTCACGAACCTGCGCGGTCGTTAATGCGTCAATGCCGCACAGCGTAGAATAGAGTCCCACGTCTAACAGGCAAACCTTTTCATACTGCTCGTCAACTTCTGCGCCAAGCGGGACACCGTTGGCAGATGTTCTGCGCACCGGAGTGGCAATACGTGCGAGTGACAGCATTCGAAAGGCATTTTTTAGAGGCAGCGTCTTCTCTTCAGCGTCGACCTTGCGTGGTTGAAACTTCCGCCCCACGAGGCGTGGAAGAGCGGCAAATACCTTTGCGATCTTCTCCCGATTGCCACTGTATTTCGCGAAATCATCTCGAATGGCTTGCAGGAGATCGCGATGAACGCTCGCTGTGCGCTGGTAGGAACGCGTCTTAACCCATTCCACGACCGCTGCGGGCATGCCGCCTATGAGCGCGTGCGTGCGGCTTAGCTCGGAAAGGCGCGAATGCAAAATCTCGGGGATCTCATGAGCTGGCGTCACGGACTGAATAGACGCCACCAGCCGTTCTTCCCCTACGGCCAACAGAAACTCCACAAAGTTCATGGGCTCCAAGTTTCCAAACGTCACCCTTCCGACGGGCATCGAAAATGAGTGTTCCGCGAGCGCAAAGTCGAGCAGTGAGCCTGCAGCGATGACGTGCAGGCTGGGTAACTCTTCGGCGAACCACCTGAGTTTGGCTAAGAGCTCAGGCTTCGCTTGGATCTCGTCCAAGAAAAGTAGCGTCTTACCGGGCGTGATGGTCGAGCGCAGCCGAGCTTCTAAGAGTCCCAGAATTGTGCGTGGATCATTGGTTGAAAAACAGTCCGCCAATTCGGGGTCGCGTTCGAAGTTGACGTAGCTGAGCGCCTTCTTGGATTGAGCGCTAAAGTGCTGGACCAACCACGTTTTACCGGTCTGACGAGCGCCCCTTAGGATCAGTGGTTTGCGAGAAGCCTGTTCAGCCCAGTTCTGCAAATGCTTGAGGGCGCTCCGCTCCATATACAGCCATATTCTGACCTAACTATGGTCATAATACAAGGCATTTATAGACATATATAGGCCCTAAATAGCGGTATTCTAGTTGCCTTGCGTCATCCCGACGACCACGGCAACTCCCCACGATGACGCGGGCACGATGAGCTCTAGGCCATCACCAGCTTTCTGGGCGGTCAATGCCTTTCGTTGGATCAGCTCCCGGACATGCCGTCCCCCGAAAAAGCCAGCTGCCAGCTTAAGCTTTACGCTCTTCATCCCTTCAGGGAAAATGACAAACAGGAGCCGGTGATCCTCTGAGGTCCCGTAGCGAATCAGTGGCGCATCCAACGGCTGGCCCTTCGGAAACTGCATTTCTACCGCCTTCTTGACACCCGCCGACAGCACGACGTGTTCGATCCATCGCTCGAACCCAAGGCTCCGTTGTTCGTGATTGGCGGCACCGAGGTACGAACCACAGTAGAAGACGCGCCCGCGACCGATCTTCTTTTCAATGATCAACGCGCCATCGGGCCCCTCCGCCAACACCTTTGAGTCCTTGGAAGCTGCAAGCGGTGTCGTCCACTGATAAAGGCCGACCTTCACCTTCTCTTTGCCAAGCCGCACCGCGAGCGAGGCTTCCTTGAGGTTGCGGCGACCGATTTCGGAGATCCCAAACGCACTCTCCAAGAAGCGTTCATCCGGGGAACGGTAGATACCTGCGGTGGTCCACGCGCCGCACTCCGATTCGCAGACCAGTGTCCCCCCATTTTCGACGAACTTCGCCAGCGCTTGCTCAAGCTTCTGCTCACTCACCAGCAGGTGCGGCAGAAACAGCACCCGGATCCCTGCGAGCTCCTCAAGGTGCTCTTCTTCGACCAAGCGAAACGGGATACCACGCCGAAGCAAGCTCGTTCCATACTGATGTAAGGCTCCGTAGATGTGCTGTGTTTGCCCCAAGTGGGCGTAGTACATGTAATAGCTCTGCGGGCTGAAGAGCACGCCAACTTCTGCGGAAGCTGGCACGTAGTTCGTGATCAGCTCTCGGTGCTCCTGAAACAGCCTCGATGTCTTCTGAACGGCCTGCAGGCGTTCTTCGGTGAAGCCGTCGTTGGCGATAATCCCATAACCGCCCGCTTCGACGCCAAAGGCTTCTTCGCGCCAGGACCAGAACAAACTGGCTTCCGAACCCGACCCCACCGCATTCCAGATCCAGCTCTGTTGTGAGGCCACATCGACAGGCTCGAACAAGCTGAAGCCGAACACAGCGCGCGATCCCTGAATTTCACTTTGCCACACCGCCTTTTGCGGACCGACCGCCGAGCTCAAATAGACGTACAGCGCGCTGATGGTGGCAGCATCCAGCGGAAACCATTTAGGGAACGAAGAGGTGCCCAGGCCATCCACGAACTTTGCGAATCCCCAATCGTTCCCGCGATCTAACGACAAAGATTCCGTACCCGGAGCGTTGCCAGCGAAACGATCGGATACCGAAGGACGCGCTCCGTGCAGCACGACCTGATGCTCAGGATCAAGGCCTTTGACGACTTCATAGCGCAAGCGCGCGATCTCCACGGAACGCTCGGTCACGTAATGCTGAAACGCCATCATTTCGGTGTAAGGGCGCGAAGGGATCGACTTGCCTGGCAACACTTCTTCCCAGCTGCCGTAGCGTCGCATCCAGTGCTCGTTCAAAGCATCGAGCGTGCCGTACTTTCCCTGCAAAAACTTGCGAAACTCCGAGAGCGTTCGGGGGCAGTAACAGACAAAGCCGTCTGCTTGCACATTCCAACGGGTTTCGTTCCAGACGTCCCACGCACGCAAATTGGTGAGTGAGCGGTAGCGCGTCACCGTTTCGGTCAGAAACTGCTTCATGCGCTCCCACACGAGCGCGTTGTCCGTACAACCACCAGGAGTGAGGCCGTAGTGAACTTCGACGCGGCTCGAAGAGATCACCTTTCGCCCCATGTGGTCGATCATTTCGGTGCCAGGGGCCACATCGAAGATCCAAAGTGGATTGATTTCGGGGAGCACACTCAAGATCACTTGGAGGCCGTTTTTATCGGCCATCTCGATCAACTTGTCATAGTCATCGAACACGAATATTCCGGGTTTGGATTCCACCCATGCCCAGGGGGCCCATAGCTGCACACTATCGAGCCCCACGTCGCGCATGCGTTTTAAGTCGTCGGCCCAATGCTTCTCTACCGGAAAGGGCGGGCGATAATATTGGGTGCCAAACGTGTAACCAAACTTCTCACGAAAGTTGATGGGGGTCGCGGCTTGACTCGCGCTGTGCTGAATCGCGCGTTGGTTCTTGGGCGTGGCGGCGCTTTTTTTCATGGGACTTGGCGGGTCAAAGGGGTGACGAAAGAGGAATGATCCTTTGAACTGCAACTATCCGCCAAGAACCACGCGATGAACACCGGCAGAGAACTTCTGAACTTCGGTGCCGAAACCTTCAGGAGGCAGAAAGCTTGCGTGCGCCCCGGTTGGCACTCCCAATTCCAGGTGAAGCGCCGAGCCTTTCAGTTCCCAGCTGATGGACACCAAACCGCGTTTTGTCTGCAAGGAAGCTGTCGCCGATGTGATACTGCCACCCGGCCGCGGCCTGAAAATCACACGCTGATAGCCGGGCTCTTCGGGATCCAGTTCCAGCCCGGCAACGCTTCGGTACATCCAAGCGCCGACGGCCCCGTACGCGTAGTGATTAAACGAGTTCATCCCCGCATCTTGAAAGCCCTTTTCGGGCGTCCAACCGTCCCAGCGCTCCCAAATCGTGGTGGCGCCGTTGTTGACAGGAAAGAGCCAAGACGGAAAGGTTTCCTGCTCCAAAAGACGGTACGCAACGTCGAGGTACCCATGAGTTTCCAGTACTTCGAGCAAGTAAGGAGTGCCGACGAAACCGGTGGCGAGATGATAGCCGCGCCGTTTAATGTCGCGCGCTAATTCCGCGGCCGCCGTCGCCCGCACAGCGTTCGGGAGCAACTCGAAGTGCAACGCCAGCACGTAGGCAGTTTGGGTGCCCGACGCTAACAAACCCTCAGGAGTGACGAATCGGCGCTGAAAAGCCAAAACAACCTGCTTTCTCAATTCCTCGTACTTCAACGCGTCAGCGGCATGGCCCAGGATCGTAGCGATACGGGTCATGATCGCGGCGTCGTACGCCAAGAAAGCTGTCCCAATCAGATCTTTGGGCGTCCCGCCTTCATTGATTCCGCTTCCGTCGAGGGCCAACCAATCGCCAAATCCCTGCCAAGTATCAAGCTCGGGGTGGGAACGAATCAGATCCTTCGAGCGCCCCTTCGCCAAGAAGTCGACATAACGCACCATCGACTCATAGTTCTCGGACAAGATTTGCTTGTCGCCATAACAAAGGTAAATCGTCCAAGGACAGATCACATGCGCGTCGGACCAAGCAGGCCCAGATTCTCCTCCCTGCAAAGACGGAGCCGTCATCGGGATCCCCCCATTGTCTGATTGCGCGTCGCGAAGATCCTGAATCCATTTGTGGAAGAACCCCTGCACATCCATATTGAACGCCGCCGTGCGGCAGAAAACCTGCGCATCCCCGGTCCACCCGAGGCGCTCATCGCGCTGCGGGCAATCGGTCGGAATATCGAGGAAATTGCCGCGCTGCCCCCAAAGAATGTTTTTCTGCAGTTGATTCAACTTCGGATGCGAACAAGAAAACGAGCCCGTGATTGGCATGTCTGAGTGCAGCACGATCCCTGTCACTTCGATGAGGTCGGTGTCTTTAATGCCGCTCACTTCGATGTAGCGGAAGCCATGGAAGGTGAAGCGAGGCTCCCAAGTTTCGTCTTCGCCGCCTTTGCAGGTGTAATAATCCGTGGCACGAGCCGCACGCAGATTCTCAATGTAGAGCCGCCCTTTAGGATCGAGGACCTCGGCGTACCGCAAACGCACAGTGCGGCCGGCTTCGGCCTTCACCTTGATCTCGACGCGCCCACTCAGGTTTTGCCCGAGATCAAAGATGCGCGTGGCAGCGTTCGCGGACTCGGTCATTAGCGTTGGAGTCAGCTTTTCGATGTGCCGTACGGGCGGTGCAGCTGAGGTGACGAGCTGAATGTCGCCAACAGACGCGGTGAGAACAGGTTGCCAACCGGAGCTATCGTAGTTGGGAGAAGACCAAAGGCCGAGTTCGCGCCGCGCATCATACATTTCCCCGCTCATGAGATCGCTCTCCAAAATGGGCCCAGTTGTCGTGCTCCAACTGCCATCGCTCAAAACCTCCAGCGTCGTCCCGTCCGTCAGCGCGACCTCTAAGCGCAAGAGGAGCTTCGGCCGATCCCCATAAAACTGCCGCTCTTGCCAACCCACATAACCACAGTACCAACCGTCCCCGAGGATTGCCCCAAGAGCATTGTTGCCCTCTTGCACGAGCTTGGTGACGTCAAACTCCTGATAGCAAACACGCTTTCGATAGTCGGTCCAACCGGGTGACAACACCTGGTCCCCCACCCTCTGCCCGTTCAACTCAACCTCGTAAAGGCCAAGCGCAGTCACGAACAAGCTAGCGCTCCGAACCCCTTTTTTTATTTCAAAGTTCTTCCGAAAGTACGGTGCCGGTGCGGAACTCCGCGGACCTCCCGCGATGGATGACGAAATAAGAGAAGCATTTCCAAAGGGGCTGGTCCGCATGCGAGGGACCCTAGTCGATCTGCAACCTAGCTAAAACAAAGAAAAACGCTACCGAAGCGTCTCCCGCGATGACGCAAACAGGCTAGCCGAAACTGCTCGAAGCTTTTGACGCTGGCCGCTGATAGGCATTCTGGGCGCGATATTCCTTCGGGAGAACTCCGGTGTGCCGCCGAAACATGCGCGTGAAATAGCTCGAATCCGACATCCCCACTTGAATGGCAACTTCTGCAATCGAGGCGTCGGTGGCTTGTAGCAGCTTCTCTGCTTCGTGCACCCGCAACCTCAACACGTAGTTTAAGGGCGAGGTTGAAAGGCACTTCTGGAAAAGGCGTTCAAGTGTGCTGCGTGAGCAATGTGCGACCTCCGCAAGTTGTTCAACGGCTATCTGCTGAGAAACGTTTTTCGCCAGCCAATCGATGACTCCTGACAAACGCGCGTAAGCTTCGGGGAGCGGGGTCGTACTCGCCCCACTTTGGTGCCGAGCGAGCTCAATCAGGACAGAGGCGAAATGCCCTTTGATCAACAGCTCAAAACCTGCATGCCTCGCCAGCAGTTCAGCATGCAGCTTTTCGAGAGTGTCTATCAACCTTGCTAGGGTTGGTGGGTCTACCTTCAAATGGCGGAAAGAAGCCGGCTTGGTTCGACCCTTCGCATTGAAGTCGAAGACCTCCGAAAACCCGTCCACGCATCGGAGCTCTGCCAATGGCAGATTCAGCTTATTGGGCTCAAACATGACGTTGATCAGGCCGAGATCGGCACAGTGCCCGTATCCATGTTGAACGCCACGTGGGATCACCAGCACGTCGCCGGCTCTTAACGCAAAGGTGTCTTGTCCAAGCAGATGTTGACCACGCCCTTCGGCGACGATCACTAATTCCCAATAGGGTCCATGGGCGTGCAGCGCCATGGGAAGGTGTTTGGAGACGGGGAACGCAGTCAGCGGAAAGCCCGAAAGCAACCCTCCGTAGTTGACCTGCCATGCCCGAGCAAACAGTGACACGGGTACGCGTTGCTCCGCATGTCTCACGCCAGATTCACCCCATCCAAGGCAGCACTTCACCGGCCGCTGCGTAGACCGCGTCCGTGTAAGGCGTCTCTGTCCCGGGATAGCGGGCGTCCATATCACCCGCCAGTAGGTCGTTAAGATCTGCTGGGCGGAAATCCGGGTAGGCGCTGCCTCCGCTGAGGCCGGTATATTCAGTCTTCGGAACGCCCACGGCTTGGAGGGCCGTGCCGAGCCACTGATGCCATGCCAAGCCATGCCAGCTGGCCTCACGCGTCGCGGTCTTGGGCAGCTGCTTGTTGAGGTTCCGGAAATCCAGGTACTGACCCGTCTTGAGAGCACCGCGCGCGGAACCAAACGTGATGAGCGGCAGACCCGTACCGTAGTGCGAGTTGCTTCCGGATTCGTGGGCCCACGAGATCAATGAGGCATCGAGGAGCGTGGTGCCATCACCCATGGAGATCGCATCGAGCTTGCGTGCGAACTCAGCGAAAACACCCGAGAAGAACGTCTGATTCGCCTTGACGTACTGCGCCGTACGGTCCGCTTCCGAGCTGTGCGCCAAGTCGTGCCAATCGCCGACATAATCGCTGAAGGTTTCCGTTAGATTCGCGGTGAAGATGCGGGAAGCCCCGACGCTGAATGCCGCGGCCGCAATGTCTGTCCACAGATTGATATTCGCAACTTGAGCAGCCGGGTCCACGTCGTAGCCATCGCTCGAGGAGTCCACCGTCGTCATCCCCGGGCGCGGTGGGATCATGCCAAAGGATTGCGTCGGCTGAGAAAGCTTCTTCTGCAATTCGAAGACGCGCTGCAGATGGTCATCGATGCGCTTCTGGTCAACACTCGACAGCTTCCCACTGCTGATCAGGCGCTGATAGTTGGCAACTACTTTGTCAACGAGCAGCGTATTCGGAGGCGGCGGCGCACTTCCCGATCCAGTCTGCGTTTGGCTCCCAAACAGTTTGTCGAAAAGTGCGACGTTAGTCGGAGCGCTTTGCGACACGCGCTGTATGGCTCCTGTATGGGCGGCTGGGTTACTGTTGGCCCAACTGATGTCTCCGACCACGATGACACGCTCGGCGACCGTAGTGTTGCCGTAGAAACTTGGAGCCCACGCCATGACTTGGTCGATCGTCGGACTCGATGGACCGGGGCCGCCGTCAGCCGCCACACCACCTGTGACATCACCAAAGTTTCCAAGCGATTGCCCGGACCCATGCCCGGGGTAGTGGGTGATATCGACGCCACGAATGACATTCATCTTCGCGAGTAAGCCTGGAGTCAGCAGCGTCGAAGGTGCGCGAAGCATGCCCGACAGCTGAACCTCACCGTTCGTGGGCGTCGAAGGCAAGGCTCCTCGGCGAACCGTGAATCCCGCGTAGCTCTTCATCTCCGTAGCCATGCTGTCGGCCGGGAATGCCTCTGTTTGCACCACTGCGCCGTGCGGAAGCTCCATGTACGCGAAGTACTTCTGCGCTGCCAACGCCTGAGCCTCGGCTTTGGGCACCCTGAGCAAGGATGGCAGGATGGGGAGCGCGAGGGATGCCCCACCCACACCAAGTAAAAACTGGCGGCGATTTTGTGCGAATACGTATTTCATTGCGCCATCCTCAATTGGAATTCCGGCCGCAACGCGACCTGCTGCATGACGTCCCCCAAGTTCGCGTTGGTGCGGGCAAAGTAATTCAGCTGCTCGATGATGTAGCGGTCAAATTCGACCTCTTTTCGTCCGAATGCAAAGCGGAAGTATTGCTGCGCAAAGCAGCCCTCCATCTGGCCACTTTCCAAGATGTACTTCAACGCTTCCGGAGCGCCAGAGACCATGTGCGTTTCGCCGGCAATCTGAATCGTGGCATCCGTGGCAACAGGCTTGGCCACTGTAGGATTCCCCATCGCGTCGTACAGTTGCTGCGTGGTTCGCTCGCGACCAATCGGATCAAAATTCTCGGTAACGAAGCCGAATGGATTGATCAGCGTGTGATGGCAGCCCGCGCACGAAGCCGGAGACGTTAACCCGTCCACTACTTCACGCGTTGTAGAATTTGGTGAGACTTCGATCACGACGGCCATGGCCGCTGGCGGCGGCGGCGGCAAGATCTGGCACAAAAGCCCGTTAACAATGCGCACGCCCTTCTGAATGGGTCGGGTGTTGGCCAGGCCACTCGCTGTGAATGACACGCGAGTCAAGAGATTCCGGTTTGGGATGATGCCCGGTGCGGACACTCCGTCCCAGGCAGGCACTCCATACAACGATGCTAACTCGGGTGAGCGGCTGTAGGCGTGATTGTCGTTCGCCAGGCCTGATAACGTCCCATTGTTCTTGTAAGTGTAGGAGACAAGCCCATCAATCTCGTCAAGCGCGTCTTGGCGAGTCTGAGAGGTCGGTAGGAAATCGCCCACAATCGCTTTGAAGACCGGATCCGTCAGGCGCGAGTTCAGCTCCGGCACTTCTTTCATCCGGAACCATTGGGCAAAGAACTCACGCGCCGTGCTCTCCGCCCTCGGATCCAGCGCCATTTTTGCCACTTGCGCCTTGTAAACGTCGGGCTTCAGGATATCGCCGGAGTCAGCAAGTGCTTGGAGTTCGGCGTTCGGGATCGAGTTCCAGAAGTGCAGCGCTAGCCGTGCGGCGAGCTCGTGTGCGGTCAGCGTGATCCGCCCGGGCGCAACCATGCCGCTGCCAAGTTCGATCGAGTACATCAGGTCAGGCGCAGTCAGCAGAAGTGCCACGACGTTCGCGATGCTTCCCGGCGCTACCGGTGTGGTGCCTGCAATGCTTTTGTAAAAGTCCACGTCGCCGGCATCGAGCGAGCGACGGAGGGCAAGCTGCCCAAAACGCTGAACAAACGAGGTTAAGCAAGTATCGTCGTTCGAGGCGTCCGCATCCGTTGCACACGATCCCACCAGATCCGTGAGGCGGGCCTGGCTGTTGGTGAGCTCAACGCCTAGCTTCTGCGCGGCAGTGTAGGAGCCATCGACGTGGGCTTGCTGCAGCGCCTGATCGGTGCGCAGAAGGCCGCCGTGACGGCCGCCGTCCAAGTTGGCAAGAATATCCTCCGGATAGAGCGAGGCCTTAACGAGGTCGGGCACAGCATTAGCAACCGCGCCGCCATCGGTGGGGAGCGCACGCCGTACGATTTCCTTCAACACCTCTTGATACTGAGCAGCGCTCAAACGCCTCATCGGGAGCTCTACCGCGGCGGCCAAGGCTGGAGGAAGCTCAGCCGGAGGCAGGGTAGCCTGAGTTGGCAGAATCGGCGCGGAGTTCCCACCTCCACCCGATCCTGGTGTCGCCACGTTCGCGCCACCACCGGTTGCAATGCTACTGCTACCCCCAGTGCCCGTCGCCGCAGTACCATTCGGTCCCGACGAACTACCTGTGTTTCGTGGGTTGCCGACATTGGCGGTGCATGCCGCCAAGAGCGGCAGAGCCGTCACAATTCTGAAAAACTTGGGAATTCTCATAGAGAGTGCCTATCCCATAGGTAGCTGTCGGTTAGGTGGCTGTCGGTGAAAAAACGGACCTTTCCGTAACGACCAAGTGGGGAGTTAATCGCACGGACGTTAGCTGTCAGCCTGAATGAGGTACCATTTCACCTGGTGACGATGCCCGCAGAATCAGGAGTGAAGTCTCTAGAATAGGATGATCGCCGCAATCCTTCGAGATTGACTTGATTATCGCGGTTTATTGCGCCGCCTGCACTATTGCGGCACTTCGCAGACAAGCTTGATCAAAAATCCGCCTTGACCTTATCCAACGTTCCAAGGTTCAGAAGTTAACCTGAATTGGTTACGATACCGCCACCGTGAGGCCGCGGCCCCACCTTTTATTGCTGGAGAGATAGTAAGCATGCTTAGCATGCTTACTATCATGTGTTCGATTTTAAGGCAGAGGTCGCGAATAGGTTTGGGCGTCTTCCGAGCCCACGGCCACGGCCTCAGAAATGGCTCGCCTCGTCGTTACGCCACTCGCCTCGTGGCTACGCCAGAAGTCGAGAAAGCGGAGCGTTGCCGTTAACTCCGAAGGTCGTGACGTTCATCCCGAGCATTTGAAGAATGCTGACGAACACGTTGCTATACGGAGTGGCGTTCGCGTAGACGATATGCTGCCCTGTTTTCAGTTGTCCGCCGGCGCGCCCCGCAAGGATCACCGGCGTGCTGCTGTAGTCGTGCGCAGCCCCTTCGCCGCACTCATTGGCGAAGAAGACGACCGAATTGTAAAGGAGGGACTGCCCACCCTGCTGGATGCCTTGCATCAGATCCAGCATGTAGGCAAACTGCTTGATTTCGTCGATAACGATCAGGCTTTGGTGTTCTAGCCCCGTGGGTGAAACATCGTGGGAAATGCCGTGGTGGCCATCATCGGCATTCGGAATGCCGAGCCAAGTGAACTGCCGCTTGCTCGCTCGGCCCCCCAGCATGAAGCTGCCGAATCGCGTTAACCCGCAGGCAACGGCGGTAACTTGGAGCCAAATCAGGAGCCGCGCACGCTCGTTAGAATATCCCCCTTTTCCGTTGTCGAAGGGTGGGCATGCGCCGCCAAGGAGTGGATTGATGCCTGCCGGAGCACCACAACTTACGTCCAAATGGGCAGGTTCTAGCTGCTTTTCTACGTCACGCACCGACCCAACGAATTGATCGAGTGTCGCTCGATCGCTCGCGCCCACCCGATTTTTCAGGTCCTGAACGTCGGTGAGCAAATAGTCGAAGATGCTCTTCTTATATTGCGCCAAAGGTTGCGTGGCGCTCCCTCCGCTGCCGGCGGCCCCAAACACTCGATTGAATAGGATCAACGGGTCGCTCTCCGCCGCGGAGAATGTTTTTCCATCACTCCAAGAGATGTGATCCGATTGGTTCGGGGGTGAGCGAACGCCTGTGAGTGCCGCAGACAGAGAACGAAACTTGGTATCGCCACCGAGAGCCTTGGCCGCCACTTGATCCACCGAGGCAAATTCCACCGTACTGGCTCCAGCCAAGCCACCACCTGTTGTGAACGAGGCGTGCCCGCGTTGGTGGGCATCGTTGTCGATCTGCTCGTTGCGAAACGCCTCGTCCTTGTTGAGGTGCTGCAGCAGTATGAATTCGCTTTTGAGGTGCGAGAGCGGCTCCAGGCAGCGGCTCATGCTGTATCCAGGACCCTCCGTGAGTGGCCACCAATCCTTCGTGTTCACACCGTTTGGTAGGAAGAAGGTTAAGAGGTTCAAAGGCGGGGCTGCGGCAGCTCGAGCAGGGTGCGCGAGCATCCCATTGTCATTCAGCATGGCCTCCAGGATTGGCAGCCCCACACAGATCCCGGCCAAACCGGCGCCTCGAAGCAACGTTCGTCTCGATAACCGATTCTTCATGCGTACGAGAGAATAAGCTATGCCGGCACCTCGCGCTCGAAAAAAGTAGAGGCCACCACAATTGTGCTCGCCTCCGCACTTTTGTCCCGGTTCGTGTTGGCAGCTTAGCCGAATCGCACGCTGTAGATGGGCGGCAGGTTGTTCGCGACGGTGGCCCAGCTCTCACCGCGATCCTCGCTCACGTACAGGTTGCCTGTAGTGCTGCCAAAGGCGAGCGTGTCACCGCTGTTATCCAGACTGTGTCGATAAACGACGTCGTAGGCACACTCTTGTGGCAGACCGCGTCGGAGCTCTTTCCACGTTTGCCCGCCGTCTTCGGTGCGCGCAACAAATAACCGACCATCGATCGCCATGCGTTGCATATCGGCCTTGCCCGGCACAAGCCACGCCGTCTTCCCATCGCGCGCATCTACAGCAACTGGAAACCCAAAGTGTATGCCCTTCTCAGGCTGGCTCACTTTCTTCCAGTTCAAAGCGCCGTCCGAACTGTAGAAAACACCCGCGTGGTTCTGCTGCCACATGTGATCTGGATCCCCAGCGCACAGCACCACTGAATGCGGATCATGCCCCCACTCGGCTTCTGGATTAGGCAAGTAATCATTGGTCATCCCCTTCGTGCGGCTGCACCAGGACTTTCCGCCATCATTGGTTTCAAGTACACCCGCCGTGGAGATAGCAATCAGCACGCGCTCGGTGTTGCGCGGATCCACCACAATCGAGTGGATACCCGGGGCGAACTCGCCTTCCGACGCGGGCGTACCAAACCAGTGCGTCTTACCCGAACCTTCGCCATTAAAGAGATCTCCCCCGCGCGACTCGTGGTTCCAGAGCGGCCGGTTGAGCTCAAAGCTCTCACCGCCATCATCACTGACAAATAGCCCTCCAGGGATAGTCCCGACATAGATGCGCCCGGGCTGACCGAATGCGATCATCCAGAGCTTGAGCAAGGTCGCATTTCTCGCAGTAACGGCCTTGGGATCCCCATCCCCATCACCCTCGGGACTCGGATCGGGCATTGCCAGGTAACGCGCACCCTCCGGATACTTAATCTGGGGTGCGTCAGCCCACGTCTTTCCCCCGTCAAGTGAACGCGACAGCTTGGCTCCCCAGTGGCCGTGCCCCAAGGCCGCCCACAATGTTCCGGTGTGTGGATCCCGCGCCACAAAGTTCACGCCCACCCCGGGGTGGCCGGCAAGCTTGGCTCCAAAGCGACCGTTCATTTTTTCAACTAAGAACGTGCCCTTGCGGGTTCCGACTAGAATTCGATCAGTCATAAAGTCTCCATCGTCCTATGCTTTATCCACCACTTAACGCCTGCATGATCAGTACCCGCGAATTGGGTTCCACTCGATCACCCAAATTTGCCCGATCTGCCACCATCTCCTCTTTCACGAAAATGTTGACATGCTTTCGCAACCGGCCTCGCTCGTCGCACAAGTAAAATGCGATACCGGGCTCGATGTTATCCAGCTGCTGCACAACTTCCCGAACAGTCGAAGCTTCGACCACAAGCTTCTTTCCCTGAAGCTCAGGAAAGAATTGAAACAAGTGCGGGGTGAGCTCCACGTTCACCATGGGGCGCGATGGTAGGCGGATTGGGTGGGAGGTAAAGGGCGGGCGATAATCACTGCAAAATTGCTCCGCGCGGCTCACGATACGTCATGAGCGAACCCCGCCCGAGGTCGGAGGGTGCTCTGCACACGCTGGGTCGCTGGTGTGTCGAGCAAACCGTTCTCGGGTTGTGAAAGTTGCACCCTTTCTCAAGTGGCCCGGGCGCGATAGGGTTGTGGGGTATCACTGAATTCGTTACCCTCTCGGGATGCGCACCGAAGTTGTTAGCCTGGGCATCATTCTCTTTCTATCGGTGGGAGCCTGTGGGGGTCTTGCTGAAAAGGATCAAGGTCCCAGGGTTGCAGCAAGTGCCCCTGAAATAGGGAGCGGAGGGGCGGCGGCCGTCGGTGGTGCCGTGCGCAATGGCGTCGGTGGTCGAATGAATGGGGTTACTTCGTCCGGAGGAGTCGCTTCTAGAGCGGGTGACGCCGAAGCCACTGGGGGTTCGGTGGGCGGCGTTCCAAGCTTGATCGCGCCAATTCTCTTTCCCGAGTCACCACTCCTATCCCCCGCCGAGCGGGCGCTGAATGACCTCGCGCTTGGAGGCTACGCGAGAGCCGCGAATGTTTGCAAATGCACGCCTCAAGTCACCATCGGATGCATCAATGCGGAGGGTGGTGAAATTAGGGACATTCTGACGAGTTGGGTACAAAGGGAGAGCCTCGATAGTCGGCGTTGCGCATTGGCATTGGTGCCGGCGACGCCAGGCTTGGCAGACGCGTTGCATTGCGAGGCTACACGCCTGAACGCTGTCGCAGCCTGTGAACAGTTCAATTGCGGACCCACCGGAATCGTCACCTCGCATCCCTGCATGCCGGCACCTTCGGTTACCTGTAATTTGCTAACTCCAGACCAATATGCCGCCCTCACAGCCTGCCGTGCCGCCTACTACTGCGGCGAAGTCCGCCACGATGAGTACCGTTGCAATGGCACCTATGAGTGCCCCGATCACTCCGATGAATACAAATGCCCAGGAATTTAGCTTGACCAATTAGGATGCCACCCAAGCGTGGGCCTACAAGGGCGCTATTGCCGCTGTGCAGAGAACAGACAGCGCCATCCGCCTCAATGTGCACTTTCATGTTCTCGCCTTAGACGCCGTCTATATCGCCAAGTTTGCACGTCGGAACGTCCCAGGATTAATTGCCACGCCAGCTCGTCAATGGATTAGCGCGCGGGCGTTCACGCTCGCCGGAGGTGTCTCGCCTATCCAGATAAACTAAAGGCCTCGGTTTGGTGTAACAGAGGCCTTTTCGCCTACTGTGAGAAGCTGGGGTTTATGGGCACGAGGTGGCCCCGTTGGCGATGGCAGCCACCGCCGGACCACACGCTGCAGGCATCGCAGGTATTGCAGCGTTCCCGTCGGCGGCAGGGATTATTTGGCCACAGCCAAGACCGCCGGCCCATTCGCATGCCACGCCGCGCAAGTCAGTGGAGATATCGCCGAGCGGAGATGGGTCCCCGATAGCCGCGCTTCGGCAACAGAACTGAGCCATGGTGAATTGAGGACATGCCGTCATGCAATTAATGTTCGCGGTAGCTTCTCCGTCACACCCATTGCCAGTCCAAGCCGCACAGAAAGCCGCGCAGTCCGACATACCTACGGGATCAGGACAAGTAACCATCCCCGTTCCAATCGCCGGTCCGCCATTTCCGCCGCCGCCAGTTCCGCTGGAAGAGCCACCGCTGTTGTTCACTGCGCCACCGCTGTTGTTCACTGCGCCACCGCTGTTGTTCACTGCGCCACCGCTGTTGTTCACTGCGCCGCCCGAGTTGTTATTCGGCGTGCCGCCCGAAGCTTTGCCGCCCATCGCGTTGTTCACGGCGCCGCCCACGCCCGAAGCTTTGCCGCCCATCGCGTTGTTCACGGCACCACCCACGCCCGACGAAGCTTTGCCACCGGTCATTCCCGCGTTACCGCCAGCGGCGGAGCTGGAGCCGCCCGCGCTATTGCCTAGAATCGACGTCCGAGCGGGATCGCTGGAACAAGCGGGAATCGAAACGGCGGCGAGCGTTACCGCGAACCCCGAGCCTATTAAAAACTTCGTGCGAATAGTCATGGGTGGGTGGGTAACGTACATCGGCACCGCAAGTCAACTGCAACTTGGACTCTACGCTGCTGGCATAACTCAACCGCTCAGCGTCTTGAGCGATCAGGTATTCTCGCGTGAAATTCGCACACCCTGACACCAAAGGGATCCAACAGGAATTTTTGGCGGCAATTAGCGTTGGCCGCTCGGCATCCGAGCAACCCCTGACTCAAAGTTGCGTCACGGACACCACGTCGATCTGCAGAAACGAGCCATCAAACGCCGCCGGCGCCGGTGGGATCCCAGGAATCACAACGTTGTTCATGTTGTTGACCTGCTGCGTGCTGTTGACGTCCGCGAACTTGATGGTGGCGGTGGTGCCGCCGGCAACTGTCAGCTCGGCCATGTAGTCTAGGGGATACACGACGTGATCTAAGGGTCCGTCGACGCTGTAGAACGCGTTCAGGTAGTAGCTTTTCGCAGGTGCAGTGACTTCGATCCAGAATAATCCGTGATCGTCGAGGAGTGGCACGCCTTGGCTGCTGTCTAGAAAGTACGGTGCCGTGGTGATCGTGCCGACGGGCTGACCGTTGAGATCGTTGAAGGTGTGCCCCTCGGTGAGACCTCGAATATGGATGGCGATTTTGTACATCTTTTGTGGATCCCCATTCAGCGTGACGACCGTATCCGGCAGCGACGAAGAGGATTCGCACAAATCAGGCTCTTCACCGGGGCCCGTACATGGGACCTCCACTCGATGATTGAGTCCAGAAGCAATCGCGAGGTCTCCGCTTAGAGCGCCACCGCTCGAAGTGCTGCCGCCGCTATTGGTCTGCCCGCCTGTCGCCGAAGTCCCTCCGCTTGTCGTGCGTCCACCCATTGCTGAGTTCGATCCGCCCGCCGATGCAGGTAGCCCACCGGAAGCAGCTCCGCCTGTGGTGCCGCTCCGAGCGCCTCCACTGCTGGTCGCGGATGGGGAGCCGCCAACCGTTGCTGGGTTCACGCCGCCGCTACCAAGCTTGCCAGAGCCACCGGATCCAAGGGCGGTACGCGGGGTGTCCACGTTAGCATTGCAGCCGCCCACGCAAAGAAGTGTCGTTACCCACCAAGGCAGATTTCTCATGCGTTTCTCAGACCAAAATGCCCGGCAAGGGGCCGTTTGCAAAACCGGGATCTCCAAATGTCGTCGCGGGGATACCCATGGCGTTGAGGAAGGTCACGTGCAACTTGTTGTGCTCTTCGCTTCCGAAATCCAAATGTTGGCCGGTCCGGATTTTCCCACCCGCGCTTCCGAAGAGGAATGCTCGAATGTTGGAATAGGTGTGGGTTGAGGCGTAAGAAATCTCTGAACACCAAAACGCTAGAGAATTGTCCAGCAGCTTGCCGGCGCCTTCGTCGATGGAGTCCATCTTTTGGATCACGTAGGCAATTTGCTCAGAATACCAGTGATTGATGGCAGCCATTTGTGCGTCCGCTTTGGGATCGCCTCCCATATGCGAAATGGTGTGGTGGTCGTCCACGATGGTGCCGCACGCTGCACAATCCGCTGTATTGATCCATTCGAGGCGCTCATTAGAACGAGCATAGGAATACTGCAGCGAGGCCACACGGGTGAGCCCGCACGACAGAGCCAAGACCATCAGATCTGCCTGCTGGTGCCCTACTGTGGGAAAGTTGGCGTGCAACATCGGATCGCCCGTGGGGGCGGCACCGGGTTGAGTGCAACTGGCAGTGGAAGGGCCGCCGAGCGCGAGGCCGCGTTCCACTTCCCGGAGCATACTCAGATGCTGATCGAGGCGCACTTTGTCATCAGCGGAGACGCTGGCGTTCACCGTCTGATACTCTTGAATCACCAAATCTATCACGCTTTTTCGCCGCCTTAGATTCTCATCTAACATCCCGGGCACCGGCGGCGTGACGCTGCCAGCAAAGAGACGATTGTAGGCTGCGAGCGGGTTGTCTTCCGGCGAGATCGGCTGCAAAGGCCCAGCGTAAATCATGCGCGAAAACGGGTGGTTGCCGTAGCGAACGGTCGTCTGCACCCCGAACTCAAGCGACTTGTACCGGCTGGCGCTACCGATGTTCTTGGCGATCTCCTGATCGATCGAAATGCCATTGGCGAAGCCCACAGCATCCCCCATGCCGGCATCCGGGATCTTAGGATCGAGATCGAAAGCTCTGGCCGTGAGCATGTGCCCCATGCCGTTCGAGTGAGAATCTCCCTGTTCTTGCGGTGGCGCCGTCTTCATGTCGATACCGGTGAGCGCGAGGAGCTTGCTCTTGTAGGGCAGGAGTGGCGCTGTTTCGGTGCCGAGCGTGAAATCCGTGCCGAACCCTTGCGGTTGAAACTGCGTTAGATTGTTGGAGCCGTTGGGTGTGTACAGCACGAGAAATCGGGACTCGGGTGTGGCGGCCCGAGCACTCCTCGGGACCAGTGATTCGAGGAAGGGCAAACTGAGCGCGATTCCGCCGGCAGCCCTTAAAACACGACGCCTTGAAGGTGAGGAAAGCTTGGAATTCATGGTGAAGCCTCGGGAGTTCAAGGAGCCTTCCGATACAGGAAGGTGTCTGTTTGGGTGAGCGCGATCAGGAGCTCTGGGATGCTCCCGTGGGATGCGTTGAAGGCGTCTTTTAAGCGTGTGAGCGTGCACGCGTCTTCAGAGGTTTCGAGGCGAGCGTAGGCGAAGTGAAACCATTGGGTGGTGGCGCAGTCGTTCACCATTTTGCTCGCACCGAGCTTCTGGCCAAGCTCGACGGCGCCATCATAGGTTCCATCGACGTCCGTCATGGTGAGTTCACCGTGACCGTCGACGGGCTTTCCTGCTTCGTCTGCGCGCCACATGCCCACCGCGTCGTAGTGCTCAAAACTGAGGCCAATCGGGTCCATCAGTTGGTGGCAGCCTTTGCAGGTTGCGTCAGCACTGTGGCGTGAGAAGCGCTCGCGGGTCGTGAGCGTCGGATCGAACGCGGGCACCATGATGTTCGCGTTCTTGGGTGGCGGCGGTGGCGGTTGGCAAAGCAAACTGGCTCGAACAAAGAAGCCGCGCGTGACCGGATTCCCCTGCGTTGGCGTGGAATGGCCCGCTAAAAGCCCCGCCACGGTGAGCAAACCCGAGCGCTGAGTAGCCGGCAGTGCGATGGGCAAAAGCGCCGTCGGGGAGCCTGGCGCCGGCAGTCCATAAAAGCTGGCTAACGCATCATTCATGTAAGACTGTGAAGAACCCAAGAGCGCTTTCATATCACCCGGGCCGTCAAAGACGGTGTGCTCCACGAAGGTGTCCGCTTCCTGGCGCATGAGCGAGGCGGTGTTGGCTGTGAATGTCGGAAAGAGCGTGCTGTCTTTCACCAATTGCCCCATCGAGCTAAAATCAAGCCATTGTGAGTGAAAGCTCACGGCGTTGGAGCGAGCTTTCACGGACGTTAACAGGCGTCTGGCTTGCGCCGATATTTGCTCTTTCGTGCTCAATTCACCGCGTGACGCAGCCGCCAGTAGCTCGGGATCTGGCATGCTCTGAGTGAGCAGATAAGACAGGCGACTTGCCCGCTCATAGGGCCCGGTTTCGATCAGCCCAGGCGTCGCTGCCACAGCGGCGCCTTGCGTCTCGGGGATCTCCATTCGGTACAGAAATTCCGGCATTTGCAGCAACGCCGAGACCAACATTTGAGCGGCATTGGCGAAGCCTTCAGCGGCTTTGGCGCTTTGATAGAAGGTCGTGAACCGTGTTTTTTCGGCCGGTGTGAGGGGGCGCCGAAAGGCCTTCAACCCAAACCCATCGATGAACTGTGCCGCGCAAGTGTCTTCTCCAATCACGGCAGGATCGCATCCGAGGAGCTTCGGGAGGTTTGCAAGTTGGCCCGTGCCGAGTGTTGTCGCCGCAGCTTCGTACTGCTCGGCTAAAATCTGACTCACTGAACGAATGGTGGCGTTGTTGTCAAAGTTGTACGCTCTCTCTTCAAGCGGAAACGCACGCGCAGGTGTTGTTGTTACGTCGAACAGCGCTTGGACGGTGTTGTCGTACTCGGTGTGCGTGAGGCGTCGAAGTGGCGCGGGACCTGGCGAAATCGCTCCCGGGTTGGCGCAGACCGTCACCACCGCGGCTTGACCCCCCGAGCCCACACTGCTGCTCATGCCTCCGGAGGTGCTCGTGGTGTTGGCCGTTCCTCCGGAGGTGCCCGTGCTGCTTCCAGTGCTCCCGACACCATCCATCGTGGCGTTCGGGCGGCCATTTTCCGGTCTAGAGACTGACCCGCTGCACCCCAAAGCGAGTTCGCCAACCGCAAGAATCGAAACCAAGAGGCCGCGAACCCCAACTGTACCCGAGAGCGCGCACGCTTGAGCCATGCCGTACCCTGACAATCCGTGGCGAGTTTGTCAGCCAACACTTTTGCTCACATGCCACTTTTTTGATCATCGCATGGGCCACTCAGGCTGCTTCTAAGATAGGATGCGGTGGCTCTCCTCGGACAAACTTTGAATCATGTCGCGACCTCAACGCAAGCTTTCGAAAGATCACTGGGGCGGTCTCGAATCTCAACGGAGCGCTGCAGAAATTCTTGCGCTCAATCGTCCGTACGCTGTTTGGATCCACTGGGCGGGAGCTGAAAAACGCAAGCCGTGGGTGATGGCTGAGCGGGTGCTGGCTCACTACTTGTTGGTCGTGAGCGTGCAAGGCTCGGAGGAGATCGTGGTTCAGGGCCAAGCCTTCACGATCCCAGAGGGAGGCGCGTATCTGATTCAGCCTGGGGTTCTGACGGGAAAGCTGAGCTCCAAACGCGGAAATCGGCCAGTGTATCTTCATTTTGATTTGGTGTTCAACGAGCGGCGCCAGGAACACCGCAATACTTATGGCCATGAATCGACGCTGCGCGGTCGGGAGCATCTCTTGCAACCTACGATTCGTGAGGTCTTTGGCGTTGACCTGCCAGTGTGTGTGCCAGCGAAGTTGGCGCATAAGTTCGCAGCGAGCATTGAGCCGATCGTTCATCGTTGGCTCGGTGGGCGCCCGCTCGATGTCTTATGGGCCCATCACGAATTGGAGAGCCTGCTGCTGGCGTGGCTCATGCACGCGGCACCCCGTGCGGAGGGCAGCAAGCTCCAGCGTGATTCGGAGTCTCGCCTGCGGCGTGCAGAAGTTGCTGCTCAGATGAAGCTGGCAAGCTTTGGCGTTGAAGAATTTGCTCAAGCGGCCGGGCTGGGGCGCGCTCAGTTTGCGCGGCTCTACCACGCACTGCGCGGCATGAGCCCCGGAAAGGCGCTACGCGACATGCGCTTGAATGAAGCCGAGCGGCTGCTCGCGAATACCGAGCTTTCGATCCATGAGATCAGTCACCAGGTGGGCTATCCGAATCCTACAGTGCTAGCTCGCAGCTTCCGCGAGCGTTATGGCATGTCGCCGAGTGCCTGGCGCGAGGAATACGCGGATTAATTCTCTCGGTTGGCCTCGGCTATGTGGTGACGAACATCTTGCCCCTTCACCATGTACACCACCATTTCAGCCAGGTTTGTCGCGTGATCAGCAACGCGCTCAATGTACTTGCCGAGCGATTGGAGCTTCGTAGCTTGGCTGACTAAACTCGGATCCTGCATCATCACCGTCACAAGCTCCGGGAAAAGCTGGGCGTAGTAGGCATCCACCTGTTGATCGCGACGAATCACTTCCTGCGCCTTGTGAGCGTCCGCGGCAACGAAAGCGTCCAATGCATCGTGCAACATTTGTAGAGCCACCGTCCCCATCCGGACCACGGCTGCGGCCGCATCACGCAGCACCACGCGGTCCCCGATCTCGAGGACGCGTTCGCACATATTCACCCCCAGGTCCCCAATGCGTTCCAGATCGGTGACGTGCTTGAACGTCATCATCACAAATCGGAGATCGGAAGCTACGGGCTGCCGCCGAGCCAGCACCTTGATGCACATCTCATCGATGTCGATCTCTAGCAGATCAATCTGGCGATCCATCGCGATCGTTTGCCGGGCTAGCTCAATATTTCTAGTTTCAAACGCCGAAAGGGCGTTCTTCACCATTTCCTCGACTTTGGCTCCCATGAGCAGAACCTGCTCGCGGAGCGTGTCGAGCTCTCGGTCGTATTCGCGATCCGTGTGTTTGCGTTCCAATGCTGCCAACCTTATCCAAAGCGGCCGGTGATGTAGTCTTCGGTGCGCCGCTGCGTCGGATGCGTAAATATAGCATCGGTTTTGCCAAACTCGACAACTTCCCCGAGATAGAAAAACGCGGTGTAGTTGGCCACGCGAGCCGCCTGCTGCATATTGTGCGTCACAATCACGATCGTGTAGTGCGCGCGCAGCTCATGAATGAGTTCTTCCACCCGCGCTGTAGCAATTGGATCCAACGCTGAGCAGGGCTCGTCCATTAAGATGACTTCCGGCTCCATGGCGAGCGAGCGAGCGATGCAGAGACGTTGCTGTTGCCCGCCCGAAAGGCTCGTTCCAGCCCGATCCAGCCCGTCTTTGACCTCATCCCAAAGCGCCACTTGATGGAGGGCCCGCTCCACTCGGCTTTCGGCGTTGTCGATCCGCATGCCATTCAGACGTAATCCCGCCAAGACGTTGTCCCGAATCGACATCGTAGGGAATGGGTTGGGCTTCTGAAACACCATCCCGACTCTTCGTCGCAGCCGAACCGGATCAGTCTCCCGCCCATAGATATTCAGCTCATCGAGCATGACCTGACCCGAGACATGTGCATTCGGCACCACTTCATGCATGCGATTCAGACAGCGAATGAACGTCGATTTTCCGCAACCGGACGGGCCGATGATGGCGGTGACCTTCTTTTCCAGGATGGGCAGCCCGATGCCTTTGAGCACCTGAGATTTTCCAAAATAGGCGCTGAGATTATCGGCGCGCATCTTGGTGCTTGCCTTAGTGTTGATCGCGATTTCAGACGTCGACTGACTCACGCTTTCAGAGGCGACAGGGCTGGATTTGCCTTCGGAAGCTCCACGCGCGACGGCGAGCACTGGGATTTTGGTGGATTCTAGGGAAAAGCTCATTATTTTCTCACTCGATTTCTCACCAGCAGCCGGGCGGAGATATTGAGGACCAACACGAGGCCAACCAGCACAAGCGCAGCTGCCCAGGCCTGGCGGTGCCAATCCTCAAAGGGTGAAACGGCATAAGTGTAGATCTGCACAGGGAGTGACGCGGTCGGTTCCTTCCAGCTGTCAGACCAGAAACGGTTGTTGAAAGCGGTAAAAAGAAGCGGCGCTGTCTCTCCTGCGACCCGAGCCACTGCCAGCATGATCCCAACGGCGATACCTGGTGCGGCGGTGCGGAGCATGACGCTGAGCGTTGCGCGCCACTTCGGCACGCCGAGCCCGAGCGCTGCTTCACGCAGGGATTCGGGCACGAGCCGCAGCAGCTCTTCAGTGGTGCGCGTCACCGTCGGCAGCATGATCAACGCCAACGCGAGCGCCCCTGCGAGAGCCGAGAAGCTCTTCGAGGCCAAAACCACGAGTGTATAAACGAAGATCCCAACTGTAATCGAGGGAATGCCCGACAACACATCCGCCGAAAAACGAACCACAGTGCCGGTTCGTGTTTGGCCAAACTCCGCCAAGTAAACTCCGGCCATCACGCCTGGGGGGATCCCGAGGAGTGAGGCGAGACCAACGAGCTTGAGCGTACCGACAATCGCATTCGCCATGCCACCGCCGGTTTCCCCCACCGGCTTTGGCAGCTGCGTGAAAAAGTCCCCGTTAATGCCCTGGATGCCGCGCGACGCCACGTAGTACAGGATGCCAAAGAGCGGCACCACGGCCACGATGGTCGCCACCACGCAGGCGACGCTGAACGCACTGTTCGTGAGTTTGCGCCAGGCGTGGTGTTCGCCAGACAGACTCATAGCCGACCTCCCTCGGGGAGTCGCGCCACACGCCACACCAAAGCCCGAGCAATGATGTTCAAAACCAGCGTGACCACAAACAAAAGGAAGCCGATCTCAGCCAGAGCTGAAAGGTAAAGATCTCCCGTGGCTTCCGTGAACTCATTGGCGATGACGCTGGCCATCGTGTACGCGGGCGCGAACAGCGAGCTACTGATTTGTGGTCGATTGCCGATCACCATCGTGATCGCCATCGTTTCCCCGAGCGCACGCCCCAGCCCGAGGATGCTGGCGCCCACCAAACCGGATCGAGCAAACGGGAGGATGACGGTTCGCAGAGTTTCCCAGCGAGTTGCGCCGAGCGCATAGGAACCTTCGCGGAGTGCACCTGGAACTGCATTCAGCACTTCACGACTGACCGCAGAAATCGTAGGAGTGATCATGATGGCGAGGATCACAGCACCCGTCAGCATTCCAAACCCTTGGCTCGGCCCTTGAAAAAACGGTAAGAAACCTAAAGTGGTTGCTAAGCCGGGCTCCACCACTTCGCGCATCCAGGGCGCCAGCGCAAAGATCCCCCAAAGGCCGTAAACAACGCTGGGAACCGCTGCCAACAGCTCGATCAGAAACGCGACCGGATCCTTGAGCCAAACGGGACACATCTCGGTCAGAAATACCGCGATGCCAAGTGAGATCGGCACAGCGAGCGTCAAGGCCAGAAGGGACGAGACCACTGTCCCAAAGATGAACGGCAGTGCCCCGAACTGATCCTGGATCGGATCCCAAGCATTGGAGGTGATGAAACCTAATCCAAACGCCTGCAAGCCCAGCCGAGACGCCTTCAACATCTGCAGGGCAATGCCACACAGAGCGACGACGACAACAAGCGCAAATACAAGAGTGAGCCCGCGGAAAATCGCGTCGCCCCAATTCGCCTCCGACGCAAATGGCTGAAGCCACTTGGATCGCGACGACACTTCAGATTTGGGCTGGCTGGCCATGGGCCTCTTTGAGCTCGGCTACTCGCTTAAGGACTCGCGAGTAGGGCCTTTCCTCCAGATTTTAGCTCTTTCAGGCGCACCTCGAGCTTAGCTACCACGGGCGCAGGAAGGGGCGCATAGAAGAGTGCAGGGGCGTACTTCTGCCCGTCGTGAATAGCCCACCACAAAAACTCGCTCAGCGTCTGAGCCTTCGCCTTGTCGGGAGTATCTTCATACACAAGAAGATACGTGTAAGAGCTAATGGGGTACGCCTTGGGTCCCGCGGAGTTAACCAGCGAAGCGTGCAGAGAAACCGGAAGCTCAACACCTTCGGCGGCGGCACTCACGCCTTCTACACTCGGGGAAACAAACTCTCCGGACGGTGCTTTCAGAGCGGCCATGGAGAGGCCCGTCTGCATCGCGTAGGCGAGCTCCACATATCCAATAGCACCGGGAGTCGTATGAACTTGTCCTGCGACGCCTTCGTTGCCCTTGGCGCCAAGTCCGGTGGGCCATTTAACGCTCTTACCCACTCCCACTTTTTCCTTCCACTCAGGGCTGATAGCCCCAAGATAGTCGGTAAATACCGCTGTGGTTCCGCTGCCATCGCTTCGGGCGATCACGCGAATATCCGAAGCTGGAAGCTTCGCACCTTCGTTGATCTTGCGCAGCCGTGCGTCATTCCATTTCGTCATTTTTCCAAGATAGATGTCCACCAAGATCTCAGGAGTGAGCTTGAGGGGAGCGGTGAGAGCCGGGACGTTGTACGCCACCGCGACGGCACCAATCGTCATCGGCAGATGGAAGAGTTTGTGGGGCGCCTTCTTCTCCTCATCCTCAGACATAGGAGCATCAGTGGCCCCAAAGTCTACGGTGCCCGCGATGACCTGTCGGATACCACCACCCGATCCAATGGATTGGTAATTGATTTGGACGTCAGCTTTCACCTTCCGGTACTCGTCCATCCATTTAGAATAAAGGGGGTAAGGGAACGTGGCTCCGGCGCCGGTCAGCTTGATCAGCGCGGCCGCGGGCGGAGGCGTCGGCGTTGGCTTTTGCTCCCCCGGCGGCGCGGCCTTGGAGCAGCCAAACAAAGTCATCGCTAAGGCAGCGATCGTCATCCAATGGGTTCGTCGAATCATGCGCCAACCTCCTACCAATTGGCGCGCGGGCCCGCATGGCTGAAGCGCAACAGCTGTGCGACGTTTTGGTGACACAAGACGCGTTTTTTCGCCGTCCGGAGGCCGCAGCTTGACCCTGCGCTCCGAACGGCCCTATCGGCTATGCACTTTTGGCATCTTTCACCTTCATGCTCCCGTCACGCCACCGAACCAGGGCGGGGTGGTTTTTGGCCGGCCTGGGCGTTCTGGCGGCAATCCTCAAGCTGCATTGGGCCATTCCCGCCACGGACGTTTGCAATGTGTGGTTGCTATTGGGCGCGGTGCTCCTGCCATTCGAGCGTATGCAGCCACCACTTCAGATGCGACGGCTTTACCAGAGTCCGCACGTCAATTTCATTCTCTATGTTGGGATTCTGATTTCGGCGGTCGGCATGGTGGAGAACTTCTTTCTCGATCCGACGGGTCGCCAAGCTGCGTTTGCCATCAATCTACTTCCATACAGCGACGCAAGCGGCTATTTCTCCGGTACTCGTTCCCTATTCGAGTTTGGCGTGCTCGATGAGTGGTGCTCGAGGCGCCCCACGGCAGTTCTCTTCTATGGGATTCTTTACGCGCTGGCTGGCCAGGATCTGGGAGCGTTCTACCTGGTGGTGGCGATCACGCTTTCCCTTGCGATGCTACTGGCCGCCCATGAGATTCGTAACTGTTGGGGGCTGGCATCGGCGGCCTGTTTTTGCGCATTAGTCTTTGGTTTCTACTCATGCACGGTCGGCACATTCATGTCGGAAAGTGCGGGCTTGATCATGGGTGTAGTGTCGCTAGGCGCCCTCGTGCGCGGCTTTTCGCGGAATGATTTCTGGCTAAGCTGTGCGGGAGTTTGCATCTTGACGCTTGCCGTGCTCACCCGCGCTGGTGCCTTGTTTTCAGTGCCGTTAGTGACAATCGCCATTTTGATTGGGCACCACAAGTCAGCGCGCGAGTCCTGGCGTCAGGCAGTCTTAGTAGGTGTTACCGTTGTTGGATGCATGGGTGCTGTTTACCTGGGAGCACGTCTGGTTGTTGCGCCCGGTGCTGTGTTTCAAGGGAATTTTTCGTACGTTCTGTATGGATTGGCTGCAGGCGGTAAGGGGTGGTCGTACGTGACCACCGCACACGCCGCGGAGCTTAAGGGCCTTTCGGACGGTCAGGCATCTGCTAAAATTTATGAACTTGCTTTCGCCAAGATTCACGAGGAGCCGCTACTCTTTCTCAAGACACTTTGGGATGCATTGACGACCAAGCTGCTGGACCCTGTAGGGCTCTTTTACCCATTTAGCCCTGGCTTCCCCTCGTCGGTTTGGTTTGTTCCACTCATTTTGGCTGTGGGAGTCCTGATCACTGGGCGCCCGCCCCGGCGCTACCCATCGTTCTTGCTCTTCGGGGCCGTCGGTCTTGTGCTGTCGGCTCCACTTTTGGCCGACGGTGGTCCACGAATACTAGCGGCCACAGTCCCCCTTGTCGCAGCGCTCGCCTGCTTTGGAATTGCACAATTAGGTGGAATCGCGAGACATCCGCCCTCTGTCGCCCCGTCTAAACGAGATTTTGTCGGCCTGGCGCCGGTGCTTTTACTGTTAGGTTTGCTCGTGCTAGCGCCCGCCGCGTTTCGGCTCACTGGGAAGCCCAGGTTAACCTCTCCCAAGGATGCCGACGAGCATGTGGTGAAGTTCGAACCAACCTCCATACTGCGGGTCGTCGCTGATGATACCGCCCCGTTGCGGCGCGGTGACCAAAAGATTTCGGACCTTCGTCAACTGCGCTCGGTCCGAGAACTCAACTTAGGGTCTCACTTGGCAGTTGGAAATTTTCTAGCAAGTACCTTAAATCTGCCGGGATTAGACACCATTTATTTGCTATTTGATCGTGAACCCCGATTCGCCAGAACCGTTCGCCTCCGGGTTCGTGGAAAGAGTCTCGGATTTAACGTTGTGCAAGTCATTTCCGCCGAAGCGTTCTGAAGGTCACTCGCCTCGCGCTCCGGGTTGCTGAAATCAACCATTCCGGCTCCGCACTGCTGGCCTTCAGCTCAGGAACTTAGCGATAATCTCGGGGTGCAGGGCGTAGCCGCAGAAGCCTGAAACCCCCAGTGTAAAGCCAAATAGGGCAAAAACGAGACCCACTGCGAGGAGCCAATTTTTCCGCGTGAGCGCGGTGACGCCGAACAGCGCGATGCTGAGTGAAAGGCTCGCGTCGGCCATGTCAAATTGATCATCCCGAAAGTTCAAGCGATCGTACTCCTTCTGGAAGCCCTCCGCGTCCTCCTTGATCTTGCGTTTTTCACCTGCGTACAGTTTGACCTTGGTGGCGTATTCGGCGACCTTGCCGTCGAGGGTCGCGTGCACCGCAGCTGACATCCCGGAAGAGGTATCGCGCTGGATCGTGAGCTGATCGAGCATTCCTTGGGCGAAGTTTTCCTTCGTGCCTTTGGCCTGGTAATACGACCAAGCGTCGACCGCGTTCGCCTGGGCCTGCGCCATCGCTTGACCGATGTTGCCATCCTTGACGTTGCAGAGCGCAATGAACGTGGCTGTGATGGAAACGAGAACTGCGACTATTGTATTGAGTCGCGAATCGCCTGCACGGTCACTCGACTCGGTAATGACATCAGCTAGATCAACCATGCGCTATCCAAGCACACTTTCAATAGAGCCGCGACGATACTGCGTTTGATCGCGCGCTATTGAGCCTCGCCGTGTGCGGCAGCTGCTCGCGCAACTCGCGGATAAAAGCTAGTTGTGGGAACCCACTCACTGCCACCATTTCTCGTCGAACAGTCCCTGTGCCGAGCCTTTGGCGGGCTTTACAGGCTCAGTCGGCGCTTCAGCTTTCCGTGAAGCTACAGGCTTCCCGTCTGTGGGTGCGTCGTCGGGAACCGGAGCGGCGGTCTCAGACTTCTTTTCAGTGTGCTTCGGCTGTGCAGCACGTCGCGCGGGCGCTGGAGGCGAAGGAGCTGGCGCGGAAACACTCACCGCTTGGGCCGCCTGGGCAATCGGAACGGCACTCGGCAGATTCGGAGCCGCTGGATTCGGCATCGCCGCTGCAGCCGTGGGTTCCGCAGGGGTGGGAATTGGTGTTGCTGGGCTCGGGAGGGCGGCAGACGCAGGGACGACGGGAGCGGAGTGAAGCACGGGTGCGGCTGGTAGAGCTTTGTTAAAGAGGTGTTCACCCGCCAAAGCTGCTAGGCCAAGAGCGATCACTCCGAGCATGACGTTGGTCAGCTGCGTACTGGATGCCTTGCTGGGTGCAGGTGCAGGATTGGCGGGTCGCGCGGAGGCGAAGTCGCGACGTGCTGGGGTCCTTGGAGGGGGCGTTGCTGCTGGGGTCCCCTTTGCTTCGACGCTCATCTGGGGCGGAGCAGGGGTCGAAACCGTTGGTGCTTTCTCAAAGCCCGCGGGTAGCGGGGGCGGGACCGATGCACGTGAAGCGACCACGGGCACTTCGAGGCTTATTATCGCACGCAGGGCCAGCGCCAGCTCGCTTGCGGTAGCGAAACGCAGGTCTCGATTTTTCTCAACGCAGCGCAAAATCAACCGTTCCAGCTCCTCGGGAACCTCCGGTCGCACCCTGCGAATCGGAGTCGGCGCGTCCGCAACAATACGCGCTAGAAGCCCGGGGACGGTCTTGTCCTCAAACAGGGGCAGCCCCGACAGCAGTTCGTGCAAGATCGCTCCGAGCGCCCACACATCAGCCCGGGTGTCGACGTGCCCAGGATCGCGCGCGTGCTCAGGAGAAAGGTAGCGCAGAGGGGCAGGCACCGACCGAGCTGTTAACATGCCAGTGCCAGCGCTTCCCACGTCGGTGAGTTGAGGAGCCAAGGTAGCAAAGTCGGTGAGTCGCACGACTTGAGAACCGTCGGTGGCACGGCACACGAAGATGCTCTCCGTGCACAGCCCTCCGTGCAAGACCCCGAGGTCGTACGCATGGCTCACGCCCTCACAGGCTTGCAACAGGTAGCCGATAGCCTCCCCGGTCGGAAGCGCACCTCGCACCCGAACCACTTGCCCAAGATCAGGCCCATTGGGTTGCTCCGTCACCATGTAGGGCGTGCCAAGCTCAAGCATCCCCACATCGACGACGCGTGCAACATGGCTACTTCGGATTTGCGACAGCTTGCGGGCCACGCTCAAGAATTCAGCAATGGCTTCGGGAAACGAACGCGCTTCTGGCCTTAAGTACTTCAGCGTGGCGCTTTCATCCAATACCAGGTGCCGCACCTGAAGGCGGGTGGCCAGGCCACTATCGCCAATGCGACGCTCAACGCGATACTTCCCGGCTACCACCTCGCCGGGGCGTACGTGACGACGGACCCGAGCAAGAGCTGATGAGCGTGGTGGAATGGAGTACGTCGTATTCGGCGCAAATGACGGCGCATTGTGGCGCGTCACGTCCTCCTCTTCATCCTCAAACAGCTCATCGTCTCGAACGTCAAATTCATCCTCGGCCGCCAATAAATCCCGTAGTGACTCAGTCATAGTTTTAGCTCCCGAATCGCCAGACTATTTCGTCCGTTGGATCACGTGAAAGCCAAAAGGGCTCTCCACGACACCGGAGTACTCGCCAATCTTCAGCGCGAAAGCCGGAGCCGCAATGGCGCGCATCGTGGTGTCACGATCCAACACGCCGAAAGACCCGTGACGACTCTTTACATCGGCACTGTCCGTGTAGCTGTTCATGACTTGTTCGAAATCCCCGCCGTTCTTGAGCTTTCCGAGGGCTTGCTCGGCCAACCCGAACGCATCTTCCTTCGAGCGAATGATCTCAGGTCCGGCGTGCCAGGAGCCCTTGTATTGGACGAGAAGATGGCGAGCTTCGATCGTCTTCGGCCCCGCTGGGTCTGCGACGCCGCGGGCGAGCATTTGCACTGGGAAATCCGCTGGCAAGTCCGTCGAAGTGTTGGCTGAACCAGGTGCCTGGGCGCCCGCCTTCGGGGCAACGACGCCACGGTTCGACTCTGGCTTTGACTCGGTTGAAGCGGCCACGGCGCGTTCCGGTGAGAACTTGGGGATAAGGCCGAGCCCACCCGCAAAACCCAGCGCGAGGAGCCCGACCAACACCAACCAAGGAACCGCAGCTGCAAAATCGCGTGCGGGACGCGGACCGCCGATATTTTCGGCTTTTGAGTCGCTCGTGGTGGCTGAAATATTCATGACTTTTCTCCTCTGCTAGACGACATACCGAGTTGTTATTCGGGCGTGATTTCAACTCTCTTAAATGGACTGACCTGTGGTGTTTCGTGCGACTCCCGGTGAGCGGCAAGAATGCCAGCCTGCGGTTCCCTGATGGCTCGAAGCAGAGGTCGCCGCTCTGAGCGCCGGACGAAGTTGATACCAGTCACTGTTACGCGCGCTCCGTTCAACACGCGCGCACCACTTGAACTCGCCACTCGAGGGAACTGAGTGCTCGACAAACTCCCGAACGTGGGCGCGGAGTTCAAAAACATTCAGTGCTACATTTCTCCTTCTCGCCCGCACCTCAGCCAGACCACCGAGATCTTCCAGCAGATTCAAAAACAGGGACGCGGAAGGGAGAATGTGGACCTGCACGTCGGGAGTTGCGGGCAGACCTTCTTCGATCAGTTGCGCCAGCGAATCGTGGCTGGAACACACCACGTGGTGCATACGGTCGTCGACCATGTGGCCTCTGAGCTCAACGCCGAACTCACGCGCGAGCGCACACCTATCGACGGACGGAATTCCCGCCCCTTTGGCGACGTCGAAAGCCCGAAAAAAACTGTCCGAACTCAACCGCCGATCCCACGCGGTGCGCCGCTTGGGGAGGAACTCGGGGGCGACACCACACTGTTCACTGGTTCGCGCAGTTCCGACCGAGATCAGGGCCATGCAAAATGGAGGCGCGATGCGAACCGCACGGAGCTCAAGGTCAGGACCTGACGAGCGCATTTCATGAGTCAGCTGGAGCAGGCGCGAGCGCTCGACGTTGACGTCTGATTCCTCCCACACACTTCTAACTTGGTACTCAGTGGCTTGAACCGCCTGGGCCACACGGCGAATGCTCCAGCGCGTCGCATCGCCCGGCACATCCTCGCGCGTCACCCGCAAGATCTCCTCCATCTTGTCCCCCGTGAGCTTTCGCGGCTGACCGGGGCGCGGCAAATCCTTCAAGCCTTCGATGCCCAACTCTTGGAAACGCCTCCGCCACTTATAAACCGTCAGTGGCACGACCCCGAGTTCCGCGCTGATACCATCGGCTGTCAGTCCCGACGCCGTCATGAGGACGATCCGTGCACGCTCGCGCAAGGCCGGCCCTTCGGCACCTTCGCTGAGCACCCGAAGCTTATACTGGAGCTCTTCAGGGACTGACCAAGTTCGTGTCGCTAAGCCCATTCAGGCGGGACTCTATAGCGATTCATCATCGATGCACGTTACGTTTTCCGGGCAAAATTGATGAAAAGCGACAACTGTGTGACGGATTAGGTACGGAATCCCACTGCACTCTCCCTCAGCGAACTAATCACACATGTCTGAGAGCCGGCGCCTATCTCAATCGCCACCGCAGATCGGTAATGGAATGTGACAGCGCGCAACGTGCAAACATTCATCTTCGTTTTCAGGGCAACGCTTCAGGACAACATCGCGCGCCAATGCTCTTGGTTCGTTCGCTTAAATCGCTTAGATTCTGCGAACGATCACTTCACACCTCGCCCTCCTGATGTCGACAAGGAAGCGCGCAATTGTAACACCCGATTTTTCAAACGTGGGTTATAGCGCTCACGCTGCACTTTGAATTCCGCAGCAGGAGGTTTACCCAATATGAAAAAGACATCAGCAATAGCCATATTTCTAGCGGTCGCTGCGGGCACCGCTAGCGCGGGCGCCGCGATCACACTCGGCGGTTCAGATACCCTCGAAGTGATGACCAAGCGCATCATCTCAACCTGCACCCTGGATCTCACCGGCGTTACCTACGGCGGCGGCGGTTCAACTGTTGGCGAAACGAACATGAAGAACGCGCTCGCCACGCCCGTAGCCACCCCCAATCAGCAGGTCGCTCCCATGTCGCGCTACTTCGGTAACACGTCGTCTAGCGCCGGCTGCCTCAACGCCAGCGTGCAAGGAACGGCTGAAGGCCTCGAAATCGCGGGCGATGGCATCTCCATCGTCACTTCCACCGCCGGATCGACGCAATGCCTAGGCACCGATCCCACAGGTGGCCTCGCCAAAAACACCACAATCACGGTTCAGAATGCCCCGGGCGCCGACACGAACTACACCTTCGCCGACTGGACCGACGTTCTTCGCGTTCTCTATTCTGGCCGCACCCCAAAGGTTGGCAGCCCTGCCACAAATCCCGCCGCCGATTGCGGCAGCAACCTGCGCAAGTCCCTTCAGAAGAGCTGGTCCAAATTGTTCCAGGCTAGCTGCGGCGCAACGCCGTGCACCGAGCTCAAACACGTTTGGCGTCGTGGTGATCTTTCCGGCACCACCGATACCTTTATCGGGCTCACAGGCCTCCCCGGCATCACGAAGAACACCGCTGGCGTGGTGCTCACCACTCCGTTCTGCAATGGCAAGGACTACGAGGATCTCGATCCGGTCCGCGTTCCCTGCGATGCGAACGACGACGTCTGCGGCGCTGATGGAAAGATGGGCCTCGTGCAGACCGTGTTCGTTCCAGAAGGCCTCCCCACGGACGTGGCCTATCCAACCAAGGCGTGTGACCCCGGCGTTTACGACTGGGTTCCGGCTGCGGGCGTGACACTCGACACCTGCCCCGGCGGCGGCGTCAACGTGTTCACCCTCTGCCTCATGCCAGCCTTCAACGACCCCACTCAGACGAAGCTCTTCAACCACAGCTGCGTCAAGCGCGAAGCAAACGATGCTCCGTTCTTCACCCCGAACACCACTAACACGTTGGTCTTCAACGAGTACCTCCGTAAGCCCAACGGAAGCCTCGTGAAGGATGCAGAGAATCGCGAGATCAGTGGTGCTTTTTACCGTATGCGCAGCCGCAGCCTCACCGGCTGTCGCCAGGATACGGCTACTCAGCAAATTGGCTGCCTCGCAGCACAGTACGGCTGCAGCCTCGGATTTGCGGGCCAAGAGAGTCTGCAAGTTGCAGGAACCACGGGCTTGGTGGTGAACAGCGTAACGGCAACTCCCGCCACCGTGCTCAACCGCACCTATCCGCTCGCTCGTGGGCTCTACTTCAACACGCTGAAGGGCTTCGAAAATGTCAGCAACACCACCAACGAGCTCAACCTCGCCAAGTGCTTTGCTGACAACACACTCGTTAACGCAGCTGCTAGCTTTGCTGGCTTCGTCCCCGTCAACGCCGTGGACGCGACCGCCAAGATCAAGTGCATCGATTTCAACCAGTCTGTTTGCACCGGCGCTCCCGCCAACAGCGACTCCTGCTCCAACAACGTAGCCCCGTTCCCCAACTGAGCCAAGCTTCGAGTCTTAGCTCTCTCTGCTAAGACTCTCACGGCTCCCCCATCGCAAAGGCGCATGCTTCGTATGCGCCTTTCGCTTTTTTGTACCTTGCGTTTGTCACTTGTCCGGCTCCATCGACGGCGCTAGAGCGAGGTGGGTAGGATCACGCAATTGTAACACTCCATATTTCAGATATGGGTTATAGGGCTCATGCTGCACTTTCAATCCGCAGCTGGAGGGGTTACCCAAAATGAAAAGAACATCCGCAATAGCCATATTTCTAGTGGTTGCTGCTGGCACCGCCAGCGCCGGCGCTGCCATCACACTCAGAGGTTCGGATACGCTCGAGGTGATGACCAAGCGCATCATCTCAACCTGTTCCCTGGATCTCTCCGGCATCACGTACGGCGGCGGGGGTTCGACGGTTGGCGAAACTAACATGAAGAACGCGCTCGCCACGCCTCAACTCACTCCCTACCAACAGGTCGCTCCCATGTCACGCTTCTTCGGCGCCACGTCGACCAGCGCCGGCTGCCTCAACACCAGCGTTCAGGGGACGGCTGAAGGCCTCGAAATCGCAAGCGACGGTATCGCGATCGTCACTTCCACCGCCGCATCGACGCAGTGCCAAGGCACACTTGCCACCGGCGGCCTCGCCAAGAACACCACGATCACGGTTCAGAATCCCCCGGGCGCCGACACGAGCTACACCTTCACCGATTGGAAGGACGTTCTGCGAATTCTCTATGCAGGCCGTGATCAGGCGCACCCCAACTATTTAGACCCAGACGGATTTCCCTATGGTCCCGCCGATTGCAACAGCAACGTGCGCAAGTCCCTGCAGAAGAGCTGGTCCAAGTTGTTCCAGGCTGGCTGCGGAGCAACCCCCTGCACCCAGCTGAAGCACGTTTGGCGTCGTGGTGATCTTTCCGGCACCACTGACACGGTGATCGGGCTCACCGGCCTCCCCGGCATCACGAAGACCACCGCTGGCGTGGTGCTCACCACTCCGTTCTGCAATGGCAGGGACTACGAGGATCTCGACCCGATCCGCATTGCCTGCGATGCGAACGACGACGTCTGCGGCGCTGACGGCAAGATGGGCCTCGTGCAGACAGTGTTCGTTCCAGACCTCCCCACGGACGTGGCCTACCCAACTAAAGCCTGTGACCCTGGCGTCTACGATTGGGTTCCGGCTGCGGGCGTCACGCTCGACACCTGCCCCGGCGGCGGCGTCAACGCGTTCACCCTCTGCCTCATGCCAGCCTTCAACGACCCCACGCAGGCGAAACTTTTCAACCACAGCTGCGTCAAACGCGAAGCAAACGATGCTCCGTTCTTCACCCCGAACACCACCAACACGTTGGTCTTCAATCAGTATCTCCGTAAGCCCAACGGAAGCTTGGTGAAGGATATCGTAAATCACGAGATCAGCGGCGCTTTCTACCGTATGCGCAGCCGCAACCTCACAGGCTGTCGCCAGGATACTGTAGATGGGCAAGTGGGCTGCCTCGCGGCGCAGTACGGCTGCAGCATCGGGTTCGCGAGCCAGGCGGCTCTGCAAGTTGCCGGAACCGCTGGCTTGGTTGTGAACAGCGTGACGGCAACTCCCGCCACCGTGCTCGGCCGCACCTATCCGCTCGCTCGCGGCCTCTACTTCAACACGCTGAAGGGCTTCGAGAACGTGAGCAACATCGACGACGAGCTCAACCTCGCCAAGTGCTTTGCTGACAACACCGTCGTTAACGCGGCTGCTAGCTTCGCCGGCTTCTACCCTGTCAACGCTGTCGACCCAACCGCCAAGATCAAGTGCATCGATTTCAACCAGTCGGTTTGCTCGGGCACTCCCGCCAACAGCAACTCCTGCGCGAACAACTCATCCCCCGTCCCCAACTGAGCCAAGCTTAGAGTCTTAGCCCTCTCGACTAAGCTCTCACGGCTCCCCCATCGCAAAGGAGTATGCTTCGCATGCGCCTTTCGCTTTTTTGTACCTTGCGTTTGTCACTTGTCCGGCTCCATCGACGGCGCTAGAGCGAGGGGGATGTCGACGCAAAGCCTCTCGGCCCCAGCAGTGTCCCTCGGCGAGCAACCGCCGAAGCCGGGCAGCGCAGTCCGGTTCATGCTGCGAACGTTGTGGTTTGTCGTAGTGCCCGGGCTGATGGCGTTGCTAGCGCTGCGCTTCTTCGTGCCGGACGCGCTCCATGCCGCGAGTGATCCGCTCTCGCAATTTTTGGCCAAAATGCGGGCAGATTTTGCTGTTCCGCTGGGAGCTCTCGTGTTTCTCGCCAGCGCATTTGTCCTTAGGTATTGGCGCGCGTACCTTCCAGGAGGAGTGTGGCTATTGGCCGATCCAAAGGGCGCGCCGGAGCGCATAGGCGTCACCGTGTGGCTCCTCATTGCGGCTGTCCTGATCGCGCTCTTCATCAGAAGCAGCGTGTTCACTTCTTACAGGATTCTGAGCGCTTCGATGGTGCCCACGCTAGAGCAAGACGATCAGGTGGCTGTTGATAAAGCCGCATACGGGTTGCGCTTACCCGGCGCTCAAATCACTCTTGGCCGAAAGCTTCCGCGCCGTGGAGATGTGGTGGTGTTCCGCGCACCTGACGGACAAGAGGGGCCCCCCGAGCTCATCAAGCGAGTGGTGGGGTTGCCTGGAGACATCATCTCCATGCAGGGAGGCCATGTTGTGATCAACGGGTGGCAGGCGCCGAGCTGCGAGGCCGGGCCCTACCCTTACCTCTCCAGGGATTATTCTTCGATCGCCCGTATTTTTGTGGAGTTCCTGAATGATCGGATCTACCTCGCAACGTTTGTCCCGTTCAGCGAAGCTTGGAATGTGAGCTTTCGTGTACCTGCCGGTGAAGTCTTCGTGCTGGGTGACAACCGCTCGAGCAGTGAGGATTCTCGTGCCTGGAATCACGGAAAGGGTGCGGCGTTGCCGGCGGAGCGTATTGTCGGTCGAGCGGATCGAATGGTGGTGGGTTCGCACAGAAATGCGGCCCCCGATTTCAGTCAGCTTCTCAAGCCTCTCGATTGGTACGAAGGTCGACCGCTGAATTTGGAAGGAGTGGACACTACCAAACTTCGAGCCGCTATCGATCGCTGCGTGAGCCAGAGGCCTAAGAACACCGTGCCGCCGCCTGCCACGCTGCCAACGAAGTAGCCTGACTCGGGGCTTGTCTGCCCGTTTGCTATCCGACTTCGTAACGCGCTTGTCACATGCCTAAGGGGCGTGTCCGTGGTACGCGGCCCAGACGCCAATCAAGGAGCCCTCCCCATGGAAACCCCTGAACAAGCCCGAAAGAAGCTGCGCCAATACCTCGCGTTAGCCGTGTCGTCCCTCGCAGCCGCGGGTCTCGCTGCGGCCGTCTTCTGGCCGCACGAAGAGGAGGTCGGTCGACGCTCCACCCAGCTGTCGAAGACCGCAGGAGCCGAGTCAAAACCAGCGACGACGAGACATTCCGCGCGTTGGTCGGGCGCTCCTCAGCCTGCAGGGACGAACACCGCGCCGAGCACACCCACGGACGCACCCGCTCAAGACAGCCTCGACGAACCGGCACCCAAGATCACTGTGAAAATAAAGCCCGACGAAATGCATGAGTTTGAGGTCGAGCAAGAACGCCGTCGCGTGGCCTTTGAAGAAGACCTGAAAACGCGCCTCACTCCCGAGCAACAGCGCGCCCGAGCCAAAGGGCTCAAGATCTGGCAAGAGCGCAACAATCACCCATCAGAGTGAAGGCGCGCCAGCTGCTTCTTTGCGGCGGAGCAAGAGCAACGCCAAGCTGCCCGCGGCAATCGCCACAAGGAGCACGCCGAGCAGTTTTCTCCATGACTGAAGCGCGCGCGACCACAAAGGACGGATCGCGTCAGTCGCTTCGAGCATCGCACCGATAGCTGCTGGCGGCATGTGGACAGCCCGAGCGCGTTCGATCGCGGCCTCTGCGCGAGCCAAATCCTGCTGTTTCAACGCCAATGCCCACTGATAAGATATGGCGCGCGGATCATTGGGAAGCTTTGTCGTGAGCACCTTCGTGCAGGCGCCCAAACGTACGGCGTCCTCAAGGCGAGCGGCGAGCTGACACTGGAAGAGCGCACCGGCCACTCGCGTACCTTCCGCCTTGGCCAAGTGCGCGAAGACCGCGTCCAGTTTTTGGATGAGCGGCGGCTCAATCTTCCCTGGTTTGGCGAGGACCAAACGCACCAATCGTTCATAGTCGGTGAGCGTGACGCCTTCACGATTGATAGCGATGTCGCAATGGACGATCGCTTCAGCTCGCTTGCCCTGCTTTTCGTAAAGTTCGCACAGCCGAGAAAAAGCGACGGCTTTGTCGGGCACGGCCTTAGCGATTGCCTTAAAATATTGGATCGCTTGGGGTAGATCGTTTGCTTTCACCGCTTTCTCGGCGCGACCGCCAAGCTCCATCACGAGATACGCAAACCCAATAGGATTCTTGTTCGCGACATCAAGCCGAGGCACGCTAGACGCCGGATCCTTGTCGTTGATGGGGTACGCCTCGGGCTCGCCTGCCCACGCGAAACCTGGCGTGAAAGACACAGCAAGTGTGAGCACCAGGCCGGCACCTGCGCGCGCCGCGCGACGGCGTCCGCGACTTGCCAGGCTGTGGAGCAGCGTCAGAAGAACGGCGCTGAGCAAGCTTATCCAAAACGCCGCAATGCTGAGCACCGATTGCCGGGCGGGCAATAACGCAGCGGCTTGACGCGTTTCGTAGTGGTTCGGAGCGCGTCTCTGAAGCTCAGAAACGCAGTCTTCCAAAAGCCCTCGATCACCCAGCTTGCTCGCGATCTCACAGCGAGCAGCGTAACCCCACGGTTGATCGCGACTCTCGTGGACAGCCTTCTCCGCCATCAGCACGGCCGGCCCAAGCTCTTCCGGCGTCGGCGCAGGGCCGCTCATCGCCGCCCCAACTGCGGCACGCAAATCCATTGGGGACCCCACATAGAGCAGCGCCTTATCGCACGCAGCAACCGCCTCTGCACGATGCCCGAGCGCGGTCAATGCTTGGCACTTCCTTCGAAACACCAACGCGTGTTCAGGGGCCAGGTCGGAGGCGCGCGTGAACAGCTTTGCCGCTTCCTCCATGTTCCCGAGAGCGTACGCGCCCTCCCCCGCTTCAAGCGCCGCCAACGCGTCCGGGGAGTTCGTGCGCATCTGCTCCACGTCGCGCTGATCGATAAAGGCTCGCTCAATGTTCGCCGCCACGACGGGCGAGGTCACGCAAAGAAGGCAGAAGCCTAAGGCCAGAAAAATGAGAAATCTTAGATGCACTTGGAACATCAACTCCAAAAGTGCCCATAGCGCCAAAGCACCAATTCATTCGTGAATATTCCGTGTCAAACACAAGACGCGAGTTGTCATGAAGCCTTTGCATTCAAAGTGACATTTGCTGGGCAAAGCGCGAATCTGCCAGCGTTTGTGTTATGGGAGGGTCTTATGTTGCCACGTCCCGTCTTTCGGTCCGTACTTCTGACATTCGCTTCGACTGCCTCTATTTTGTGCGTCTTCAGCGCTTGCGAAAACAGCATCCCGGGCCCTCCTTCTGAAACGGTGATCTACCGAATTCATCGACCCCCGACCAGCGTGAACGCCAACGTCCCTGGTGACACGGCCGCTGCAGGGACTGGCAGTACCGGCACAACGGGCTCTGGCGGCATGAATAGTGGCCCCAGCACAACGCCGATCCAGTGTTTGCCGGCACGCGCCGCCGATGAAGAGAAGCTGCCTGCGCGAAGTTCGGCCACCTCGGGAGATGTTGCGCCTCCCGCTCAACCGGTTTCGGTCACAGACCTGTTCACCAAAATGAACGGTCAGTGTGGGAGTTGCCACGCTGTGGGTAGCCTCAATGGTTGGGAAGTGACCCTCGAGACCTTCAGTACCAAGTTCACCGACGACGTATTGGCGCGGATGAAGAGCGACAACTTAGACCTCGTGATGCCGCCGACCCGTATGCTGTTGTCGCAGCGAGGAGCGAATGATCCGATCGTCACCTTGGTCAAGCAGTTGGAGGATTGGATAGCAGCCGGAAGACCCTCGAACTTCTATTACCCGCCAAGCACCGTCGCGGGGGATAAGCGCTGGGTTCTCTCGGAAACGCTCGGAAAGAGCCTCACCAACATTGGCAACTGTGTCCCGAATAGGCTTGAAACCAGCGCGGAGGCCCAGAAGCTGGACGAGTTTTTCGCGAAAGCCTCCGAGTTGCCTAAGCGACTCGAAGACACCGATCTCACGTCACTCGACAGTGAAGTGTTAGCTCGCCAGGGCGTGGTCGCGTTTTCGCCGGCCTACCCACTCTGGTCCGACGACGCCAAGAAGATCCGGCACGTTCGCGTGCCCGTAGGAAAGTCGATTGTTTACAACCCCGCGACAAAGAACTTCGACATCCCCCCGAACACTCGTTTTTACAAGACCTTCTTGAAGAAAGTTATCGATACCCAAGGCAAGGTCAGCTTCCGCAAGATTGAGACCCGGATTATCGTTTCAAGACAGAACGAACCGGGCCCGGGTGGCCGACCCGAACCCAAGGCGCTTTTTGGTACCTACAAGTGGAGCCAGGATGAATGGAGCGCCACCCTCCAAGAACTCGAGTTCAAGGACCACACCAAGTTCGCGGACGACCTGATCACGTACCCTACAGACGAGGTCAAGGCCGCAGCCCTCGCTGCCATCCAGCCGCCTCCCGCTGACCTCAACGAGCAGAAAAAAAGCGTCCAGCGCCACTACGCGATCCCATCGACTAATCGCTGCGAGCAGTGCCATGAGGGCAGCCCCAATGCGAGCTTCGTCCTCGGGTTCACGCCACTCCAGATTGCGCGCCGGCCGCTCGGTGAAGGCGGAACCATTGAAGCGCCCGGCGAGGATGAGCTGACGCAACTCCAGCGTCTCATCGATTACGGCGTGATCACAGGGATGGAGAACGTCGTAGCCCCCAAGCTCGAAGACTCGCAGGGTGCGCGAAAGCCGCGCAACAAGTACGAGCTCGAGGCCCAAGGTTATCTGCTCGGGAACTGCTCACACTGCCACAATCCCAATGGGTACCCGACGCTGAACTTTACTGAGCTAAAAAAACTCAACTTTTGGCCGGATGAAAATCCGAATGACGGCGACCATATAGGCGGCGGGATTTTCCAGTTTCCACTGGACCGCATGAGCGACCGCACATTTCGTTACGACACGCTTGGTAAGCAAGTGCAGATTCCCTACATTAGTCCGTCGCTAGTGGACGTTAAAATGGAGGTGGACCCGATTTTTACGGTCAACCGCAAGTATATCTACCCCGGGTTTAGCGGCGGTTCCAAACCCCCGCGTTCCGTTAGACTTATCACGAAAGCCGGCACGCTAAGCAACAACAATGACAATCAAAGAGAGCCTGTGGATGCGCCATGGCGCAGCCTGATTTACCGAAACGTGGACGCCCCGTTCACCTACAGTGAGGACAAGGCGATCTTTAACCACATGCCGCTACACACCTCGGGCTTTGACTGCAGAGCCCCCAAGATCGTCGGCAACTGGATGGTGAGCATCCCCGCCCGGCCACACGGAAGCTACACCATCCCCCAGACGGTGAAAGAGAGTGCGACGATCCCAGATCCCGCTGTTACCATTGAATTTGATGTGCCGGCGGAAGATTGCTCCGCACCCTTGTTCCAGATCCGCAATCCCAATTCCAAGATTCTTACAGTGCCGTTCTTGAACTTTGCCAATATTGGTGATGGGCCTTACACCTGCGAGACTTGCACCGGCAAGCTGTGCTTGGACCCGGAGGTCAAGGATTTTTATGGCTTCAGCACGCGGGCTCAACCCTACCGGGAAGTAAGGTCCGATACGACAGACTCCCTTCGATTCGATCTTATTTCACAAAGCGTTAAAGATTTTTCGTATCAGGCGGCCGGGGCTCAGGCGGAAGAGCGGCTTAAAGTGTATCAGGCTGGCGAGCGCTATAATTACTGCCCGGACACCACTGACATCATCGATCCAGAAGTCAACAATATGGTAGTCGGCGGAAAGCTGCTCGTGGTTCCACGCGAGCAGCTACCGGAGCCCCCTCAACAGCAGCAGCTCGGTATCCCCAGCCATACCCATTTCATTGTGACCGACACCACGCAAAAGCCTGGGCCGTGGGACCCTCGGCAGCTAAGCTGGGACAAAGTATTGCCTTCGGATCCTTTCGCGAGCCCGCCTCCCAGCAGCCTTGCTAACGTCGACGGTGAACAGCTCGCCACGCTAAAGTTGCTGAAGTCGGTCCGCATTAGCGCGGAGTTTCGCGCCCTTGTCACGACCGACCTCCCTTACGGCGTGTGGGACGCGAAGTGGCAGTCCCCCCAGGACGTGTGCGATTTCAGCACGACCAAACTGGTTCGCGATTTCACGAGCCAGCCCGATTCGTTGCAATGGATTCGTGAGCGAGCCACATTCGTGGGTGGACCGCAAAAGAAACCGGGAGGGAAGCTTGTCTATGAGCAGTCTCTGGGAGGCGCGGTGTTCAACATGATCTGCATCAATTGCCACGGCAGGGAGGCGGATTCAAAGGGGCTATTGGCGGACCAGATCATCACGCTGACCGGAGGCCTGACCTCAGTGGCCGATCTGCGGGACGGCCTCTTCGGACCAGCGGGGCATGCAGGTGACAATCGAGATCGAGTCTTTGGTAGCGTAGCAGCAACAATGGGAATCACCCCAGATGATGTGGGTGCCCGCTACATGGCCTGGATGGCGCTTGGAGGAACCACTGCCACGATCCCACCGTCAATCCTACAGCTCGTGAGCGCGACTCCGGTTTTGGGGAACTCACGCACGCTTACGACCGAAGCGAGTCCCAACATGCTGCAGACCGCCATGGAGCTCTGCAAGTATGTCTTGCCGTTTGGTGGTAGCATTGGCAGCGATGCCGTTTTCTCCGAGACACGGTCAGGTTTCGTGAATTCGCGTTACTTCCCGCTATTTGATGACAATGGCGACGCCGAGTTCTGGCAGCGGATCTGTACGGCTGACAATCCCCCACCAGTTCGCGTGGTGCAACTGAAGCAGACTAAGGATGGAGATGGCATCCTGGGAAAGGGCATGCTCGTGCAGGAGTCAATCTATGACCCGGCAGCCTATCCTCCGCTTGTTCCGGTTGGTACGCATAGCGGGACCGTGTCGCTCGGCGGAATTGAGCCTGGCAATCGGTTGCCCTGGTGCATTGATCCCCAAAATGGAAAGTTCACGGGGAATTTCACCGAAGCTGAGAAGCTGGCGAACATCACTGCTTACGCGCAGGCTAATCCAACTGGCGGCCAGCCGCTGCCTCTCTGCCCGTCACAACTCTTCAACGCTGTTCCTGTGATGGGCGGGGTCAGCGTCTCACCGGAATGGCTTCTGGAACGCAAGCTGACCTGGGCGAGGCGCGGCGCGATCAACGCGGGCCTGGCCGTGTTCCTCTACCTGGACGGGATCGCGCGCGGTACGATCATTCCTAAGGTGAACTATGATCAGTGTGCGGTGCCCAAGAAGGCCGCCAATTAGAGCTGTGCGCGGGCGCGTGACTGCACGGGCGGGCACCACGACAACGCCGTGTGCTCGATAAGTGCACCCCCATCATTTTACGGGCGATCCGAGAGCATCTGGCCACCGCTAGCGCCGATAAAGTAAGGTCGCGTGTGCTGCCACACGCCGCGTTAGCATCTCCATCGAGGGAGAGCCCGCGATCGAAGTCTGTGCGCCGACCCCTGCCGTGCTTGCACCCACCATTACAGCAACCGCTACGCTTGTTGTTCTTTTCATGTCCTCAACCCTCCGGCCACCGTACCTGGCAGCCCGCCCTTTATAGCAGGATCGCCGGCATCCCCTGAGTAACGATCGCATGCGATTCGCATGGCGAAGCGTCAATTCGCCTTCATGCCGCGCGAGCAAGCCAGCCGGCCCGCCGATATGTTAAAGTTGCGTACGTTCGGCAGCGCAAATTCGCCGTCGCGCACACACAAAACCCGCGATCAAAAAATCGAAAAACAACCCGTAGTTGCTCGTTTCCCTCGGAAAACCCCCTACCCCACCACCGCCCTTCGTTGCATTCAACTGCCGCTTCACAACATCGCACGCTTCCTGATTCAGTGCCGCTTCCGTCACACCAGGATCGGAACAGACGATGCTGGAAGTGGGCGGATAGAGCGCGCAAATCCCCGAAATGTCGTCGTCAGAAAGCGCGCGATCGGGAGTTAATTCGTAACTCTTGTACATCACAGCCGAGTTATCCTGTGAGTGTGCCAAGCCGAGCACATGCCCGGCTTCATGGGTGGCGGTCGTCGCGAGCAGTCCTCGCAGATTGGGATCCGTGAGTTTCGCCTCGAAGAACAGTCGATTGAGCGACACGTCAGCGTCGATGATTTCACCGGTCGTTGGGTTGAATTTGGGAACCGTGATGCCTGCTGTGGCGCCGCTCAAAAAGCTACCGCTGGGCGGCGAAAGGGCAAAAATGAACCAGGTGTCCAAGTTGAGACTCGGCTCGCTGCACGTGAAGGGTGCGGGGGCGTCCACCACGCCAACGCTGCGCACGCTCAAACTGGGAGGTGAGCCACTGGGACAACGGATGTGAGTCCAAAGCGCAAAAGCTCTCCCCACAATACTTTCAAACTCGGCGTCCGTGAGCCCCAACCTGGCGGCGCCGCCGCGTGCGACTCCGTACGTCAAGCAGCCATTCCGTCGACCCAGGTTGAGGCCTGTGTTCGAACAACCGGTCACGGGATCCTTAGAGCAGATCGCTCCGGCCGCATCAGGGTCACAGCTTCGCGCCTGGCAGAAGGCCTGGCTTGACGTCGAGCTAAGGCTCCAACTGAGCAACGCCGATAACGTGATGACGCGAACCTGGAATCGTTTCATGGTTCGCTCCAAGCGCCCTTGGCGTCCTATTGTTTGATCAGCAACACGTTGTCCCAAAGCACAGTGGAGGGGGAATCGGTCGAGAAATCGCGGCTCGCGTGGAGCCCCACTAAGACAGATTGCGCGCCACCGGGCATGAGGATTCCGTTTTGGCCAAGGCTCAGCCAGGACCCTTTCGTCGAGCCAAGCCCGATCCAGCCGGCGCTCGGGATCGGATTCCCGAGACAATTACTATTAGTGTAAGCCGAGACCGTCAGCGAAGCTTGCGTGGATGGGCTCTGGGAAGGATCCACAAAATATTGGGCCCGGATGTTGTAGCTTTGGCTGGCGATGACCGTCACGCATTGCTGCGTTCCGCCTTCGTAAAGCCCGGTACTGACCGTGGTGGCGATGGAGCCGCTGCAGCTGTTAGGTCCGTTCGAATTCCATTGGCTGTCCGTCAAAAATCCGGAAGGCCAGCCATTCACGTTCATTGAGAACTGGGAATTGCTGAGGAGAGACTCCGAACAATCCGAGCTGCCGTTCGTGTTGAGATCCACGTAACACGAGGTCGGCGGTACGCAGGTACCGGGTGGAATGATGCCGCCGCTGCCGCCGCTGCCATTCGCGCCGCCCGTTGCGCCAGTAGTGCCGCCGGTGCCACCTGTTGCACCAGCCCCGCCGCTCGAAACGGTGCCACCTGTCGCGCCGCTGCCACCGCTCGCGAGCGTTCCTCCGCTGGCACCGCTGCCGCCTGTTCCTCCGCCAGCGGCCGTTCCTCCCGCTCCGCCCGCCGACGGCGTGCCCCCGGTACCACCAGCTCCGGGACTCCCGCCTGATCCGCTGCACACCGTAGAAGGTCCTCCGGATGCGGTTCCGGTTCCGTAGCACTCGTAGTTGCAGTTCTGAAGGGTGCAGCGAATGAACGTGCCGGCAAAGCCCATCGCATAGCCCGGATTCACCCAACGCTGACCAATTACAAGACCACCGGTGCTCTCAGCGGCGGACTCTGCCTGAGATTTACAGGGGCCGTCCGCCATACCGGAAATGCAATCTGTGGTGCTGGCGGTGCCGCAGTAACAACCCTCTCCGGAACCCAGACTCCCCTTGGCGCACTGGGTGGTGTTCGCACAATCGATCATCGCCTTGCAGAGCGTTGACTTGGGTTGGCCTTTCGCAGGTCCCGCAGCAGCGTTGCCAGTCGCCACCGTGCAGGCATCAACCAAGCATTGGCATTTGGATCTCTGACATTGCTGGCAGACGGTTGCCGCGCCACCCGTGCCGCTGCCACCGGTGGACCTAGTGCCACCCATTCCGCTACTACCCGTCCCGCCGCTTGACTGTGCGGCGCCCCCCGTGTTCGTGGTGCCCCCAACGGCAGTCGTCGGAACACCGCCCGTGCCAGCGCCTCCGGTTACCGGCGGATTTCCACCACTCGAATTCGGCACACCGGCGCCAGGAACCCCGGCTTGGCCAGCTCCGCTCGGCACCCCTGCACCCCCCGCAGCACCGCCCATTGAATGGCGATCGGGGATCGCACCAGATACCTGCGGTTGACCCGCGGCACCGGCGTAGACTTCAACATAGCGAATCTTGCCGGCCGACCGATCTCTCGCACCCGAGCAATGCAGCACCAAGAGGGACACACTGCCAATCACCAGACCCAACCGTACTCTTCGCATAACAATCCTGATTGTTGAACACTCAGCGCATAGTCCAACACACCCGCCTCAACCGTGGATAAAGAGAGAAGATTTGAAGGCGAACAGGTATCGGATCTAAAAACGAATGCTCTGATGGATAAATTCGCTTACATTGGTTGCCCGTGGCCAGGCGCGAGCACGCCGGGGAAACACTCGGCTCGACAGCGATCGCCCGCACAGCGAACCCGCCGAAAAGCGGCCCCTAAAGCGAATTCAGCCTTCCCCCAACGCTGCCCCACCGTCATCGGCGACGTCGACTCAGCGGCGGCTTCAATGACTTCTTTGCAAGGGCCATCAGCCGTCGCTTCGGTGATACACTTCTGCACGTCGTCTTTTCCGCAATAGCACTCATTGCCGACCCCGCGAGCGCCGGGCGCACATCCCGTCTTGCGGACGCAGGCCAACACCTCTTCGCACAAAGCGGAGCGTGCCGTGCCTTTTCTCGGGCCGTCCGCCGCGAGGCCCACACTTTCCCGACAGCCCCCACGCTCGGCACTACAGAATTTCGCTTCGCACTCGGCGCAGCTGGGCGACACACCGCGCTCGGACGCTGGCTGACCCGTTGCCCCCGATGCACTCGCCGCTGGCGGAAATGAAGCCGCTCCATCTGGAGGCTTTCCGCTCGGAGTCGCCATGAGCCAAATGCCCAGACCGAGGATCGCGAGTAAGAGTGCGACTATAAGAGGAGTGCGTGCATTCGAGCTCATTGGCGCGGAAGCTAACAATCCGTACTTGGCAGAATCGTGAATTCTTTGGGGCGTTCAGGTTACAAAAAACAGACCTGGCGCCGACACTTTCGTGCCGACGCCAGATGACTGGAGCTAAGAGCTGGATTTGGAACCCAGACTCCTTGCGTCTACCTTATTATTGCAGACCACACTGGGTGTTGCAGCTCTGCAGGCTGCAACGGATGTACGTGCCCGCGAAGCCCATGGCGTAGCCGGGGTTCACCCAACGCTGACCCACGGTCAGACCACTGGTGCTCTCGGCAGCCTTTTCAGCTTGTGACTTGCACTGGCCGTCGGCGAGACCCGAGATACAGTCCGTGGTACCAGCGGTACCGCAGTAGCAACCTTCACCAGAACCAAGGCTTCCCTTGGCGCACTTGGTGGTGTTGGAGCAGTCGATCATCGCCTGACAGAGGGTTGCCTTAGGCTGACCAGCAGCGGGGCCCGCTGCAGCATTGCCGGTCGCCGCGGTGCAAGCATCCGCGAAGGACTTACAGTTTGCACCCAGGCAGGTCAGACACGGATCAGGGGTGATGGTGCAGTCATTTTCGCAGCCATCGCCATTGACGGTGTTGCCATCGTCGCAAGCTTCATTCCCTTGCTTGATACCGTTACCGCAAACAACCCCGATAGCCTTACACTGTGTATCACAGGTCGTGCCGTTCGGAGGATCGCACTGCTCACCAGAAGCGGTGTCAACGCGGTTATTGCCACACTTGTTAATGGTACAAGCATTGCTGCAAGCGTCGCCGTCAACCTTGTTGCCGTCATCGCACTCTTCGGTGCCTTCCTTGAGGTTGTCGCCACACAAGACTTCATGCAAACACTGCGACGAACAGCCGTCACCGCTCACAGCGTTGCCGTCGTCACACTGCTCGCCGAGCTCGATGATCTTGTTGCCGCAGGTTCCGCCGGGGAGGCAGTTCACGGTCACCTTGGTGGTGTCGTTGCAGTTCGGGTTGCCGTCCGTGACAGTCACGGTGAGGGTCTGTGGGCCGCCAACTTCACACTTGTAGCTGGTGCTGGGGGACGATGCGCTGAGGAAGCTGCCAGCCGTTGCGGTCCAAGCGGTGGTCAGCATGTTGCCGCCGTCCTTGTCGGTTGCACTAGATGAAACGCTGATGCTGTCGCCAGCTTTGACCTGAAGGGGGAACACGACAACGTTGCCGATCGTCGGGCAGTTGTTGACAACGCCGCCGATGGTGGCGCCGCCGGTGGTGACCGGACCGCGACAATCGAGCGGGATGCTGACAGACGTGGTCTGTCCCGCAACAACGCTGAACGTAGCGGAGCCAGCACAGTTCGTCTTGCCATCAACCGAAACGGCCGACAGAGTGACCGAGTAACCGCTGCCAGCCGGCAAGCCCTGGATCGCCGCGGAAACGGTCGAACCGAGAGAAGCTACTGGAATCGTGTTGGTGATGGGGGTGATGCCGTTGCCGGATACCGTGAAGGTGACGGCATTGATGTCCACGCCTGGAGCAATGGTGAGGTTAAGTCCAACTTCGCCGGTGCCACCGTCAGCTGCGACTTTGTCGCTGCTGGTGGAGCACCCGACAACAGCTGCACTGGCACAAATGCTGGCCAGCGCGAGTAGTGAAGCTTTTGCTAATGAGAATTTAGTCACGAGAAATGACCTCCATGTTGAGTTCTTTGGCGCTACCCACAATCGGCAGCGAGAGAGCTATACCTGAAACTGAACAGTACGGATGTTACATTTCCGGGGTCCATGTACGACGCGGACAAGGCGTTTCTCAGCCAAAAATGCCTACAATTGTCACCGAGAACGCATAGAGCCAACGCATCCCAAACGCATTAAGCGCTCAACGCCGTTCGAGCGGTCATATTGATTCTCATCAACGACTCAACCCATGCGAACTTATCGCCCATGTCGCGCCGAGCATCAGCCATGGCGGCCTTTCGGCCAGCTAGCTACAGGGCTTTGGAACTCAGGGAACGACGCACTTCACGTTCACACTGAAGGTATCGCTGCAGGAACCATCGTAGACCGTGAGCTGCAGAGTCGCACTGCCGGCTTGAGTGCATTGATAGGTCGTCGCAAGCGCGTGAGGATCGGCAAACTTCCCAAAGGGAGCACTCCAGAGAAACTGCAGATCATCAAACGGGTCGTCAATATCGCTGGCCGAAGCAGAGAGGAAAATATTGTCACCCACTGCTACTTGAAGCGGAAACGCTGTGGCGAAACCAATGACCGGACAGAAGTTAACACCCTTTTTGCACGCGTTCTTGTTAAACACGGAGCCGCATTGCCGTTCGTCAAAGTCCTGACAGACGCCGTTTTGCAGAAGGGGGATGTAGCCAGCGCCCAATACCGGCGGATCTGCGTACAATTGCCGTGCAAAGCAAGCATACAGGCTCTTCTGCGCTGGACTGGTCGTCTCTTCGGAACCCACCATCGTGTTCATGAGCAGCTTGTTGGAGAGCGGATAAACATCGACAGGAACGGGCTTACTGATCAATTTTCGAATATTCGGATCCGTCGGCAGCACGCCATTCACAGCAAGCGCCGCGACACCCGATTGGCGAGTTGCAACGCGCCGGGCGAGGCTCAGGCTACAACGACTTGCCTGAGGCAAGCAGCCCAGCTCATCCGATGCTGTCCCTTCCAGACAGGTGTGGCCTGCAAGGCGTTGCACGCTATGCAGTCGATGGAAGGCTCCGTAAACTTCGTGACCGAACTCATCCAGGACGAGTGATCCGTTCGGACTTCGCAGATAGCGGTTGAAGACTTTGGTGTTAACTGTGTTGGGCGTTAAAAAGGGCGTATCGTTCGTTTCCACTTTGTAGCACTGATGGCTCAGCGCGCCGCCCGGCACATTGCGCCCTGGAACTAGGCAAAGTGTGAACACATTCAGGCCGCCACCGGGACAACTGGAGAGCTCCGCCGAAGGCGCGGGTTTCCAATCGTAAACACCGATCGAACACGGCTGAATGGGGTAAGCCGAATCCGAAGGCGCGTTCTTCGGTGGTGCCACGGGGAGGACCAATCCGAGTGTCCCGTCGGCTGCACACACGGCTTCTTCAGGCGCGCACGGGCGGCGGATCGGATCACTATCATCGTACGTGCCGCCATTGCAAAAAGGGGTGAGGAGCGCGTGACCTACGGCGTCCAAGGTGGGCCGCGGCAAACCCAAAATACTGAGCAAGGTGTCGGAAATTTCGGCGCCATCCGCGGGACGGAAGACGTGTCGGAGCGAGCTGCAGGAAGCGCCACCGCAGGTGGACTGGAAGAGAGTCTGCCAAGCGCTGACGAGCGAGTACCTGACGTCACTGTTGCAATCCTGAAGAGTGAGGTTGGCACCGGCTCCGTGAGTCATTCCCGCGATCAGCACCCGCAGCATGTCGCGCCAATCACCCAGCTGGTATTGGCTCCCTGTGCAATCCGGGCAATCGAGTCCGGGGTTCCCATTTTGATCGGTCACCGAAAGCGTTCGGCTGGAAACGAGTTGGCACGTCGTGGTCTCGTCCGTAGCTCCCAAGACAACCGCCGCGTCCAAACCAAAGACGACACCTTCGGACTGATTCGGTGCGGGTGAGGCACACGTGAGTGCCGGCTGAAGAAACCGAGTCATCGGTGCGACCTCCTGCGTTCCGGCCTTGAGCGCAGCCTCGGCAGCGGAGGACGTGCTGAACGTAGGAGTGAGACCGACGGCTCCGGGGCAGTTCGCAATAATAGTTTGCGTGATGCTCGCTAGATCGTCGGAGCCGACCAGAGACGTTGCTTCTGCGGAGCCCTGCCATAACAGCCAACACGCGATGGCACCTATCTTAACGACTGATTTCATTCTGGGTCCCTTTCGCGTGCTTCCCAAGGTTCCAAACCAATCTACGCGGGCGGGCGTTCGGCAAAAGCCACATTGCTGTGAATTTTTGGCGCGCTCGCGCAAACCCAATGAACTTATCGCACAGAATCTCCGGAACCAGGAATGTGAATAAAGAATGTGAATAAAGAATGGCGCCGTACCAGGATTGCGGATCTCCGCGAAACGAAGTGATAGGGTGCGCCTGCTCCCCAATGCGCGTGCTACCAAGTCTGGTGAAGTTCTCCTTGTCCACCTGGGCACTTGCGCTCGTGGGGGGCTGCGGCGATTACTACGGTGTCGAGGAATACGCGGGCGGATCCCCGAGTATTTCGGGGAACGCTCCACCTAATGTGAGCGTGGAGCTGACGGGAAACACTTGTCCGGGGCTCGACTTCACGATTGTGGCCCCCACGTCTCTGACCGTGGGTCAGCCAGCCCTATTGTTCGCGAAGGGGACCGACCCACAAGGGCGCAATCTGGCGTACGCCTGGGAAAGCTCCGCAGGCAGAATCGCGGACCCGAGTGCGCCTTGGACGACCCTCACTTGCGTCGAGCGTGGCAGCGCGAACGTCTTCGTCACTGTCACCAATGGCACTTGCAGCGCGTTTTCAAGTCCGGTGACCGTCGATTGTCAGTAACGACGTCTATCCCGCAAGAGCAATGATTGACGTGTTCTTGGTCTCGTCGCCAAGTTGTCACACACGAGGGCGCGGGACCTCGACTAGCGTCACACCACGCGCGGCCTAGCGAATATGAAAACCGCCGCCAACGACGAGAGATGAAACACATGAACCGTGGGCGATGGATGCGTTCGAGCGTGAGTTGGGCCGTTGGTGCAAGTTTGCTCAGCCCCTCGCTGCTAGCGGCTCAGACTCAGGCAGAGCCTCCGCCCGAACAAGAGGCGCATGCCCTTTTCGTTCAGGGCTTGGAACAGATCAAAAAAGGAGACATGAACGAAGGCTGCTTCCTCTTCGCGCAAAGTATTGCACTCGTGCCGCGTGTGACCACCAAGTTCAACTTGGCCGATTGCCTAGAGAAAACAGGCAAGAAAGCTGCTGCGCTAACTCTGTTTAGGGAGGTTGCCCTCGCGATGCAGGCCGCCGGCGACAGCGCACGCCAATCGGCCGCCGAGGAGCGCGCACAAGCGCTGAAAGCGGTGGTCTGTCGACTGCGAATTCAGACGGAAAAGCAGATCGAGGAACTCACCGTCCGCCACGACGGGGAGGCCTTGGAGCCCAGCAGTTGGGCCGCTGGGGTTCCGGTGGATAGCGGAACGTATAGCCTCGAGGCGTCAGCCCCTGGAAAGTTGAGCTGGTCCGTTGAGGTGCAAGTGCCCGTTTGTCCTTCGGCGGTATCGGTGAAGATCCCCGCGCTGCAAAACGATCCGCAATGGAAGCCGCCCGTGGCGAAAACGGAACAGCACCAACTTCCGGAAAGGACGGGGACGGTGGCGGCGCTGCCCAGCGTCACCCCCACAGACTCGGTAGGTAATCAGCATTCACCACCCCTCTTTGCCTACGCCCTCACCGGTTTCGGCGTGATCTCGACGGCGGTGGGCTCCGTGTTTCTCGCGTCGTATCAATCCGACAATCATGCCGCCACAGATATCTGCCCAACAAGTAAGAACTGCACCGTTGTTGAGATCCAACGCCATACCGACCTGGTGGAAAGCGCCAGGAGCGCGCTCACCAAGGGATATATTGGCGTATCGTTGGGCGCGGTCGCTCTCGTTACTGGCAGTTTTCTAATCCTATCGGACTTCTACGCCCCGAAGCGGGTGAGCCAAGGCGCGAAGCTTAAAGCCGCACCGCTCCTCGGCAACAACGGTTGGCCCGTTGCGGGCGCGGTGATTGAGGGAAGTTTTTGATGCCCTTCTCGGCGGGCCTTGAAAGGACAATGGCTGCGAAGCGCGTGATCGGGCTCATCACTCTGAGCGCCCTTGCCGGCGCTTGTTCGGTAGACGATAGAGTCCTGGCGCTCGGTATTTCGGTGACAGCGGGTGGGGTTGGCCCTCAGGGGGGCGCCGCCAGCGGTGGCAGCACGCGCTCAAAGGTTGGCGGTGCGAGCGGGGGAAACAGACTGAGCGAACTTGGGGGTGCTGGTGGGAATGGCCCTCCGGGCACCGCCGGAGCGGCAGGAGATGCGCCACTTCCTCCTCCGATCCGATGCCCAGATCTGAACCAAAACATGATCACGGATTGTGATGAGACGCTTGCCACCAATGCAACCTTTGATCGTGAGTTCACAGGGTGGAAGCCCGATCCTGATGTCCTCCAAACATGGTCGTCGGTTGATTCCAACCGCTTCCCCACCTCGGGCGCGTTAACGTTGAGCTTGTCGCTCTTTTCGGATCAGTCCGACACGGCTGTCGGAGAGAGTTCAACCCAGTGTATTCCTGTGTCCAGCGGCACCGCGTATGACGTTGGAACACAAGTGTTCATTAAATCCGGGCAAGGCTCCTTCAGCTACGCGGGCTTGCAGCTATGGTGGTACGGGGCCTTGAACTGCGTCGAATCAAGCTTTCTTGCCGCCAGCGCGAACGACCAATCCCTCAAAGAAACGGTGGATCGGTGGACCGAAGCGAACATCCACACGCTAGCTCCGGCGAATGCCAAGTCCGTGCTTGTACGCCTGGCGATCTCCAAACCATACAAACAGCGTAGCCTTGAGGCATCGTTCGACAACGTGCTCTTTGCGAAGCACTGACTCCGCTCACGAGCCAAGCGGTTCCAGCGATCGGAAGCGGCTCGTGCGCGCTATTGACCGCACCGCGCCCCTAATTCGATCGCTCCGATGTCGGGATTGGCATCGCGCAGTGCACCTCGCTGGTCGATGGCAGGCGTGGGGCTCTTAGCTCCGTTGATGGCCCGACTCCCCGGCTGTGGGCTCCGTGTTTCCATTCCATTCAAGACCGCCAACGGAGCCAGATTGGGGTCAAGCGATTGCGCGCCGGGCAGTGTCGATGTGCCACCCACCATAGGCCAAAGAATATTCTCTCCCTCAGCCATCGCCGGATAGTTAATCTGTTGACTACCAGACGAACCGGTGTTGTTGACGAAGATCGAATTCGCCACGTGAGCCCTGCCTGACACGCCCATCCAGAGCGCGCCGTTGCCATTCTTCGCGGTGTTGTCCACAAATGTGGAACTCTGAATCCGGATCTCCGCCTTGTCGGAAATGTTGAAGCGCAGCGCACCCCCGAGGTCGTCATCGGCAACATTGCCTGAAAATAGGCTATTTTCGAGGTGATACAGTGCACTACCGTCACCCCAGATGGCTCCGCCGGTGCCCGTTGCGTGGTTGTTCACGAAGGCACTTTGCAAAATCTGCACTTCCTTGTCGGCGTGAATGAAAGCTGCACCCGCACGGCCCGCTTCGGCCACGTTGTCCCGAAAGACGACCGACTCAAAGGTTACCGTGTCGAGCGGATAGGCATACGCCTCCACCGCCCCGCCATCATCGCCAGCACCGTGATTGCCTGAAAAGCGCGTGCGCCGCAGCGTGATCTCGCCTGGGATCTGATTAGCAGGCTCGGTATAGTTGGTGTTGTAATCGCCCGGCCCACCACCATCGGCGAAGAAGGCCCCGCTCCCGCCCGTCGTGCGCGTCGTGCGATTGTTCAGGAAGAGTGAATCCTCGATGATCGGATTGGAATGAATCGTGTAAACGCCACCGGTGGCGGGGCCTCGGTTCGCCTCAAAGCGGCAACGTGAAATTCGTAGCTTGCCGCCCGTGGCGGAGATGGCACCGCCGCTGAAACCATTTCTGTTCCCCGCGACAGAACCGTCGTTATCCTTAAAGGTGCTGTCGTGCACGTTGATGGTGGTGCCCCCTGCATAGCCAACACGCACCGCTCCGCCCTCGCTCGCCCGGTTCCCTTCAAACACGCAACCCCCAATTTCTAGGTCAATTGCCCC
>JBBRRP010000001.1:0-181654 GCA_038246305.1 Polyangiales bacterium | reverse complement strand
TCGGAGCCCGGTGCGGCAACCACGGCCAACGATTTCCCGTGCGACGCCTTCACGACTCCAGCAATCCCCATTGCCCTGGCCACCAATGAGCGATGGGAGGTGCGACTCACCACCGGGCACCCTTCACCGTCGAAGCTCACGTCCACCCAGGCAACTAGCTCGTCACCCAGCGTGGGCAGCGTGGGCAGCTCAGAATCCTGATCGATCGTGTCCAAAAGGATAACCTGTGAGGGCGTTCCCTCAAAACCCTCCGCACCCTCCCTCTGAGTGAGGAGCACGCGGGCTTCGGCCGCCACCAGCATTCGTTTTGCGCGCTCAGTGGCTAAACGGGGCGAAAGCACCAGTGGAGCGTGGCCGAGCTGCCAGGCTGCCAGAACAGCGGCCCAGAGCTCCAGCGAACGCGGCAGCCGGAGAGCTACTGTTGAGTTTGGAGGTAAATCGCAGCGGCTGAGTGAAGAAGCTATCCCCCGAGCGCGCCGGACCAGCTCAATTCCTGAATAGCTATTTTGCCCTTGCACCAAGGCAGGCTCCGCACTGGCATTGGCGAAAGCCAGCACCAGCTCATGGGCAACGGCCGCCGTAGCCACAGGCTGCGGTTGAACAACGACGCTTGATCCAACAAAAGAACTCGAATCAACAACCCGCTCAGCTTGAATCGCCAAATCCGTCAGCCGCTGTTTGGGATCCGAAATGATGTCTGAAAGGAGCGCGCTGTAGCTCCGCAACAACTGAGCGATCGTTTCAGGCTCAAAAATCTCGGTGCTGAAATTCGCTACCACCTTCAATCCGTGAGGGCGCTCCATGATCCAAACCATCAGATCGTTGGCCGCCGCGGGCGGCTCCACTTCGACTTGTTGAATCTGGGCATCACCCAGCGTCACAGCGCGTGACCGCGCATCTTGGAATGAGAAGAACGCACGCACGATCGGCGGCCGGATCCCCAGCAATTCAAGCGGCATTTCTTCGTGGCTGAAGGCATCCAACGTGACATCTCGCACCCGCTTCAAATGCTCCAAGAATGACGCTTCCGGATCCACCAGCGTGCGCAAGACAACCGCATTGATGAAGGGGCCAATCAACGGCTCCACCTCGGGCATGACACGCGCCCGAACCGGTGTACCCACCAAGATCTCCCTCTGCCCGCTGTAGCGAAGGAGCAGCGTTGCATAGGCGGCAAACAACACATTGAAGAGCGTTGTGCCCGCATCGCGACCAAGGCGTGTCAACGTGTCCGCCTGCTCACGGCTAATGTCCGCGGTTAGATTGCCTCCGGCATAGGTAGCTTGTACGGGGCGTGGGTGATCCAACGGTAAGTCCAGATCAGCTGGTGCGTTGGCTAGCTGTCCCTGCCACCACTGGATTTGATCCTGAAGCTGTGGACTCTTCAACCAATCCCGATGCCAAAACGTATAGTCGGCGTAGCTGATCGGCAGCTCCGGCAGCGTCGGTTGTACGCCGCGCGCAAACGCAGAGTACGCTTGGGATAGCTCATTCACGAACACATCAAAGGACCAACCGTCCCAAATGAAGTTGTGCCGCAGCGTAAAATACACACTGATCTCCGCGCCGAATCGGAAAAGCACCGATAGAAAGAGTGGCCCCTCCTCCAGATCAAAGGGTATGGCGCTGAGCTCACGGATCCGCTCCATCATCCGTGCGTGGCGGCCTTCACTTGGAATCGACGTCAAATCCTCTTCCGTAATGGGCAAGGAAACCTGTGGCTGAATTCGCTGAACCGGCTGATTCGCTACAACCCCCAGCGTGGTACGCAGCGTTTCGTGGCGCGCACTGATGGTATCCAGGGAGCGTTGCAACAGCTCCAGGTTCACGTCTCCTTCGAAGCGCCAGGCTGCCGGTAGATTGTGCACGATGCGTTGCGCCGGATGCATCTCTTCGAGCAAATAGAGGCGCTCTTGAGTTACCGACAGTGGAATAGGAAGCGCGGGGTCCCGGGGAAGCAGAGGCTTGCGTGAGGGCATTGGGCTCGGCCGCTCGCGGCCCCGATCAATGCGCGCCGCCAGCTGAGCGATCGTGGGGGCTTCGAAGAACGTCCGGAAGGAAAGCTCAATCTGCTGATCTCTGCGCAATTTCCCCATGATTTGCGCGGCCAACAGCGAATGCCCGCCCAAGGCGAAGAAATCATCTTCCACGCTCACGCGGCCCACACGCAAGGCCTCAGCCCAGCGTTCTGCGAGCATGCGTTCGGTGTCAGTCCGGGGCGCTACGAATTCGGTGTGCTCAGCCTGAACCAGGGCGCTTGGTTTTGGCAGAGCCTTGCGGTTAATTTTACCGCTTGGGGTTAACGGCATAATGTCGAGCGGCATGAAGCCGAACGGGATCATGTAATCCGGCAACGTCCGTTTCAAATGCTGCCTGAGAGATGCCGCATCCGGCTCCGTACCCTGGGGCGTGAAGTAGCCAATGATGCGCGCATCTCCGGGACTATCTTCGCGTAAAATCACCGCAGCTTCAGCGACGCTCGGGTGTTGGCGCAGGGCGTCTTCGATCTCTCCAAGTTCGATTCTGAAGCCTCGCAGCTTGATTTGGTGATCGTTGCGGCCGAGGCACTCGAGCGTTCCATCCTCTAAATAGCGGCCCAGATCGCCCGTTTTGTACATCATTGCACCCGGGACGTACGGATCCGGCACGAAGCGTTCACGGGTCAATTCCGGACGCTTCAGGTAGCCGAGCGCCACACCTTCACCGCCGATAAAAAGCTCCCCCACAACACCGGGCGGAACCAAGCCTCCCTGAGCATCTTGAACGTGGATCTGAGTGTTCGCAACGGGCTGACCAATCAGAATTCGGCCGAAGCCCACGGGAACGCGCCAGAAGGTGGACCAGACGGTCGTCTCCGTCGGTCCGTACCCGTTCCACAACTCCTTGACCATTGGCAAAACCTGCTCGGCCAAATCTTTAGGCATCGCCTCGCCAGTACAGATCGCGACGACGCGCAAACTGCCCAACCAACCGGCGCTTAACAGCAAACGATAGGTCGCAGGAGTCGCGTCGATGAAGGTGACCCGTTTCTCTTCTAAAACTTTGCACAGACTCGCCCCGTCAGCTGCTGTTTCACGTGTGACCAACGCTATTTTGGCGCCCACGCTGAGCGGGACCCACGTCTCCGAAACAGCAATATCGAACGAGAGCGTGGTGATGCCTAGAACCACATCTCGCTCACTCAGACCAGGCCGAACGCTCACGCTATGCACCAAGTTAGCTAAGGCGCGCTGCGGAACCAAAACCCCCTTCGGCAATCCTGTCGAGCCCGAGGTATAGATCACATACGCAACACTTTCGGGATTCGCGGAGCGCTCATCCTTGGCCAGCGCAGTGTTATCTAATTTGGCGAGTTCTGCTCTTTCAGCATCCACGCACACCACCGCCTCGGCCGGTAGCGGAAGCTCGAGTGCCAGCTTGGCGCTCGTGAGCAATACCTTGAGCTCTGCGTCTTCCACCATGAAACGCAGGCGATCCGCCGGGTAATCTGGATCGAGCGGGACATAACCAGCCCCGGCTTTGTGGATCCCGAGCAGCCCAACAAACAGCTCCGGTGTCCGCTCAAGACATAGGCCGACTAGGCCGCCGTTCTGCACACCAAGCTCGCGCAAACGCCGCGCAAGCTGATTGGCACGCGCCTCCAACTCGCCGTAGCTTAGCGTCTGATCTCCACAGTCAATCGCGATCGCGTTGGGAGTTCTTAGCGCCTGGGCCTGCACCCACTCGTGCACGCAGCGGTCCCTCGGATACGTTTCCGAGGTCTGATTCCAGAGCGCGAGCTTGGCCCCTTCGTCCTCAGTGAGGATGCGAAGCGCACCCACTTTCTGCTGAGGATCTTCGGCGACACTCGTCAGAAGCTCGCGATAGCCCTTCAACCAACGACGAATCGTGTTCGCACTGAATAGGCCCGTGTTGTACTGGCACTCCAGGGTTACCTGGCCGTTCAGTTCCACCGCGTTGAGGAAAAGCTCAAAATTCTCAAAGCGCCGAGGATTGGTGATCAGCTCCACGTGTAGATCATCGAATCCGATCGCCTCACCCGATAGGCCGCGATCCACATTGAAGACAACGGACACGAGTGGCGTCCGGCTCGGATCCCTCGCAATCGGAAGCTTGGCGAGCAACGCGCCAAACGTAAAATCCTGATGCTCCTGGGCATCGAGCAAACAGCTTCGAACCCGGCCCAATACCGCTGAAAAAGGCTCATCTCCGCTCATGCTGGTGCGGATCGGCAGCATGTTAACGCAATGGCCCACTAAAGTGGGCTGGTCCGCCGCAGCTTGCCCGGCCGACGGCATTCCCACCACGAGATCTTCAGCACCGCTCAAGCGATGCAACAGCACATTGAAGCCAGCCAACAGCGTGGCGAACAAGCTAGCGCGCGATTTTGCCCCTGCCTTGCGAAGCGCGCTCACCAAGGGCTCCCCGAGCACGAGATCTTCGCGCAAAGAAGCGTACCCGCGTTGCGGGGGGCGCCGGCGCTCGGTGGGGAGCTCCAACACCGGGATCGCGCCCTGAAACTGAGAAAGCCAGTAGGCTTCATCAGCATTTTGCTCGGCGGGAGTACTCGCAGACTGCGACATTGCGAACGCACTGAACAGGTTGGGGTCGGGCAGCGAGGCGCCAAATCCCTTGCTGCGCGCGTTGTAGTAGGCCGCCCAATCCTTCAAGATCACGGCGGTTGACCAGCCGTCGCAGACGACGTGGTGAGCGGTGAGCAGCACCTGGTGCAGCTCGGCCCCTTGGCGGACGATCACCGCGCGGAAGAGCGGTCCTCGCGTCCAGGAAAATGGCTCCAAAACAGCCTTTTCCTTGAGTCCCGCCAGCTTACTTGCTTGCTCGGGGATGGACAGGCCGCTCAGATCGATTACTTCGATCTTTGGCACAAATGGCTCGTTGATGAGCAGCGTCAGCCCATCTTCCGTGATGGTGGCGCGCAGAGCCTCATGGCGGGCAAGCACATCCGCAAACGCAGCTTTCAGTGCTTCAACATCCAGCAGCCCACGACACACCAGCGTTACCGATTCATTGTACGCAAGCGAGGTCTCCTCTCCGAGCACCGACGCTGTCCAAATTTCGCGCTGCGGCGCGGTCGTGGGAGCGGTGGCGGCGATGGCCGGGCCCGCAAATGGATCGAAGTCTTCCAGGGTTGGGTCACTCACTTGTCATTCTCCAGCGCGGACCTTGATGTCGCCAATTGAGCTTCTCGTCGGCGGCACGCGGACCCAGCGGGGGGCTGGTTACCATGATCGTCCGTGGCGAGTCCAACGGAAGGCTTCGTTCAATGACCGCTCAGGGTCGCGCCTCGGGGTAGTCGCGCACGGGCGCGTGAACCGACAGATCCTCAATTTTCCAGGTTCTCCCCCGGGCTCGAAGGTGGAGCGTGACGCGACGCGAGACCCAGCGGGTAGCTCCCGCGCGTTGGTTGCTCCCATTCACTTCGAGAAAGACCCGCGCGACCCGTGCATCGGGACTCAACGCGATCTGTTGACTCTTGATTTCGAGCGTCGGCCGGCTCACGCCGAGGCGCAGAGCCGCTTCCAAGATTGCCTTGGCACCTCGCGAGCTCAACGGGAAGTCCGCGACTTGAACACTCGCACTCGGTTCAACCCATTGGTTCAGCTGCAGAAGATTTTGCTCCTCCGATGGGGAGAGATCACTCAGCCTCCTGCACAAACTTTCGACGACCCGCCCGATCTCAGCCTCGGGCTTGGCGGTGGGCAGAGCGACGAAGCGCAAGCCCAGCGCAAATAACAACGCGAGGGGCCCAATCCAGATCCTGCTCTTCAAACGTTTCAATCAGACGTCCAGCGCTGCGATCACAGGTTGTGTGCCACAGATTAGCCCTTTTCAGTCTCATTCCCAATCGCTCAGCTGGCTGACGGATGAATGCTAAACGTACGAGATTTTGAGGCTCCGGGCGCTGCGCAAGGGGCACAACCGGGATGGGATTGCGGGACTGCGCCGCACGCGTGATAACTTGGCGCCTATGTCGGAGAAACCGAAGAGAAGAAGTCAAGCTTGGTTCGGTCACGCGGATCGCGATGGCTTCATCCACCGGGGCTGGATGCGCAATCAGGGCCTGCCTTCGCACCTGTTTGATGGTCGCCCCGTCATCGGGATCTGCAATACCTGGAGTGAGCTCACGCCCTGCAATGCTCACTTTCGCCAGATCGCCGAGCACGTGAAACGCGGCGTGTACGAAGCCGGCGGTTTTCCGCTCGAATTCCCCGTGATGTCACTGGGCGAAACGTTGATGCGCCCGACGGCCATGATGTTCCGCAATCTGGTGAGCATGGATGTGGAAGAATCGATTCGCGCCAATCCGCTCGATGGAGTAGTGTTACTCTGTGGTTGCGATAAAACCACCCCCTCGCTCATGATGGGCGCCGCCAGCTGCGATCTGCCCACGCTCACCGTGTCGGGAGGGCCGATGCTGAACGGTAAGTATCGCGGCCAGGAAATTGGCTCGGGAACCTCTGTCTGGGAGTTCAGTGAGGCCGTCCGAGCGGGAAAGATGTCGCTGCCTTCCTTCATGGAGGCTGAGGCCTGCATGAGCCGCTCCGCAGGTCACTGCATGACGATGGGAACGGCCTCGACGATGGCCTCGATGGTGGAAGCGCTCGGCGCGGGACTCCCTGGCAATGCCGCAATTCCAGCGGTCGATTCGCGGCGCTACGTGCTGGCGCACATGGCCGGCCGTCGAATTGTCGAGATGGTGGAGGAAGATCTGAAGCTCTCGCGCATCCTCACGAAGGAAGCGTTCGAGAATGCCATTTTGGTCAACGGCGCCATCGGCGGCTCCACCAACGCGGTGGTGCACTTGCTGGCACTCGCTGGCCGCATCGGCGTTAAGCTAACTCTAGAAGACTGGGATAGATTGGGACGCGATCTTCCATGCCTAGTGAATCTAATGCCCTCGGGCAAATACCTGATGGAAGATTTCTACTATGCAGGCGGGATCCCCGCCGTGATCCGGGAACTTGAAAGCTTGATCCACAAGGATGCGCTCACCGTGAATGGCCGCACACTCTGGGAGAATTGCGCGGATGCCGAGTGCTTCAACCGCGACGTGATTCACGCGTTCGACAAGCCGTTCGTGAAGCAGGGGGGAATCGCCGTTTTAAATGGCAATTTGGCCCCGCTCGGCGCCGTGCTCAAGCCCTCCGCGGCCACACTCGAGCTCACACAACACCGTGGCCGCGCGGTCGTATTTGAGAGCATCGAAGACTACAAAGCGCGCGTCGATTCACCGGACTTGGACATCACCAAGGACGACATCATGGTCCTTAAGAACTGTGGCCCCAAGGGTTACCCAGGCTTTCCCGAAGTTGGAAATATGGCATTACCTCAAAAGCTTCTAGCCCAAGGTATCACGGACATGGTGCGCATCTCCGATGCTCGCATGAGTGGCACGGCTTACGGCACGGTGGTGTTGCACGTGGCTCCAGAAGCAGCAGCCGGCGGCACTCTGGCCTTGGTGCAAAGCGGCGACATGATTGTGCTCGATGTTGCCGGACGGCGCCTGCACTTGGAGGTGAGCGAGGCCGAGCTCGAAGCACGCCGCAATCGCCAGATACCCCCAGAAAAGCCCTTCGATCGCGGATATGGCTTACTCTTTGTAGACCATGTGCTGCAAGCCAATGAGGGTGTCGATTTTGATTTCCTGCGTGGCAAGAGCGGCGCCAAAGTGGGAAAAGAGTCGCACTAGCTTTTCACCGAGCTAGGTTCTCACCGAGCTGCGCTTTTGGCGCAACGAAAACCAAAGTCTTGGCTGCGCCCCGCTGGATCACTGTCGACCCGATTGCCTGAAAGCAAGTAGACGGAAATATTGTAGAATGAGCCGCCTCGGAAGATTCGATTTCCGTTGCCCTCCGTAGCCGCGCAGTTGTCACACTCGGCCGTGTACTCGCTGTTAGCATCGAATACCCATTCCCAAACATTGCCCGCCAGATCTGCGTGACCCCAACGAGCATCCCCAAGGTTCGCCGAACCCACCTCGCGCAAGGCCTTCACGTCGCACAGTGGGCCTAATTTCCCGTAACAGCCGTACACGGCTAGAGCCGTATCCTGGCCTGGATCTTCATTGCCCCATGGGTACCTCCGCTGCTCGTCACCACCGGCCGCAGCGTAGTTCCATTCGGCCTCCGTGGGTAAACGACTGTTCGCCCACGAGCAGAAGGCAAATGCCAGGTACCAATTCACACAGTTCATCGGGTATTTCTCGCGAGCTCCCGCTTCATCGGTCCAAGTCTGGCGCGTCCGATCACAGTTCACAATTTGTCTGAGCTCTGCCTCCATGGAGGGGAGTGGCCAACTCGCCTGCCAGCCAGAGTTTGGAACCTTGGGGTTTGCGCCCTCGCCAGGCGCCGGGTGCCCGCTGCCACGCCAATGTTCCAAGTCCGTAGAGAACTCGCGAAAGCGCGACACGCTGACTTCATGCTTCCCTAGGCGAAAATCAGCGACTTTCGCGGGGAAATTGGCCTCATTGCTGCGCAAAAAACGACCGCCTGGTACCGGGAGTTCATCAGCGCAGTCCTCGTGAGTGCCACACGCGCTGCTCCCAACAGGCTCCCCGCGTGTGCCGCTGCAGGCTGCCCCACAGACGAGCAGCAACGTGAGCAGCACCAGGCGTAGGCTATCTTCCACTCACTAACTCAGGCTGAGCGCCCCTTTATTGAACTCCGCGTCGCCAACAATTGTCGCGTTCAGGCCCATGGTATTTACCACGGTGAGCAGCACATCGTTGATATTTCTATTCATCGCATCCACGCGCCGGCCGGTGCGAAAAGCGCCGCCCGCCTTGCCAAAGATGGTGGAGAGAGCTGGCGTGAGGATGTGACTCCCGTTGCCCATCTCGGAGGCCAAATAGACAATTGAATTATCGAGCATGTTGCCATTCCCCTCCGGGGTGCTCTTCAGCTTATTGATGAAAACGGCCATTTGCTCGAAAATCCAGATCTGCGCCTTGATGTACTCGCCACCGTTGGCACTGTGCTCCATCCCGTGGTGATCACCAGAACAGCCTAGGAATTGGAAGCGTGGGATGTGGTCACCAGACGAAAGCCACTGCAATGCGATGATACGAGAAAGATCGCAGTTGACTGCTTGATAAGCGATTTCGTTGAACGCCGGGCTCACCGTCTCCACTAATCCGTTGTTGGCACCGCCTCCCGCAGGCAGCGCACAGCCAGCACCCGGATTCGCCGCAGGCCCACCACCGACAACACCACCGCCGCCGCCGATCATACCTGGACTCGCCATCGGCAGCTTAGCCTCAAGTTCGCGTAACGCCGTGAGATGCGCGTCCAGCTTCGTTTGCTCATCCGAACCCGCTATCGCCTTCACGTCGCCAATCTCTGCGTAAAGAAGATCCAAGCGGCTCTTGCCACGCGCGTAGAGGTTCAATAGCGCAGGATCGGGTGCGGCGGGCACCGTGCTGGTGGTGGTGGGCTGAGGCGCAGGTGTACCACCACCGGTGGGCAACCCATTACCAAACAAGCGTGAAAACGCCGTCATCGGATCCGACATGGGGCGCACCACTTGGCCATTATTGTAGTGGCACTCTGCATGGTCACCCCCTTGGCCTTTGTCCCACAAAGTCCCAAAGTGGAGAGCTGCAAACGGCGTTTTTCCGCCAATCGCTGCGGCTAACTGCTGGTCGATCGTGGTGGCGGTGCCGTAACGATAGTCGTTCTCCTCTGCCCCACAAGCATTGGTGCCTCCGCAACCCTGATCGGCCACAGCGCCGCCAAACATCGAACGGCAACCGCCTCCGTGGGCTTCCAGCTCAAAATACGTCGCCACTTTATCGCCTGCGCTGTTGCTCATGTTGTCGAACACGATCATGTCCGATTCCAGGCTCGCGAAAGGCTTGTACATGCCCGTGAAGATGGTATCGATGTCACTGCCGTCCGCGCTACCACCCCTGAACGGTATTCCACCTGGCAGATTCAGAAGGATCAAGCGAAGCGGGGTCTTCGTCTGGGCCTCCGCGATCACGGAACGAAACACCGGCGTGGCCAGAAAGGCTGCGGCACCTAGCTGCTGGAGGAGGCTTCTACGCTTAAAAATGGCTTTGGACATGATAGGAATCCCTTTCGTCGGACGTGTAGCGGAGCCGCTCACCTGAAAGTTCGGAATACAAAATTGTCGGATTTGGCGATGGCCACCGTGACGTCCTTGATATTGAGGCCGCCGGCGGCCAGGTCTTGCGCAATACCGTTGACGACGCCGCGTTCTGCCGCGGATTCGTCACGCCCAAACGCCCAGCGGTAGGCCTGAAGCGTTAGGCATTGCTTGCTCTCCAGGCTGCCGGCGATCTTCTGTGCGAGCGCTTTACCACCTTCGAACGCACCATCGATGTCCAGCGTGCTCGTGAAGTTACCCTTCGCGTCGACAGGCTTTCCGTTCTCATCAGTGCGGTACTTGCCGACGCCGTCGTAATTTTCCATTCCGAAACCGACTGGATCGATGAGTGTGTGGCAGCCACTGCATGCTGGATTCGAAGAATGCGCCGAGAAACGCTCGCGCGTGGTGAGCGTAGGATCGGGAGCCACGGGCATCACTGCAAGATTCTTTGGAGGTGAGGGCAGCGGCTGACAAAGCAGGCCAATGCGCACGAACTTGCCGCGTGCAATTGGGAACGATTCAAAGGCTTTAGAGTGCTGAGCGATCACACTCGCCTGCGTCAGAATCCCCATTCGCTGGCCATCCGGATTCAGCGTAGTCTTCACTAGTGTTGTGCCTTGCCCCGGGTCCGACAAGCCGTAAAGCGCTGCCAGTGAGCCGTTGGCAAACGTGTAGTTTGCTGAGATTAGGCTGCTAAAAGTGGCATCCCCACTCCACAGCACGTCATCGATGAATTGCTGGGTCTCCAGCTTCATCGACGCCTTCAAATCAGGCGTAAACTCAGGGTAGACGTCAGCGGCCTTTTGGAGATCTTCGAGACGGCTCGTGTGCACGAACAGCTCCACGAAGTGCCGCAGCGTGGGCTTAGCTTCGGGCAATGCGAGCAAGCGCCGCGCTTGCGTCTCGCGCCCCGCTTGGCTGAGAACGGCGCCACTATCGGCGGCAGCAAAAAGGGCATCATCCGGCAACGAATCTGTGAGCAAGTACGAAAGCTGACTCGCAACCTCGTACGAGCTGAGCGTTCGCATGGCGCCTTGCGAGGCGTCTCCTAGCTCGAAGCGATACAAGAAATTGGGGGATTGCAACATGGTCTCGATCACCTGCGTCACCGCACCTGCATAGCCTGTACGCCCCAATTCACCGGCGAACAGCGCCTGATAGCGTGTGAATTCTGTGCTGCTGAGAGGGCGGCGGTACGCGCGTTTGCCAAACGTCTGGATGAAGGTGTCTCCACACGCCGTTTCAGAGCCCGCGCTACAGGGTGCGACGGCGTAAGCCTTCACCAGCTTATCGGCGACCCCCGCATATTGGCTGGCGAGAATCGAAGAGACTGTGAGCGCACCGCTGTTATTGTCTAAGTAGCGAGTGGTTTGGCTCAGCGGCTCCTGCTCGAGGGCATCCGTTGGCGCCTCGTTCAACGCCAGTAGCTGCCGCACGCTCGTGCGGAACTGTGTATCGGTGAGTCGACGCAGCGCCGTTGGGCCAAACACTGCACCCATTGGGGGTGCCTGTGGGGCCGCAGTCGTGCCGCCCGTGCCGGAACCCACAGGTCCGCCGGCAGTACCCCCGGTCCCAGGAACTCCAGGCGTCGTCCCGTTTGCTGCGGGCCCAGACGCACCCTTGGCTCGGCCTCCCGATACCTCTGTTGTACATCCCACCGCGCCCAACAGCGCCGCACACAAAATGCCTTCACCAATGAGTTGCTTCATGGCTCACCTCGATTTCAATATCAAATCAACGTAGCACAGGCCTTTAGCACATTGCGTCCAATCGCCCCCCAGAAAATAGCACTCTTGCGGCGCATATATGCAGTTAGCTTGCGCTGGCTACAGCACATTCAAGCCTTACCCCGTCGACGTGTACGTCAGCACACGGTGGGCGTGATTCGCGTAGGTGCGAGCCATCTGAATGCTGGTGTCTCGCGCGAATGTGGCAGTTTTGGCTTCATTGGCGCCTCTTCACGCGGTGCGGTCGTGCGCACTCGGGGCTGATCCGGGCCATGCCCACTTCAAAAATGAACGAACACTCCTATAGCGGTGGCGTGTTTGAGTAAGATACCGGATCCTTGAGTCTCGATTGTCCCAGGTGACCTTACTGAGATTGCCTAAGGCCGTACGAGACCGACTGGCTGGAACTTTTCAGTACCGAAAGAGTCTTGAATTTGCCCCAGATTGCAGACCAACCGAGGCTCATCCCGCTCAGTGCAACTTCAAGTTCTTGTTTCTGTCCACAGCCGACTTCTTGATGGGCTGTTGAGCGAGCGGCTCGGACTGTGCCGGCGCGGGCCCTCCCAATCTGAGCGCCACAAATGTTCCGATCACGCTCACTAAAGCACTCGCATACAGGCCCCATCCCCAGGCATAAGTGACCCGCACGAACGACCCTGCCGTTGGGGGTTTCGCAAACAAGACCAACGCTTCAAGCAATGTCATCACGCAAAAGGTAGAGCTGATCACACGAATGCCCCGCAGATCATACGGACAGCGCCGAGTTATCAGCAGTGGCACAAGAATGAAGAGGCCGAGCGCCCCACCCCAGAACCAGCCCGAGCGCGAGTGCGCAATATCAAATCCCGCTACCAGCGCCGGGTCGGGCTGCAAAATCACTAGCCAGGGCGCAAAGAACAGCGCCAAGCCCGCAAGCGCCAAGCACAGCAAGAGGCCCCGTCCGTGCCCTAAGTGGAACAATCCAAAGCGCGTGTCATCGGGATGCAGGACCTCAGCACTCAACGCTTCCTCCGCAAGTGCCTCCGCCGAAAGCGGCAAACTACCGAGCGGCACGAGCTCCACATCGCACGTGCTACACCGCACTGCCTCTTCAGCTGAATAGAGCTCGCGACAGAACGGGCAGGAGAGCAGTTGCCCCATCGCAAAAGCATACCGAAGAACTGCGCCAGCCGGGGAGCAACTCTTGGCAACCAGGCCTCGCTGCCGCCAAAGTCCCGCATTTTTTGGCTCTGCTAAGCAGGCTCGCACTCCCGGGTCAACTTGGCTAGCCTACGCCCGAAGTGACGGAATCGGTCGAAGAGCGGACAGAGCAGCCTCCGGTCGCGAGTGCTGAAGGTTCGGATGCGCGTTCACAGCTGGCTCAACTTTTTCAACTCCCACCAACCCATTCCTTATTCGAAGAAGCCATCACTCACCCGAGCCTTGCCAACGAGCAGCCCGGAATTTCCGACAACCAACGGCTCGAGTTCCTGGGGGATTCTGTGCTCGGATTCTGTGTGAGCGAATATCTATTCGCACGCTTTCCATCGGAAAACGAAGGCGCTTTAACGCGCCTGCGTTCGCAACTCGTCAACGCAGAATCGTTAGCTCGGTGGGGCATGCAGACACCGATCCCCGAAGTGATTCGACTCGGAAAAGGCGCCGACGAGAATCGGCTGAAGCAGAGCTTAAACGTGATCGCCGATGCGGTGGAAGCGTTGATTGCTGCCTGTTACCTTCACTCGGGCGTGAGCGCTGTGCGGCAGGTCTGTGCCAGCATTGTTGAGTTCGGACTAGAGAAAGGGCACACCGGCCAGCTCGATCCCAAGAGCGAATTGCAAGAGCGTGTTCAGGCGTACGGCACTCCATCGCCGATTTACGTCGTGCTAGAGACGCACGGTCCAGCCCACCAGCGTTGGTTTCGCGTTCAAGTGTGCGTAGCAGGGCAGCCTGCCGGCATCGGAGAAGGGCGCTCCAAGCGCGACGCTGAACGCGACGCGGCGAGAAAAGCCATCGAGGCGGGTTGGCCGCTTCCCAATCAGATTTCGGAGCCGACTGATGCCGGGTGAAAGGACCAGCATGCCGGTTGAGCGATGCCGTCGCCATTGGTTGGGATTGGCGGTTGCAAGCGTGCTTTTCCTCGTTCCAAGTGTTTGTTGGAGTGGCAGCTATCTGAATCGGGCCGCGCTCCTCCTTCAAGGCGCCAACTCTGACGCGGAAAACCTGAGTTCCCATGTTAGCGACCGCGAGCTAGCAAGCGTTATCCATCATTTGGCAGAAGCGCGAGTCAGCGCGGCATCAGGCATGGAGATCCCGAAGGACGTGGCTCTGGCCCATCCCCATCTCCTGCTCGCATTAGAGAATTTTGAACGCGCCGCGCAAGCTGCCGTTGACAAGGATCCGAAGGCTTTCGTGGCATCGTATGCACGTGCTCGAGATGAGGAACTGACATTTCATGGCGTGCTCAAGCAATTGGGCTTCACGCTTCCGCAGGTGAAGCGTTGAGGCGCCCATTAGCACTCCTGTTGGTGACGTCAGGACTCTTGACTACGTCAGTGCAGGCGGTCCCTCTGGGACCACTCTTGAGCGTTGCGGGAGAATCGATGGGCTCCGCGGCTGTCCAAGCCCGCCTCAACCGTTTGGCCCCGTGGCAGCTGGCTACGTTCGGAGCAGAGCCACGAGCTCAGACTGAAGGGTTTGTGCGCGATGTGCTCGGCGTGGAACTGATGTTGGTGGCAGAGGCCAAGGCGCGAAAGCTCGACAAGAAGCCGAGCGCGCACGACGCCCAACAAGTTATTTTAGCGCGCGCTTTGGAAGCCTCGCTTGAGGCGAGCATTCTCGAAAATGGAAAGATGCAAAAGCCTCTTATCGAGCAATATTTTGCAGAGCATCAGTCAGAGTTCAGCGAACCTGCGCGTATTTCAGTGTGGCGCATTGTGGTCTCCTCTGAAGTCCACGCGCTTGAGATCATCCAGGCGTGTCAAGGTGCGGGTGGTGTCCAACGCTGGCGCCAACTTGCAAGGGACGAATCGCTTGACCGAGCGACTCATTTACGCAACGGAGATCTCGGATTCGTGCGTGAAGACGGCTCGACGGATTTCCCCCAACTGCGCGTAAATCCTAAGATTTACGCGGCACTTCAGCCGATTCCTGACGGCGCCATTCTCCCCGCTCCGCTCAAGCTTGACGAGAATTACGCTGTGCTCTGGCGCCGAGGCAGCATGGCAGCACGAACGCCGAACCTCGCCCGGGAGAGCGAGAAAATCTCCAAGCTCCTAGCCCGAAAACTCTTGGCTGAGGAACGCGACGGTCTTCTCAAACAGTTGAAGACAGCCTCCCTCAAAGCCCACAACCCTCTCCTGCTTGAAGTGCTCGACGGCAAGACCTTCGACATGGCTCCGCCCAACAAGCCCAAGGCCGCGCCCAGTCCGAGCGACGCCATGCCAAGCTTCCGCCCGCCGAAACAGGCTGACCAAGGATTACGCTAAAAGCGCTCGGTCGAGATCTCCGGCGACACGCGGCTCCGTCAAGACTTGCTTGAGCATGGGTCGCACACCGAGTGCGCTCAATCGACCCCGTGCTATTTCGATGGATTCTTCGTTCTTATCGATTCCGATCGAACGCCTGCCAAGCTCACAAGCGACTGCCGCGGTGGTGCCGCTGCCCAGGTACGGATCCAGCACAATCTCTCCCGGATCAGTGAGGCTTTCCATCAACCGTTTGAGCAATGCGCTGGGCTTCTGCGTTGGGTAACCCGTGCGCTCCTTAGCCACGGGCGCCACGATCCCGATTTCCCATACATCCCCCATGGGCACACCCGGTGAAACATCCTCTGTGGTGCTCGACCGCAGCCTCCGTCCGTCGGCTCCAACAACCGCACGCTGCTTCTTCGTGCCCCAAGTGGCGATCGTGCTCTGGGCTAAAGGCTCATATTGTGGATTAAAGCGCGACGCCACGCCCGCATGCTTGCAATAGCGCAGGAGCACATCGTGAACCCGCTGAAAATTAGCCGTCTTGGCAGGCCAACGCCGATAGCGCCACACGATTTCGCTCGCGAAACAGTCGGGGCCAAAAATCTCATCGCAAATGACTTTAAAATAGTGCGATGTCTTCGGGTCCACATGCAAAACCAAGCTGCCGTGCGGTGCGAGCAAGCTCCGCGCCGCCGCGATCCGATCCGAAACATCCTCAAGATACTCGGCAAGCCCAGCCCAACGGTCATCGAATGCATGACGCGTGGAGCGCACCAAGTTGCCGCGCATATCGCGACTTCGTTCAACCCGTTCATGAACTCGGCCAGTGAAGAACGGTGGATCGAGATAAGCCAACGTAACTTCACCCGCCACGGTGTCCTGCAGCGCCGATAGTGCAGCCAAATTATCGCCCGAAATCAAAAGATGATGGGCCGTACCCCGACGAACAATACCCAAGTCCGCAGGTGGCGGAGAACTCGGGGGCCTGCGGTTCGCCCAGGTTAGAGTTACCGGAAGTGTGGCTGGGAAGGCGGCTCTCACGGTGAGAAGCAGCGTACCTGGGAGGGATCACCCAGGGCCAAGTTTGCTAGAGATGCGATCTGTAGCTGTAGACACAAGTAGGGAAGCAGTTAATAAACCGAGTCTCACAGCATGCTCCACTCGGGCGAACGTCCTATCCGTGCCTCAACGTTCCAAGCGATGGCAAGCCGCTTGCTGCGCCTCGCCAGACTCACCGGTCTTACCGCCACCCTTGGCACTATTTCAAGCTGTGAACCAACGGCCGTTGACTCGCGACCTGAGTCCGTGGTGCGTGAGTTTATTGACCGCATGAATCGCGTCCACGGAGACCCACTGGCAGCTCGTGCTGCGTATGATCTTTTGTGGTCTGAAGCGAAGAAGAATCTTTCCGAGCGGGCCAAGCGGGCCACCGCCGTACTCGGCAAGACAGTAACTCCTGAGGAGATGCTCGCGCCTTCGCGTTTTTCGCTCAATTTCAAACCTAAAGCCTTTCGTGCCCGGATTCAAGACCGGTGGGCCATCGTCAGCGTCACTGGGGAAGTCGCCTCCACGCAACAGGCAGAGGTGAAGTGCACTGAAGAGGCTTCCGGCTGGCGTGTGGCACTCGAGCTACCAACGCTTTCGCCAATTCGGAAGCGCGTCAACGAGACAGATTTCTGAGTCCCCAAAGCCCGCCCCGCATTGGACTCCAACTAAATACCCCGCGTCCTCCAACCAGAGACACGCGCGGGGTCGACTCCAACAAAATGCGCGCGGGGCGGTGACTTTCGTCAGCGCCCCGCTATTTCCCCTGAAAATTCAGTTGGTGAAAAAGATGGCTTCGATCTCGTCCTTCACTTGATCTTCCGTTTGGTCGCGCGCAATGGCAATTTCTTTCACGATCAACGTACGCGCAGTATCCAACATTCTGCGTTCGCCAAAGGACAATTGCTTGCTGGTCTTCAGCCGATAAAGATCCCGCAGCACCTCAGCAACATCATAAATCGAGCCGGTTTTGATCTTATCCATGAAGCCGCGATACCGCCGGTTCCAAGTCTGAGTATCAAAACCAATGGTGCGTTCTTTCAGAATATCAAAAATCTCCCGAATCTCTTGCTCGGAGATAACCTGACGCAAACCGACCGCTCCCGCATTGGAGACCGGCACCATAATTTTTCGATCGGTGTCGAGAATCCGGAGAACATAAAATCGCTGGCGTGAACCGGCTATGTCGCGCTCATCGATGCTGATCACTTCAGCAACTCCTTGCGCAGGATAAACAGCCTTGTCGCCGACTTTGAACTCAACCTGCAGATCCATTTGTTACGTTCTCCTTAAAGAGTGATCTGAACCGACGATGGCGATTTGTGTCGCTAACGCCTGCCCAAACTGCAATTGCATCTCGCAAATCGGATTACTTGAGAGCTTTAGAACTTCTCTGATTTTGCAATCAAGCCTCAACGTTGGTATCCCAGCTTTGATTCCGGCTTGTTACCATTCATCACGTTTTTTTGACTTGGTCCCCCACACGTGTTGCCATCAAAGTAGTTCGTGGGTAGGTGGCTTGCCAGATTTTGGCCAGGAGCCGCCAGGCGCGGAACTGTACTCAGACCCCATCCCTGTGTCAATGAATTATGACATTCCGCGGTCTTTTCTGTTAGGGCTGTTATGAACTGCACGGGGGCTTACTTGTAGCACATCGGCTCAGTGGGCGCCCGTGGCGCCGCTGTGGAGACCCCCCGCGCGCCCCCGCGCACCCGGCCGCACCCCGGCCGCACCCCGGCCGCACCCCGGCCGCACCCCGCCTCCGATCCGATCCGGGCGTGCGGTGAATGAACACGGGCGTTGTTAGGCTGAAGTCGTGAGCTCTTCGGCCAGACCCCAACGCAATCCCCGAGCCGACACGAGGCACTCTTCAGCCCCGGCATACGCGAGCGCAGCTTCCAGAATGAGCCCGCCTGCGATAATAACATCGGCGCGCCCTGGATTCATTCCGGCGATCGCCTCACGGACGTTAACAGGTAGCTGCGTAAGCCGGTTGAGTGTTTCGCGGAGTTCGCGCGCGAGGATCAGTTCGCCATGCAGCGCTACAGCATCGAAGCGTGGCAGGGCACGAATCACGGAGCCCAATGTTGTCACCGTACCGGCGACGCCCACGACCGAGCCCACCCGCGCAGGGAGCTCGACCGCACCCAGTTCTCGTTCAATGTCCGCTCTGAGCGCCAGCAGTTCGCCGGGAGCGGGCGGATCGGAATGCACGTGCCGTTCGGTGAGGCGAACGCTGCCGATGTTTAGACTCAGCGCTGAGTGAACTGTCAGACCATCCCGGGTCACCTCGCCAAGAATGAATTCAGTACTCCCACCGCCAATATCAAGCACGAGGACAGGGCCCAGTACCGGAAGCGCTGAGAGCGCTCCCTTGAACGCCAGCCGGGCTTCTTGTTCGCCTGAGATGACTTCCGCAGGCACCCCCAGCAGGCCTTCCGCGCGACGCAAAAAGTCCTGGGCGCCCGTGGCATCGCGGAGCGCGCTCGTGCCCACGACACGTAGGCGCTTCACTCCAAGTTCGTCCAACACGGCTCGGTACTCCGCCAAGCACCTCAGGGTTCGTTCGATCGCCGCCGGAGCCAACAGGCGTGTCCGGTCCACACCCTGCCCCAGGCGAGTGACGGTGGATACCTCGCGCACAGCTTCGAGCACCCCCGCCTTCGACTCAGTGACGAGCAAGAGGACTGAATTGGTGCCTATGTCGATTGTGCCAACGCGCGACACATCAATCTTTTTAGTGGGCGAAGCTGTTGAGGTTCAGCATCTCTTCGACGTTGGGTTGGACCACGAGCTCTACGCGCCGGTTCTTCTTCCGGCCCTCCTCAGTGCTGTTGTCCGCGACAGAGTCGGTGTCCGCGTATCCGGCGGCGCTCCAGTTGGCGCGCGGCAAGCCTCCGCCCTTCTCCTCCACGGTTGCTGTGAGAAGAGTGAGGACTGAGCGGGCGCGCATGGCACTCAGGCCCCAGTTGTCCTTGAAATGCCCACCCTGAAGGGGTTTGGCGTCAGTGTGCCCCGCCACTTGAAATTGACGCTTCACCAAGTCGGCGTCGCCCCGAATGACTTCTGCGATTTTGAGAAGAATCATCTCGCCATCCGGTTTCAGCTTATCGGCACCAGAATCGAAGAGCACGTCGCCAGGTAACTGGATAAGCATGCGATTGTTGCGCACCTCTACTTTGAGTCCGAGCTGGGTCAGCTTCTGGAGTTTCTGGCTCAGTGCGTCGAATCTTTTGCGGATTTGCTCAAGCTGATCAGCGCGGCGTTTGAATTCTTCGAGTGCTTTGCGCTGCTGTTCAAGGCTGGCGCTCAAATTATCGAGATTCACACCACGCTCGGTGAGCTGTTTCTTCAGCTCATCAATTTCTGTGAGCGCGGCGGCGTAATCGTCTTCCGCTTTTTTGTGAGCTTGTTGCTGCACAGCGAGCTGGGCACGCAGACTGTCCCCCTCCCGCACTTTTTGGTCCCATTCTTCTTGGGAGTAGCCGCAGCCAGCCAGCAAGGCGACAGCGAGGATCTGAGGAACGAAACGGGTGATGGGGCGCATGCGGGAGAGCTCCTTTTTCGGTCAACGGTCGGACGTTTATCCGCCGACACCCGTGGCGCTAGCTCGACCCTTTGCCCAGCGTCAAGTCGTGGAAACTGAGCGATTTTCCTCCCGAATCAGCGGCCCTTTCCTCTGGGAGGTACCCCTTGTGGGTGAAGGGCTGACCAGGCCGGCGCAAGATCATCACGCTTAGAGGAAAATTCGCCGTTGACGCTTGCACTAGCTTGCCATACAAGCGTGGTAACGCACTTCGGCTCATTTGATAACCCGGGCCGCAAGCCTGTTTGGAGGAAAACACATGGCAAAGAAATCAGCACCCGCTGCAAAAGCCGCACCCGCCGCAAAAGCAGCTCCAAAGACCCGCACCAAGTCCGCACGCAAGCCCGCTGCAGCTAAAGCTCCCAAAGTAGCTAAGGCTCCCAAAGCAGCTAAGCCCGCTGCGGCCAAGAAGCCCGCTGCGGCCAAGAAGCCCGCTGCGGCCAAGAAGCCCGCTGCGGCCAAGAAGCCCGCTGCAGCTAAGAAGCCCGCTGCACGCGCTAAGAAGGCCTGATCTAAACAGCCAACTTAACGAGCTGGGCCGGGTTCCGTTTCGAGAGCAATCTCGGGCGCTTCCCGGCCTCGCCGTTTTGTTACGCGAGCGCCATGCACGTGCGAGACGAACTGCCACGTCGCTCTCATTACGCGGCTTGCTCGCCGAGATACAACCTGAGGGATCCTGCGGCTTCACGACGATCGAAGGGGATATTCTCCAGCACCTCGCGCTTTGAAATCTCGTCAAATAATTCGACGAGGAAGCGATAAAACTCGTGACACTCTTCTATTGCGCCGTTAAGGCGCACTTGATCCACTAAGTCAGTGTCGCTGAGCTGCTCCATCGCCGCCATAAAAGCGTCGAATCTCGGATAGTCGGCTGCGCGGAGGAGCGGATAGCCCATCGCCCGAAAGTACGTCAGGAACTCGCGAACGTACTCCAAACCATAGGCCTTTTCCCAAACATCCTCGGGCGGGCTCTGCTCCGCTTTCGAGGCGAAGGCGCGGACGATCTGCGCGAACATCCAAACGTCGCGCCGAAGGCGTTCGCTACTTTCGCGGCGCGCCGCGTCGTCGTCAAAGACGCTGTCTGCTTCCAGGCTGACGCCCAAGGCCTTGCCCAAAAATAGTACGGCATTGAGAAGTGCGGGGCGAAGATTGATCAGTACTCGCTGGAGCGCGACTCGCAGCTCGGGCTCTGCGGAGTTGTTCTCGATCGCTGGGAGATCGTGCTGGAAAGCTCGACGCATCTCCAAGCGAACCGTGGCGGCGATGCCCTCGAGCGCCGCTTTGATGGCGATCATGCGGTGGCCCGCTGCCCGAAGCTCGCTGGAACGCCCCTCGATCTCTTCGGCAGAAACCGACATCAGGTCCCGCGAAAAGCTCTCAGCTAGCAACTCACCGGAGCGGCGTCGCAAGTGATCCGAGAGCGCGCGCGCATCCGAGCGCAACACGGAAAGCACTAAATACCCACGCCCAGCAAGCCTGCGTTTTTTGCCGGCGGGCTCAATCGCTATGCGTTGCAACAGCCGCACATAGCGCAGCATTCGAAACAACGACAGAAAGGTGAGCGCCACAAGCTCATGCGCCTTCTCACCGGGGACGCCGCGTATGAGCTCGAGCACATGTGGCGACTTAATGCGATCGAACTCAGGCCGAAACTCCAGAGCGCGCAACGGATTGAAGAAGACGTTGCGGCCGATCTCCCGCTGCACGGAGGTCAACACCGCATAGAAGAGCCGAAAGGGCACGCGCGGGCCGCGCACGATACCTTCGAGCACCTCGTGGGCGGTGCTGAGGCCATGCCTCAAGGTGATCAGACTGTCCGCCGGACTGGACTGATCGGTGCCCTCCCGAAGGAGCCGCGTGCGCGCGTTGTCTTCAGGCAAAACGGTCTCCAAGTAGCGGTGAAAAATGTACGCGCGATCCCGGCTGCCGAGCAGGCCGCGGGCGAGCGAAATGGCCCGATTAACACCCTCCCGAAACAACACAGTCGCTTCGCGATAATCTTGCGCCACAAGAGCGCCGTGCCTGGGGACACCCGGGTGATTCCTGGGATTTGCGAAGCAAGCCGCTGCCTTCAACAGAATTTCAAGCTCAAACAGCAGCTCATCCTTGGACTCCATCGGCAACGTTGCAAACCAACGATCCCGCATGAGGCGCTGTTCACGCTCTAGCTCGCGTGTTGCGCTCAAGAGGGAAGTGTAGGCGTCGTTGGGATCCGCGGGGTCCAGCACGCGGGCAAGCCTAACATGTAGATGGGAAAGACTCTACGGCGTTAGGTTGTAAGGATACTAATGCGCTGTCACGATGCACGCAGAAACGGCTGCCATTCGTCATACGGCTCGCGCGTTGCCATCAGAATGTGCGCGGCTCTCGACCAATGCGGCTCATGCGGACGCTGCAAGAGGGCCATCCCTGCTTCATCGGGCGTTCGCCGCCCCTTCTTGAGATTACAGCTGCGACACGAGACTACCAGATTCTCCCAGGATTCGCGGCCACCGCGCGAACGAGGGATCACATGATCTAAATTCAGGTCCCGAACGCCAGGCCTCCGACCGCAATACTGACACTGATGATCATCGCGGAACAAAAGGTTCCTCCGTGAGAGCCGAATCGAGACCCGCGGAAAGCGATCATAAGCCAAAAGGTGTAGAACCCGCGGCACACGCAACTGGCCGTTCACCAGCGGAACGACATCATCTCTGTCGCGAATCGGGAGTTTGAGCCAGTGATCAAAATCATACACGTGCCCCTCTGAATCGAGCGCATTGGCCACGCCACAATACAGAAGAACCAGGCCTCGACGCGCGCTCGCCACGCTGACGGGAGCGTAGTGACGGTTGAGGAGCAGCACCGGAGACGTTAGCGCACCTTCACTCCTAATTGATGGCGCTTTCGAAGGCTGCATGCAGGACAGCTACAAACATAGCACCACTTCCTCGGACCTGGGAGTGGCGCTCAACCAAGAGGGATAGCCCAGGGCTGCCAACCCCTCGACCCCAGACGAACGTTCGGTTATGCCCGAGCCGAGTGCTGCAATCGAAGCCCACACCCGTCGCCCGATCCCGTTTTCCTCTCCTCGGAACGCTCCTCTTATTATTTGGGCTTCTCACGAGTGCCTGCGGAGCGAACGCTCCCGCCCAGCCCGCCTGGCCAAAAGTAGCAGATAAATGGTTTGACCGCGCAGAGAAGAGCTTTTCTGCAGGAGATGTCGACGACGCCCAAGATGCGATCGAAAATGCGCTCCGAGCGACTCCGCATCGTTTAGACGCATGCCTCTTGGCGGCCAAGATCGCGCTTGCCGAGCTCGAATTCGACCGCGTACTTCAGCTGTTAAAGGGCATTGATACGAGCGAAGCACGCTCGCTTCGTGGTCGAGCCCTTTGGTATTCTCTTAAGATGGAGGAGGCGGCCGACGAGCTCGAGCTGCTGCTTTCGGATCCGGAAGTCCGCGACCCTTGGGCCAAGGAGGTTGCCGCACTCGCACGACGTGGAACGGGACGCTCACCCTTCGAGTTCAGCGGTGGACTGCTCGCTGTCACGGAGATGCCACGTGTAGGAGGAACCTCTTTCTTGGTGCCGGTTGAGTTGAACGGAGAACAGGCACTCGCGATGATCGCTACAGGTTCAGGTGAAGCCGTGGTGGACGCCAGCCAGGGTGCGGAGGCTGGCTTTATTTCCCTAAGATTTGCGGAGCGCTTGGAGGTTCGCGATGTGCCCGCGATTGCGCGCGATCTCTCTTCCATTAGCAGGGAGGTGAATGCGCCGGTGAAGCTTCTGATCGGTATGAATCTGCTCCGTCATCTGCACGCCACTGTGGATTTTGTCGGAAGTCAATTCGTGGTGCGCAGCTTCGAACCGACTGCCCCTCCTGTTGCCACGACCGTAGGGCTCAATTACCTGAAAGGTGGTGGGATGTTGCTGTTAGCAGGCGTTGGCCGGGAATCCGGAGCGCCACCTTTGGCACTGATGGTGGATACCTCGCAAAGCTTCCCGGTCGCATTGGATGACGCTGGCTGGAAGAAGACGGGCGTGCCCAGCAGCCAACTGCTGCCGCTATCGGGCAGTAAGACGCTCAAGCATGCTGTGTTACCCGTGTTCAAGCTCGGAGCGTTGGAGCTACCTGGCGTGCCTGGGGTTCAGGGTGCGCCGCTCGGTGAGCTTGAAAAGGGCTTAGGCGTTGACGTGGATGGCGTCCTAGGCACGGGATTGTTGGCGAATTTCCGGATCACGTTTGCAGACCGCGCGAAAACGATGTGGCTTGAACCGCTGCCCAGCCTGACCCCTGAGGCACCGGCAGCCAGCACCCCCGAAACGGCCGAGATCCCAGCCAAGGACAGCACCAGTACCGAGCCCGTTGCTCCGAGCCAGGTGCCAAACGGTGGCTAGCCAGCTCGCTGACATCGCTGTCTACCCCGGCAGCTTCGATCCACCGACGAACGGACATCTGGATCTCGTCGAACGCGCTTCTAAGCTGTTTGCAAAAGTGATCGTGGCGGTCGGTGTGAATCCGACTCGGGCTCCACTTTTTTCACTCGACGAGCGCCGTGAGCTCTTAGAGAAGATTTGCGAACCCTTCGGCAACGTCAGCGTCGACGTCTTCGATGGTCTGTTGGTTCAGTATGGTAAACGCATCGGTGCGCGTGTGATCGTGCGTGGACTGCGTGCGGGAACCGACTTCGAGTATGAACTCCAAATCGCTCACGCTAACGCCGATCTTGAGCCCAATATTGATACCGTCTTTTTGCCAACACGGACGAATTACGGCTTCGTTTCTGCCTCGCTAGTGCGCGAAATCGCCCGCCATGGCGGGGACGTGAGCCGCTTGGCTCCTGTCGAAGTGTGCCGAGCCCTTGAGCGAAAGTTTCGACCGCAAACCTGAGTCGGCGGTGGCGTGCGCCGCCCAAGCTTGATGCTGGCTTCAATAGACAATCATCGGTGTTGGCATGAAGAGGATCACGAACAAGCCCAGCGTGAACCAGCCAACCACTCGGCGCACCGGGCCAAGCTGAGTGTCCTCGACGGGCGGATGCGCACCCCCAGACACACGCCGAAGCAGAGTCAACAGCAGGGCCGAAACAACCCACGGCATGGCCGCGCTGATCGTATTCCAATCATCGCTCGCGAGCGTATCGAACCCGGACACGAACGCGCGCTCTAGGATCGGCATCACGTAGCGAGCAACATTGTACGCCACCAACAGCCAAGGCATTAAGAACAATCGTTTGCTGAATGCATTCTGGCGTTCACCGAGCAGTGCGTACGCCACGTGTCCGCCGTCGAGCTGGCCCACCGGCAGAAGATTCAAGAAGGTCACCAGGAAACCCACCCACGCGGCGAGAGCGGTGGGGTGGAGGAACACGTCGTGCCCCGCTGGAATCGAGCCGTGGACGACGTATTTCAGAAACCAGTAGAGAAGGCTTTGGCCCTCTTGGATGTACGAGCCCTCACTCTTCACCTGGACGCTCGAAAGGGACAAGCCGTGGAGCATGAAAGGAACGGCCAATGCCATGCCCGCCAGCGGCCCTGCCGCACCAATGTCCAAAAGTGCCCGACGGGTCTTGATGCGCTCTGGCATGATGATCACGGCGCCAAACGTACCAAACGGGCTGAGCGCCGCGGGAAGCGGCAAAAAATAGGGCAATGATGTCGGTACCTTGTGGAGGCGCGCTGCAATGTAGTGGCCGAACTCATGGGCCACGAGGATCGATAAGAGTGGGACCGCGAATTTCCACCCACTCAGCAATCGTTGCCAACCATTCAGATTAGGTTGGTCGACCCAGAACTGCCCGGCGTAAAACACACTGAAAACAGTGGCTATAAACAGCGCCAGATTGATTCGCCAATCGAAACGCCTAGCCGGAGGCTGGGCTACGACGGGAGCGTCTTTGGGTTCAGCGTCGTGCAGGGAAGGTCTAGGTGAAGAATCGAGTTCGGTCATGATTTTGCTATTTTTCTGGGGAGAAGCAGCCGATGCGGAGGTCCGTAGGCTTAGCCTTGAAGCGAGCCTCGTAGCTTATCGGCAAGGCGTCCGAGCTGTTCGCCGAGATCTGCATCCAGGACTCCGATCTCAGTCGTGAATCTGAGATGGCCACGCAGGCGTTCCGCCTCTGAGAGGATCGTCACGTCGCCTCGCATGCCAAGCAACTCGATCTGATTGGAAAGTGTGAACGCGTCGTCGGGATGGGCCGCGATTTCCAAGCGCCGCGCCCCACGAGCTTCCGCTAGAGCCTGTGCCGCCAGGGCCACGATCGTATTCGGATCGAGACTCAAAGCCTGGCCCAGCAAACGTTCGGCTAGTACACGCGCCAGCCCAATCACGCGCTCCAACTGCCGCTCTTCCAAGGTATTCTCAAGGCGCCGCAGTAAGAGTGCCTTCGCCGAAAGCTCCGCCAACGCGTCCGCCCGAGCCTCGGCGTGAATTGAGAGCTTGAGCTGGGATTGCTCCCGCATTGCCTCGTCGACTATTTGCGCTGCTTGCTCGTGCGCGCGACTCAGGATTTCGCCGGCGTCCATCGCGGCGTCCACGATCGCGCGCGGCAGGACGCGCCCGACCCCGGGAACGACATTCGACGACTCCCGCGCCACTGCGAGATTCTCAACAGCCAAGGAAGCCAGAGCGGCGCGCGGCAAGATTCGCCCTCGGGATAAGCTCAAAATGCCTCCAGCCGGCCAAGGCCCACCAGCAACCGTGCCATCTCGGGAGCCAAGATCTGGGCGCGCAGCTGGCGCTCTGGATTTCCGAGGCCTGTAGCCAAGCTCCTCGCCTCCAACCCCGGCTCGCGGAGGCCGACCAACAGCTCCGACCCGCGCGCGCCCAAACTATAGCGTACGGCAACGTAGGCCGTCTCCATTCGGGCTGTTGGCGTGGGGTCAGAGGACATGGGCCTAAACAGATAGAAATCTTGCGACCGCTAAACGCGTTCGACAACCATCGCGATGGCTTCGCCGCCACCGATACACAACGAAGCCAGGCCGCGCTTCGCACCACGATCGGCGAGCGCATACAGCAGCGTCGTGAGGATGCGAGCTCCCGAGGCGCCAATTGGGTGCCCGAGCGCGACCGCGCCGCCACGCACATTGACCCGTTCGGGATCCAACTTGAGCAAGCTGCTGCAAGCTTGAGTCACGCAGGAAAACGCCTCGTTGATCTCCCAAAGGTCAATATCGGCCGTAGAGAGCTTGAGCTTCGCGAGCGCGCGCTCCATCGCTTTGGCGGGCGCCGTGGTGAACCACTCTGGCTCTTGCGCGGCGTAGCCAGTGCCGACGATGCGGGCCAGGGGTGTGAGATTCTTCTCCTTCACGGCTTGCTCCGTGGCCAATACCACCGCTGCGGCACCGTCGTTCACACTTGAGGCGTTGGCCGCAGTGATCGTTCCTTGCTCGTCAAAGGCGGGGCGCAACTGAGCGAACTTCTTGGGATCGCCGCGCCCGGGCTCTTCATCGGAATCCACCAGCACCGCGGGACCTTTGCGCTGCGCAATTTCAACGGGCACGATTTCAGCGTGGAAATCGCCGTTGGCTTGAGCTTTGAGCGCGCGCGCATAGCTCTCGGTGGCAAACGCATCCTGACTCAAACGATCGAGCTTGAATTCTTTCGCGCACAATTCACCGGCACGGCCCATGTGAAAATCGTTGTACGGATCCCAGAGACCGTCAAAAATCATCCCATCCACCAACTCGCCGTTACCCATGCGATAACCTGTGCGTGCCTTCGTCAGATAATACGGTACGTTAGACATTGATTCCATGCCGCCAGCAACCGCAAGCTCGGCCTCGCCCACCATCAGCGATTTTGCCGCGAGTGCCACGGCTTGCAGCCCAGAGCCGCACACTTTGTTGATAGTAGTGGTCGGGATGGTATTCGGAAGCTTGGCAAAAATCGCAGCTTGGCGCGCGGGTGCCTGCCCAACGCCGGCGGAGAGCACATTGCCCATGACGACTTCGCCCACATCCTCGGCCGCAACGCCTGCGCGGCTCAGGGCAGCTTGGATGGCTATCGCACCGAGGCGCGGTGCTGACAGCGAGGCCAGGGCTCCCAGGTAAGAACCAATCGGCGTGCGCGCGGCGCTGACGATGTAGATGTTCGGCAGTTGCGACATAGCTTAAATCCCCAGGCTTTTGCGAATCCGCACCAGCGGCTCTTCCAAATTGGGCTCGAAAACTTCACCCGTGATGCGTTCTACGGCTTCAATATAACGCCGGCTGGCCTCAATCCGGATCGCGTCGGGGAGCGCGGGGATGGGGCCATCGCCGGTGAAACCGATCTCTGCTAGATAACGCCGCACGTACTCCTTGTCGAAGCTCTCTGGGTGCTCCCCCTTCGCAAAGCGTTCGGCATAGCTTTCCGCGTACCAGAAGCGTGACGAATCGGGCGTGTGAATCTCATCGATCACCACTATTTCGCCCTCGGGCGTTTTACCAAACTCGTACTTCGTATCCACCAAGATCAGGCCATGTTCCGCACAAATCCGCGAGCCCGCTTGAAACAGCATCATCGCCAACTCCGCGGCGCGATCAAACTCCGCCGCAGGCATGCCACTCGCCTCCAAGATCTCCGCGCGCGAGGCGGAAACATCATGATCCCCATGCGCGGCTTTGGTGCTCGGTGTGAGAATCGGCTCGCCCAACTTCTGATGCTGACGGAGGCCATCCGGTAAACGATGCCCACAAAACGTTCGAACGCCGTTTTGGTAGTGGATCCAAATGCTCGTCGAGGTGGTTCCGGTGAGATACGCGCGGACGACCATTTCAACCGGCAGTGCGGTGCACTCGCGCACGATCGTAACGTTCGGATCCGGGACCGAAAGCAAATGATTCGGGCAGACATCGCGCGTCTTCTGCATCCACCAAGCAGACGCCCAATTGAGCACTTGGCCCTTGAGCGGCAGCGTGCCCAGTACGCGATCAAACGCGCTGATGCGGTCCGTTGCGATGATCACCCGCGTGCCATCGGGACGGCTATAATTGTCGCGGACCTTGCCTTCGTAACGCTGACCCAGGCTTTCGAAATTCGTGCCTTTCAGGGGGTGGAGTAACGCTTTTTCGAGAAGTTGCTGACTGACCACGGGGACAAGCTAGCATGCTCGGGCGCGCAACCCAGCGCGAAAACAGGTGGCTTGGGCGGCTTGGCTGGCGTATTCCGACGCGATGCAGGCGCTCGCTTTTGGTACACCGCGCAAGCTTCCCAAGGCTTCCGAGCTTTTGGGACGCGTGGTGGTGCTGGACATCGCGTTTGCGGGCAGTGGCAGTGGGGGAGGTTTTGACAAAGTTACCCTGCCACTCATCGAGGGCCTCGGGCCGCGCCTGGCAGCCTGGATTGATCACCATGATCACGACGAGCACCAGCGCTACCGAGACGATCCGCGTTTTGTATTGGCGACAAAAGCGGAACACGGCGCATGCCCGGAAATGATCACCCCCGAGCTCGTGCAGCGTCTGGGTCCCGGTGACACCGTGCTCTGCCATTCAGACTTCGACGGCCTCGCCAGCGCCGCCAAGTGGATTCGTGGCGGCACCGAGCCGTATTCCGGCTGCGACGCGGATGCCCACGCCGTCGACACGCGCCTCGGAGTGCCAAGCCCGCTTGGAGCGACGCTCGACCAAGCACTCCGGGCCAAGCCGCGTGACTTGGCGCTGTTTGGCCTCGTGGTCCGGCACCTAGCTTCCGGACTCGCTGATTCGAGCCTCTGGAGCGTGATTCAAGAGGCGGCCGCAGAATTGGTGCCGATCGAACGAGAAACTCGGCGCGCCGCACAGAGCTACACCCGAGCAGATCCCGGTGTCGCCTACGTGGATGTGTCCCGCGGTTACACCAAGCTAGATAAAACACTGCTCTTGCTCTTGGGGCAAGATCGTGAAGCCGTGAGTGTGGTGATCGACCGTGAGAATGTGAGCGTTGCGGCTCGATTTGATAGCGGCCTCGATTTCGTGAAACTCTTTGGGCTCTCCGGCGGGATGCCGACCCGTGTCTCTTTGCCACGAAAGAAGCTCGAGCAGGTGTTTTCAGCCCTGGGCGTCGACCCGAATGGGCTCCGACTTTTATCCTAGAGACCCCACATGTTGACTCAGAAGATTGGCTCCGCACGGCATCGACGCTGGCTCACCGCAGTAAGCCTCGGCTTCGCGCTCACAGCACCAGAAGCACACGCCAACTTGCGGTCTCAAGTTATCACCGCGGGCACTGGCGAACAAACGGTGCTCGCAGTTGGTTTCGACGACCAAGGCCACTTGTTGACCGAGGTTTGCCAGAAACGGCCCTGCTCACCCGACCACGGAACGCAGGTTTTGATACCGGAAAGCCTGAAGAATAGGCTTTCGGAAGCCGAGATCCGCGTCGTGCCGCTCGGACTAAAACGGCACGCCGTGTGGATCCGCATCGGCGACGGCCAGGGCGAACATGCTTGGAATTGGCTGGGGGCCGCGCCACTTCGCCCAACGCCCCCGCCTTCCTCAAAAGCGCCGCTCCCACCAACGGCGCCGCAAGCGTTGGTGTTGTTTTCCGATTGGACCGGTACAGAAACCCCCAACCAAAAAACTCCCGTCCTCGCGCTCTCGCTCTCGGCTGCGAACGCTCAAGGTGAGCGCAGTCTGCTGCTCGGCGAAGAACGACCGGCACTTTCACTGTGCGGACGCAAAGCACCCTTCGACGCAAAAATTTTGGACCCGCTCAGTTTGAGCTTTGTGCCGGCAAAGGTGCAGCTGCTCGACGCCCGGGAGCGCGCCCAGGCCACGCACCTTCAAGCTACCGCCGCATTATCGGACGAGACGAGCCGCCTCCAGCTTGAGCTCACACCCAGCTGGGCCAGCACGGGAAAGCTGCCGCAACCAGGCTGGGCTAGCCCCGGAAAGCTGCCGCAACCGGGCTCGGACCAGGGTTGGTTTGTGGCGCATAAAAACGATGGCTATGGCGAGTTTCTGGTGCTGCGCGGCCCGCAAATTCCACTAACGAGTCTCTTGCTGACTCTCCCCAAAGAAGGTAGCACGCGGCGAGGTCCTAACGCGTTTTGGGTGGCTTCGCAGGGCGCGCTCTTTCACGTGGATCTTCCCAAATCAGGAACGCAAGGCGAGTTGCTGCAGGTGGCGTTCCCAACGCCGATTTCTGGGCAGTGCGTCGCCCTCGTGCTCGACCATACGGACGGCGCGACCGACACTACGGAAGTCGGATTCACAAGCGTTGCCGCGCAAGCGCTTTCACTCCCTTCGCTTGAAGAGCTGATCCTAGTGCTAGGTAAAGAAGGGCCGGAGCAACAGCAGGCCATCTCGCTCCTTACCGCGCTCGGCGTACCTGCGCTCACGCGCCTCACGCTGGAACTCGGAAAGTTGAACGAACAACAGCTGAGCGCCGCCTGCGACGTCCTGGATCACTTCTCCTGTGCCGACACCAGTTATCCGTTTTCGAAGCTGCTCGCGAACAGCTCGTTACTGATCGCGGAACGCGCTCGCGCTCGGCTCCGCATGTGTGGCCCTGCCGCTGCTAGCGGCCTCTCACAGGCATTTTCTGAGGCGAAGCAGGACTCCGAAAGCGTCCCCGTGGCCGCGGAGTTCGCGGCTTTTGCGCCAGAAATGGCGGTTCTGGCCCTCGCCCCGCGGCTCACCGGGCAAAGTAGCGTGCGCCAGGAGTTGCGGGCGTCCTTTGCACGTGCCGCTCGTGCTCCGGCGGGCGCTGCTGCAGTCAGAAAGGTTCTCATTCAGGACGACCTCTCACCCGCGATTTCGCTCGAACTTCTCCGAGCACTCGGACCGTATGCCGCCACCTTTATGCCAGAGGTCGGAAAGGCCTACGCGCGGGCGCACCAAGCTCAGGATTTTGAGAGTCGCTTTCTGTTGTTGGAGCCCGCTGGATACTTAGAGGCGGGTTATCCTCCCGCTCGTGCGGATCTGGGTGTAGCGCTGACACAAAAAGATTGGCGCCTGCGCGCACAGGCTGCGGCCTCAATTCGTCAAGCGAGCCGCTTTGCGCCGGCGCTCGTTCGCTTGCTCGGTGACGAACACCAACGGGTGAGACAAGCCGCCCTCGGCGTGCTTCTCGGGCCGTCGGCACAGTTCGCGGAACCGGCCGTGCTCCAGCTACTTCGCGACGATCCCTGGCCGCTCGTGCGGGCGAGCGCAGCTCAAACACTGGGCGCGCTCAAAGGGGCGGCACTCACAGATAGCGCGCTCCAAGCTTCCCTCACGGATACTTCACCAGAAGTCCGAGCGAGCGTCGCCGAGGCGCTCGGGGCGCGGGGCGCGGCAACGGCTGCGCAGCCCCTTCTCGCACGACTTGAAGACCAAGAGGAGACCGTTGAAGTTCGAATTGCTTCCGCGACAGCTCTAGGAGAAATGTGCGCAGTTTCTGCATTAAATTCGCTCACCCGACGCACGCAGGCGCTCTCCGATCCCACAGCACCCTCGGACGCACAATTGCTTGGAAGAGCAGCACTCCGGGCACTCGTACGCCTGAACCCAAGCGACCTCCAAAAACGCCTTGCCCCACTCAAAGCACGCACCGCTCCGCCCGCCGTACGTGCGGCAGCAGGGCGTGCTGCGAGTAGCAGCGTTAGTCGCTGCCAAGAAGCGCCAGTCAAGAAACCCTGAACACCGGAAGGAGTTGCGGCGCGGCGCAGCAGACCTACGGGCGAGCTGCCTCTTTTGTATTTCGCAGATAGTAAGCATGCTTACTACCTTGTTCGACGTTGAAGCGGGAAGGAGAAGGAGAAGGAGAAGGAGAAGGAGAAGGAGAAGGAGAAGGAGAAGGAGAAGGAGAAGGAGAAGGAGAAGGCGCGCGTTCGGCTTTGGAAGCGCGTGGCGATGCTCGACCCTTCGTGCGGATGGACGCCAAATCTTCCCGCTGACTTGAACACTCCAAAGTGGTACGACGCCAGGCTCATGCAAAAAGGCTGGATTCTAGTCACAGGCGCTTCGGGTTTCATTGGATCCTGCTTGGTTCGAAAGCTGCTGGAGCGTGGCGAGAAGGTGCGCGGCTTCGTGCGTACTGGCTCGGATTTGCGCGCTCTGGCGGGCTTGCCCACCGCCCACTTCGAGTTGGCCTATGGCGACATCACCGTGGATCACACGGTTTTTCGAGCACTGCACGGTTGCGACCGCCTTTTTCACGTGGCTACACATTTTCAGTGGGGAAGCCGGGATCCTAAGTCTGTGATCATTCCCGCCGTCACAGGTACCCAAGCGGTGCTCGAAGGTGCACGCCGCCGGAAGCTGAGCAAAATTGTCGTCACCAGTACGTTCGCAACGTTGGGCATCGCCAAAACCGAAGAGCCCATGAACGAAACCCACGCCTTCAACTTGACCGACCCTGAAGTTTACGTGGAAGCGAAGCGGCAAGCCGAAGGAGTAGCGCTCGCGGCCGCGCAAGCTGGGCAGCCGATTGTGTTAGTTTTGCCGGGTTCCACCGTGGGCCCAGGTGATCACAAGCCAACGCCCACCGGTCGCTCCATTCTCTACTATCTGCGCACAGCTCCCGGTGTGCAGGTCAGCGTCCCGAACGGTGGACTCAACATCGTCGACGTGGAGGATGTCGCTCTCGGACATATTCTAGCTATGGAAAAGGGGAGAGTCGGCGAACGCTACCTGCTCGGAGGTGAGAATCTAACGTTTGCAGAACTCGTGAGCTCGCTCTCGGACGTGACGGGGCTCGCGTCGGGCAAGCCTGGGTTGAGCGCCTCTGCCGCACTCTTGCTCGGCCGCCTGTTGGCGCTCTTCAGCCGCCTGAAAGGTGAAGAGCCGTTGGTGACAACCAAGCTCTTGCGCGCGTATACGTCAGGCTACGCTTGGGTGGACAGCCGGAAAGCGGAGCAAGAGCTTGGCTATCAACATCGTTCGGCGCGGCTCGCGTTGGGTCGCTCGGTGCAGTGGTTTTTGGACCAAGGCTACATTCCGGATCGATTTGCCGGGCGCATCCGACTGGAACTTCGGAGCGCATGAGTTCGCGCAACCGTGCCGAAATCGGCTGGTTTTGGGGCCTTGGCGTGTCGCTGCCGCTCGGAGCTGGATCGGCTCTGTTGTCGCAGGTGCCGACGCGGCCGCTCGGACTCTCCATCTTGGGCGCGGCTTCGCTCCTCATGCCGCTGTGTTGGGTGTTTGCCCAACTCCGCCCCTGTCGGCAGGTTCTGTTCTGGCTTTTCGGCGTGTTGGGAAATAGTTTTTGGATGTTAGCCTATGCTGGCTCATGGGTGTCCACGCAAACCCACCATCGGCCGCTCGGTGGTGCTACGTTCGCTGGCGTCGCTGTCGGCGTCCTCTCGCTATGTGCCATCGGGGCGGCTCGCGTCGTTAATCTGAAACGTACAATCTCGCCCACGTCCCAAAAGCTCGGCGCGGCGCTAGCTTATGCAGGCTTGGCGACTGCTGCGCTCGGAATGCTGCTCATTGCGCTTCGTGCTCTGAGCACTGATGCGCACGTGGCTCGCACGCTCGCCGAAGCCCTGATCACGATCGGGGCCGCGCTGGCCGTACTCCGGATCCCAAGCACTGGCTCGCACGCCCAAAGGTTCGTTGGGGTGACTCTCTGGGTGCTGGTGGTCGCAGGTGGGGGTTACGCGGTGGGTCGCTTCCCGGAGGCGTTGGGGCTCATTTCGCCTGCGCTCTCGGGGTTGCTTCCGCTGTTTCGTTAGAAAGCGCATCGGAAGCGCCTGAACCTTGCTGGGCCCTGTGCGGCGCAATATTTTTTATCCAAGGGGGCGACGCTCTCGCTAAGCGTGCCCATATTATTGGTCCATGCTGCGCGCAATCGTCTGGTCTAGGGCTTTCGAGCCGCTCCGCGTGTGGCCCCGCTGGAAGAGTGTCAGGTGGCCAAAGGGCATCGTGCTCGTCTTCGGAGCAGTGCTGATTGCATTGGCGCTGACGTCGTCGACACACGCCCAAGCGCTGGTTTCGCCAATCACAGCGACACCCAGCACAAACGCTGAACATCCGGGGGACGCACCGCGGCTTGGCACGAACGCACCGAAAGTCACAGTCCCGAAAGGTTTTAGTACCTTTAACGGCGGCTGGATCACGATCGCCTACCATCCTTCTCTCAACAATCGAGTTCGCCAGCTGATCGCCGACGCCAACAGTGTGCGAGCTGAGCTTGCTGAGCGGCTGGGTGCGCCCCCCATCACGAACGTGCGAGTGCATGTGGCCCGCACGCCCGGAGAGATGGAAGTGCTCGCGCCAGAAGGAGCTCCTTATCCAGAGTACGCGTCAGGGGTTGCTTATTCAGAGCTTGGATTGGTGTTGCTCACGGCCACGGCGCTTGAACCGACCGAACATCATGATTTGGGTGAGATTTTTCGGCATGAGTTGGCGCACATTGCGCTCTACCAAGCGACGCACGGGCGGGATGTTCCGCGTTGGTTCAACGAAGGCTTTGCGGTCTTTGCCTCGGGTGAGGGCTCCATTGTTCGTCTGCAAACGCTCTGGCTCGCAACCGTCTCAGGTCACCTGTGGCCCATGTCGAAGCTGGCCCGCACTTTCCCCGCGGATGGCGCGACCGCGTCGATAGCCTACGCGCAGGCCGCAGATTTTGTGCGTTTCATGGTGCGGCGCGAGGATCGCCACCGTTTTTCTGGGCTTGTCACTCGCCTGAATGAAGGTCTCTCGTTTGACCAGGCCATAGCCGAGTCCTACGGCGCGGGCCTAGAAACACTTGAGCAAGAGTGGAACGCGGACGTTAGCCAGCGTTATACATTTTGGCCCGTGCTCTTGGGCGGAAGCTCACTGTGGGTGGGGCTCTTGGGCTTGTTTCTCTGGGGGTATTGGCGGAAGCGCAAGGAAGCCAAAGCAACACTGGCTCGCTGGGCCAAAGAAGAAGCCTTCCACGATGAGGTCGAACGTCTGAAAGCCGCCCCACGCGTGCACATTATGCTCGCGCCCGACGTTTCAAAACCCGAGCACTTCACACCCATCAGAGAAGTGGAAGTGCCTAAAGTGGAACACGACGGCGGTTGGTACACGTTGCACTGACGGCTGAGTGCCGTAAGTGCACGGACGGCTGAACGCTTGCCAGCATTACTCGAGCTTAACGTGCACATTTTCGAGCCGACGAGATTCGTCGATGAGCCTCTCGAATACACCGCGCACAGTCGCTTGGTCGAGTGGCGGCCGGGCTTTGGAGCACAACCTCTCTAGCATCTCCCGCTCCCGCACCGGATCATAAACCGCTAAGCCACGCTCCCGCTTGTACTCGCCTACTTCCAACACAATACTCACGCGCTCCGCCAACAAGTCCAAGATCTGTTGATCGACAACGTCGATTCGCGCGCGCAATGACGTGATGTCGCTCTCAGGCTTCACATCGAGGATGGTAATCACGGGGGCCTCGGAAGATCTACCTGACCGCCTTCTCGGGGGCGCCAAAACCGAAAGTGAGCTGAACACCACCCGACAAATAAGAGGCGAGTGCTCGCTGTTCCCCGCCTACAACAGTGGGCATCGTCCCGAGGGCGAGCGTTCCCGACAACCTCACTCCTTGAAAATAGTGCGCTAAGTGTTGGGCGGTATCCAAACCGACCCCCACTTGAACGACGGGAAACAGGCCACGCACCCTGGCCTCCACCGTTGCCGGTCCCTCGCTTGGACAATCGACAGCATAACGCCCATCCACCCCGACACAGTAGCGACCGGAGGCGGACAGAGCCGTAAGCCCTATGCCCAGGGTCGTGTGGAGCTCAAGCCAGTGGCTGTTGGGCGTCCATTGGACATCCGTGCCAACTTCAAGCGCGGCACGCGTAGCTGAAAATGACGCTCCGGTGTTCGACGCGTTGGCGTGGGTTCCAGAACCAATGACGCCCAACCCAACGCGTTTCTCTCCATCCACAAATGCTCGATAGCCGAGCAACGGCTCTAAAGAAGCGCCTGTGTTTGTGTCGCCCGCCATTCCTGCTCCGACGATCAACCCGGGCACAAGTTCCGCACCAGGCTCCACGATTCCAGCCAAAGCTGGGAGCGCTGTGCCGCTGTGTTCTTCTTCAGCCGTAGAACTCAAATAGTAGCCAGGGCGCAACCCAACTTGGACTTCAAGTGCAGTCCGCTCAGCTGGTGCAAAGGAGGCTCCAGTAGTCGCGGGCATCGGACCCAGCGTTGTGCACGCCGCCAGACCCAAACAAGGCAGCGTGACGAGCGCTCCCGCCCGACGCATCCGCGAACTCCACCGTCCCCTTCGGACCACTACAGCTCTCCTTCAGCCCTAGAAAATCCCACCCAGCTCGAGTACGCTGGTCCACTGCGCTTTTTCCCCCCGCAAAATATCGCGATCTTTCTTGTCGGTCTGTGCGCCCGCCACAGAACCCAAATCAGTGATGAATTCACCGGCAATCATCAGCATCTCGTAGCGGTAACTCATGCCAAATAAGAGCCTGCGGCGCTCAAGGCGCGCCTTGTCGAAGACGACGTTGTTGTTGAAATCAAGTGGCGAGCCACCCGCGCACACGGGTTGCCCATCTTGAGCATCCTTCGATGGATCGGGACTGCCGGGCTGGTTGAGACCCGCGTAGTTGCAGTACTGGGTGGCGTTCGTTGCAGGCGTGAGATCCACCAAGCCGGAATCGCCGAACACCCAAAGCTGCTGAAAACCAGCCCAAGGCGTGAGAACGGAGGAATCCGCGATCACGAACGGTTTGGAAATTTGCGCATCCGCACTGGCAATCGTCAGTTGAAATTCAGGCGTCCCAGTAATGCTCCGGACGCCTCCGCCCACCGCCAGATCAGGCATGGCGCCCATGAAGCCGGTGCGAAAACCTTCCAGGATCGCCATCCGCATGTCTGCGCCACCAGACACCAAACTCGTGCGTGGCATGAAGCCAATATTTGCCGTTAACTCGAGCCCGAATCCGAAGCCTTTCTGGAACTTTACGGCGTAATGCTGTAGAAAATCATCGGGGTTCGCATTTTGCTCGGCAGCTTTTTTGGAGCTGGGATCCACCGGACCCTGAGTGCCCCGTTGCCAATAGGCTTTGCCGCTGTCAATCTTGGTGAGGCTGCCCTCGAACGCGAGATGGAAGCCCCCGAAGCCTGTGGTACGAGCGGCGTGCATCGCCGTCGGCGCGAAAGCGAACGCGTATTGGTTGACCAGCTTTTTGAACGCGGCGTCGTCCGGAGTGCACCACTCGGCCTGGCCTGGGCCAGACTTCAATTGCTGCAGATTCTGGGGATCGTCGGCGTAGGCGCCCTGACCAGTACGGCACGAGGGATCGCGCACCAGCCGCTCGATTGTCGGATCCATGGGCTCGGCGTGAACGGGCATGGCCAAGCAAAGGACCAGCGCTCCACCCGCTCCACCGAAGAATCCCGCACGATTCGCGCTCATTTCGAAGGCACCAACGGCTTTTGATACTTTGCCTCGGGAAGTCGCGTCAAGGTCAGAAGCCCGACGAGCCTCAGCTAAGCTTGCTTTGCACCCGGCCCGCGGCCAAAAGCAGTTGCTAAACCTCGTGCCAACGCCAGCCACACGACCTCGTTTGCGAGCTAAAGCCGGCGGAGGCGCATTCCATGTGGTACTCGTCGAACCGGAAATCCCACCCAACACCGGCAACGTGGCGCGCCTGTGCGCCGCCACCAATTGCCCGCTGCACTTGGTGGGCAAGCTTGGATTTGACATCAGCGACCACGCGGTACGGCGTGCAGGCCTCGATTATTGGCACTTGGTCACCCTGCGCCAGCACGCTGACTGGGAAACGTGTGATGCCGCTTTGAGCACGCTGGCTCCGACGGGTCACCGCTGGTTTTTCTCAACTCAGGCCAAGCAGAGCTACCTAGACGTCGACTTTCGCGGAGGCGACGCCTTGGTCTTTGGGAAGGAAAGTGCGGGCTTGCCGGACTGGCTCCTCGAACGCTACCCGGACAACCTCGTCGGGATCCCGCTTTTGGGCGCCGTGCGTTCGCTCAACCTCGCCAACAGTGTCTCGATCGGTTTGTATGAAGCTCTCCGCCAAGTTGGAGCACTAGCTAACGCCGAACTCGGCTGAGCCGTTCAGATACCCACGGCGCTGCGCACCGCAGCCATACGCAGTGCGGCGGTTTCCCGGGCCTTGCCAGCACCCGCTACCAGGATCCGCTCTACTTCACCGAGATCCTTCTCCAATTCGCGCCGGCGTGCGCGCACGGCATCGAAGCGCGCGTGAAATGAGTCCAAAAGTAGCTTTTTGTAGTGACCATAACCCTCACCTCCCGCACGCCAACTGGCGTCAATCGCCTCGAACTCAGACGAGGTGGCTAGCAATTTTAGGAGATTATACAGGGGGCTCTCAACGGTTGGCTTCGGAGCCTCAACCGCGGTGGAGTCCGTCTTCATCGTCATGATGGATTTCTTGATAATCTTATCTTCACCAAAGAGATCCAACGTGTTGCTGTAAGACTTACTCATCTTGCGGCCATCCAATCCGGGAACCACGGCCGTCGCTTCTAGGATGCGCGGCTCCGGCAGCTTGAAGCAGCCAGCAACGCCGCTCTTTTTGCCGGACGGATCACTCGGATCGTAGCCCGGAACGAACGCTACGTTAAATTTAGTGGCCCAATCGCGCGTGAATTCGACGTGCTGTTTTTGGTCCTTACCCACGGGAACCCAATCGGCGTCGTACAAAAGAATGTCTGCGGCCATCAACACCGGGTACGCGAAGAGGCCAAAATCGGGGCGAATGGCGTTAGCCAACTTATCCTTGTAGCTGTGAGCGCGCTCAAGATTTGAAATCGGAATCACACTCCCCAAAATCCACATGAGCTCGGTGTGCTCTCGAACATCCGCCTGGCGAAACAGCACACTCCGATTGGGATCCACCCCAAACGCAAGCAGGGTGAGCGCCACATCCAGCGTGAGCTCCCTCAGGCGAGCCGCATTCTGGACGGTTGTGAGCGAGTGCAGGTTAGCGATGAAAAAATAGGCTTCGCTTTCCTCTTGGAGCTCAATAAACTGGCAAATAGCTCCGAAATAGTTGCCGAGGTGTGGGCGGCCCGAAGCCTGGATTCCCGAAACAGTGCGCATGAAACGAGGATCTAGGCTTTGAACTCACGCGCCGCAATTGGCTAGCGCTTGAACCATTTATCAAACACGCTTTTCGTCGGAGGTTTGCTGTTTTTTGGGGGCCGGCTGGAGCGGCGCATCTCGAACAAACGTAGCTCGCGCGTAGCATCTAGGTGATTCGGATTGATTTCTACAATGTGCCGTAGATCGGAGCGTGCCAAGGTATCCCGACCCATGCGCTTATAGAGCTGGGCGCGATACCAACGCGCGCGGATGTTGCTGGGCTCTTTCTTGACCGCCCGCGAGAGCCGGGCGATCTGCTGGGTGACGTCCGCCTCAGGGCTGCGGAGCGCTTCAATCCACGCGAGAAGTGCCTCGTAGTCGGCCTGATCCGGATCTCCCTCCACCGCAGCACGCGCTTCTTTCTCAGCAGCTTCTACCGCATTCCGCTTCAGCAAAACTTCGGCGCGCTGGAACGCCATGGTGGCTCGCAGCACGGATTGTACCTGCTCCTGCTCATCCGCCGAACCGCCACCGCTAGCTAACACCTGATCATACTCCGCACGACGGGTGGCCTCGGAAAGGATCTGGTGCGCCTCCGTGATCCGCGAAAAGGAGCGAACGATGAGCTCCCGAACGTCGTCAAATTCTGGCCCCAGCCGGTCAGGATGGAAACGCTTGGCGACTTGAAAGAAGGCCGCTTGAATCTGAGCGGAAGTTGCACCCCGCTCGACACCTAGAACCTCATAGTAGCTCTCGCCTCGCACGCTCGCGCGCTCGCGGATCTGCGCTTTCATCGCCAACACCTCGGGCGGATCGCTGGATGCCGGCGGCGTCGAGTTTGGAGGGCCTCCAGTGACAGGACGGAGTGAGCCCGTTGAGGGCGAGCGCTGCGAGAATGCGCCCGACGCCGGAGGCTTCGAGCGCGCTGGGGGGACTGACGGGCCGCGCCCTTGCCAACTCGCAGGGGGCGGCGTGGCTGGAGGTTGGCTGTCAGAAAAATCGGAAAGGGTCCCCCGGGAAACCTGACCCACAGGCTCGGCCACGGGCATGCGAGTCGAGGACTCTTCGTTACCGGCGACCCCAACAGGCGGCGGCTGGGCCGGTCCTAGATCGAGCTGGCGTGAAATAGTGAGCGCATAGATCAGGCGCTGCACGAGTTCGGTTGGCCCCAGCTCGCGCGCTACCAGCTCAGCTATAGATTGGGGCTTAACACGCAGAACATCGACGAGCGTGCGTTCGGTGTTGTCGAAATAGAACCGGGCCAGCTGGGCCTCCGGATGGAGCCGAATCGCCGTTGGGCCGAGGCCATTGCAGACAGAACGCACCACATTCTCGTCGCTGTGCCCGCGAACCCCACGCCAAATCAGCGCGAGCGTCTTCGCGTGGGGATTATCAGACCCACCAAATCGCTCCAGGTAGTTGATATCGCTGTAAAATCCAAACGCAGTGTGCTGGGGCAACGTGAACATCCACAGTACTTTTCGATGCAGCTGCTCGCGCAGTGCGGAGCGGAGCTGCTGCTCCTCGATCGAGCGTTCTGATAACAGGATCTCGCCGTGAAGCTTCTGCTCCCGAGCGGCTCGATGCAAAGCGCGATCGCAGCGTGCGATCTCTACAAGATTGAGATCGAGAAGGACGTCCCGCAGAAAGGCAACAGGCGCAGCTGTCCGCGCTTTCTGGGCTAAACCGCGATCGAAGAAGACTGCGCTTTTGCCCCCGGTGGGCTCCTCCAGCACAAGCGTACCCGTCAATCTTCGATCCAAAACGTGGATCAGCAGATGGGCGAGCGGGGTTTGGGCCAAGGTGCCCGAGGCCATCGGCCTAGGGGTAGTCATGTGTGGGTGCGCACCCTAGCACCGAGATTAGAAGTTGTGGCATGGGAATGTCCATTCTGCACCCCTCGGGGCGTGGTCTATTCTCCGGATTTCAGCTAGTTTAGAGTGGTGCTACAGGGGCATATTCTGGTGGTCGACGATGAAGCGTCGATTCTAAGCACACTTCAAACCGCACTGAGACTGGAAGGTTTCACTGTAGATGTATCGGGGGGCCTGGGTGTGGCGCGGGACAAGCTCCGAAAGAGCGCCTTCGACGTGGTGCTATTGGACGTGGCGCTGCCCGACGGAAACGGGGTCGATCTGTTGGAGGAGCTCCGTTCCCAAGAAAACGACGCGAGCGTGATCATGATGAGCGGACACGCCACGATCGATGCAGCGGTCCGCGCCACGCGGCTCGGTGCACATGATTTCTTGGAGAAGCCGCTCTCCACCGATCGGTTGTTGGTTCTCTTACAAAACGTCCTTCGTCTCCGGCGCGCCGAGACCACCCTGCGCGAACTCGCTGTTCAAGCGGGGCATTTCGATGAACTGCTCGGCAAGAGCCCTATGATGGCGAGCTTGCGCGATAGGATCGGGCGTGCAGCACGTGCTTCAGCCAGCGTGCTCATCACCGGCGAACGCGGTACCGGAAAGGAGCTGGTGGCCCGTGCCATTCACCGAGCCTCTCCACGCGCCGACGCACCACTCGAAAAGCTCAATTGCGCTGCGGTGCCAAAAGATCTGATCGAAAGCGAGCTTTTTGGACATGAAGCGGGCGCGTTCACGGGCGCCACCAAGCAGCGTCATGGAAAGTTTGAACGGGCTCACTCGGGCACCCTCTTCTTAGATGAAGTGGGCGATATGCCACTACCGATGCAATCGAAGCTGCTGCGGGTACTGCAGGAACACGAAAACGAACGCGTGGGCGGCACGAAGACGATCTCCGTGGATGTGCGGGTTGTTGCGGCGACGAACAAGGACCTCGTGAAGGCCTGCGAAACGGGTGAATTCCGTGCCGATCTTTTCGACCGCCTGAACGTCGTGCCGATCGAGCTTCCACCGTTGCGGGCGCGCCGCACGGATATCCCAGAACTCGCCCAACAATTCCTGATTTTGGCTCGTGAAGCCAACAATCGCAAAGCGATGACGCTGAGCGCGGGCGCCATTCAGGCGCTCAGCGCTCATTCTTTTCCCGGAAACGTCCGAGAGCTGAAAAACCTGATCGAACGCCTTGTTATCTTAACACCTGACGACACGCTCCAAGCTCAGGATGTTGAAGAAGCGCTTGGCCATCGGGGAACACCCAACTTGACGGGCTTGTATCGCCCGGGCGTGCCATTTAAGGTGCTCGCCGAACTCGCGGAGCGCACCATTTTGCAGGAAGCGCTAGCGCACAACGCTGGGCAGATGGCCGCCACGGCGCGTGGGCTCGGACTTGAACGCAGCCACCTCTACAAGAAAGCCAAAGCGCTCGGGCTGCGCGGCAGCTCCGATGACGAGGACTCCGAGTAGCGGGTTTCCTAGGTCTTTCCAGGCTTTTGAGCTGGTTTTAGGGCAGAGTGGCGGCAAATTTGCTGTCGATCGCGACGCCGAAGATCCCGAGGCACATCTCATCGAGCGTGGTTTCCCCAAGTCGAACGTCGCGTGGCGCCGTCAAGCCCTGAGAATCGAGCGCTGCGGGCAAGAACGGATTGCTCAGAGTATTGTCGTACGTGCAGCGGAGCCCGAGCACATCACCCGGGCTCAGCGTCGGAAGACTGAGCAGCGGGGCATCGTAGAAATACGCCCCCTGCCAGTTGAAGTTCCAACTCGGCGTTTGAAGTAAGCATTCATCGGCAGGTTGCGTTGCGTTAGGACTCGCACGATGCACGTCAATCTTCATCTCCCTCCCCACGTAATGCATATGCGAACCCACACCAAAAAGGTAATACTTGGCCCCAAGAGCCGCGGCAGAAGCTCCACCCGGCAGCTGAAAACGCTCGGTTTCCGTGTGATCTTTCACACCGGCCGGAATCATGAATTCAGGACCTCCCGGAGGATCATTCGGCCCTGGCAAAAGACCGAAGCCAACACCTCCCGCCTGCTTCGCATCGGCGCTTTGAAAATTACCGATGAGCTGCAGCTGGCCTGTGTACTTCGGTTGCGTGGTGACCCAACGCAGGGCCACGCTCGTGTCGCTATCCACTTCAACTCCCGCGCCCGTCGGGTGATAGTGGATCTGCATCACGAGGTGACTCCCAGCTTTCACCGGCAGCCCGACGTCTGCGGGCGTGATAGCTGCTGTGGCGCCAGGTGCCCAAGCAGCCAGAAGTGACCCAGAAACTCCCACTCCCCCAAAGCAATCGTACTTGCCTCCACCTGCGGCGGCCTTAGCAACGGACTCTCCTTTGGGATCGTCGAAGACGAGCACGTGGTGCACAATCGCCTTGTTTCCGGCGCTCACCTGGGTACCGGTGAGCCACACATTTTGAGCTAACTCTGGATCGAGCGTGAAACAAATGAACTGATCTTTATTGCCGGTCACACTGGCTGGGGTGGGGATCTTCACCGTTGTGTTGGCATTTGGCAGATCCAAACTCACGGCAGGAGGCAGACCTGCCGCGCTATTCGGATCTCCCTCCAACATGCCAGTTCTCGCCCACTCGTGGAGCAGAGCCTTCTCCATGTCAGTCAAGCGCCGATCGTTTTGGAACCCAAACCGCGGTTGGCATTCGGCCGTGGAGATCGCACCCCAGGGCGGCATAGCTCCGGAGTCGATAGCGGGCAGCAACGTAGGGCCCCATTTCTTGGCCTCGTCATAGCTGGTGAGCGAGAACGGCGCGATCGAGCCTGCCTGGTGACAGCCAACGCATTTCTGGGCGAAGATCGGCGCTGTGTGTTGATAATAGGTGATGGCGCCTGAAGGGAGAATCACAGCAGGGGCACCGCCTGAACCCGCACCAACCGTTGCGCCACCCGAACCAACCACCACTCCGCCCGAACCAATTGTAGGCGCGGAGCCACTTCCGCTGCCTGGTGGGTTCAAACTCGAACCGCCACTCGGCAGGTTGTTCAGGCTTGAATTCGCCGATCCGCCGCTGACCGAAGAGGTCGAGGTCATCGATGAAACGCGCGAACTCTTTTCGCTCCCACATGCGACGAGGAGCAGACCAACGAGCGATCCCCAGCCCATAGGCTTCAAAGTGCGCAGGAACATACTTGGTTCATAGCAGACTGTGTATTGCCGCGTCCGAGTTCTCAAACGTCTCACTTGAAGAATCATGGCTTGGGCACCAGCGTGAGGTCGTAAAGACGCCAATTGTTCTGACCATGGTTGTGAACGTGAAGATACACAGGCGTGCCCTTTTCGAACGGTGCGGTAAGGATCTCGTCAAACGAGAAAACATCGGCGGGCCCCGGAACGGCAATCATTCGTTCAAAGATCACGTGATCGCGAATAAGAACTGCAAGATGGGCCATCGCTGGCTCGGGGGCGGTCAGGTCAAAGTGCGTGATCGAGCCCTTCACGTGATCACCGATCGCTCCAGAAGCGAGCGCTGGTTGTTCGATCATGAGGTAATTGCAGCGCCCAGTATCCACTTCAACGTAGCTTTCTTCCGGGCCCCAACTCGTCAAATCGCCACAATTCACCACACTGGGTCGGTGGCTCGCGAGCGGATCGGAGTTAGCATCGGTAACCATCCAAGCTTGGTGATCAATCAGCGAAGCGGGGCTCGCAGAAACACCTGGTGCCGGGGCGCTTCGCTCACTTCCACACGCGCTGACGGTCGCGCACAGCAACATCACCGTAATCCAGAGGCAAGCCTTCGCTTGGTTCGATAGGTGATCAAAATTCCTCCACGTTGAGGTAGTGGAGAGCAAACCAAGTTGGTGTTGATGCCCACTCCGCTGCCGCCAAGCGCGGCAGCCGGCCCTTTTCGCACCTTGGAAGATAGTAAGCATGCTTACTATCCTGTGTGCGACTTTGAGAGAGGCTAAGGACAAGTTTCGGGACCACGCAAAAGCTGGGCCAATGAAGACACATCCGACCCAAGGAAATTGCACGCGCTACGTTGTACGCTACGTTGTGGCAGCTTGGCGACGATATAGCCCCTATGCCCTCTCGTTAGCGCTTCATGGAACGCTGGGTGGAGCCTTTATGCTCAGGGCTTCCGAAGACAAACCAGCTAACGCTACTGTTGACCGTTGGTCGGGAGCGCTGCTCCTTTCAGTCGATGTCACGCGGCTTACGTCTGTTTCGGAGGATTTGGGCGAGGCCACCGCATCACCTGCGAGCGCTGAGTCGCCATCACCTAAATCGCCAATGCCCGAGCCCCCAACGCTCGAGTCGCCTCGCGACCAGCAGAAACGAGCCCGATCGAAACCACGACCGCTTTCACTTGCAACCTCGGTCAGCGTTCAGCGCGATCACAGAGATGCGACCTATAGCACAACGGGGACCAGCAGTGCCGCCGCCGGTATTCCAGCGCTTGATGCCATATTGCCAGGAGGAGCTGATCTTCCACCAGGTGTGCGCAGTCTAGCCACCGCCGTTACCCGAGCGCTGCCCAAGGCCGCCGAGCTCGATCCCATTTGGTTTCAACTCCCGATTGGATCGCTCGGAGCACTCCGTGTTCAGTTCACTACGGATGCGGAGGGGTCACTTTTGACCACGGAAATCTTGGACCTTGAGCACGCGCCACCCGTCTTACAAGAGGTGCTCCGACGCACATTCCTGTTCCTTCGAAATGGGCATTTCGCAGTGGATCCCAGCCGTTTGAGCGCCGGCACGCAGACGCTGTTGATCAGCGGCGAGCTTCGGCAACGCGCTGGAAATGACAACGAGCTCGCTCTGCCCCAGCACACGTTCGTGATGCATCAGGAGGGCCCAACGCGCGGCAGGCCTGGACTTGCCTATGTGACCTTCAACTCGGGCCGCCACGTTGAGTTCAGCATCACACTTGAATGAGCGGGTCGACATCTCTGCCTGAAATTGAACGCAATTTTTGACAGTGAACGCTAAGGAGTTGCCGGTGTTTTCAATGCTTCCGCCCGCTCCATGTGCGCCTTCGCCGCTGCCTTGTCGCCAGCCGCCTGCTCAACTTCCGCAAGGCGCATCAACACACCCTTGATTTCAGCCGGCTCGCCCGGGCAGAGGCTCGCACTTTCTAGCTCAAATAGGGCGTCTTTGGTGCGTTTTGCCTTGAGCAGCAGTTCAGCATACGCCACGTGCGTTCGGAGCCCATCGATATCTGCGAAGACGGCCCCTTCACCGAGCCGCACACCTTCTTCAATCTCGCCCCGCACGAACAGCCTCTCCAGCAACTTCTGATAAACTCCCGGATTGTGTTCGTCGAGCACTACCAGTTTTCTCAAAGCGGCGAGTTCAACGTCAGCCTTGCCCATCTTCTCGCCCAATTGCGCGAGCGCCCGCAACGGTTCAACTTCCGTGGGATCCCACTCATGCGCCCGCTCAAGTGCCAAGAGCGCGCGGTCCCAATCCTGGCTCAAGCGAAACGCCTCGCCGAGCAACATCTGGACGTCGTAGCCGTCAAAACCCTCACGAATCAGCGTTCCCAGGGCATCCAAGACGCCTGCGCTATCCTTCGCTTGAGCGAGGGCATGGGCTCTTAGGAAACGGAGATCCGGGTCTTTGGGGTGCTGTTTCAGAGCGTTTAACAAAGCGATTTGAGATTCTGCTTCTCGATTCTGACGCTGCAGCAGCAAAACCCAGCGCGCCTGGTTCTTGGCATCTTCCGGGTGATCGGTGGCCAGCGCTAAGGCATGCTCCGGTGAACCGGTCCGCCTCACCGGCACAAACTGTTTCCGGTAACGCTCTAGCCGGATCTTCAAGAACTCTAGAAACTCTCGATTGAGGGCCTCAGGTGATTCACCGAGCACATCCTTCAGCACCGCCGGAGTTTGTTTGCCCTGGCCCCAAGCGTTGAGCATTTTAGGAAACACGCTATGCCCGAATTTCTCAGCTAAAAACTGGATAATCTCGGTGGAAGCGTAATAGGCCGTCGCCACATCCTCCATCGCCTCCACCCGCGTGAAGGCTTGAGTCATGGCCTGAATCTCAGGCAGCTTTCCCTGCCGAAGTGCCTCCACTAGATCCGGGTCCTGTTCGCGCGCCCACTCCCTGCGTTCACTCAAGGTCTCAAACTCAGCCAAGCCTTCGGTGAACCAACGTGGCACTCGACTGCGCGATAGCTGAATATGAAACACGTGAGCGAGCTCGTGCCAGACCGTCATTCCCAAGTTGAACTTCTCTTCGCCTGGGCTCATCGCTGCTAGCGTTCGCCCAAAACACACGCCTTGGATCGCCGTTTCTGGCAACCCACTCGTGCGCACCGCAAAGCTTTGACGACTGGAATAGAGCTCGATTCCGAGCGGGCCCGTGGGCGTAAAGCCGTAGGATTGCTTCATCTTCTCGTAAGCTTTGGTCAAGAGCTGCGGCACGTAGCGTTCCAAAAGAGCCTTCTGTGCTTTCGGGTATCGAAAGCGAAACGGACCTGAGTCGACGCTGACGTAGTTCTTTGGGATCTCATGCTCAAAGAGGTCGAGCGTGTTGTAGACCCGCACATTGTACGGATCGGCGTCAAAGGCGTGGCGCAAGGCCGCAAGCCCCGCCACATCATTGCCACCACGAATGAGGTTCAGGCCGAGTTGCGCACGGGCCTTGCCGTTGTCAGGATCGATCTTCAGCGCCTCACGCATCATGACGACGATTTCGTCGTAGCGATGCTCCCATTCGGCGAAATCTGCGATAATCGTATATAGCCGAGAATATTCGGGATTCTGGCGTAGCACCCGTGATTTGGCCGACTCTAATCCGGGAATATCCTCACTCAAGTAACGCGCGGTGGCGTGAAGGCTCAAGAGCTCCAGATCATTCGGGTTGTGGCTAAGCCCAACGCTGAGCAATCGTTCGGCTTCGTCCAAATGAGACTCCCGAAGCGCAACACCCGCCAGCACCGCGTAGGCTGCCGTTAATCTAGGATTTACGGAGAGTGCTTTCTTTGCGAGGCGCTCAGCTTCATCAAAGTCGAACGCTTGATCCAAGCGCACCCGGGCCATCCAGGTGTTCGCCACTGGATTGTTGGGAGCCCGTGCGAGCACCTCATTCAGCACCTCCTCCGCGTGACCAGGATCGTACTTATCGAGAAAGAGCTCAGCCCGCCAGAAACGCACCGGCTCCGAAAACGGCAGCACCCTTTCGGCCTGATTGAAGGCATCATTCGCGTCTTTTACGCTGGAAAGCAGGTAGCTCGCGCGCCCCACAGACGCTAACCCGAGGCCATCTTCTTCGGTGATACGGTCATCGTTGTAATCTTCTATCAAGCTCATTAAGGCCGCTTCGCCCTCTGTACGCTTGCCTTGCTCCAAGCGCAGCTCGCCAAGCAACAACCGAGCTTCGGCGGAAGCAAGCGTTGGGTTAGCGGCTGTTAGCGCGGTCTCAGCTTCCACGACGCGCCCCTCTGCACGCAGTGCCTTGGCTTCGAGAATATAGGTTTGTTCGCGGAGCGACGGGCTTTTGAGGTTGGGGGGGGCCGGAGGAAGCTTCGCGTTAACTAGCTCCGCGCGCAGGCTTCGGGCCAATTGCTGCGCCGCTTCGGTGTCCCCAAGCATGAGTTCGGTCTGGATCAAACCGAGGCTCGCGTCGGCTCTCGCCTCCGCAGATTTTTCCTTGAAAATCGCCTGTTTGAAGAGTCGTGTGGCGGCGTTGTAGTCGCTAGTAGAAAAAGCATCCCAGGCTCGCGTCAGCGTGCTCTTCGGAGCTGCTGCTTTCGTCGGCGCTCCCTTCGCTAGGGTCTTCGGTCGGTTGGGTGGCGCTCCGGTTGCGTGAGCACACGCCAACGCGAAAAATAGACTCGCACAGGCTAGGTAGCTGTGCGTGCGAGCCCGAAACGCCACCACTTCAAGTCTCCTCCGTACCCTTTCGCCAGCGAGTCAACCGGCGCGGCCAGGGTGTGCCCATTCCGCGCTGCCGCCACGTGGTGCGCAGCAGACTTTGCGTGAGCTCGATCATCCAAACTGGCGCTGACTCCCCTTTCCAATCCGCGTGCGTGACCTTGCCCTCCATGCTGATGCTCACCGAGCTCTGAAATCCGCTCTCACCCTCAAAAAACTCGCCAGAATAGCTCGCACCCAAGCCTTCCTCGCGCACCAACAAGAGCTCGACCCGCCCCCCAAAGCTTGAGGCCAGATGACTCATGAAATCTTACGCTCGCCGAACCAGGCCTCCAAAGAAACCCCCGCGCGAGTGAGCGCTTGGCTCTGAATCGCGCACAACTCATGAATGCCCTTCAACGCCAAATCGATCAATTGATCGAAGTCGCTCCGCGGAACTGCCTCGCCCTCGGCCGTGCCCTGAATTTCGACAATAGCGTTGTTGGCTGTGGCCACCACATTCAAATCAACACGCGCTTTACTGTCCTCCGCGTAACAGAGATCCAACGCCAATTCACCGTGGACGTGACCTGCGCTGATCGCCGCAACCTGATCGCGCAACACGCCTTTACCCAGTTTTCCATCGCGTTTTTGAACTTTATCGAGCGCGAGCACGAGTGCAATCCAACCCGCGGTGATGGAAGCGGTGCGTGTTCCTCCATCTGCCTCCAGCACATCGCAATCGATGACCAAGCTGCGTTCGCCGAGCTTGCCGAGATTGACGGCCGCGCGCAGCGAGCGCCCAATCAGACGCTCGATCTCGCGACTGCGACCGCCCATTGGCCTTTCTCTGCCGTCGCGGCGTTCGCGGCGCACGGGATTGGAGCGTGGGTGCATCTGATACTCAGCGGTCACCCAACCTTTGCCAGACCCCTTAAGAAAATCGGGCACGGATTCATCTAGCGAAGCCGTAGCCAAGACCACCGTGCCGCCAGCGCGATACAGTACTGAACCTTCCGCCAAGCGCTGAAACCCAACCTCCACTTCAACGGGTCGAATCGTGTGGAGCTCGGCTCCTTCGCGACGTTTTGCCATGCTGATTGCTCTAGCACAGCAGCCGCTTTGGGCTCTCAGAGATTGCCCGGACGGCCCATTTGAACGCGTCCAGCTGTGCTATGAGACCCGCACAGATGCAGCCGGAACTCAACGACAGAACCCAGCTCAAGGTTTCTGAGATTTTTGAAAGCCTCCAGGGAGAAGGCCCGCACGCTGGAAGCGCCTGTGTATTTTTGAGGCTGGCGGTTTGCAACCTTCGGTGCACGTGGTGCGACACGAAATACACTTGGGACTTCAAGCAGCATCGCTACGAGGATGAAGTCAAAGAACAGACGGTAGCCGAGGTGGCTAAGGTCCTAGCGGCTCTGGCCCCCCGGCATTTGGTGATCACCGGCGGGGAACCGTTGCTTCAGATGCCCGCGCTGGAAGAACTGCTAGGCCTGCTTAATCCGCACGTGTTCGTGGAAGTGGAGACAAACGGAACGCTCGCTCCCAGCGCCTTTCTTGCTGAGCGCGTGCAGCATTGGAATGTCTCACCCAAGTTGGCGAACAGTGGGGAATCGGCCGCGCGGCGCCTACGCAGCGAGCCGCTTGCTGCCTTCTCCGCGCTCAGGAGCGCTTGGCTGAAGCTCGTGCTCCTTGGGGAAGCCGATTGGGATGAGGCAGCGGCTCTGCTGGCCAGAACGGCCTGGCCTAGAGAACGCGCACTCATCATGCCCGTTGCAACCACGAGCGCGGAGCTTTCGGAACGAGGGCCGATCGTTGCCGCACTAGCGGTTCAACACCAGCTTCGCTTCTCAACTCGGTTGCAGTTATTGCTTTGGGATGGCGCCCGCGGAACATGATCGCGCGGCGTGCTCAAGGAATATCACCCCATACAGTTAACGCCGCTCTAGTGTCGGGATCGAGCGCCCATGGCTCAGGTTTGTCGTCTGCATGCAAAACCTGAAAGAGCCTCTTTTCCGATAGAAGGGTGTCGAAGGTCTGGATCCAGGTCGCGCGCGCTGCGTAGGAGGCAGAGGAGAAGAGATCGTCGGTACACGCTGGGTCACTATCCAACCGGTACAAATGGGGTATTTTTCCAAATCTGCCCGCAAGTTGCCAAATGCCGGCACGGGTCACGTAAGCACTCGCTCGGGTCGCTACAAGGGCGCGACCCTGTGGCGGCGCATATCCGTGAACAATTGAGTAGAGGTCCAAGCCTGTTGCATGCGAGAGCTCTCCGAGCCCCAGAGCTCCCGCGATAGTAACGGCAATATCTTGGGTGGTGACGAGCGAGCCGTTCTCGGCACTGGCGGACCGCACCCCGGGGAACTTGACGAGCAACGGCACACTGAGGCGCGCCTCACTCAACTCCCCATCAGGTTCGAACGGCAGAGCAGGGGGCGACACCGAGCCCACATCTCCCATGTAAACAAGCAGGGAACTGTCGAAGAGCTCATGTTTTCTTAAGACTCCCAACAGCTTCTTGGTGACCTGCAACTCAGCTAAAAATGCTGCCTTCTGGAGAGCCCGTGTGCGTTCCCAATCCTCTTCCTTCAGCTTCTTACCTCGCCGACGCACATCTCCGATCACGATTCCTCCGCGACGGGCATCGATTGTGCCTGCGTATTCCTTCGGTCCCAGGCGCTGGGCCTCAGTGCGCGTGATGTCCCAAGGGGGATGGGCGCCACGCGTATAAATCACCAGCAAGTGGGGACGTTTTTGAATTTCAAGGCTTTCGCTTTCAAGCCAGGCAATCGCTCGACTCAGCACTTCAGTGGCCGGCAAATCCAGAACGGGAGAAGCGGTGAAATACTCATCCCAGTCGCGCCCAAATCCAAAGGCACCGAAGGTCGTTGGCACCGCCGAAACAAAGGCCGCTCGCCCGCCGGCAGCCTTGACAGCCCGAGCCAGCGTCTGGATCTTGGGCACCAGCCGGGATTGTGAATCGACAACACCGTGTACGCTCGGACTCAACCCCGAGAAGAGCGAAGCGAGTACCGCCGCAGGAACGTGGCTCGGTACCCGATAATTGGGGAAGGCCACCGCAGTGTTGGAGAACTCTCGCAACAATGCGGCAGACTCTCCATTCCCCCAAGGAGGCACGTCCTCGCGAGCAATCGAGGAGGCCACGACAACGACGACCAGATTGGTTCGTGGCACCGCAGGCTTGCGCTCTTCGGCGATGACCGGATCTCCGAACACGACGCGCCCATCCTCAGCAAGCGTGGCTCCGAGTTCCAATAGCCCGACGCCAGGGGTCTTTCGTCCGAGCGTGACCGTCAGCGGCGCGTAGCCTGCTCCGTTGCCTCCGTTCACCTGACGTTCCAGAAGGATCTGAGGCGGCTCTCCATCAATCAACAGCCGCACCTCAGCGTTACCTGCTCCTTTGCCCCAGAATCCTAGGGAAACTCGCAGTGTCGCCGATCCGGAGACGGTGATCGGGCAGCGCACGGAGTGTTGGCCTCTCAGCGCCAGAACGCGGTGCGGCACACCCCCCAGTGCCACCTCAGAAACGACATCGCCGAAGGTTGGCGGATAGCTCGCGGGCGCATCCTTGGCTCGCATCCGTAACCAGTCCAGCTCACCATACGCCTCTCCGGGTTCACGCTGCCCGCCCAGGAAGCGAACTTCGAGGCTATGCAGCCCAACCTTCAACTCGGAAGAAACCGGGAGCGAGAGCACCTTGCTCACTCCCTTCTCCAGCCGCAACACACCCAGGCGTTTTCCGTCGATCTGGATCGCCAGATTTTTCGCGCCTGCGCCGTAAGCTCTAGTCTCCACGCGCAAGTCCGACTGCGGCTCGGTGACCCAGAACGCGAACTTCGCCACAGGCGCCATGAACTGCCCGAAGCTTTCACCGCCCCGTTCTACCGAGCGAATGTCTTCGAAAGGGCCCAGGCTAAAACCGCGACGCCAATCTGTGCCGTCGAACCCCAAATCCAACACCATTCCGTCATCGCGGAGTTCGCAATGCCCAAGCTCGGAAATCAGATCCACCTCCTCGCGCCGTGGCTCAACCGCTTGCGGCAAGGCTTGGACACCTTTCACTCTAACAGCCTCGTTTTTCTCCAACTCCCGACGCTGCTCGCAGCTCGATGCCAGCATCAAGAACAGTACGAGCAGCCATCGAGCAGGAGAGCAGCGCAACATCGGCCCCGGTTTAGCGCAGAATGGAGCACAAAGCAGGCGTCGATTGTCCGCGTCAGGTGAGTGTGGTCTGGGCGAACCGGGGCAAGCCGATCGTTTGGCTAATGTGCGGTTGTTTCCGCGGCGCTTGAGAGCGCTTCCCGAACTAGACGCCCATCCGAATCGTAACACGCAAGCTCTAGCCCAACACGCCGCAGCACGGCTTGCTTCTCATGAAAAGGCTGAAAACTCGACTTGAAGCCGGCCAAAATCATGCTCTTAATGTCCTCAAACGGCATGCCCATGCGCGTGTGCGCCAACCACAATTCCTTGGAGACGGTGGTGTCGGTGATCAATCGATTATCCGTGTTCACCGTCACTCGCAGACCGAGGTCGAAGTAAAACTTGAGCGGGTGACTCGCCAGATCGCGCACGGCTCCCGTCTGCACATTGCTCGAAGGGCAGCATTCTAGCGGGATGCGGTGATCGTTGATGTAGTGCAGCAGATCCCCGTTTTCGCGCAGGCGACAACCGTGCCCAATGCGATGTGCTCCGCAGACATGAATCGCTTGCGCGATCGATTCGGGCCCATACGCTTCGCCCGCATGAATCGTGCAATTGATGTTGTTGTCGCGCACCAGCTGGAATGCCTCCTTGTGATGCTTGGCGGGGTTGTCGGCTTCTGCGCCAGCGAGATCGAACCCCACCACACCACGCCCCTTGTAAGCCACTGCTAATTCGGCCATCTCGTACGAAGATTCAGGCGAAATATTACGGATCCCACAGATGATGACGTTCGCTTTGATGCCATACGTTTCGCGTGCCCGGCGCAGGCCCAACAGCACCGCTTCCACCACCTTGGTGAGCTTCAGGCCCCGCTCGGTGTGCAACATCGGTGCGTAGCGCACTTCCATGTAGCGAACATTCTCGCGGTGCGCATCTTCCGCGAGCTCGAATGCGATACGTTCCAGCGATGCTTCCGTCTGCATCACGCGGAGCGTGATATTGAACCCTCGCAAATACTCCACGAGTGACCCACAATTTTTCCCCGCCCCGATCGCTTCGCGCAAGCCTTCGGCGTCAAACGAGGGCAATTCCACATTCTCTTGGCGTGCGAGCTCTATGATAGTTTCGACGCGCAGCGAGCCGTCCAAATGCACGTGCAGATCCGCCTTCGGCAACGCTTCGAACACCTCAAACGGGACCGTTTCAAAATAGGCTGAATGGGACGCGGCAGAGCTGGTTCGTGGAGAGGCCATCGATCCAGGGTAGCGCGCCCCAGGGCCCTCTGCCGCTCCAACGTCGAGCACCGACGCGCTTCAATAGCGGTGCGCCAGCTACGCCTTGCGTCGTCCCAAAAACACAATCGCTAACAACGAGAGGAAGGAAATGCCAGAAAATTGCGCCACGGAGAGCCCCCGACTGCCTTCGCCGAGTTCGGCGCGCCGGATCGCGTCTTCGTAGAGTTCAAGCGACGCCACACCCGAGTTTTGCCAGGCCCCGATGTAGGTGCTCGGCAACCCCTGCAACTTCGCCTTATCGAAGAGCGCTCGGGCAGCGTCTAGCTTTGCGGCCGCTGCCTTTCCCGTCACACAGGCATCGAACGCCCCGGCATTCATTCCCAAGCTAACGGCATACGCTTTGATTCCCCCAGCCGACAGATCCTCCGTTGTGAACAGGAAGTCAGAGAACGCCTCGGCCACGGAATCCCCGACGCAAAGCGCGGAAAGCGCCGCAAATTTCGAGTGTGGGTGTTGGGCGAGCGCGATCGGGCGCCGCAACACCACTACCTTTCCAGCGGCCTGTTTGACAAGCGGCGCAAGAACTTCATGCAAATGCCGACAGTGCGGGCATTCGAAGTCTACGAACTCAACAATCGTCACCTTACCAGGCACGTACAGCGCAGCAATCTCAGGCGGCACAGGCGGCTGTAGCTTCACTCTAGGCCATATGAGCGGCACGGCGCAGGCCAGGATAGCCAACAGGCACTGGGCCCAAATCGCGAGCCTTAATCCCCGAAAGCTCGACTCCAACTGAATGGCAGTCGGTGAAAAATAGAGACCGAGCACCGCCCCCGCCATGAGCACAGCGCTCGAATCGGCAACCAAGCACCAAACGCAAAACCTGTGAATCACCAACGCTTGCACGGCGATCAGGGAAAGCCCGACAAGACCGCCGAACACCGCCAGCGGGGCCACGAAACGGCGGCGCCTATCTGCGTTGTTAATGAGCGTGCCAGCAAATAAAGTGGCGAAGCCAAACAGCCCCAGGCTCGGCAAGGGCACCTTCATGCCAAAAAAGGCGAGGTAGCCAAAGCCACTGTGGCGAACGGCCGCGCACCCTGAATTTTCGGCACAATACGTCGCTACCTCGTTCACGTAGTCTGCCGTGAGCACAGCACTGGCGACCAGCGCCGTGAGCGCCAACAGCCGAACCCAAAGCCAACCCTGCCGAGCTAACACAGGCAGCTGACGTAGCAGATTTTTGGACTCTGAACCGCGTGCCCTTACGTACGAAAGAGCAACCGGAACGGCAAACGGTGGCTTTACTGAACCATTCGCGCTAGAACGCGCCCACTTGAAGAAGAATTTTCGCGAGGGCAAAAAGACGGCGCGGTTTCCAACCAACACCGTCGGAGCCCAGCAATCCCGCCCGCAAAAAGCCACGCCGCCGCGAAAGCAAGCAGCGGCTCACACGCACCCTGCATCGCAGCAAGCTCGACCGGCAACCAGCCTCGCACAGGGCTCGCGCCGGCAAGGCCGCTTAGCTATGAATCCTCGAGGCTTCGGCTTCGTGGCCACGGGCGACCAGGAAGACGTGTTTATTTCGCCGGGCGAGGTAGGCCCCGCACTACACGGCGACATTGTGGAAGTCGAGGTCCTCGGGCGAAGCAGCCGTGGCCTGGATGGCAGGATCGCCGAGATCGTGCAACGGCGCCGCCCCGAAGTGGCGGGAACACTGCGCCGACGCGGCAAGAGCGCCTGGCTTGAGCCCGACGATGGCCGCATCCGCGGGCCCATCGTGCTTTGGGCAAAAGGGTTAGCTGGTAAAGACGGCGACGCGGCAGTGGCGCGCATCGAGAGTTTCCCCAACTACGCGGACGAGAACCCGGAGGGAACTCTGGTTGCCGTCCTCGGGGAGCCTGGCGATCCCAAGGCAGAAGTTGCCAAGATCTTGGTGCGCGAACAAGTTGAGGAAGAACACTCCGACGATGCACACGCCGAGGCCCAGAAGCTGTCGGAAGAGCTAGCGCGCCAATCCCACCAAAATCGCCGAGATCTACGCCAGATCCCGCTCCCCACCATCGATCCCAAAGATGCCCGTGATCACGACGACGCGCTGTGGGCGGAGGCGACGCCCGAAGGCTATCGGGTGTGGATCGCCATTGCGGACGTGAGCGAGTACGTGCGGCCCGGGTCGGCCCTGGATGCTGAGGCGTCTCTGCGTGGCTGCACCATCTATTTGCCCGATCGAGCCATACCCATGTTGCCGCGGGAACTTGCGGGCGATGCCTGTTCGCTGTTGCCCGATGTGGAGCGCCTGTGCCTTGCCGTGGTGACCGACCTGGATCGGCAGGGCAAGGTCACCAGCTTCGAAGTGGTGGAAGGGCGCATGCGCTCGGCTGCCAAGTTAACTTACGATGGCGTAGCCCGAACGCTGGGCCTGACGCTGCACGGCCCACTCGATGCCGGCGCCGAGGCACTCAAGCCTGGGCTCGCTGTCCTGTATGAACTCTCGCAAAAGCTGCGCAAAATGCGCTTTCTGCGCGGGGCCCTCGGGCTCGATCTGCCGGAAGCCCAAGTGATCTTGGACGAGACGTCCAAAGTGCCGCTCGATGTGGTGCGTCGCGCCCAGGATCCAGGCGTTAAGATCGCGTACACCATCGTCGAGGAATTCATGCTGCTTGCGAATGAGCTGGTGGCGCGCTTTCTAGTTGAGCGAAAGTGCCCGGCCATTTACCGGGTGCATGCTAAGCCGGACGAAGAGAAGCTGGAGCGCTTGGGTCTGATCGCGGAAGTGCTCGGCGTGAAATTTGACATGGAGGCGATGCGCACGCCGTTTGGTGTGAGCCAGTGGCTGCTAGAAGTGCAGACGCATGAGCGCCGTACTGTTCTTGAGATGGCGTTGCTGCGAAGCCTAAAGCAGGCCGCGTATGACACCGTCAACGTGGGCCATTTTGGCCTGGCTTCCGATAGCTACCTGCATTTTACCTCGCCAATTCGCCGCTATCCGGACCTCTTGGTGCACCGCACCGTCAAACAATTGCTGCGCGGCAAACCTCCGAATACTTCCGACGAAGCGATCGCTGCCCTCAAGCTTTCGGCTGGGCTTTCGAGCACCCGCGAACGCGCCGCGATGGACATCGAACGCGAGGTGGTCGATCTGTATCGAGCTTTGTTCATGCGCGATAAAGTCGGCGAGGTGTTCGAGGGCACCGTCACGGCTGTCGTGGGAAGCGGGGTTTACGTCACGCTAAAGGCTGTGTTCGTGGATGTGCTGATGCGTTACGAATCGATCGGCCCCGACCACTACGAACTCGATGAGCACGAGCTCTCGGTTGTCGGTGCTCGCTCCGGGGATCGCGTTGCACTCGGTGATACTCTGCACGTGGTCATCGAAGATGTGGCGTTGATGCGCAGGGCCGTGTTTGCGCGACGCGTGCTCCCTGAAGGTCTTTTGGAAAAAATGCAGCAGGATTTTCCCCAGAGTCCGGATAGCGGCGGCGGGCGCAGAAGCGGGCCAAATAGGGACGCGCGCGGCGGACGCACAACTTCTGACGCAAAACGCGGAGACGCGAGGAACCAGAAGCGAGGCGGTCGCCGCGACGAGCGCGGTCGCCAGCGTCCCGATGGCAGCGCGCGCGCAGCGCCAAGCGGGCGCTCAGTCACCCCTTCAGAGTCTCCGCGCGGACGCGATGCATCCAAACCGGCAAAGCCCGGTATCTCGCCGAGAACCGACGCGACGTTACGCGGCCCCAAGCCCAAAACGAGTGGCGGCCGGCCAGGCTCTGGCCGCGGCGGAGCACCGGGCAAGCAGGGCAGCCCGACTCGCAAGCACAAACCAAAGTAACCCCATCGGTGGCGCGTCTCGTCGACGCCCGATTGAATTGCGAGTCTTCGCTATCAGGTGCGAAAGCTACTCGCTGAGACACCACACGGCCACCCTGGCGGGTCATAGGGCGCCGGAGTTGTCCCCAATCCGTGATACAGGGCTCCCTCCCTTTTATTTGCCTGATTTTCGATGCTTGACGAGGCCCTGAGGAGCGTGCGACTCATGCCACATGCGAAGGTGGTCCGTTGTTGCTGCACTCACAGTTTGGGGCTTCATGGGGTGCGTGGATCGGCCCATCGATCCGAAAGCGCCTGCAGCTTGCCGGGAGCTGATTCGCAAGAAGTGCGAGCGCAGGGTGCAATGTTACAAAGAGAAGCTTGCTGAATACCCCGATGCGCGGCTCAAGCCGAACGTCAAGAACGAGATCGTCGCTACCGTGGACGGATGCATTCAGGACGAGGAATTCGGGCTCAAGGTGGACAAGTGTGATGGTGCGGTGGTGATCGCCCCTCCTCAATACGCTGAGTGCATGGACCAAATCGAGAATGGTCCCTGCAACAAGTGGGTGGAGGTGGAGTACCTCCCGCCTCCTTATATGCCAACTGTGCAGCCTATTTGCAAAGCTCCTGATCAGCCGGAGGCCATGGCGGGAGCTGCCGGCAATTCCGGCGCCGCAGGCGCCGCAGGCATCGGCCAAGGAGGCGCGGGAGGCGCGGCTGCGAGGGCGGACGCGCTGTGTCTGGGTAATTTCGAGCCTTTGTCCATGACCCCAACCGAGATGTCAGGCAACGGTGGAATGTCTGGAAACGGCGGAATGTCTGGAAACGGCGGAATGTCTGGAAGCGGCACAGGGCTATCGCCCGAGGATGCTGCCATTGCGGCAATGTACCCGATCGCCCCGCTGCGTGTTTGCAAGGCGCCTTGCATTGACAGGGTTGCCGGCACGCCTGGTATTCCATACGATATCGCAAGATTCGGGGCGGCTTCGACGGCACAGCCCGCCGCCTGCGCTCCCGCCGTAGGCTACAAGTAGGGCTCAGGGCAGCCGCAAAACTTCAGCCGAAATTCCACCGACCTGCGTGCTGAAGAGCACCCGCCACGCATGCGGCGAGCCTGCCCGATAACGTAGATAACCTGTGATGATCACTGCAGGACGCAAGTCCCGTCGGCGTTCGAGCAAACCATCCAAGCGCTGATATAAATCCTCAACGCCTGAACCGATCCGAACTCCGTACGGCGGATTGCTGAGGATGGCTGTCCCGCCCGGGACGCGTTCGGCCATCTTCTCAAAATCGATTCCGGCAAGCTCTGTAGCAGATTGATAGCGAATATGGGCTAAATTCTGGCGGGCTGCGTTGAGTGCATGGGCCTCTATATCGTCACCCCAGGCAACAACCTCAGCCGGACGAACCAACGCTTGACCCCTCTCGTCGGCCCTACGCTTCTTTACCAACCAAGCATCCAAACGCGCGCGATACGCAGGCCAACTCTCAAACGCAAACGCGCGACCAGCGCCTGGCAGATGTCCAGCCTTCGCAAGAAGCCACTCCATCAACAAAGCCCCACTGCCGCAGAACGGATCCCAGACTCGCTCCACGGGTCCCAAAGCCCTCACCAAGCCCGCCGCGAGTGTCTCACGCAGCGGGGCGACAGAAACGTGCCGGCGTTCGCCTCGACGGTGCAAGAGCTCCCCAGAGGCATCCACACTCACTTGAACCCGATCCTCGACAATTCGGATAAAAATAGCTTGTTCTGCGGCCTTTTTTGGCACGCTCTGCAGCTTCCGTTTAAGCCGCTGTTCCAAAACGTTGAGGCAGCGTTCGCGGACCGCATCCGAGTGATAGAGCCGTGATTTTTGGCAGCTAACGCTGACATGCACGCTCTCAGCGTTTCCCAAATACGCATGCCACGGCAACCGCGACAAGCCTTCCACGAGCGTGGCAAAATCGCGCGCAATGAACGGCTTCAAGCGCAAGCGCATCGATTCCGCAATCCGCGACTGGAGATGAATGAGCTCCAACACCTCGAACCCCCCAACCAACTCAACTCCGCCGACAACCGGACGTGGATTAACGCCAAGCTCCCGAAGCTCCTCACACAAGAGCCCCTCAAAGCCCAGCGCCGTCGCACAAAACAGCTGAAATCGGCTTGGATCGGCCGTCGTCCCCGGGCTGATTTCGGACATTCTCGCGCTGCTCACTCGGGCGTGAGGCGCTCGACGCCCATGAACGGGCGCAGCACCTCAGGGACGATCACGGAACCATCCGCCTGTTGATACTGCTCCACGATGGCCACCCAGGTGCGACCCACGGCTAAGCCTGAGCCGTTCAGTGTGTGCACGAATTGCGGCTTGGCTTTCGGTGCGCTCCGGTAACGGATCTTAGCTCGCCGCGCCTGAAAATCGCCGCACCAAGAGCAACTCGAGATCTCGCGGAAGCAATTTTGCGAAGGCAGCCACACCTCCAGATCGTAGGTCTTGGCAGCAGCAAAGCCCAAATCTCCCGTGCAGAGTTCGACAACTCGATGGTGCAGGCCCAGGCGCTTCAAAACCTCTTCGGCGTGACCACTCAACCGTTCCAGCTCCGCGAGCCCCTGATCTTCCGAACAAAAACGCACCAATTCTACCTTGTCGAATTGGTGTTGGCGGATGAGCCCCCGCACATCTTTACCGTACGAGCCTGCCTCGCTGCGGAAGCAGGGAGTATAGGCAGTGTACGCGAGCGGTAGCTTGGCGCCGTCGAGGATCTCATCCGAATGGAGATTCGTGAGCGGAACTTCAGCCGTTGGAATGAGGTAGAGCGCGGTTTGGTCGTCTGGATCGACACGAAACGTTTTGAAGAGATCTTGCTCGAATTTTGGCAGCTGGCCGGTGCCCCGCAGCGCCTCGCCGCGCACCAAGAAAGGCGGACAAAATTCGCGGTATCCATGTTCCCGAGTGTGCAAATCCAACATGAAATTGATGAGCGCTCGTTCCAAGCGCGCACCCTGCCCCGAAAGCACAGAAAAGCGCGCGCCCGAAAGCTTCGCGGCGCGTTCGAAATCGAGCACGCCCAGCTTGGTCCCTAAATCCCAGTGCGCCTGCGCTTCGAAGCCCAATTGAGGCTGTTTTCCCCAAACGCGCAGCACGCGATTGTCCGCCTCGGAGCGCCCCACCGGCACCGACTCATGCGGCAAATTGGGGATCACGGCGAGGCGTTCTTCCATCTGCGCCTCAACCGCGCTCGTCTGCTCTTCGAGCACCTTCACCTCATCGCTCAGCTTCTTCAGGTCCTCGCGACGCGCCTGAAAGAGCGCTTTGTCGGGGCTCTTGGCTAACTCCGCCATTTCGGCGCTGGCCGCGTTTCGGCGCGCCTGCTCGGCTTCAGTTTTCACGATGAGAGCCCGGCGTGCTGCACTCAACTCGGCAAGCCCTTCCAGGGACGCAGGGTCAAAGGTTCGCGTTCCCAAACGCTCCCTCACGGCTTCTAGGTGGTCGGCAACGTATCGAGCATCCAACATGGCGATTCTCCGCCTCAGCTCTTAGCCAAAACGCCATCAAAGGTCACGTGTAGAGGCCACGTCTGAGAGCGCGGACGCAACGCCCTGACTGCCGTGTCCGGAGCGAACGATGGGAAAGGCTTGCGGGGCGCGCGGCGGGAGCGCCATGTGAGCGGCCCTTTTCGTTCCCTGGAAGATAGTAAGCATGCTTACTACCTCGTGTTCGACGGAAACCTTGGCGCCACTCCACACCAAGCCCGCCACAGACTTTGCGAGGGCTGTCACGAAACAAGTTCGGAACACTCGGGCATGCTCAACTGCCGCCCGCGCGCGGTGCCGAATCTCGCGGGCCGAGACGGGCCGAACCTGGGCCGAGCCATGCCCCCTTGCAAACCCCCAAGATTTGCCCGAGCCTCGCGCCCCCAAAATGATTGTTGTCATGGAGCCCGAGGCACCCGAGGCCAGTATCGAGAGCGTGATTCGATATCTTGCCGGAGCCGGACTCGCGGTGCAGAAATCAACTGGTCACGAGCGCTCTATTTTGGGTGTGGTGGGGGAGGTGACGACGGAGCACGCCGCGGTCGTCCGCGAGTTCCCGGACGTGGCCAAAGTGGTGCGCGTGACCGAACCTTATCGCCTGGCTTCGCGCCGCTTTCGTAAGGAATCTACAGTTGTGGAAGGCCCCTGGGGCATCATCGGCGGCGAACGTCCGTGGATCGCCATTGAACCCGTCGGACTCGCACCCCAACGCGTCGGAAGCGAGAATGGCCCTGTTTCTACCGGTCTCCCGTACCAAGTCCTTGCGGGGCGGCCCTTCGACGCCATGGTTTTTCGGAGCCAAAGCGTTCCCGAGGAAGTTGGGGCATTGGCAGCGCTTTCGCTCCACCCGCGGCCGAGTGGTCAGCGCTGGCCCGTACGCTTCGTTTCCCGGGAGCCCAGCCGCGGCACCGATCACTGGATTTCCGCTGCGGAAAGCGAACTCGAACGGCTCGAAGGTGGAGTCGTGCTGCTGGAGACCGGCGACGAATCTCCGAACGGTGTCCGCACCCTAGAGATCGGATTGATTGCACGCGCCAAGGTACGCACCCATTTGCCCGTGGTGGTGGATGTGCCGAGCATTGCCCAAAAGGCCCGTTATTGCAGCTCAATCGCGGCGGCAGCCATCGCTGCGGGAGCTGACGGCGTTGTCTTGAGAGTGTGGGTGGGTCGCGAATCGGATCCACCGACGGTGCCCGCCACGTTGCAGTGGCAGGCCGCCATGGAGCTTGCTGAAAAACTGCGGGCGGTGGGCGTCGCACTTAGACAATGAAAAAGGTCGTGATTGTGGGCCTGGGGCTCATCGGCGCCTCGCTCGGAGTGGCGTTGCGTCAGCGTGGAACCCACGTGACCGGCGTCGATTTGCCGGAAGTCTTGGGATTCGATTCAGCGCAAACGGCCGCTGATGTGCTCCTACCTAGTGGCGCTGACGAGCGCATCCAGTGGGCACTTTCGGATTCCGAACTCACTATTTTAGCGACCCCAGTAAGCCGAATCGTCGAGCTCCTGCCCCTTGCGCTGGAACACGCACCCTGCGTGACAGACTGCGGTTCTACAAAACGAGCGATCAGCCAAGCCGCTCAGCTCTGCCGAAATTCGGCACGTTTCGTCCCCGGCCACCCGATGGCAGGACTTCCCGGTGGTGGTGCAACCAACGCCCGGGCAGATCTGTTTCTGGGCTGCAACTGGCTCGTGTGCCCGACACATGCCTCGGAGGAGGCACTGAGTACGGTTCGACGACTCCTCGACGCGCTCGGCGCCAACCCCGTCGAAATGACCGCCGAAGCGCACGACGCCGCCGTGGCGGTTACGAGCCATTTGCCACAGCTTCTCGGCAGCGTTGTGAAACTCTTCGCTCACGAACAGTCTGCATCCATCGCCGCAGGGCCGTCGTTTGAGCGACTCACGCGGGCAGCGGGCGGCGCTGAGAACATCTGGAAAGACATTTTCGTGAGCAACGGGGATGACATCGCTCGCACCGTACGGGCACTCATTGCCCGCCTGGAGCCCATCGCCTCGGAGCTGGAAACGCTCGGACCCACCCGAAGCGAAGGCGCCACTCCAGCGAAGGTCTTAGAACTGCTCGCTTTGGCGCGGGCGTCCAAATAGGGCCCAGACCGTAGCAGCCACACGGTCGCTGCTCACGCGCACACGGCTCACTCCGGATCCATGGCACAAGTGTCCATAATTGTGCCATAAGTGTGTGCCACCTGGCTCATCCAATCAGCTGTCATACCCTAAATCACTGCTAAATAACCCGCTCTGTGGGCTGGACCGCCATGGACCAATCTGTGCTAGTTAGGATCGAGATGTCGGTGAGGGTTCGAATTTTGAGGATGGCATGGCTGGCAACTCTGGCGGCGTCAGCGTGCGTGCTCAACCCTCAACCCGATCTTCCGAGTAACGCTAACCCTCGCGGACCAACGGCCGCCTCCTCGGGCGGTGCATCCGCCACCGGCGGCGCCAGTTCTCTTCCCGGGCAGTCGGGCGGCGCCAATACCGGGGGTGCGAGTTCAGCTGGCCTGGGAACCGGCGGTGCGGAGGCGGCCTCGGGAGGCGCAGCGGCTACAGGTGGTTCAGCGTCCGCTTCGGGCGGTGCGTCCGCTTCGGGAGGCGCACCGGGAACACCGGCGGCGACTGGCGGCTCTGCGGGTGCCGCAATCGGCGGCGGCGCGGCGATGGGTGGCGGGAATTCGGCGGGAGCAGCTGGCGCGGCTGGTTCAGCAGGACAGAGCAACGGCATCGTCGCCCCGGGCGAATAGTTGTGGAGCTAAGCGCGAGCTTTCGGCTCGCGGCGATTCAAGTAACTGTCCATCAAATTCGCGGTAAAGTCGGCTAAAATCCCGTCGGCGACACGCAACCGGCGACTCAGCTCACGTGCCACGTTGAGCACGATGAGCGCATACGCTTTGAGATCATGCCGGTACAGAGAATCCAAATCTTGCGCAGAAATCCGCACCAACTGGCACGGGGCTAGCGCCCGCACCGTGGCGGAGCGGCGCTGAATATCCACAAGCCCCATTTCACCAAACCAATCCCCTGGCCCGAGGATCGCCACACGCACCTCCGTACCTTGGCGGCTGTGTTTGAGGATCTCCATCTCGCCCCGCAACACCACGAACATGTCACGCGCTTCTTCGCCCTCCCGAAAGATGAATTCGCCAGCTTGCGGACACACCACTCTCAACTCTTTAGCCAAGTAGGCGAGCGCCTCCTCAGAAAGCGCCCCAAAAAGCGCTTGGTCGCGCAATTCTGCGGGGGTGACCTGCTCGGGGCGTTCAGAATCGCGGGTCGGGATTTGCTCAGCGATCATCGGCGTTAACTTTCGAGGCTCTTAGTGAAAACGGCTCGCGGCCGAGCGGGGCCAGCGTAATCTTCAATGATATCTACCGTCCAACCCATGGCACGGTGGAACGCTATCGATCCATCGTTGCCCACCGAGGTGATCGCCTTCAGGCGCTCACAACCCGCACTTCGGGCATTTTCCTCGAAGGATTGGTACAGCACTTTGCCGACTCCACGACGCCGATAATCTGGATGGATGCCCACCAGGTGCACGTAGCCTTCCTTCGGCGGCCCGGGAGCCACAAAGCCCAACAGGAAACCTGCAACGACGCCATCGTGTTCCACCACGCGCGCCATCTGGCCGAGCTCATAGAAGAAGAGCGGATGCGCGAGCGCCGTCGATGGCCCACCCCACCAACGGTCAATGATCTGAACGATGTGGTCGTAGTCGTTTTTTCCGAGAGGTCGTGTGATCATGGTCGAGCCCTAAGCGTGGGTCGTGGTCCAACAGGCCGGGTGCCCCTAGCATGCGGGATTTGGCGTGCTAAGGTTCTGAGGGTAAACCGCTGATCTTGCAAGCATAAATCACGAGCCAAGGCTTGGTGATGAACGGGCCATGGTGCCCTTCCTGCTGGCGCGGTGCGGGTCGGTCGGTTAACGAGGGGTGTTGCATGCCCCCTCGCGTTTTGATCGCCCCTTCCATCCTCAGTGCCGATCTCGCCCGCTTGGCTGAAGAGATCGCTGTAGTTGAGGCAGCGGGGGCTGATTGGATCCATGTGGATGTCATGGACGGCCGTTTCGTGCCCAACATCACCCTCGGAATTCCGGTCGTCCGCAGCGTGCGCCGCGTGACAGGTCTCCCGCTGGATGTCCATCTGATGATGTTGGAGCCTGAACGCTACGTGGCTGAATTTGCTGAGGCCGGTGCCGATATCCTGAGCGTACATGTGGAGGCATGTGTGCACTTGCAGCGAACGCTGTCGCTGATCCGCTCACTGGGTAAGCGAGCGGGCGTTGTGCTCAATCCGCACACGGCGGAGGACGTGCTGCGCTACGTGCTGCCGGATCTAGATTTGATACTGGTGATGAGCGTTAATCCGGGTTTTGGTGGGCAAAGCTTCATCCCCGCAACATTGGATAAATTGGCAAAAATCCGCAAAATGATCGACGAAAGTGGCTTTCCGATCCTGCTTGAGGTGGATGGTGGCATCGATGCTCGAACGGCCCCGTTAGTCGTGAATGCCGGAGCGCGAGTTCTCGTAGCCGGGTCCGCCATCTTTGGGCATCCGGATCGAAAAGCCCGGATTCAGGCGCTAAAAAGCGCAGCAGAGGGCTGAATCCGGGTGCCGCGTGCGCAGGCTGGTGCCTTTCTGCTGAGCACAGTGTTGGCGACTGCGTGCGCACGGCCGGAGCTGCATCCAACCCAGCCGTCCATTCCAGCCAACGCTCTCGAAAGGCCTTCCCCGAGTGCACCTGCCGGAGCATCACCCAGCCCCAACGCGGACCTGCAAAGCCTGGTTCTTAGGGTGCTTTCAGGTGTTTCGAAGCTACGGGAGTTGCGGCCCAAAGGGTTTGTCCAAACCCAGGAAACAACCCGCGAAGAGATGCGCGCGTGGTTGAACGATCAACTGGCGAGCGACGTGCCGCCGGAAGTGATGGCGGGAAATGCAGCGTTTCTTTTGGCCCTTGGACTCGTCCCCAAGGACTTCGACTATGCCGCCTCCATTGAACGCCTGATGACGCAGCAGCTTGCTGGCTTCTACGATCCCAAGACCAAGACGATGCACTTGCTCTCCGATCTGCGCGCCGAAGATCGCAAAGCGACGCTGGATCATGAGCTGGTGCACGCGCTCCAGGATCAACACTTCGATTTGGAGCGCCTCACGGCCTGGCATTCTGATGCCACAGATGAACAAAGCGCCGTGCATGCGCTGGCCGAAGGGGACGCCACCAGTGCGATGCTGCAAGGCATGCTGGCCCCGGGGCAACATGCTGAAGATCTGCCCGACGAAATGCTCTCAGCCCAAGCCGAAAGCTCACTCGCCAGTTCCCCGGATACGGAGGTTCCCAACATCCTCAAGCACAGCCTTTTGGCGCCGTACATCGATGGCCTCAAGCTGGTGCACTGGGCCCGTCGACGCGGTGGCTGGGCTTCAGTTGATGATCTGTGGCGGCGTATGCCGGCCAGCTCCGAACAGATGTTGCACCCAGAAAAATGGCTCAGCGACGAACGCCCTGAGCCAGTAGCAGTGCCGATAGCGGCACCAGGCACTCTACAATCTGTGTTTTATCACGATATCTTGGGCGAGCAGTCCGTTCGGATCCTGCTTGAGGAGTGGCTAACAAAATCTGAAGCGAGCACAGCTGCCAGCGGCTGGGGCGGAGATCGTTTGGCCGTGTTTAGGAACGGCGAATTCTGGTCGCTGGCCTGGCATCTCGTGGCGGATGATCGGGATGCCGCGACGCGGACTCGAGTAGCGCTGCAACGCGGGCTGCTGGCTCTAGCACCACAAGCTAACGGCGCGTTAACTTCTGAGCAGGTCAGACGTGAGGTCCGCCTCCATGGGGGCTGCCGTGAGAGACCGGACCTCGGACCGATTACCGTGCAGGGGGAGGGGTTTTCGGTGGTGATCGTGGTCGGACCCTATCGGAACAAGGAGGGGCATCTGGCTTCAGCCGGCGACTGCCACTCGGCAATCGCCTGGGCAAAGGCGGTGATGAAGCAGCAGAGTGCGGGTACTGCTCGTCTGGGATCCCAGACGTCTGTCGGACACCCGTGACTCAAGTTGACTCACCCGGTGACGCCTGACCCACCTATTGGACGGCCGAGTAGTTGGATCCGCAGAGCAGGAACCGCCTGAATTCAGCCAGATCGCTTGGGTCTGGCTCGGTGTGATGTCGAAAGAAAGTGCCAGGTCGCCACGCCTGATGCCTGGCACATAGATTGCTCTGGTCCTAGGTAGAGAGAGCCATGCCCGCGAGGCCTACCCGAAACCAGTCCAAATTGAAGTCGTCCAAAAAAGCAGCGTCGCTTGGACCGAGCTCGTGGATGGCCCTTGTGGCCGCCACTAGCTTGGGCCTCAGCAACGTCCACTGCGTCCGCACCACGGTTTCATCCCGATCCATCGCGCCCGATTTGCTCCAGGGAGCCTGCCGCCTGATTGTTCAGTCCTATGCGCCCGGTGCGATCGCGGCCGATCAGATAGCGGCCGGTGCGAGGCCCTTGGCGTCAGCGCAACGCGCCATCACCAGTGAGGAACTTAGACAGGGTGTCCAGATAGACCTGGTGCATGTGGAGGGCTCCGCGATGGAGGAGGAGTCATTGGTCGCCTGGGTTGAGCATGGGGACCCTGATCTGGAGTTTGATGCTCGAACCGCGCGACCAGGAACGGGTTCGATGTTTGGCCACGGCGCCACCAACACCACCACAGGTCACGTGTGGCTCCGCCCGGTTCGTGCCAGAACTGCCAGCTAAGCCGCTTGTTGCTTGGTCGGGCGGAATTGCCGGACCTGTTTGACTCGGAAAGTGAAGTCTCGCCGTTCCTGCTCCGTGAGCCGGAGATCTCCGAAGCGAGCGCTTAGGTAAATCTCGGTCAGCTTGTAGACTTCTGGCGCTAGGGGATGCGCGAGCGCCCGCAAAGCGCGCGCGTGGCCAAGCGGTGGGGTGCTTGGAATACGAGCGATTCCTTGCACGACGAGCGCGGCGTCCAGCGCCGCATACAGCTCGACCACCTGAGAGAGCTGTCGTGCCAGCGGTTGTTTGAGAGTCCGCACTCTTGGGACCTGCCACCCTCTCCGGCGGAGCCACATCGCCAAATAAACTAACAATGCCGCCCCAGCGAGCAGCAGGAGGGCGCGACGGGGGGAGCCAAAAGCGAGTTTGAATCCGGGGCGACCGCTCAGCTTTCCATACTTAGAGCGCACGGTGTCGAGCAGGGAAATCTGCTGTTTCAAGTCATAACCCACCACGTGCTGGTTCCAGCGTTGCGTGGTGGCATCCAGAAAATCCCGAAGCTGCGCCGCCGCGCCACTCATCGCGCTCACCGGCGCGGAGTCTGCGGGCGGCGTCGGATCGAAACGGATCCACCCGAGACGCGGTATGTACGCTTCGACCCAAGAGTGTGCATCGCCTTGCCGCACGGCGTAAAATCGGCCGTATTGGTTGAAGGTACCCCCGACGAAACCTGTGACGTTGCGTGAGGCGATTCCGACGGTTCGAAGCATCACGGCCATGGCCGTTGAGTAGTATTCGCAGTGGCCGCGCCGAGATTCGAACAAGAAATGATCGAGCGGATTTTTCGTGGCACCCGAGGGCGTGTTGAGATCGTATCGATAACCCTTGCGCAGGTGATTTTCGATGGCACGGGCCTGGGCAAGTGGGTTCGGTAGCCCTTGGATCCATTCCTGGGCGAGTGCGGAAGTGCGCTCCGTGAGATTCCGCGGCAACGTTAGGTAGCGCGCATAATCGGAAGGGCGGAGCAGATCAAATGGCTGCTCGCTCGGGCCCGCTACAAATACCTCATAATGCAAGCCGCGCTCGGAGGCGCCCTCGTATTCCAACTGGTTTTCGCTCCCCAAGAACAGGGTCGCCTGGGGTTGGCTGATCGTGGCAGGCTGACCCAAAAGGCGGAGCGCGATCGTTTTGGGTGGGAGAAACACAACGGGCGGCTCGATGGGCTCAAGCTCGATCTGCATCCGATTGTCCGCGGCGAAATCAGGGTTGCGATAGAGTTGAACCTCGGGACCGAACTGGACCGCCGGGACTCGCTGCTTCACGGAGCGCGACCAACTCCGACCGTCGTACGTGTCGAAGGCTGTTCCACGCAGATAGAGTGCCAGCCGCGGGGGAGGGTCTGCCGGCAAGCCCGGGTAATGTACCCGCATCGCGACGGCCGAATCTGCGCGCAACCGCCCGACGCCACCCAAATCCACCCGATCGCTGAAGCCAATCATACGTTCAGGGCGCGCACGATTGAGCAACAACAGCGATAGCCCCACGCGTGGAAACAGCACGAAAAGCAACGCTGTGAACACGAAAATCGGGATCGACATCAGACAGGTCAGCGCCAAAAAGGGCCGACCAATGACGCGCCGGCTGCGCAGTATGCGTGGCACATCCACGGGTAGACCTGTGCGGTCGCGAGCTCCTTGCCGATAGTTGCCCTCCACTTCGCGTCGCAGATGGCTGAGCACCAACGCGCCCGGTGCGACCATCAGGAAACCAACAAAACACAACCCATAAGAGATGCCTCCGCCCAACACTGTGCCCGCTATCAAGTGCAACAGGGCGAGCACAATCACCTGTTGATCGTGAGCCGCCCCGCGGCGAGTAGCGAGGCGGATCACCTGCAGGGCGGCCGCGAATTCGATTGAAAGCGGCAGAAATTCCGCGCCCAGGCTGAAGCGTGCGATCTGAAGCGTGAGCAGTGAAATCGGGCCGACAAACCCAAAATGCCGAATGATCGCTCGATCTTGAAAGCGCTCCGGTATCAGTAACGCCATCACCAAGCCAATCAGCACCGCCCAGCTCATCGTGGGGTTGAGCTCACCGGAACTCACGAGCGCAATGACACCCAACGCCGCCAGCGCGTCGGTCATGATGCGATGAATAAGTCCAAACCTCACGGAGTGGACCCGCTTTCCTTCGCGGCGATTAGCTCATTTTCTGGAGTTGCCCGCAGGAGCGCCAAAAAACGTAGTACTTGATCGGCGCCCTGGGCTGGGGTGCTGCGCACACTCTGACCTGCGCTCGTCTTCACGACGACGTCATTGCCGCGCTTGAGTTCTGCGACAGCTCGCGAAGCCACCTCGCGAATGCGTTGTTCAAAGCGTTGGCCCCAAGCCTCCGCGGACGGCCCGAGAGGGCGAATGCTGTCGAGCACGTGCGTGACTTGGCGACGCGTGGTGCCACTCCGTTCCTTCAACATCACCTGATCCGGCAACACGGTGCGGCGCCAGTAGATATCGCGCGAATCCTCACCCTCGCGCATCGGGCGAATGCCCATGATCTCATCACCTGTGCCGCGCCCTTCGGTCTGATGGGTGCCACCTTTGGCGCCAGGAACCTCAGGGGGCAAGCGGATCGGATCCACTGCGGGGTACACCAACAGCGTGCCCTCAATGTCAATCTCCCGCGATTTCTCGAAAAGACCGAAGGGGAATCGGGTGGCAATGCGAAAGCCAACATGTCGATCCGGACCGCGGCGGCCTGGAGTTCGTCGATAGGCCGCCACTTGCGCCGATTTCGGGCTGATCTTCAGAAAAAAGCACCGCTTGTCGGCGGGCTGTCCGACGCGCAGGTCTTCGACTTCAATCGCGTAAGAGGGGAGCCGTTGCTTCTGATTAAAGACCTCAATCTCAACCAGATGCGCACGCCCCACTTGTGCGCGCTGGGGCAAGCGCCGAGCGACGGTCAAGTGCCGGAGGCTCGTCTCGCTCAGTAAGCCCGAAACAATGATGAGCGAAAGCAGCATGCCCAGCATCAAATACAACAAATTATTGCCGGTATTAATGGCCGCAAAGCCGACAAAGAAGGTGATGAGGATAAAATATCTGCCTTCTCGGGTTAACTTCAACCTGCGCGGCGGCCGAAAGCGCCTCAGGAGTTGCTGAAAGCGCTGGCGGGAAGTCGAAGCCACACGCACGCTCGGTGGTGCCGGATAGCTATCTTGCTGCACGACCGGAGTCGGCATGAAATCCGCACGCTCGAGTTTCAAAGCCGCGCTCCAAATGTCAAAGCGGAACGGGCACTCGAGCAACAATATCGCGCACAGCGCCTTCAGCTTCTTCCCGCGTCGGCATGTAGCCATCCGCGTGCGAGGCCAGGCGTACGCGGTGTGCCAGGAGCGGGACCGCGAGATCGTGAAAGTCGTCGGCGATACAATAGTGTCTGCCGTTCAAGAGCGCGCGAGCTCGTGCCGCCTGCGAAAGATTCATGCCGGCGCGGGTAGAAGCTCCTAGGGTCAAGGTCGAACTGCTGCGGGTCGCTGTGATCAGCGCCTGTAAGTAAGCTCCGAGCGCGGCGTCGATGGCTACTTGATCGACCTTTAGCTGAAGCTCGCACAGCATTTCCGGATCCAAGACGGCGCGCACTCGGCCGGCTCGATCCTCAGGCGGTTCCAGCATGAGCCGTGTCTCAACCGCCGCCGGCGGATAGCCAATACTGATGCGAACCATGAACCTATCCAGCTGGCTCTCAGGCAACGGAAAAGTGCCGGCAAAATCCTGCGGGTTCTGGGTGGCGATCACCAGGAAGGGCCTAGGGAGCGGCAGCGAGCGCCCGTCCACCGAAACTTGGCCGTCATTCATCGCCTCCAGCAACGCCGATTGGGTACGCGGGCTGGCTCGGTTGATCTCATCGGCTAGCAAAATGTTTCCGAAGACCGGCCCGTGTTTGAGTACGAATTCTCCGCGCTTCGCGTCGTAGATCGAAACGCCAATCACATCGCTCGGGAGCAGATCGCTCGTGAACTGAACGCGTCGCATTTCACCGCCGACGGCGTTCGCCAGGGCACGCGCCAGTGTGGTCTTACCGACTCCCGGCACATCCTCTATCAGAACATGTCCGCGCGCGAGCAGCGCGAGCAATGCCAGCTCAACAACTTCCGACTTGCCTTCGAGCGCCGATTCCACCGCGCTCCTCAAGCGAGCGAGCTTTGATGGGCCATCGTGCTCAAGGGCTAACGCAGTCGAACTCATTGGCGCCATCGTAGCATGGGGTCCTGTCTCTCCCGCCACCCCCCAAGGCTTGTTCGTTGCACTTGCACTCTGACCTCAGCGACCAGAAGCGAGCACACTTTAGGCGGGCCTAAGCAAATGGACGAGCGGCGAGCGGGGATCAGCTGGCCTTTCTGTGTTATCTGAAAGTCAGTGGTTCAAATCCCCTGGATCGAGGTGCGTGAAGTCACTCGTTTGTTTGGCGCCACGGCTGCCCTTCGGGGAGTTAGCGCGCGCTTCGAAGCGGGAACGATCACATTCATTCGAGGTTCCAACGGTGCAGGCAAGAGCACCTTGCTCGCCATCCTGGGCACCATGCTCTCTCCAACGCGTGGCAGCGTTTGGTACGAACCCGTCGGTGAAGACAAGCAGGCGATTCGCCGTCAGCTGGGTTGGGTCGCCCACGATTCTCTCTGTTACCCAGAACTGAGCGGGCGTGAGAACGTGGAGTTGGCCGCACGCATGTTCGGCGTGGACCCCACTTTGGGCTGGCAGCGCGTGTCAGCTCGTGTGGGGACCGAAGCGTTTGGTGAGCGACCCTTCGGCACTCTCAGTCGAGGGCAGCGCCAGCGGATCGCGCTCGGCCGAGCACTGGTCCATTCGCCCGCAGTTTTGCTACTGGATGAGCCCTGGAGTGGCCTCGACCAGGCGAGCAGTGAGCGGCTATCAACAATCGCTCTTGAGGAGCGCGATCGTGGAGCGATCGTGGTCATTATCGCGCACGGTGAAGAGTGGTCGAAGCGACTCGATGCGCGTTCGATTTTCGTGGAACGCGGCAAGATCGTTAAGTCGGCATAAATCTGTGAGTCATTCCCAGCGTGCGAGCTGTTGAGCCAGATGGGACAATGGTTCCGAGCGGTCTCGTTCGGCAGACCAAAGCTCCGTGAGGGGTGAGAGCCCGAGCATTCCTCGCAGCCGCTGAAGCTCGCCGCAATTGGTTCCGGTACTCGGGTCGGGCAGCGACGCCTCGCTGAGAATAATATGCTGCACGCTCACGCCTCGACTCTTGAGCGCCGGCACCACCGCTCCCACATCGTGGAGCACCCCAAGTCGGTCCGCCGCGACCAGGATCACGAAGTCGGGATGGAGTGAAAGCGCGAGATCTACGTTGGTGTGCTGGGGAGACAAGGGCGAAAAAGCACCGCCGGCTGTTTCGATGAAGCACCAAACCGGATGGGAAGCAGTTGAATCGATGTGTCGAATAGCGTGCTGCACCAGCAACTCCGGGCGCTCCCGAAAAGCCGCTTCATTCAGTTCAACCCAAGCCTGAATGGCTGGCAGGTCAATCTCTCGACTGCTGCGCGCTGCGGCAAGGTGAGGGGATATGCCTTCGAGAAAACCAAAAAGCGGGTGCGCCCGTAGCGGAACCGTCCATCCAGCCGCGGCCTCCAGTTGAGCCGCATCGCTCCCCGGCGGCGGGCGCTCTCCCGCTCCGGGGACCGCACTCAGCCCTGATTCCACAGGCTTGAGCGCCAGCACGTGTCCCTCAGATTTGAGCTCGCGCAGCGCCGAGACCAGAGCGACCGTCACCCAGGTCTTGCCGACGCCCGTGCCGGCTCCGAGAACTACGACTCGTGGCATGCTGCTACGAGCTCCTTCACCAGACGTTGCGCGCTAGCTGAACTGAGGCTCGCCTGAAGTGTGATTCTTAGCCGCTCCGTCCCTGGCGGCACCGTCGGCGAGCGAATGGCCTGGGCGAGAATCCCATGTTCTGCGAGTCGGGCAGCCGCGCTCATGACACGCTCGTTGCGCGACATTAGGACGGGGATGATGGGTCCGAATGAGTCACCGACTGGAACACCCGACCGCTGAAGCCCTGCGCGAACCTCCTGAGCCAGCGCCGCCAGACGTTCGCGCTCGGCCTCCATGCCCTGGACTTGTTTCACGTGAAACAGAGATATCTGCGAAAGCAGCGGGGATGGCGCCGTCGAAAAGACGAAACTTCGAGCTCGATTCCAAAACAAGGTTCGGAGGCTCGTGGAACAGGCCACGAAAGCGCCTTGGCTTCCGACGGCCTTTCCCAAGGTTCCGACTATGGCATCCGGACGAACCCCCGTGAGCGAACAAAGACCGGCCCCTGCCGCTCCCATAACACCCAAGGCGTGCGCCTCATCCACAATCAATCCGGCCCCGTAGTGCTGGCAAATGGCCGCAACCCGACTGAGCTCCGGGCCATCACCATCCATGCTGAAGTAAGACTCTGTCACGAACCATCGGGGCTGCTCGGGAGGAAGCTCGGAGAGCAACTGCTCCAGCCCGATCAAGTCCAAATGCGGAACCTTGAGCACGCTTGCGCGGCTCAGCCGACAGCCATCAACAATTGAGGCGTGGTTGAGTGCGTCGCTCAGAATCACATCGCCCTCGCCAGCCACCGCGCCCAGCACGCCAAGGTTCGCGGCGAAGCCGCTGCTGAACAGCAACGCTGCTTCGACACCGACCCAATCGGCCAATGACCGTTCTAGCTCCACGTGCGCACGGTGGCTGCCATGCACTAGGCGCGAAGCGCCACTCCCGACGGGGGCGGACCCGTAGACGTCGCGCCCTTCTGTTTCACGTGAAACAGCGGCTGGGGCTTCACTCGATGCAAGCCCTAGGTAATCGTTGCTGCTGGCATCGATGAAGGCTACGCCCCATGCCTCTGCGGCGGCCATCGCGCGACGCCGAGCTGAGCCATCGTCCGGCACTCGCAACAAGCCGCGATGCTCTAGGGCCTGCAACTCCTCGTCAATGGCGTGTGGATGCACTCCCCGGGATTTAGCAGCCGCGGAGCGAAAGGGGTGACGGAATCTGGAGATTATTGGCGAGAAGTCCTTGGCGGCGTGAAGTTAGCCCCTTCGATATGGAGCGTCGAAGGAGCTGGTTTTATAAGGACGCACATGTCCTAATAATAAAGTTTTAGGTTTCAAATACTTAGCGAGTATTCAGTCAATGATGTGCCATCCACGCTGCAAGAGGTAGAAGCGGCTCCGGCTGCTGAGCGTCTCGCCGCACCCTGGCTCTGTCGTGCATGCGTGCGCCCCACCGACTAAAAGGATACGCTCGTCTCTATGGAGCCCTTCGAGGAAGAGCTGTCCGCGCCGGGACGCGGCCAGCATGATCGTCTTCTTCCGCGCCTCGAACGTAGCCACCAGCAACGGAGGCGATTGCTCAGGGCCGTTGCCATCTCATTCGCACAGCCCGGCGCGGCGACGGTGCAGTCCGTGGTGAAAATTGCGGGAGTTTCTCGGAACACCTTCTATGAGCACTTCGCCAACATTGAGCAGGCGCTGGCAGAGGCGGCGGAATTTGCGGGTGGGTTGCTTGAGCGCGCGCTTGCTCACCGATTGGAAGCGGAGCGCACGCCCGTGGCCCGCTTTCGAGCACTAGTGAGCGAGAGTGTTGGCTGGTTGCAGAGAGAAAAGGGGTGGGCGGAAATTCTCGCGCGGAAACCAGGAGGTGGTGCCGCACCGAATCATTCCGAGCTTGGAAAGGTTTTGCAGAAGACCTTGCGTTCGTGTTTGACGAGTGCCTGGCGAGACATGCGGCTTCAGGGTAACATCAGACCGGTGCGACTGGTTGCGGCGGTCGTCTCACTTGAGGAGCTTCTCCGCCTGTATGCCCACGCCAAGCCGGAACCAGAACTCGAGGACGAAATCGTGGCGGTGCTAGTAGGGCTATTCCACTGAAGTTTCTGGCTAAGGCTGAAGCTGCAAGGCTTCGAAGCTTTCCATTCCTGGGCCGGGATGCTACGGTCAGCAGCCAATGGCCGAGAGCGCGATTGAACTGCAGGTGGGTGGGCAAAGCTACCGAGTAGTTTCGCGCTCCACCGACGAAGAGCTGCAGCGCTTGGCCAAGGTAATCGACACTAAGCTGCGCGATTTGGTTCCGCACGGTCGCCAAATCCCGACTCAAGCTTTGTTGCTGGTGGCGATGGCACTTGCTCACGAGGTGGAGGCAGAGCGTGAACGCCGCATCGAAATCGAGCGGCGCTCAAAGGAGCTACTCTCGAGCATGTTGACTCGAATCGATGCAGCCATCGAAACCTGCGACCTAACTGAAGAAAAGCTGCTGCGTGGACAGCCTTTGGTCCCGCAACACGACGCCTGATGAGGGAAGGAGCCCACGCTCGACGCGGAGCTAAACTAGCTAGTGGCTAAGCACGGCGCCCAGGCCGAACAACCTTACGGCGGCGTCCCGATGGGGGCCCGCCTGCAAACCTCACTGCTACCCGAGCAAAGCCTGCAATCAACAAGTTCATCCACGCCGATCTGGCAGGTTGGCTTGACCATCACGTCGGGCCCAGCCGTGCAAACACCCGTCGTGGGATCCAAAGCCGCCGCTGGATACTGAATCAAACATCCCGTGCAAACTTCAATCGTATACAGAAACTCAGCCGATCGAACTTCGACACCTCCGAGCGTCTTTCCAAACACGCGGACGTGCGCGATGTAGACCTCACCGGATTGACCCACCGACCCTGGAAGCAGAGTCGCGAAAAATATTCCGCGACCAGCTTCACGACCGTTTCCAGGATCAATAAACCCAGTGCCCGGGGTGGTGTACTCAGCGACGGCAGCACCCGTGGAACTAGTGACCCGAACGATGGCTCCTTCTAGGCTCACTCGGGACGTTTCCACCCGGAGCCGCTCAGGATCCGAACGCTGCACCAGCTGATTGCCCACGAGCAATGCAGCCGTATACGGCACCTCCCCGAAAACACGATCCACAACGCCGCTGCCGAGTAAGATTGAGCCACCATCAGGCTTAAAAACGCAGGCAGGAGCCTCAGGCTTTAATACGCCTTCAATGTAGAGTGAGTTTTCTTGATCAGTACAACTTGTCGAGGAGGCGACTGCCCCGAGGATCAGGAATGAACTAGCTAGAAAACCTCGGGTGAGCGGATACGCCATGGTTGTCGAATCGTTAAGGCAAGTGGGAGCGTTCAACGCCCTCCGACTAGAGTCTATCGAGGCTTTTGGGCGGACGCCAATATTCCGGGCAGACGTACAGAGTGTGCTTACCGAAGCGTCGCAAATAAGCGGCAGTATTTATGGAATGGCTCAGGCTTAAGCCAGGGACTGGCGCCCGGGCCAGAAGGCCTTCTGTACTAGCCCGGAAGCGAATCCGCGAGTTCAGCGGTGAGGCGCTCCAGCTCGGATAGGGCAATCACCACGGTGGCAACCTCGCCCACGCCTTTGGCGACCACGAAGCGCAGCTGGTCGCCGGTTCGTTTCTTGTCGCGTGCCAGGAGCTTCACGGCACTCCTCAGCTTATCTGGGTCGAGTGTCGTTGGGAGCTGTAACTGAGCTAGCGTATGAAGTACTTCCGTCGTGAGGGCTCGGGGCGTGAATCCGAGGCGTTCCCCGATCTGAAGTGCCGCAACCAAACCCAGGCTGACGGCTTCACCGTGAGTGAGCGCCGTGTAGCCCGCATCCGACTCGAGCGCATGACCAATCGTGTGACCGAGATTGAGTGTCGCCCGCACGCCGCTCTCCCGTTGATCGACGCCCACCACGTGCGCTTTCACGCGGATGGAGCGACGCACCAAATCTTCTACGCGCGCTGGCTCGCGTGCCAAGATCGGGGCACTTTCATCGCGACAAATTGCAAAAAGCTGAGGGTCGCCGATGAGCCCCGCTTTGACGACCTCGGCCAAGCCGCTGACGAAACCACGCGGCGACTCGGTGCTGAGCAGATCCACATCACACAGCACGCGTTTCGGCTGCCAGAAAGCTCCAATCGAGTTCTTAGCGTCCTTAAAATCGATCGCTGTCTTTCCTCCGACAGCTGCATCCACCATGGAAAGGAGCGTTGTGGGCAGCGCCACCCACGCCACGCCACGCATCCAAGTGGCCGCAGCGAACCCGGCCATATCCGTGACAACGCCGCCTCCTAATGCCACCACCAAGCTCTTGCGATCCAGCGCGTGCGCGTGCGCGGCGTCCCAGATTTGGCTGAGCCCCGCCACGTTCTTGTGGAGTTCCCCGGGCTCAAGTTCGCACACGCCTACCGCTCGGCCCTGGCTGACGGCTGCCAAAACTTCCGATCCGTGGAGTTGGAAGACGGTGCGATCCGTGACGAGCAGGGCGGAAGTGTGGGCCGCCAAGAGATTCGACAGACGCTTCACGAGCAGACCCCGACCCACCTCGACCACGTACGAGTGCTCCTCGGCAGCCACAGCTATCGGATCGGTGCGCCAAACCTCTAGCGCCCGTTCAACCAGCGACCCAACGTCAGCGTCATCGGTTTCGAGCACGGCATGTGCCTCGAAGTAGCTGCGAGCGCGGATTTCGAGCAGAGACTGAGCGCGTGCTTCCACGTGGGCGCCTTCCAGGAGCGGCCTCCCGCCCTTTGCCGCGACGCGCGTGGCCACCGTTCGCGGGCTGACCATCAACGTGACCACGACTGCGTCGCGCAGCGCCCGAACGCGCACCTCGCGTTTGAGCAGTGCGCCGCCGCCAAGCGCAATGACCGGTGGGCTTGGGAACCGAGTTTGCCAGTCGTTGAGCAGCGCCTGAAGTTGATCTTCCTCGACTTTGCGGAAGGCTGCCTCACCGTGTTCTTTGAAGAACGCGTCGATGCTGGTTTGGATGATCGCTTCGATCTCACTATCCAGATCAACGAATGGGCTGCCTGTACGCTCTGCCAGCCTGCGTCCAACGCTGGACTTGCCGGAAGCCATGAAACCGTTCAAAAGCAGGGGTCGTTGCATGTCGATCGTCCGAATTGAGAGGGGGCGAGGGTCCTCTCTACGCTGTTCGGCCACAGCCTGGAACTGGTTCGAACCAAAAAGCCCTGCGCGTAGCCAGTCCGCCGGGTGTGTGGCAGACTCAGGCGCTGTCTTATGTCTCTTGTGTTCACGAAGTACCAAGGGCTCGGCAACGATTTCATCGTCGTCGATGCCAACGCTGTCAGCGTGACGCCCGAGCTAGCACGCAGCTTATGTGACCGTAATTTTGGGATCGGCGCCGACGGCGTGCTCCTAGTCTTGCCTGGGGAAAGTCCAGAAGCTCGTGCCAGAATGCTGGTTCTCAACTCCGATGGCTCCCGCCCGCAAATGTGTGGCAACGGGCTGCGTTGCGTGGCGCTCCACTTAGCTCTGAGCGATCGGCAGTCGAACGTGAGCTACAGCATTGAGACCGACTCCGGGCCGCGGCGCGCAGACGTGGTTCGCGAGGGAACGCGCGCGGAAGTGAAGCTTGGGATGGGCAAGGCGCAAATCTTGGGCGAACGCCGGCTCCAGGTGGATCGCGGGCAATGCACTTTTCTTGAGGTTTCCGTGGGCAATCCGCACGCGGTCACCTTTGAGCCGGGCTTCGATACGATCGCGATTGATCGCATCGCGCCGCTGATTTCTTCGAAGATTGAGGGCGGAGCCAACATTGAGTTTGTCGTGTTGAAGGATCCGGCACATCTCGATCTGGTGGTATGGGAGCGCGGGGTCGGGCGCACCTTGGCTTGCGGAACTGGGGCGGCAGCAGCGGCAGCAGCAGCGGCAGTGACGGGGCGAATACCTTTCAATCAGGCCGTGCAAGTGAAGCTCCCGGGCGGCGTTTTGGAGCTGACAGTGCACGAATCGAGCCTGGAGGTGGATCTGAAGGGGCCGGCTCGGCAGGTATTCAGGGGCGAAATCGGCCTCGGTTAGCTCCGGCTCAATCGCTCAAAATTCGGCCCAATTGGCCCTGGCATGTTAGCCGCCTACGGTATGCATGAGGACCGATCTATTTTGGGTGAACCCGAACGTGACGCCCGGACGGAGTTTGTCGAAGGCTTCTCGCGCCGGTTGGTGGGCCTACGCGAGGCACTTTCTGCGCTAAAATCCCGGCCGGACGACAAATCCGTTCGAGACCAGCTGCAGCGCCGCCTTCACGCTGTCGCCACGGCCACTCAGGTTTTAGGCCTCTCCAGTGCGTCGGAGGCTCTGCTCGACGCCGTGCGTCTGCTTGAGCAAACCGCGCGATCGGGCGCCAGCCAGGAACAGCTCCAGATCCTTACGCGCGTGCTCGAAATTGTGCCCCAACTACTGCATGAGCGCCCTCCGCCCGCAGCCGAAGAAGTGCCTAGCGCGAGCCCCATGCACGTGCTCGTCTTCGGGGCGCCGTTCATTGTGGCGGGCCTCACCGAGGGACGCCGACGCATCGAATGTTTCCTGACTGAGGATTTCTCTGAAGCCCTGGAGCACTTGCGAACCCATGGCCCCAACGTCGCCATTGTGGACAGCGGCGCGCGTCAAGCACGTCAACTGATTCGGGCGATAACCAGCGATTGCTCAACAGAAGCCATCCCCGTGCTCGTGCTCACTCCCCCCGGCGAGGGCAACGACCAGCACTTTATCCAAGCGGGGGCTGCCGGCGTCTTGCGGCTGCCGTTGAGTCCAGAGGACCTGCGAAGAGCCCTGTTTTCCTTCGGGAATGCCAAAAGCTCGGGACTCAGCCAAGCAGGCCTTGGCAGCCTGGACCTCGCAACACTCTCCAAGAGAATCGCCGAAGAAATTCAAGCGGGCCTCGTGGATTCGGCGCTCACCGACACCGATGATCTCGCGATCGATTTTGGACAAGGGAGTGAGGTGATCGCAGCCGTTTGGGGAGCGTTAGCTAAGGTCCGGCAGGTCGTCGCGCTGGCCTCCTCGGGCCAAGTGCGCTTCAAGGAGAGCGGCCCGCTCGGTGGTGTGGTGCTAGAGAGCCTATCGAGCCGTGGTGGAGTGGCACGCGAGGCTGGGAGTTCTTCCCAGGTTGAGCTGAAGGGTCGTAAAGTTGTGGTGGCGGACGACGATCCGGCCATCGTCTGGCTGCTCGCAGATGTGCTGCAAAGTGTCGGAATGCAGGTGTTTGAAGCCAAAGATGGCGAACAGGCGCTGGAACTCGTCCGGGATAATTGGCCTGATCTCCTGATCACCGATGTCGTGATGCCGAAGCTGGACGGACTCGAACTGTGCCGTCAGTTGAAGCGGGACATCGCCGTGCGCGACGTGCCAGTGATTCTCCTCTCCTGGAAGGAAGATCTGCTGCAACGGGTTCGCGAGCTCGGCGTAGTCGCGGACGGCTACATTCGGAAAGAAACCGACGCTAGCACCTTGATGGAACGCGTGCGCGAAGTTCTGCGTCCCCGGGCTCGCGTCGAAACGCGCCTGTTAGCGCGCGCCCCCGTGAGTGGTCGCCTCGACGGATTAACACCTCGTTGGCTGCTCGATAGCACGCGGCAGAACCTCGAAAATGCTCGAATTCAGCTGCGAGATGCGGCCTACGTGTACGAAGTCGAGATGCGCGAGGGCGAACCGGTGACCGCAACACGCACCAACGGCGAGGGGCTCGTCGAGCGCGGCCGGGGCATGCTGCGCGCCTTTCTCGGCGTGAGCGCGGGTCGCTTTGAGGTAAAACCAGAGAATACTTCGCTTGAGCGAGAACTGTTCGGGTCCCTCGAAGAGCAGATCTTGCCGCTCATCGATGCTGCACGCGAGATTGCCCATCAGTTGATCTCTTCAGCATTGCTCAATATCGAGCGCGTGGAGCTCGATCGCGACATGGCTTTGGGCTACTTGGCTTCAACTCCCCTCTCCGCGCGTCTGCTCACCGAGCGCCTGCTCGCCGGAGCTTCACCCCGAGAACTGGTGCTTTCCGGCGAATTTTCGCCCAGTTCGGTGCATTCGGTGCTGTGGGATCTCAATCAACATGGCGCGATTCAACAGTTAGATTCTGTGGACCTTTCGCTCTGCGTGCCAGAGGTCACAGCCGCTCCCTATGGGTTCAGTTTTCAGCTCTCCCCAGAGCCGCCCAGGGTTTTTCCACTCGCCGACGATGCCACCTCTCTCCAAACGTCAGAGCTCACACCTGTCGATTTGGGGTCTGCACTCGTGAGTTTGGCTGCCAACGACAGCCCAGAACCTGCGCGGGTGGCGGCAGCAGTTCAGGTGCACCGAGAAGCCAGTGTTCCGAGCCCGGAACCCAGCGATGAAAGCCCAGTCGATGCAGTGATCGCGGCTGAAGCGATTGGCTTTGGTGGAACGCCGGATGCCCCGAGCACCACCGGCTGGCCTACCAACACCGACGAAGTTTCACCGGCAGCGCCGCCCGTCGCGAGCGAGGAAGCAACAGCAGAGCCGCATCCCCGCAATCTCAAGAATTGGGCCAAATATTGGGCAAAAAGCATAGCTCCTCCGGCGGCAGCAGCGATGGTCGCCTTCGGGTTGGTTCGGTACCTGGTCGTGCCGAGTCTACAGCCGGCGGCGAACGAGAGCCCTTCGCCGAATGTTGCGCCACCGACGGCGGCAGCCGCAAAGGCGCCCGCGGCAAGCAACGAACCGCCGAGCGCGAAGCCACTCGCCAAGAGCGCGCCTAGCACCCCACAAATTGAGGTTTTACCGCCACCCGAAGGGATCCCGGTGCCCCAAGGGCTGGGGCTCCTGCTGCTTGAAACAGGTGCGCGCCACAGCTTTTACCTGGATGGCGACTTCATCGGAGTCGGCCCGCGGCGCTACGCCCAACTCCCCCCCGGACAGCACGAGGTGAAGCTCCAACTGGCCAGCGAGCAACAAACCTTCAGCGTCACCATTACGCCCGGGAAAATGACGCGTGTGAGACCCGCAGAGGGTTTGGCCACTCCGGCTACTCCTTAAGGCCAAGACCGAATACAGTCAGAACCATGCGCGATGGACAACGCTACCAAGTGATCGAGAAGATCGCCGCCGGCGGCATGGCGGAGGTGTACCGCGGAGAGAGCGCGGGCATCGAAGGCTTTCGGAAGCAGGTTGCGATCAAACGTGTTCTCACCAAGCTCTCCGCCAATCAAGAATTCATCGAAATGTTCCTGGATGAAGCGCGCTTATGCGCGTTTCTGAATCACTCCAAGTGCGTGCAGGTCTTCGATATCGGACAAGCGACGGGCTCGCATTTCATCGTGATGGAGTTCGTGGACGGCGCGGATCTCAAAGCCGTGCTCGATCATTTGGCTAGCCAGAATCGCCGGTTGCTGCCCGAAGTGGCACTGCTCATCGCAGCTCAAATTTGCGAAGGCCTCGCCTACGCGCACGATTGTAAAGATCATCGCGGGGAGCCGCTGAACATCGTGCACCGCGACGTCTCCCCGCACAACGTGCTGATGACTAAGTACGGCGAAGTCAAGCTGGTGGATTTTGGCCTCGCCAAAGCCAGCTCCCATCTTACGGACGAAGATGAGGGCATGGTCAAAGGCAAATTTGGCTATTTGGCACCGGAAATCTGCCTGGGCAAGGGCGCCGACAAGCGCGTGGATATTTTCGCAGCGGGCATTTTACTGTGGGAAATGTTAGCCGGTCGCCGGTTGTTTCTTGGTGAAAGCGATCTGGAAACCTTCAAGCTGGTGCGCGCCGCTGAGGTCCCCGATATTCGGACCCTCCGCGACGACGTGAGTGCGGACGTCCAAGCAGTGCTCGCCAAAGCGCTCGCGAAAGAACCGGAAGAACGTTTCCAAACAGCCGATGCCTACGCCGCAGCGCTGATGGCCGCCTTGGTTCGGCTGGGGCGGCCTGCCTCGTATCAAGACTTGGCGGAGATCGTGAAAGACACAGCGGCAACGCGAAAGCCCGCAAAGAAAGCCGAGAAAGCCGACGCCAGCGCGTTTATCGGCGATGTGATCATTGAGGCACTGCACTCCTTTTCCGATGGGCACGTTGAACGGGTCGCCTCGCGCTTGCCCTCCCGAGCCGTCCGCTCCCGCGCAGCGGGCGCGTTCGAGAATCCGGCAGACTGGAACCTGGATGACATGCTCGGAGATTTCGGGGCCGATCCTGCGCAACCAGTGGTGAAGCCGAGCCCCATCGAGCCAGTCCAGCAGCCACTCGTTGCTGCACCCAACCCTGCCGCCATGGCGCCGCCTCCGCCACCAACTCGGACGGGAGGATTGCCAAGCATGAAAGCGTCGCACGAGCCCGTTCCCAATAAAGTGGGGACCATGGGATCCCCCGCGGCCACTCCGCCCAAAGCACCGGGCGCAGAAAAGACCGGCGCGTGGTGGAAGCGTTGGTGGGACGCCTAGCCAAGCTGTTAGAAAGCCGCCCCCGCCGGCTGATCCCGGTGGCACCTGGCTGATTCCAGTGGCACCCCGCTGGCTGATCCCGGTGAATGAGATAGGTGCGCAATGTTCTCTTGGTTTGAAAGTCGTTTAGATCCTTTTCCTCCGGCGGAGCCAACCCAGCCGCCGAAGACACTTCTGGCATTTTGTCGTCACTACACGGCGGGAGCTTGGCGGCCGATTGCGCTGATGGCCGCGCTCACCTCGCTCATCGCGGTCTTCGAAGTATCGATGTTTTCGTTCCTCGGCAACATTGTCGATTGGTTGGGGAAATACCGACAGGCCACGTTCTTCACCGAAGCACGCACGGAGCTCTTGTTGATGGCGGCGGTGGTGCTGATTCTGCTGCCGCTGACAGTGTATGTTCATTCGAGCATCATTCACCAAACGCTGCTCGGCAATTATCCGATGCGTATCCGTTGGGCGGTGCATCGTTACTTGATTCGACAGTCGATGAGCTTCTTCCAACATGAGTTCTCGGGGCGTGTCGCCACCAAGCTCATGCAAACGGCCCTCGCCGTGCGCGAGAGCGTGATGAAGCTGCTGGATGTTTTGAACTACGTGGCCGTCTATTTTCTGGGCGCTGTGGTGATTGCAGCTCGCGCCGATTGGCGACTCATGCTGCCATTTTTGGTGTGGTTAGTGAGCTACGTGGGGCTGCTCCGCTTCTTCGTTCCACGGCTGCAAAAAGTGGCTGAAGAGCAAGCGAATGCCCGCTCCGTGATGACGGGGCGCATCGTGGACAGCTACACGAACATCGCAACCGTGAAGCTGTTCTCGCATACCAAGCGCGAGGAAGCCTACGCGAAGGAGGGGATGCAGGAATTCTTGGGCTCGGTGCACCGCCAGATGCGCCTGGTCACGTTGCTCTACATCACGCTCTACCTGCTCAATGCTTTGCTTTTGTTTAGCGCCGGTTGGCTTGCGCTCGGGCTCTGGTCGAAAGGCGCTGTCACGATTGGCGCAGTCGCCGTTGCGATTGGCCTCATCCTGCGCCTGAGTGGCATGTCACAGTGGATCATGTGGGAGGCGTCTGGCTTGTTCGAGAACATCGGCACGGTGGAGGATGGAATCAGCTCAATTTCCTTGCCGCGCGTGGTTGAAGACCCACCCGATGCGCCCTTGCTCAAGGTGAGTGAGGGGCGAATCGAGGTGCGCGATGTGCAGTTTCATTACGGCAAAGGTAGTGGTGTTTTAGACGGCGTGAGCTTGCAGGTGAAGCCAGGCGAACGGCTTGGAATTGTGGGCCGGTCGGGCGCTGGTAAGTCAACGCTGGTCAACCTGCTGTTGCGATTCTATGACGTGGAGGGTGGACAGATCCTGGTCGATGGGCAGGACATCTCGAAAGTCTCGCAAGATTCGCTACGGGCCAATATCGGCATGGTGACGCAAGACACCTCGCTCTTGCATCGTTCTGTGCGCGAAAATATCCTGTACGGTCGCCCCGAGGCGACGCCGGAAATGCTGAAAGAAGCCTCTGATCGAGCCGAAGCCTCAGCGTTCATCGAACACCTTTCGGATCCAAGCGGCCGTCAAGGCTATGATGCGCACGTGGGCGAACGGGGAGTGACGCTTTCAGGCGGGCAACGTCAGCGTGTCGCGATTGCACGGGTCATGCTAAAGGACGCGCCGATTCTGATCCTGGATGAAGCCACCTCGGCGCTGGATTCAGAGGTTGAAGCGGCCATCCAACAGAATCTCGAAAAGCTGATGACGGGTAAGACGGTGATCGCGATCGCACACCGGCTCTCCACTATCGCCGCACTCGATCGCTTGATTGTGATTGACGGAGGCAAGGTCGCGGAGGAAGGGACGCACGAGGAACTGGTCGCGAGCGGTGGGCTCTACGCTCAGCTGTGGGCTCGCCAATCCGGCGGATTCTTGGGAGCCGGCAAGGCGGACCCCACGGTGAATGCGGCCGAGTAGCGCGCCGAGCGCAGGAAAAACGCGCTCTTCGCGATCCGCAGCTCCGGAATGCTCCTCGCGTCGAGACTTGAAATACTAGACGCGCACACAGATCGGCGACTCAGAATACTAGGAGTGCACGCAGATCATCGGGCGTGGCTTTGTCGAGCACGTCGATCGCCTTCCCGATTTCCTTCTCATCGCCGACAGGGAGCCGGATCTGAAAGCGCACATAGAGATCACCCACCTTCTCACTGCGCTTAACGCCACGTTCTTTTAGGCGCAGCACCTGACCGCTCTGCGCTTTTTCTGGCACGGTGAGTGTCACGTCGCCGGAGGGAGTTGGCACGCGCACTTTGGCGCCGCGATAGGCTTCCCCCACAGAAATGGGCAAATCTAAATACAAATCGAGGCCATCTCGGTCGAAGTACGGGTGGGGCTTCACGCGAATCGTGAGCACCAGATCGCCCGCTGGGCCACCGTGTGGACCCGGGGCGCCGTGACCACGCAGACGAACCTTGTCGCCGTCAGCCGCACCGGGCGGGATACGAACAGTGAGCTCATCTCCTCCATCCTGCACACGCAACTTGAGATTAACGCCAGTTAGAGCCGCCGCAAGATCGACGGTCACTTCGCTCGTGACATCCGAGCCTTTCGGAGCAGCGCGTGGACCCCCTTGTTGAGCTGCCCGCGCTCGCCCGCCAAAAAGGTCCCCAAAAAGGTCCCCAATGTTGGCGCCCCCTCCGCCAAACAGATCCTCAACGCTGCCCCCTTCATTCCCGCGCCGAAAGCGCACTCGGCCGCCGCCTGCACTCCGATAGGCTCGCGCAGCATCGGCATCGAAACCTTCGCGCAAGCCATCCTCGCCGAAATCGTCGTACAGCTTCCGTTTTGCCTCATCGCCCAAAATCTGATTGGCGCGATTGATCGCTTTAAACTTCGTTTCTGCGGTCTTGTCGTCAGGGCGCTTGTCGGGATGAAATTTGGCCGCCAGCTTACGATACGCCTTGCGGATTTCATCCTGCGTGGCCGTCTTGGGGACTCCCAGTTCTGCGTAGTAATCGGCCGCCATCTGTCGAGGCTCAAGCTAAGGCGCCGCTCAACGCTGAGCAACGGGCTTTGCACGCTTCCGCCCCGAAACGGAGCGAACGCGACAGTGAACCACGAGTGAATCCACCCAGCTCAGCCAGCCCTGCTCGGCAAAATCAGGGCAATAGGCGGTGATCTCAAAACCGTTGTAGTGGAGCAAGGCCTCCATCTCTTGGGGAAAAAACTGGCGATGAGTGAGCGGTACGTCCCAGGCTTCACCCGTTTCGGGTTCATACTCTGACCAGACGAGCAGCGTTTGCCGGAAGCGCTCGTAGAAAAAGCGTTCGGAACCGCGGATCTTCAACTTCGTCACCGGATCCACGAAGTCTGGAACGCGATAGCTGCGATTGGGGTCGCGACCGAGGTCAGCCGGCTGCGGCAGCGAATAATCGAAAACGAATTCACCCTTGGGCGTGAGATGTTCTTTCACCCGTGCCAGAAAGGCCTCCATGTCGGGCCGATCATAGAGGTGCAACATCACGTTGAAGGGCGCGATCACCAGCGGGAACTGCCGCTTCAGCTTAACCTTTCTCATGTCCCCGCGCCGAGCTGAAACCAGGCGCGCTACGGAAGGCTGTTCAAGCTTCAGCTTTTCCCTCAAATCTGCGAGCATCGGAGCCGAAAGATCGATGCCGGTGATGGCCACGCCTTGGCGCGCAACCGGCAGGGCCACACGCCCGTTACCCACACCGTACTCAAGCACGGGGCCCTTCGAACGCCGAGCGAGCTCCACGTAGTAGCCGACGTCTTGTACACGACGCCGATACGCCCTGGTGTAGTACGCAGGGTTTTCGTAGTGGGCGAGCGAGCCGAGTCCATCGGGACGCGCTAGCGCCTCTAAGCTTCGGGGATGTGGCGTTCTCCGCGAAACGTCAGTACCCGGCGAGCGCTTGGGTCTCGTTGATGAACTCGCGCAGAACTTCTTCGGTATCGCGATGGAAGCGCACCTTGCCCGCGGCGATCTCGCGCAGGGCAGTGACTGCACACTTATTCCGAGATTGAACCAGCGTGGGCGTGCCCTTCATGAGCGTGCGAGCTCGGTGAGCCGCCAGCACGACCAGTGCAAAGCGATTTTCCTCGTGCTCCAAACAATCTTCAACAGTAACGCGTGCCATGTGGGGGGGCGAAGCTAGTCGACGACCTCGGCTATCGCAAGCACCTTGGGCGGCTCGGCTCCAGCGGATCCAGCGAAGTAGATCTCAATCGGCCGCCAGCCGCGAGGTCTCTCGAAGTCGATATCAGATAGTAAGCATGCTTACTATCTCCAAGGGACAAAAAAGGGCGCCTTTCCATACTGGAACTGGACTTGTGAATATGGACACGATTCGGAATCTGGAGACGGGTTCCGATCACCTAGCGATCAAAGCGAGGGCTGACTGCTGGCTCGCGGGCGCTTGGAGAGCTTCAAGAGCCGGATGCTTGGGTGCAATCAGTCGGAGCTTCTCAGCAAACAAGCTCGCCGCATGGAAGTCTTGTAACGAGAAGAGCATGAGCGCATGTTCAGCTAGTTGCTCTTCGAGAACCTGTAATGTCCCAGCGTCGCGGGACCCAGGCTGCTCAGCGAGAGTCACCACGCGGCTGAACGCCTGATCGGAAGCGAGCGTGGCGCCCTCACGATCGGAGCGCCCTAGTGCGTGTGGTGAAAATCCAACCCAGAAGCCATGCGGCACCAGGTGCTCCCGCAACCTCGGATCCCAGGTGGCATCGAACTGAACGAACAGCGGCCGCTCGACTGCGAGTGAGGATAGTGCGAACTCGGTAGGCCGCCGGCTAAGCCGAAGATCGCGCACAACGGGACCGAGGGCAGGCTCCGAACGGACCAGCTCCTCGCTGCCGCTCCCACGCTCCAACGCTCGGAGGGGCGCAATGATCAAATCTGGGCGTTGTCCACCGATCTCGCGAGCAGCCCAAAGGTGCCAAGCCAACTCGGAGCTCTTCAAGAGAAGAACACTGCCCGGTGGAAGATCGCTCAGCGCCTCATCAGTCCAAGCCTCACTCGCGACGTGGTCGCGACGTCCCGCCACGTGGGTTGAACGTTCGAATCCGAGCAGCGCCAAGACGAACAGCGCTGTTACCAAAAGCCCCACACTCTGGCGCGCTAATGGAACACGCCAACGCGTCAGCGTGAAGGCAGAAGCCGCTCCAACTCCAGCGAAAATTCCCACCGCACTCAGCCCCAATAGAGCGAATGGCGCAAACGCATCGAGGCCCAGCAGGTCCTCCACCGCTTGGCTAAAAAACCAGCCGAGAATGCACCAAACTACGAGTGCCAAGGCCAAAGCGCGCGTCTGCGCCCGAAAGAGAGTGGCACATGCCCCCAAGGCTGCGATCCCTAGCGCCAAGAGCGTAAAATTCTCGTCCACTAAGGCGAGAGCCTGGTTTGGCAATCGCGTGCGGCCCACTTCACCCGCAAATGCGACGCCCAGGTCGGACCAATGTCCACCGGAGCGGGCGAGCTGACCGAGAACCAAACCGACCGAAACCAAGCCAAACAGCGCCGCCGAGAGCGCCACCGTTTGCCGGGACCAGGGCAAAGCCGCGCGACGCATGCTCAGTCGAGCCGTGAGCCCTAGCGCCAAGGCAGCAGCAGCAGCCCAATTTTCAGCGAGAGCGGCTCCGAGCGCCAATGCCAGCGCGAACGGGACCCATGCAGCCTCAGCTTCTCGACTCAACCAAATGCCCAACAAGCACAGCGAAACCGCTACCGTGAGACCGCCGCCCACCGTCGCCTCGAGTTGCCAGCATGGCCCGAGTGTTACGAGCCACGCGGAGCCAAGCGCTGCCGCGTTGCCCGCCAACGGCGAGACCCCCAAACGCCCCGCCAGATGGCGAGTGAGACTAAATATCAGAAAGCCGCACAAACTGAGCGCGACCACCGAGACGAGCGCAGCACGCAGCCACTTGCCGCCGACAGGCAACTCCACGGCAACACTGGCCAATAAGGCCGAGAGCGCTCCTTGGATGGCGGGCGGCCCCTGCCCCACCGCCGCCAATAGCGCCTGATCGTCGCGCCACTGGCTGCCAAAACTAGCGCGCCAAATGCCGATCACGAGTGGAGCAGCCGGCGCCAAATAGCTGAGGGCGTCCGCAAACGGGGTCGAGGGTTTTGGCGCCATCGTGGGTCAGGACAAATGCGCAGAATTGGCGAACTTGGCCCAGTTTGTGGGGTCGTTTATGGCTACGTTCAGCGTGGAATTGAGCCATGCGCATTTCGGCGCTAAAAGGCGCGCCCGCTCAACTTACGCAATCTTCCGCAATCTGAGGCAGTTTCTGTGGCCCGCTTTATCGATGAACTGAAACGCACCCATCACTGCGCTGCGATCCGCGCGGCAGACATTGGCAAAGAAGTCGTCCTCTTCGGCTGGGTTGCCAATCGCCGAGATCATGGTTCCCTGATTTTCGTGGATCTGCGGGACCGCGAGGGCGTCACGCAGATCGTCTTTGATCCGGATTCAAAAGAAGCCCACGAGCTGGCCAACTCCCTGCGCAGCGAATGGGTCATAGGCGTTCGAGGCAAAGTTCGAAGCCGAGGTGAACAGTTCAGCAAGAAGGAAGGACGCATGTTGAGCGCGGCCAATCCGAACTTGCCGACCGGCGAAGTAGAGCTGGAGGTGCTGGAGGCCACCGTCTTCAACCGCAGCGAGACGCCGCCCTTTGAGATTGAAGCCCGCACTGAAACCCGCGAAGAAGTGCGCCTGGAATATCGGTATTTGGACTTACGCCGCGCGCCGTTGCAGGAAGCGCTGAAGCAACGCCACCGGATGAATCAGGCGACGCGCAACTACCTCACCGAGAACGGCTGCTTGGAACTCGAGACCCCCGTCCTCGTGAAATACACGCCCGGCGGCGCGCGCAACTTTCTGGTTCCCTCCCGGCTGCACGGAGGAAAATTCTATGCGCTGGCCGAGAGCCCACAGCTTTTCAAGCAGCTGTTCATGGTGGCGGGCTTCGACCGTTACTTCCAAATTGTGCGCTGCTTTCGCGACGAAGATCTGCGCATCGACCGGCAGCCGGAGTTCACGCAGATCGACATTGAGATGAGCTTCGTCAATCAAGACGACGTTTTCAGCCTAGTCGAAGGCTTGATCTTCAAAATTTGGAGCGCCGCATTAGGCGTCGATTTGAAGGAAAAATACCCGAGCGGGCATTTCCCACACTTGAAGTTCGACGACGCGATGCGCGACTACGGCAACGATAAGCCCGATCTTCGCTTCGACATGAAGCACGTCGACCTCACCGAGCTTGTGGTGGAACACTCTGGCGGCGGCATTGGTTTTTTTCAGCCCATCGCCGAAAAGTTTAAGAACGGGACCTATCGCCGTGAACTCCCGGCAGAGATCGTGAAGGCGATGGTGGTGCCAGCATCTGCGAACCTCACCCGCACCGACGGCGATAAGTTGGAACAAACGGCGAAGGGCATGGGCGCAGCGGGCTTAGCGCGCGCAAAAATAGGTCCGAACGGGGAATGGTTGCAATCACCCCTTTCAAAGACGGTCACGGATGAATTCCGGACCGCGGTGAACCAAGCGCTCGGAGTGAAAGAGAACGACGTCGTGCTGTTCCAGTTTGGCCGAGCGGCGCTGGTCCACATGGTGCTGGCCAATTTGCGAGTGATTCAGGCCAAGAAAATGGGGCTGATCCCCGAAACAGGGCACGGCAATACGTTCCAATTTTCGTGGGTGGTCGATCCGCCACTCTTTGAATACGACGACCAGACCAAGCACTGGGCCGCGGCTCACCACGCTTTCACACGCCCGCATGATGAGCACGTCGAATTTCTCCAAACAGATCCTGGCAAGGTGCTCTGCTACCGCTATGATTTGGTGCTGAACGGTTTTGAGATCGCGGGCGGCTCCATCCGTTTGCACGATCCGTTGGTCCAGTCGAAAGTGTTTTCTGCGCTCGGCATCGACGCCAAAGAAGCCGAGGACAAATTCGGATTCTTGTTAAAGGCTCTGCGTTACGGTGCTCCACCCCACGGTGGGATCGCGCTCGGTATGGATCGCATCGCGATGCTGCTCGGCGGCACCGAAAGCATCCGGGACGTGATCGCTTTCCCGAAGACCCAAAAGGGGACGGACGTGATGACCGAGGCGCCAGGTCTAGTTTCTCCCGGGCAATTGGCTGAACTCAAGATCCGGTCGATCGCTGAGTAGAATGGGCCGAGCCTAAGAGTTTCGGCCATTTTCAGCATACCGAGCGCGCACAATCGGCTAGCATCTGCGGCTTCATTCCGGGCCGCCGAGAATGGTGCTGCAAATGAACGCGAAGATCCTAGTCGTTGACGATAGCCCCACCATTCGCAAAGTCGTCGCGTCCATTTTAGCGGCCCACGACTACGAGGTCTTGCTCGCGGGGGACGGGCGCGATGCGTTGGAGGTGCTGGAGCACTCACCCGTTGACCTCGTGATGCTCGATTTCGTGATGCCGCGCATGAACGGTTTTCAGTTCTGTCGGGAGATCCGTGGGAGCGACACCCTGCGCGAATTGCCGGTGGTGTTGATGAGCGCCAAGGGAGACAAGATACGCGGCCAGTTCGTACGGCAAACCGGCGCCATCGATTCGATCACGAAGCCCTTTGATGCGCGCGGTCTGATTGCCGTGGTCGAAGGTGCCCTGAAGAAAAAAAATGAAGGGCGCACCCGCTCGACGGTGCGTCCAGAAGATGAAGGTCCCTTTGAGTCGTCGCCCCGCGGACTGCACCCGAACACCGATCCGAGGACGCGCCGTGCGCATGCCGTAGGGGAATTCGCGGCAGAATTGGCACGCCAGCTCACGCCCTCGATGGCTAAATTCCCTGCCTTTGCGCGGATTAGCCCAGAGCAGATTTCGGTGGCCGTGCGCGACTCTGTGACAATCGACACCGTTTCTCAGCTCGCGGGTTTGTTGAAATCAGTGGACTTCGGTGAGAACGACCCGCACGTTCTCTCTGGGGATTTGAGCGTCGTGTCGGTCGCGGAGATTTTGCAGCTGCTCACTCTCCAGCGCAAAAACGGAGCGCTGCGGGTCTTCAATCAGAAAGCTGAGGTTGTCCTTTTCTTGAGGCAAGGCGATCTCGATTATGCCTCTTGGCGAGGCCTGACGCCAGAATTTCTGGTCGGGCGCTACCTGGTTGAGGAAGGCTTGCTCTCGCGGGCGGAGCTCCAGACGGTGCTCGACAATCGCGCGGGCTCCAAGCGTCTCTTGGGGGAAACATTAGTGCTTTTGGGGTTCGCTGAGGAGTCGCAGATCCGAAAGGCGCTGGAGCGACAAACCTCAGAATTGGTGTACGAAATCGTGCGTTGGATGCACGGGCGTTTTGTATTTCACGTCGACATCGAAAACCCAATCGCCGAAAAAACACGGCTTTCGCTCCCCACGAGCGGACTCGTGATGGAAGGTTTCCGCCGAGTGGACGAATGGCGCGTGATCGAAGGCTCGTTTGATTTCGAAGAAGTGCTGTATTGCGATCAGATCGGCCTCGAACAGCTCGGTGATGCTTCGCAACTCACGGCCATGGAGCGGCGTGTACTCGCAACCATCGACGGCGAGAACACGGTTCGCGAAATTGTGAGCGAGATGGGTGGTAGTTCGTTTGAAGTCTGCAAGATCCTTTACCAATTCTTGAATTCGCGCCTGGTGCGGCGCCGAGCGCTTTGATTCCTTGGCCTCCGTTTGGCTTTGCTCCCGTCTGAACGCCGCAGCCGCGGCGGACGACGTCGCTTGGGTGCAGCGGTTGTTCGACAACACCGGCTCCGCCTTCATCATCGCCGAAGAGCTTCAGCGCAGTTACGCCGTACTCTGGAGCGTGAGCGAGGGGCCGGAAGGCCCCAAAGTAGGCGCGTTATTGGCCTGGTTCGCTGTCGATGAAATGCAGATCTTGCATCTTGCAACCGATCCAGACCACCGGCAGCAAGGTGTGGGCAGAGCACTCTTACAAAGTGCCTTTGGCGAAGCCGTGGCACGCGGTTGCCGCCTGATCTTGCTCGAAACACGGCGCTCAAACCGTGCCGCACTCGCCCTTTACAAACGCTTTGGATTTGAAACAGTCCGCGAGCGCAAGCACTACTACTCAAACCCGACCGAGGATGGCCTGGAGATGGCGGCAAGCCCAAAGATCCCAAAGCAGCAAAAGCGCCTGCAGCTCCTGAGAAGGACCGCAATCGGCGATGCCTACCACGTCCTCACCTTCACCGACCCAGAAGGCACAGCCGCCCAGCCTGGCCAATTCGTGATGGTCCGCGGAGAGGATTGGGGCGAGGCACCCCTTCTGGCGCGCCCGATGAGTTACCTCACAGCTGGCCACGAGCCTTCAATCCTGATCAAAGTGATCGGCAAGGGCACGCTCGCGATGGCCCGCGCCGAAGCCGGCGCTTGGTTCACGCTAATGGGCCCGCTCGGCACCCAGTGGCGCGAACCCGAGAACGATCGAAAAGTAGTTCTCGTCGGTGGCGGTGTCGGCATCGCTCCTTTGATATTCTTCGCACAAAAGCTGAGTGCGGCGGGCATCCGGGCCACCACAGTTTATGGCGGACGAAGCGCGAAAGATTTGCCCCTGCTCGCGGAGCTTCAGACACTCTGCGACGTGATTGTCACCACTGAAGATGGCTCACTCGGGACGCACGGGCGAGTGCCCGTTGTGCTCGACGCGCTGCTCAAGCAGCACGCACAAGTCTACACGTGCGGCCCCGATCGAATGATGGCGAAGGTGGCGGAGCTGTGCGCGAAGGCTCAGGTTCCCTGCGAAGTTTCTCTGGAGACGCCCATGGCTTGCGGCTACGGCGTGTGTCTCGGCTGCCCGGTGCCAACGCACGAAGGGAAGTACCTCTACGCCTGCGTCGAAGGCCCATGCATGGATGCGGCGAGAGTAGATTTTTCAAAAGCTGAGCACGCACCAGTGCGCAAAGCGGGGCTGCCCGCATGACGGATCTTTCGGTCAAAATAGGTCAATTAACGCTCAAGAATCCGATCCTAACGGCCTCGGGCTGCTTCGGTTATGGGCTTGAATATGACGATTTCTACGACGTGGCAGAACTCGGCGGCATCTGCACCAAGGGCTTGAGCCTGCACCCCCGCACAGGAAATCCTCCGGAGCGCATTTGCGAAACGTCAGCCGGCATGCTGAATGCGATCGGCCTGGCCAACGTCGGCGTTGAGGCCTTCTGCACGGAAAAGCTGCCGAAATTGCGCGCGCGCGGCGTGAGCGTGATCGCGAACATCTTTGCCAGTAGCGTTGAGGATTTCGTGACCATTGCTCGTCGACTGGAACGTGAGACCGGCGTACACGCGATCGAGTTGAACGTATCTTGTCCCAACGTGACGCATGGGGGCATCGAGTTTGGTCGGGATGCGGGGCTTGCCTCCGAGGTCACGCGCCGCGTGCGGGATGCCACTCGCCTGCCGATTTGGGTAAAAATGAGCCCAGAAGCGGGAGATTTGGTGGGTGTCGGCTTGGCGTGCCAAGCCGCTGGCGCCGATGCGCTAACGGCCATCAACACCGTTCGTGGCATGTCGATCGATGTGCACACCAAACGGCTACGCCTGGCTAACCGCACCGGAGGCATGAGCGGGCCGGCGCTGAAGCCGATCGCGATCCGAATGGTGTGGGAGCTGGCACGCGCCGTCTCAATTCCGATTATCGGTATCGGCGGTGCTGCCACCGCCGAGGACGTGATCGAATTCATGTTGGCCGGAGCTAGCGCCGTACAGCTGGGCACCGTGAATTTTTATGATCCCTGCGCGGCGATCAAAGCCTTGCGCGGCCTCGCCGAATATTGCAAAAAAGAGCAATTGACCGCACAAGACCTGATAGGTCGGGCAGAATGACTCGGTCTGCCTGGAGCTGCGTGTGCCTTGGCAGCATGGCTCTCCTCGCCGCTTGCGATCCTGAACAGCGGGCTCCCCTTCAGGCCAATGAGCGCAGCCCCAACGCAGGAATTCAACCCGCACCTCTAGCGTCACCCAAGGTACTCAACACAGAGCCCAATGCCGCGGGTGCGCCCGGGCGCCTGCGCGATACACTCCCCTCAGCGCTCACGACTCCGCACGCGATTCGAGAGGATCAGCCCGTCGCAGCCACCGTGGCCGAGGCTCTTCCCCCCGAATCACTCGACTTGAAAGCCCGTTTTCAGTGGACCGATCTGCCAGCAACGGGCCAAATTCGAGATCTGCAGCACGCGTCGCTCGAACGGATCCAGCGACGCACTGCGCTCAACATCGCGGCCACCCTGTCGCATCCGGGGCGCATGCTGCTCCGTTTTGACTCCGCCGGCTTCATGTTTCCCGACCAAAGCGAGATCCGCTCCCGCCAAGACCTTTTGGGTCACATTTTGGTCTGGCCAAAAGGCAGCGCGTATCGGACGTTGCCATTGGGTTCGCTGCGCGCTGTTTTTCTTGAGCGGCGGGTCGATGTCACGCCGCTCATGCCCCCCGATCTCCGAAAATTGGGGCAAAGCCGCGTGCTTGAGCACGAAGTGGAAGAGGTCGAGCTCGGGACGAGCCAAGGCAAGCTCGCACTCAGCATGGCGCCATTTCCTGGCTTTGAAGCGTCGGCCACACTGCTCTGCCGATTCCTCGTTGAGCTGATCGCAGCGGATCCAGAAAACGCTGTCTGTGAAAGCGGTAATCTACCGTTGCGGGCTGAGTATCATTGGGCAGAGGGTGGACAATTGGCTTTTCTGGTCGAGAAGCTGAAACGGGGATCTGAGGCGGGAGCCACGCCGTTCCAAGTACCGCCCAGTGAGGCGCATTTCTCGCTCGGAGATTGGCCGCCACAAAATCCATTGCTGGCCGATACCGAAGCGCTCACTTCACTCCGAACCACCAACGACACACAGCCTAAGGACACCGGCCTCACTGTCTTCAACAACACGGATCTCCTGCGCTACGTTCTCATCGACGCCACGCCGGTTGCCTGGGTCTTACCGGGAGCTTCCCTCCGGATCCCGCTCCCGGAGGGGCACTACCAGATCGCGTTGCGTGATTTTTTGGGGCAAAATCTCCTGCCCGCGCGCCTCATTTCCGTACCTACCCGGATCGTGGCGATTCCGGAAGCCAGCACAGCGCCGGACTCGGAATCAAAACGCTAGGGCGACTAGTTTACGCCAAGGCCAAATTCCGCAGCGTAATCGGCCTCCCCAAATTCAACGTCCTGGTAGCCCTGGGCACTCATTCTCAATCGCAGGGTCTCCACCGCGATTTCAAGCGCCTCGAGCCGCGTAGTGAGCAAGTAAAACTCGGAATCTGGTACAGGCGGCGCTTGGGAAAGCCGAAGGTCCAGTGCATCGCGGTCCTCGGCTGCTACTCGCAAGTGCGAGCGCGGGCCGTCGTGTTCGGTCGTGTTGAATAGGGCATCGTACGCGACGCCAATCGGATTAAACCAAAGAAAGACGGTACGTAGCCCAACTTGCCAATCGTGGACGTTCCGCTGCTGTGCGCGCCAGATCCCAAAGTAGGTCTTCCTGACGACTTCTCCAAAGTACGCACCCACTACCCGTGCCACGAGTGGCCCGAGTTCGGGCTTCTCGCTGAGCTCCGCGCGGACGCCGGAGATGTAGTGATCGACCAACGACAGCGTGTCCGGGGTGAAATCGAGCGGCACTCGCAGCGAACGCCACACATACTGCACGCATGATCCGCATAGCTCGGCCACGTTTTCGGGCACATCGATCAGCGTGATGGGGGGCGGCAAGTCCCCATCCGTCTCGTCAGGGGAAGGTGAGCTTTGAAAGCCGTCATCATCGGAAGGGGGTGCCACGGGCGGGAGCATAGCGGAAACTGGGTGGTATCCCGTCGGGGAAGCAGCAGCACTGCAGCGAATCATCACTTCCGCCTGACTTCCTGAAGTCCTGCGTGAAAACAGTCTGGCTTTAAACTGAAGTTCGCGCCCAGCTCGAAGCGCTACAAAATTACTCCTCCCTCCGGAGGGGGCTTGGATCTGACGCGAGCGTGTTATCGTTTGTCCTCATATGCGCATCGGCATCCTCAGCGACATCCACGCCAACTACGAGGCGCTGAGTGCCGTCACTGAGGCCTTCAAAGATGAGCGCATCGACCAGTATTATTGCTTAGGTGACACCGTCGGTTACGGCGGCTCACCGAACGAGTGCGCCGATATCGTGCGCGGCCTCGTCGAAGCGACGATTTTGGGCAACCACGATGCGGCCGTCGCGAGCCGCATGGATTATTCCTATTACTACGAAGCTGCTCGTCATGCGCTCGACACCCACGCGCGCATGATCTCAAAAGAGAACATGGAGTGGCTGAAAACCCTGCCCTACCAGATCCGCCTGGATGCCATCAACGTGCTCCTGTGCCACGGCTCACCGGTGCGGCTTGAGGAGTTCGAATACATTTTCGCCCCAGAGCAGGCCCGCGAATGCTTGCCCATCTACGAAACACTTGGGCACATCACGCTCATCGGGCATTCGCACTTGTGCAAGGTTTTTGAGCTCAAGGGCAATTCGGTCGAGGAGCTTCCGCCGATCGACTTCGAGCTAGAACCCGACCGAAAATACATTGTCAGCGTCGGCAGCGTGGGTCAGCCACGCGATTACGACAATCGCGCGAGCTACACCGTTTACGATTCGGATGCCCGGCGCTTTGAATTCAAGCGCATCGAGTACGACATCGAAACCGCTGCCGATAAGGTGCTGCGTGCCAAACTGGAGCGTACCTTCGCTCACCGGCTTTTTATCGGCGTTTAACCCGCAGTGCCCAACAGGCCGTCTCGCGCGCATACCGGCATCGTCAGCCTCCAATAGACGTCAGCTAAACGCGCAGTTTGTCACCAATGCACGCGAGCTAGGCGCGCACCACGCCCACCGACCAGGTCGTTCCTTCGGGTGAATCTTGAAGCTCAATGCCCAAGCCTTGTAGCTCGTTTCTCAGTTCGTCCGCTCGTGCAAAATCTTTCGCGTCGCGTGCCGCAATGCGCGCCGCTACTTTCTCATCTACCGTTGACTCGCTGAGCCCACGCAGCGAGCACCGCAGCTTTCGAGTACGCGCTCGATAAGCGCCAGGCTCGGCTTGCATCAACCCAAGCGTGCTCGTGGTGTGAACGATGGCTCCCAAGAGCTCCTTGCCAAGCGCGGCAGCGTTTGCCAAAAATGCGGCATCTTTTCGGCGCTTCTTGGCCAAATCGCACAGCTCATTGCTGAGCTTCGCGAGCTCCCCGATCGCCACCAGGCTGAGCGGCGCGTTGAGATCGTCGTCGAGCCCCGCACTATATTGTGTCAGCGCTTCGCGCAGGCCTTTCTCAAAGCTCAGAAGCTCCGGGGGTAGCTTACTGTTAGCCGCTGCAACGCTGAGCGTCGACAGCCGCGCCACCGTCTCGTAGAGATAATCAATGCGCGCTTCCGCTTCTTCAATGCCTGGGAACACGACGCGGCCGTCCTCAAAACGGTGCGTCTCGAATTGCAACGGCCCCCGATAATGCACCGCCAGCAAGAACCAGCGAAAGGCCTCCGGATCGTTGCGCGCAAAAATGTCGCGCATTGTCACGAAATTCCCGAGTGATTTACTCATTTTCTCTTTATCGATATTCAGAAAGCCATTGTGCAGCCAGACCTTCGCAAAGGGCCCGCAGCCTGGACAGGCGGCTTCACTCTGCGCAATTTCGTTCTCATGGTGAGGGAAAATCAGATCCATCCCGCCGGTGTGGATGTCGAAGCCATACCCCAAATACTGCATGCTCATTGCTGAACATTCGATGTGCCAGCCCGGCCTACCAAAGCCAAACGAACTCTCCCAACCCATTTGATCGAGAGGAGCACCTTTCCACAGCGCGAAGTCCAACGGATCCTTCTTGCTTTCATCTGCTGCCACGCGCGCCCCAACGCGCAAATCTTCGATCTTGCGCCGGCTGAGCTTTCCATAATCGGCAAAGCTTCGCACCGCGAAGTAAACATCGGTGGTGCCCGCGGGCATCACCACTCGGTAAGCACTGCCTTCGGCAATCAGCTTTTCAATCAGGCTCACAATCGCCGAAATGTGCTCGCTCACTTTCGGCTCATGATCGGGCACGAGACAGCCTAAAAGCGCCATTTCTTCCTGATAAATGCGGGCCATGCGCGCGGACAGCTTAAGCGGGGGTTCCGACGTCTCAGCGGCGCGATTCAGGATCTTATCGTCCACGTCCGTCAGGTTGCGCACGTAAGTGACCGCCAAACCTTTGGTTCTCAACCAACGCACCAGGATGTCCGGCATGAGAGCGGCACGGGCGTGGCCAGCGTGTGGCACATCATAGACCGTCGGTCCACAACAGTAGACGCTGACTTGGCCCTCGACACGCGGAGCGAGTGTGTCAGTGGTGCGAGTGAGCGTGTTATAAAACTGGGGCAGCGTGGTCATGCGTTCGTGGGCGCCACGCTAGCCTCAAGCTCGGCAATGGTCGAGCATTCAACGCCAAGGGTCACTCGGCGGTGGGCGTTTCGGGGGCGGCTTCCAGCCACTCCAGCTTTCAGCAGTGGGGCGCTTGCGCTGTCCAATCAACGGGCGCACCAACAAAAGCCCCGCGACAAAACCGCCAATATGGGAAAAGAAAGCCACTCCACCGGTCTTATCGGGCCCGAGTGATCCCAGCCCGAGAAACAAATTCCAAAGGAACCACTGCCCCACCACGATCCAGGCGGGAAACACCAAGAACAAGAACCCAAAAAAGACGGTGATCGGTGCGCGCGGAAATAAGATCAAATAGCCCCCGAGCACGCCGGCAATCGCCCCCGATGCGCCCACAATCGGCGCGTGACTGCTCGGACCGATGGCGATTTGAGCGGCCGCCGCAACCATGCCACTTAACAAATAGAACAGCAGGTAGCGTGCGTGGCCCAGCGAATCTTCAAGATTATCCCCGAAGATGTAGAGGAATAATAAATTCCCGCCGATGTGTGCCAGCCCCCCGTGCATGAACATGCTGGTGAAGACAGTGAACAGTTCGCCGCCTACGTCGCTTAAGAACCTTGCCGGCACGACGCCGTAGCTACCCGCTAACAGGCTTTCCGGGACGCCCGCCGTGTACTGCCAGGCGAACACGAGCACGTTGGCTGCGACCAACGCATAGTTGACCCAGGGGCGCAGGGTGGTTGGGTTCTGGTCACCGATGGGAAACAAGGAGGGCCGAACTCCGAGCCTAGTAAAAGCCTGCGTTCGGTCAAAGAGGGATCTGCTAGGTTCGGAGCCTTCATGTCGCGTCGGCTGACCCGCTTCGCCCTAGTGCTTTTTCAATTGGCTTTAAGCTGCGCGGCAAGCAGCTTTGACGGCAAAGTCTATCACGGCGGAGATCTCTCATTTCAGGTTGGGCCGATTCCCGCGTCGTGGCGGACGATTGAGGCCGAAGGCACACTCCTCGCTTTTCGCGATGACGCGCAGAAGGCCACAATTGCTCTGGGTGCGCGCTGCGGAAAGGATGGCGATGACGTTCCATTAACCGCTTTGACTCAGCACCTTTTCTTGCAGTTCACCGACCGTGAGCCCGGCGAGCAGAAAGAGATCACTCTGGACGGCCGCGCTGCACTCCGCAGCACACTTTCCGCAAAGCTCGATGGCGTCCCTAAAACGTTTGTTGTGATTGTGCTCAAGAAGGATCTTTGTGTCTACGATTTTCTTTGGATCAAGGACCACTCACTTGCCGGTGAATCAACCGAATTTGACCGCTTTGTCGATGGTTTTCACGCTCTGGAGAACCGATGAGCGACTCCCTAGATAAGCGGGCCCCCGAGTCCGGCCGCTTGAGTCGGGAGAGCCTGGCGCCGCCCCCCACCGAAACACGCGCTCAACGTGCTGCTGCGCGCGCACTGGTTTTTTTTGAACATCTGGGGATGGTGTCGGCCATGTTCATCGGCGTTCTGAAGGCCGCCACCCGGCGCCCGTTTGAGGGCAAAGCGATCCTCAAGCAGTTGGATTCGCTCGGCGTGGCGTCGATGGGCATCGTCATCGTCACAAGCCTATTTATTGGCATGGTGATGGCTGTGCAATTTGCGTTCGGTTTGCAGAAGTTCGGCGGCATGGAATACACAGGGCGCGTGATCGCCCTGAGCTTCACGCGCGAACTAGCCCCGACGCTCACGGCAGTGATTGTGGGCGGCAGAATCGGCTCGGGAATGGCGGCCGAAGTGGGATCGATGGCGGTTACCGAGCAAATCGACGCGGTGCGAGCCCTGGGCGCGGATCCGTTGAAGAAGCTGGTCTGGCCACGGCTCATCGCCAGTATCCTCGTGATGCCCTTCCTCAGCACCTTCGCGCTCGTGCTTGGATTTGTGGGGGCCATGCTGATAACTGATATTCAGTTCCAGATCCCCGCCGGCTTCTTTTTGCGCAGCGCGCTCGGCACCGTCACCGTGCGGGATTTCTTGAGCGGCATGTTTAAAACGCCATTTTTTGGGGCAATCATCGCGCTCGTGGGTTGTCACTTTGGAATGATCACACGTGGCGGTACCGCTGGTGTCGGCAACAGCACCACACGCACAGTAGTCGTGATTTCGATCAGCATTCTGATCGCTGATCTGTTTCTCACACGGCTTTCTATCTTGCTCTGGCCGGCAGCCTGATCGAGCACCCGGGAAATACCGGTAAATGCCCCCTAAACGCGCCGCCAATGCCACGCCCATCCCCCCGGCGCCTTGACCGATCTCAGATTGCTTCTTACCTTAACTGCGCTCCATGCCTGAAGAGTCGCCCAAGCCTGATGCGCAGCCTGGATTGGCCAATCGTCGCATAGACGGCAGACTAACCACAGGGGACATGGCGAGGCTGACATCGAGCACACTGCGCACGGTACGCTTCTACGAAGAAGAAGGCATTCTTGAGCCGCTCGAACGCGCTGAAGGTGGCCACCGCCTGTTTGCGGCAACGGAAATAGAAAAGCTTCAGCTGGCTTTGGAGCTGCGCCACGCCGATCTCTCGCTTGAGGACGTCCGCACGCTGCTTGGTTCCAAAGGCGAACACTGTTCGGGGGCCGCAGCGGCTCGCTCCATCACCCAAAAGCTCGACGCGCAATTGGCGCTGGTGGGCGCTCGGGTTGAGCAGCTGCAGGAGCTTGCGGCGGAGCTCAAGGCCACACAAGTTGCCCTGAAGGGCTGCCTGGTTTGCGAAAAGAGTGATTTATTCCCCAACAAATGCGGTGATTGCAGCGTGATGCGAGCTCAAAAATATCTTCCTACCGCACTCAAGGTGCTATGGCGCGTTCAAATATGAGCGACAAGATCTTTTCGGTTGAAGAAGCCGACGCACTCATCGCGCCGCTCTCCGAAATTGTCGCGGCACAGCTCCTCCTGCGCAGCGAGATTGAGCACGGCTTGGCTGAGCTCACACGGGTCTCGGGCGAGGCGCCTCGCTACCTCAACGATGGCGCCACAGACACTGCAGAAGCGCTGCGCTTGAAGCAGAAAATCCGTGAGCAGGTGAGGCGCTACGATGCTGGCTGGAGGGCGGTTGAAGGAATGGGCGCAGCTGTGAAAGATCCGTCGATCGGCCTGGTCGATTTTCTCGGGCAAGTGGAGGGCAAGTTGGTCTGGCTTTGCTGGAAATACGGCGAAGAGAGTGTGAGCCACTTTCATTCCTTAGACGCCGGCTATTTAGGGCGCCGCCCACTGAATAACGAAATTCGCGCTCGTCTGCTGAATTAGCTATGGGCCGCGATCTCGGGCGTGCCGAGCACGCGGTGCTCGATTTCTTGGAGGCATTAGGCTTTGATCCCAAGAACGATAGTGAGCTTCGCGACACGCCATCCCGAGTGGTAGCTGCTTTCGCGAATGAACTGCTGCGAGGCTACGACGTTGATCTGGAGGCGCTGTTTTCGGAGGCCGCCATGGCAGCGGTTGAACGCCTCCCAACAGCAAGAGCGCCAGCAGACAGCACCGATCCCACAACCGAGAGCAGTGCAGAGCCTGCCCGGAGCCACCAATGGGTGCTCCTCCGCGAACTCAATCTTGCTACGGTTTGCCCGCATCATCTGCTGCCCGCGCTCGGTGTCGCCACCGTAGGTTATGTGGCGGGCGAGCAGCTTTTTGGCCTTGGAACGCTCGCGTCCTTGGTGGATGCGCTGAGCCGACGTTTGGCGTTGCAGGAAGCAATTGGGCAAGGCGTGGTGGATGCCTTGATGCAACACGGCGGCGCTCAGGCAGCGTATTGCGAAATCACGCTTACCCACAGCTGTTTGAGCGCGCGCACTCCCGGGCGAGAGCTTGCAAAGGTAACGACCATCGCCACTTCCGCGTCGTTCTCGGCAGAGTTGATGGCCTGCCTCACTTTAGCGCTCAGTCGGAGTTCAGCGCACGGCGTATGACGTTCGTGGTCGTTACGGGTGCGAGTCGCGGGATTGGGCGCGCCACAGCGCGGAGGCTCGGTCGGCGGGGCGTGCGTTTGGCGCTGCTCGGGCGCGCTTCTGAAAAGCTCGCTGAGGCGGCTGAGGAGCTTTCAGAATCAGGAGTGGCGTGCCTCAAGCTCGAATGCGATCTTGCTCAGCCGGCGGAAATTCTACGCGCTGCCATGCAAATCTTGAACTTTGGCGAGGCACCGGATGCCGTCATTCACAACGCGGGCGTCCTGCACCGAGGCTCGGTGGAGCAACTCCCGCTCGCGGCGTGGGAAGAGCAATTCGCGGTGAATCTGCGCGCGCCTTTTTTACTCACGCAAGCCTTGTTGCCGAGCATGTTGGCGCGCAAGAGCGGCCGCTTCGTGTTCGTGTCCAGTATCTCGGCTACGCTCGGGACAGCCAACGCCTCCGCCTACAATGCCAGCAAATGGGGACTCACCGGATTTACGAAAAGCCTGGCCGAAGAATTGCGCGATACCGGATTAACAGCGACTGCGATTCTTCCGGGCTCGGTCGCCACCGATATGCTGAAAGGCACGGGCTTCGAGCCCAGGATGAGCGCTGAAGACGTCGCCACCACTCTCGAATATTACGCGCTCGATGCCCCCCTCGCCCACAATGGCGCAGTGATCGAAATGTTCGGGATCTGAGCGGGCCCGTCACACCCGCTTTTCTCTACCGTTGCTCCCTTCCGGGCCTGGCGGGATTCAAGCTGCGCTGTTGACGGACCCATAACAGGGCTCAGGCAACCTTCCGTATCGCATCCGGCGGGTGCTTGTCGAGCCTGGTTCGCGCTCGCCGGTGGAGCGGGTGCGGCCGGCCGCCAAGAAGCGCCAGAGCCTCGCCAAAAAGACGAATTAGAGCGGCATATTTCCGTGCTTTTTCGCGGGCAAGCTCTCGCGCTTATCCTTCAAGATATCGAGCCACTGGTTCAGGCGTTGCCGGATGGCGCGCGGCTGAATCACTTCATCCACAAAGCCCAGCTCTGCCGCTTTGAATGGATTGGCAAACATCTCGCGGTACTCCGCCGTGTATTTTGCACGCAGAGCTTCCGGATCTGGCGCGTTCTGAAGGGCGTTCCGGTGCACGATGTTCACAGCACCATCTGGACCCATCACGGCGATCTCCGCCGTCGGGAAAGCGATGTTCACATCGGCCCGAATGTGCTTGCTACTCATCACATCGTACGCGCCGCCATATGCCTTCCGCACGATCACCGTGAGCTTGGGCACGGTAGCCTCCGAGAACGCGAACAAGAGCTTCGCGCCATGCAAAATGATGCCGCGATGCTCCTGATCGACCCCGGGCAGAAACCCCGGAACATCCACCCAGGTGATGATGGGCAGATTGAAACAATCACAAAACCTCACGAAACGCGCGGCTTTGATGCTGGCTTGAATGTCCAATACCCCGGCCAAATAGGCGGGCTGGTTCGCCACGATCCCCACCGGGCGCCCGCCCATGCGCGCGAAGCCAACCACGATGTTGCGTGCAAACCCAGAGTGCACTTCAAAGAAGTCCGCATCATCCACCACACGCAGCAGCAGAGTCTTGATGTCGTAAGGCTTGTTGCTCTCTTCGGGCACCAAATAATCCAGCTCTGGCACTTGGCGATCCGCCGGATCCTTTCCGAGGCTGCGCGGCGGATCCTCGGCGTTGTTCTTGGGCAGAAAGCTCAGAAGCTTACGCACTTGAGCGAGGGCTTGAGCGTCATTCGGAGCTGAAAAATGGGCAACTCCGCTCGTCGTCGCGTGGGTGTGTGCGCCGCCCAGTTCTTCTTTGCTGACTTCTTCTTGAGTCACTGTACGGATCACATCTGGACCCGTGATGAACATATAGCTGGTGCCTTCGACCATGAAGGTAAAATCAGTGAGGGCCGGCGAATACACCGCGCCCCCCGCGCACGGGCCCATGATCACACTGAGCTGCGGGATAACGCCGGAGGCCCAAGTATTCTTCAGAAAAATGTCGGCGTAGCCACCGAGCGATTCCACGCCTTCCTGAATGCGTGCCCCACCCGAATCATTCAGGCCAATCAGCGGCGCACCCACCCTGAGCGCCAGATCCATCACTTTCACTATCTTCTTGGCATGTGCGGCGCCCAGAGACCCACCAAACACAGTAAAATCCTGAGCAAAGACAAATACTTGACGGCCATCCACCGTGCCGGCTCCGGTCACCACCCCGTCGCCCACGGCTTTCTGCTCGCCCATCTCAAAATCCGCGCAGCGATGCACGACCAACCGATCCAGCTCCAGGAAGCTCCCCGGATCGAGCAAGAGCTCCAAGCGTTCCCGCGCGGTGAGCTTACCTGCACTGTGCTGCTTCTGAATGCGTTCTTCGCCACCTCCAGCTAACGCTAGCGCGTTGAGGGCGGAGAGTTGGTCGAGGGCAGAAAATCGTGAGGTGTCGCTCATAGCGGAGGATCCAAATAATCAACGAGCACACCCGTCGGGCTGAGGAAGCGGGTGCGCCCAGGGGCGCGTTCAACGATATAGTCCGGATAAACAGGCACTTTACCGTTCCCATGCGGGGTATCCACAATGAACTTCGGCAGCGCAATGCCACTCAAGCGACCCTGAAGCTGGCGCATGATCTCCACACCTACGGCGAGCGGTGTACGCAGGTGCCCAGTGCCCTGAACGGGATCGGCTTGGAGCAGATAGTAGGGGCGCACGCGTTCGCGAACCAGGCCACGGAATAATTCCGTGAGCACAGCGGCGTTGTCGTTCACGCCCCGCAACAGCACGGTGTGATTATTGATAGGGAAGCCACTGTCTGCCAAACGGTTGCACGCAGCGCGCGCTTCAGGCGTGAGCTCCTTCGGGTGGTTAAAATGCGTCATCACCCAAAGTGGATGAAAAGGCCGGAGTGCGCTCAATAATTCCTCATTGATGCGCTGGGGCAGCACCACTGGGACACGCGTCGCCAAGCGAATGGTCTCAATGCTTGGGATCTCGCGGAGCGCCTTCAAGACTTGGACAATGCGGTCAGTGCTTTGCGTGAGGACATCACCACCGCTCACAATCAGATCTTTCACCTCAGGATGCGCGCGCAAATAATTGAACGCTGCATCGAGCTTTGCCAGTGATCGCGACCCACCGCCATTGCCCACGATGCGGCTGCGGGTGCAAAAACGGCAATACACCGCGCAGCGATCGGTCACGAAAAGGAGCGCGCGATCGGGGTAACGCTGGATCAGCTCCGGGGCCACCTCGTGCGCCTCTTCGCCCAGGGGATCCCGCAGATCGCCCGGAGAAATGCTCGATTCTTCGGCCCTCGGCACGACTTGCAAGCGGATCGGGCAGGCGGGATCGTGAGCATCGATGAGGGAAAGATAATACGGAGTGATCGCGATCGGTAAGCCCGCTCGCTCCGCCGCCTGAGCGCCCTCCACTTCAGCAGGCGAGAGCGTGAGCGAACGCTCGAGATCCAGAAGGCTGCGCGTGGAGTGCTGAAGCTGCCAGCGCCAATCTTCGGGACGCGGCGCCTGGCCAGCGCCGCTCAAGGCATACAACTCCGTCACGGGCGCACTTTCGGCGCCGGAGCTGGGACAGCTTCACGTGCAGCCGTGCTCACCTTCAGTCCGGCGAGCTGCGCAGCATCGATCTTTACAGGATAACGTTTTCGCAATTCTTGCTCAAAAGCGGCCTCGTCTGCCTTGATCTTGCTCTGCACTAAGGCCACCCGAATCGTGCGCTCCGCCTCGCTTAAGCTGCGCTGCCGTGCTTCGGTTTTGCCCGTGAGTCGCACGATGTGGAACTGGCCCTGACTTTCGACGATCTTGGGAGACACGCCTCCGAGCTCCGCGATCTCAAAGACGGCGCGCTTGAGTTCATCTGGGACAAGTGCCGCGGCATCTTTCTCACCCGGTAACGAAACAATTCCAAGATCACCACGCAGCTCTGCAGGCTCAGCACTGCTCGAGGTCTTCTTGTCGAGCGAAAAATCGCGCACTAGCTCACCCCATTTTTCGGCTGTTGCGACGCGTGCGAGCTTCAAGACTTCTTCGGCTTTGGCGCGCGAACCCAGCTGAATGTGGGCCAGGCGCCGACGCTCTGGATCCGCATATTCGGCGCGATGGGCGGCATAGTAGACTTGCACCTCGGCCGGCGGGATTTCGTCCGGTTTTGGCACGTTTTTCAGTCGTTCGCGCTTCAACTCGTCGCGCAACGCTTGGCGCAAGCGAAGCTCTACTTCGGGATCTTTGTCCAGTCCGCGGCGTTTGGCCTCCTGCGCCAAAAGCTCCACTTTGATGATTTCGTCGAGCAAGAGCTTGCGACGATCGGGAGATTGATAACGCAAACGTTCAAACTGATCCATGCGCGCTAAGATGGCAGCGAAGTCACCCAGCGTTATGGTGGTGTCGCCGATCTGCGCCAGAACTTTTTTCTGAAGTTCCGGGGTAAGACCGAAGCTTTCTTGCCCCGGTGCTCCGTTCGCAACCGCCTTGCTCCCGGCGTCACCCGCCGGACCCTTCGCTTTGTCATCGCATCCGCCGATGCAAAGGGCGAAAGTTAGCGCCCCGACGCCCACGCTGACTTGACGACCGGAAAGCCGGGGCGGATTGGAGCTCACAGGGCATCTCATCTAGACCCAGGAATACTACGGCCTTGAAAGCCGAGCCAGAGCCATCCAGGCAAACGCCCATTGCTCGATTGCACGCGCCTAGAGTAACTGTGCGGTGTGGATCCCAAACCGACAGAAAGCCTCAAGTACCAACGCGTAGTCGTCAAGCTGAGCGGCGAGGCGCTCTGCGGAAAAGAAGGGGGCTCTGGCATCGACACGGCCACGCTCAAAGCCACGGCGCTTGAGCTGAAGGAAGTGCACGCCACGGGCGTCCAAATCGGGATCGTCGTTGGAGGCGGCAATATCTTTCGTGGCTTGCGCGGAGCCAGCGAAGGCATGGACCGTGCGCAGAGCGACTACATGGGCATGCTGGCGACAGTCATCAATTCACTCGCCCTCCAAGATGCGCTCGAACGCTGCGATGTTCCCACGCGCGTCATGACGGCACTCGAGATCCGACAGGTTGCGGAGCCTTACATTCGGCGCCGCGCGATGCGTCATTTGGCGCGCGGCAACGTGGTGATCTTTGCGGCGGGCACGGGCAATCCGTATTTCTCGACAGACACGGCGGCAGCTCTGCGTGCAATGGAGATCCGTGCCGATGGCCTGTTCAAGGCGACGAAGGTGGACGGCATCTACGATCGCGATCCTAAGCGCCACCCCGATGCGCGCCTCTTGCAGACTGTGACGTATGACCGTTTTTTGGGGGACCACTTGGGCGTGATGGACTCAACTGCGGTCGCACTGTGTCGTGAGAACGGGCTGCCAATCCGAGTTTTTCAAATGATTCCAGGAAATATCCGCCGAGTCTGTTTGGGCGAGGACGTCGGAACGACCGTAATCAACTAGATTCCGTTCGATACCGTCGCGTGCCAGTCAGCCGGAACCTCGACCGCTCAGCACATTCGGCTAAGCTCCCGTTCCGTTATGTGGAGCCCCCCGCAAGTTGGTTTGCCCGAACTAGGAACGTCCGTCATTTATGGGATCCTGCTGTGCGCTGCGTACACCTTTGCCGTCGCAGTCGCTGCGGGCCGGAGTAAGCCGCGACTGCTGCAAGCTGCGCGCGCAGGTGCCTACGCCACAAGCGCCATGGTGGGCTTTGCCGTGTTGCTGTTGGCTTACGGATTCCTGACGCACGACTTTCGAATCCGCTACGTACTTCGCTACAGTGATCGATCGATGTCGACGCCGTACCTCCTCACCTCGCTCTGGGGTGGGCAAGATGGGTCGCTGCTGTGGTGGACGGCCTTGCTCAGCGTGTACATCACGCTAACTGTCCGCTGGCTCAAAGGGCGCTATCGCGATCTTCAACCTTACGTCATCGCCACCTTGATGGTGATCGTCTCGTTTTTCACGATCGTGCTGATTTTCTCGGCAAATCCGTTCGCCACCACGATTGCTACGAGCCCGCCCGATGGCGAAGGCTTAAACCCCCTGCTGCAAAGCTACTGGATGATCATTCACCCGCCGGCGCTCTACACAGGATTCGTCGGGTGCTCGGTGCCTTTCTCCTTCGCGATCGCAGCACTGATTACCGGCCGCTTAGACAACGAATGGATCATCGCCGTTCGCAAATGGATGCTGTTTGCTTTTCTGTTCCTTTCAATTGGCAATTGGTTGGGGATGATGTGGGCGTACGAAGAGCTCGGGTGGGGAGGCTACTGGGCATGGGATCCCGTAGAGAACGCGGCCTGCCTGCCATGGTTCACGGCCGCGGCTTACGTGCATTCAACGATGATTCAAGAGCGGCGCAACATGCTCAAAGTGTGGAATATCTTCCTGATTTGCCTCACTTTCTTCATGACGATCTTTGGCACCTTCCTCACTCGTTCGGGGTTGATCACGAGCGTTCATAGTTTCGCGCAAAGCAGCATCGGCAATTACTTTTTGGTATTCATGGGGCTAATTGTGGCGACGTCCGTGGGCCTGATCGTGTGGCGCTTGCCGCTCCTTCGAGCCAAGACCGAGATTGAAGCGGTCACCAGCCGCGAAGCCATGTTTGTCATCAACAATTGGGCGCTATTGGGTGCGATGTCCTTCATCGCGATTGCGACCTTATTTCCAAAGATCAGCGAATGGCTGTGGCAAGAGAACGCGACCGTTGGCCCACCCTTCTTCAATCGCTGGCTGGCCCCGATCGGGCTGGTGATCTTCGCGCTGATGGGCTTGGCACCCCTGTTCGGGTGGCGTAAAACAAGCCCGGAACTGCTGAAGAAGAGCTTCGTCTGGCCGCTCGCGGCCTTGTTTGCGGGTGCAGCGCTGCACCTGGTGTTCGGACGTGCGCTGGGGTTTCCGGCGCTGGTCGAGAACGATGTTTTTTATCCGGGTGCCGTGGGAGTGATTCTTCAGAAGCTCGGCTCTGTGTCCCCTCTGCTGACGATCGCCTTAGCAGCATTCAACGTGGCCGTCGTGATTCAAGAGTTTGCGCGCGGCATTGCCGCACGGCAGAGCGCCGCTGAAAAACGCGGTGAAGAAGAGAGCGTGAGTGTTGCGCTCTTCCGCCTGATCACTAAGAATCGACGGCGCTACGGAGGCTACATTGTGCACACCGGGATCGTGTTCATGTTCATCGGATTCGCGGGCGGCGCTTGGAACAAGGACAAGGAAACAAGCCTTACCGTCGGGCAAACCTTCGAAATCGGCGCCTACACGGTGACGTACAGGGGCGCGCGCATGTGTCCGAGTATGCATCCCGATGGCGGCGGGTGCAGTCTGGAAGAGCAGTCCGACGTGAGTAAGCGTCGGGTGATCGCGAGCCTGGATCTGGCCAAGAATGGCAAGTACATGGGCAGCGTGAGTCCAGCGCAATTCGTCTACACACGTCAACAGCAAACGACGACTGAAGTCAGCATTCTGCGCACGTTTTGGGATGATTTTTACAGCGTCGTCGGGCGGGTAGATCCTTCGACGAAGCAGGCAACCTTTCAGTTCCACGTGAAGCCCCTCGTGTCGTGGATTTGGGCAGGGGTCGGCGTGCTGATCATGGGCACGTTGCTGTCGCTGTGGCCTCAGTTCTCGTACGGCCGTGTCGGAGTCTGGAGCCTAGTGCGGACAGCCTCAGGCGCCGCTGCGGGTATCGTGTTTTCGATCTGGCTCGCGATGAGTCCGTCGTTGGCCTACGCCAAAACCCGGCCACGTTTGCCTGAGAGCGCCGCTGCCATGGTCGGGCCTCGCGATTTGGGGAATGAGCATCTGGGGATCGTGCTGGCGCTTGGCTTGGGCTTAGTGGTAGGCGTGGGGCAGAGCCTAAGGCGCCGACGTGATTTCGGTGAGTGAACCATCTTCGCTAAATTTTCAGGCATTTTTGGCCAAACTCTGGGTCCGGCGCGGGCTCGGAGGGCTCGTCCTTGCTTTGGCTGTGTTAATGGGTGCGTCGCGTGGCGTGGCTGCCGGCTTCTTGGTGTTGGCTGGAGCGTTCTTGTTGCTGACTCTGGGCCTCCTCTGGTGGAGCCTTCAGAGCTTGAGCGGGAAGTCCAAGCTGAGCTTGGATGAAGCTTTGAGCCTCGCGCGTCCCAGCGCCGAGGAAGAGCAGAAGCAGTCTGTGCTCCGTGCGCTTAAGGATCTCGAGTTTGAGCGCGGAGTGGGCAAGATCAGTGCCGAAGATTACCAAGAGCTCTCGCTCCACTACCGAAGTGAAGCCAAGCGGCTGATGGCCCTGCTGGATGAAAGCCACGCGCGCAGCAAGGCCGAAGTCGAGGCATTGGCTGCCAGCTTGCTCGCCGCGCCCACCGCCAAGAAAGCCGCGAAAAAAGCCTCACGAACGGACACTGACGGAGACCCCGTGTCAGCCAGCCCAGAGGAGCCGAGCTGATGCCGCCGCGCACACGCACGTACAGGTTTCTTGCAGCTTCGCTGCTCCTCGGCACGTCGCTCTCGGCTGTCATGGTTTCGTCTGCCCGAGCGCAGACCCCCGCGGCCGCACCCGCATCAGCCTCGCCGGGAACCCGAGCTGCCGGTGCCCCACATTCTAGCGCCGCGCCGGAAGATCCGCTCGCCGACAGCAGCGCCGCTGATCCCTCACTCCGGATGGGAACCCTCGTCGCAGAGATCTTAGACGACAAGAATCAGCCGGTGGCGGGCCAAAGCGTGCGCTTGGGGATCCACTTTGAAAGCATCGCTGAAGGCCAAAAAGACAGCGAAAAGCTCTCCAAATCCGACGCCGCGGGCCGCGTTCAATTCGATGGATTGGCAATAGGATCCAGTTACAACTATCAAATTTTCGTCGACTACGCCGGCGCCAGTTACAGCTCAGAGTCCCACAATCTCGGGCCCGACGTGGGCATACGGCTCCGGCTTCACGTCTTTCCTTCCACAAGTGACGTCACCCAAACCCAGATCACCACCCGAGCGCTCTATAGCGTTGAGCCGCGCGACGAAGTCTTCCAAGTCCAAGCGCTGGTCCGTTTGAGCAACCATGGGCCGCTCACCTTCAAGCCCCACGGCTATGCGATCAGGCTCCCCGATGGAGCGAAGGCCTTCACCGACGACAACAAGCAAGGCCCACGTTTCGAAGAAGATTCGGGCATCGCGCGGTTAACTGGCAGCTTTACGCCCTACCGTCACCACGACCTGAGATTTCGGTTTCAAATCCCGAACACCAATGATGAGCAGCAGCGTTTCAAGCTCGCCTTTTTGCCAAACGCCATTGAATCGCGCGTGATCGTTGAGCGCGGGCACGGCATGAAGCTTGAGGTGAACGGCTTCGGCGAGGTGAAGGAAGACACGGCTCCCGATGGCCGCTTGATCATTTGGGCACAGAATATCGCAACGCGGGACGGGGAACTGAGCCAGACAGAAGTCGTGCTTTCAGGTTTGCCCACGACTGGGCTGGTGCGGATTTGGGTGGTGGCAGGGGCATTTTTGATCGCCCTCCTGGGTGTGCGCGCCGCTCGATCTGCCAAGAAACGCCCGACCACTGGAGCTCGTGAGCACGCCCTGGACATCTCAGAACTCGAGCAGGCTCAACGTGTGCTGTTGGATGAATTGAGAGGGCTTGAACAGGCGAGGGCCGGCTCGAGCATCGGTCCTAAAACCTACGAGCGCGCCCGCCAAGCGCTGCTTTCTGCACTGATTCAGCTCCGCCAACAGCTGGCTGAGCGTGCAGGTTGATCCCGTTTCACGGCTCGCATCGCTGCAAGCCATACGGCCGATGCCTGAACAACTGTCGCGAGACCGACACAAAACCTTAACAAATCCAATAATCCACAGGCTGTGGATAAACTCGGGGTAAGTCTGCGGATGGTTTCGGTATCAGCCTGTGGAGCTGGGGTAGGTCTCTAAGCTATCCCCCGTCTGGCATCAGCTCGCCCCTGAGTTTATCAACAAGGCACCCGCTATAATAGTAAACAATATCAGCATCTTCCAGACTAATCCCCAGACTTCACAGGCCCTTCTATCACCACGAAATTTAAATAAATAGATTAAGAGTAAGAACGCAGTCCGAGTTTCCTGTTTTACCTGTCCAAAGCAACTAGAGCGACCTGTAGCTTTCCGCCCCCAAGCTCGGCCTTCAAGCAATCCCGCACACCAGTGCTAGCCGTGAGGCCAGAGCCCGGCTAGTGAGAAGCCCAATGCATGTCGTCGTGAGCAAGAGGGACCTCATTCGCGTTTTGACGCGATGCCAAGGCGTTGCGGATAAAAAGAGCACAATGCCGGCACTCGGCAACGTGGCGCTGCAGACGCTTGGAAATGATAAGCTGAGATTGTCAGCCACTGATCTGTACCTCGCCGTCACGAGTAGCGTGAACGCCAAGGTCGAGAAGCCAGGCAGCATCGCGCTAGGCGCCAAGGACCTCCTCGAGCGTGTGCGCATGATGCCCGAAGGCGAGATCTCAATCGAGACCGCCAACGGATCGGCAAATAGCACCTTGCGCGCCGTAGGCTCTGCGCGCCGCTACACACTGCACGGCATACCTGGGGAAGAGTTTCCGACGCTGCCCGAGCCGGATCCGAATGCGAGTGTGCTCTCGCTTCAGGTGGAGTTACTGTCGCGCTTGATCGCGGCCACGCACTTCTCGATTTCAACGGACGAGACGCGCTTGCATTTGAATAGCGCCCTCTTTGAGTGGGATGGCGAAGCGGTTCGAATGGTGACGACCGATGGGCACCGCTTGAGCAAGATGGAAATGTTTGAACCGGGGCGCTCGGCCCAAGCCTCGATGCTGATCCCGCTGAAGGGCGTGATGGAGCTGAAACGCCTGTGCGATGAGACCAAGAGCGAAAAAGAGGGGGGTGCCGATGCCTCGATTCAGATCGTGCAAAGCGGGCCTAATGCTTTCTTTTCGCTATCGGGCTTTCGGTTCAGCGTGAAGCTGGTGGACGCGCAATTCCCGCCGTACCAACAAGTGATCCCGGAGAGCAGCGAACGCATCGTGACGGCTCCGAGGCTGGCAGTGGCGGATGCGCTCAAAGCCGTTGCCATAGCAGCAAGTGATCGCACAGGTGGTGTCAAGTTAACGGTTACGCCAGGGCGACTCCGTTTTGAAAGCGAGAGCCCAGAAAGTGGCGAAGGCTTCGACGAAGTGGCAGTCGATTACGACGGTCCCGAAATGACCGTGGGCTTCAATGCTCGCTATTTCTTGGATGTGCTCACAGCCGTCGAGGACGATGAGATAGCTTTAGGCCTGAGTGGCGAACTGGATCCGGCTGTCGTGCAACCGGCAACGCAAGCCAAGCACACGAGCCAAGTTGCCGTGATCATGCCCATGCGCATCTGATTGGGTGCGGTTAGCCGGTATGGCTGAACCTGTGGTAAGCACAGTTAGTTTTCAACGGCTTCGAATCCGTTGCCTCCGAAACCTGGCGAGGCTCGACTTCGAGCCGGGGCCGGGGCTCAATCTCATTTTTGGAGATAACGGTCAGGGCAAGACAAGTGTGCTTGAAGCGCTGTATCTCGTTGCCACGAGCCGTTCCTTTCGCGCGGAACGTCTCGCGGAGCTGATCAGCGAGGGCGAAGCCAGCGCCACGGTTTCGGCTGATATTCTTGAGTCGGGGCTGGTGCGCGAACAACGAGCCGTGGTGGGCAAGAAGGAGCGGTCCTTCTTCTTGGCAGGCAAAAAGCCCACTTCGATGGCTGAGTTCGCTGTCCAAACTCCGGTGGTGGTTTTTCATCCGGGTGATCTCGGCCTCGTGGCGGGAGCCGCGACCGTGCGACGCCGCTTGCTTCGACGTGTGGCTCTGTATGCGAGTCCAAGAAGCGCCGAAGATCGAGTTCGGTTGGCTTATGCCGCCCGCAGCCGCCAGCGGGTGCTGCAGACTCGAGGCATTCACGCCCCTGAATTGGAGGCCCTCGAAGCCGTGATGGCGCGTCATGGCGTCCGCTATGGCGCTGCCCTCGCGAACGCGGCACAGGACTTGATCCTTGCCCTAAAGAGCGCGTTTGAGCGCCTTTCCGCCCCGACACTGAGCTTTGAGGCGCGCCATCGACCCGGAGGCTCGTTGGATGAAGCTGAATACCAAAAGGCGTTGGCAGAACGGCGAGTGCTCGATACGGAGCGTCGCAGTCAGACCTTTGGACCCAGCCGGGACGAGCTCGTTCTAGAAATCCTCGGTCGTTCCGCCCGGAAACACGCGTCTCAAGGCCAACAAAGAATTCTAGCTCTTGGGCTTAAACTCGCAGAACTCGACTGTGTGCGGAGCCTTCGGAATAAGAATCCTGTGCTGCTCCTAGACGACGTTTCGAGTGAACTCGATCCGGCGCGAACGTTAGCCGTTTACGACTTTCTGGCGGCCAGTCAGAGCCAGATATTTCTCACCACCACGCGGCGTGAACTGTTTACGACGCCCTGGCGTTCACACCATGAAAATAGCGAGTGGCGTGTCCAGGCGGGGCAGATTGAACGCGCCTAATGAGCTCGATTTTTCGGGATCAAAAGTGCCCCTCGGTGGGCGTTCTGCGTAAGCGCGACGAGAGCACAAAAACAGCATCTTTTTCGCTAGTTGAGGCTTGCTTGGACGCCCGTTTTTAGCTATATGGAAGGGCCCTTTTCTGAGGGGCGCTGGGTCGCATCTCGTGCTCCCAAAATCAATGAGGCATTTGATTGAATGACCGAAGCCATTGTTCCGACTGCTGACCCGTTAGCGCCCACCTACGATTCGAACAACATCACGGTTCTGGAAGGCTTGGAAGCGGTTCGCAAGCGCCCAGGAATGTACTTGGGAGATGTGCACGATGGCTCGGCCTTGCACCATCTCGTCTGGGAAGCGGTGGATAACGCGGTGGATGAGCACCTCGCAGGGTACTGCTCATCAGTTAGCGTCACAGTGCATTTCGATGGCAGCGTCACGGTCGAAGACAACGGTCGTGGCATCCCGGTCGACATCATGCGCGATCGTGGGGTGAGTGCGGCAGAAGTCGTGATGACGGTGTTGCACGCCGGCGGCAAATTTGACCACTCGAGCTACAAGGTGAGCGCTGGTCTGCACGGGGTTGGCGTGAGCGCGGTGAATGCGGTGAGCGAAAAGCTCAGGCTCGAGATTCGGCGCGAGGGCAAGGTTTGGTCGCAGGATTATCGTCGGGGTGTGCCGCAGGCGCCACTTAAGGCTATCGGCGAAACGGACAGCCACGGCACCCGGGTCACATTCAAGCCCGATCACGAAATCTTTAGCTTGCTCGATTACAGTTACGACATTCTGGCTAATCGCTTGCGGGAGATCGCGTTCTTGAACTCTGGCCTGATCGTCAAGCTCAAAGATGAGCGCGACGGTGGTGCCAGCGATACCTATGTTTTTGAAGGTGGTATCAAAGAATTTGTGGCGCTTCTCAGCCAGAAGCGCGAAGCGGTGCACGAGGATGTGATCGCGTTCACAGCTGAATTCAGCCCCGGCGAGGGCAAGACGCCGGTGATCGTGGACATGGCGATCCAGTGGACAAATGCCTATCAGGAGCACATTCTTCCATACACGAACAACGTCTTTAACAAAGACGGCGGCACGCACGTCACGGGGCTCCGCTCGGCGCTCACGCGCACCTTGAACAACTACGGCACCGCACAGAATTTGTTCAAGGATGTTAAGAATGGGCTCACGGGTGACGACACCCGCGAAGGGGTAACGTGCGTGATCCACGTGAAGCACCCGGATGCCTCGTTCGATTCCCAGACGAAATCTAAGCTCGTTTCGAGCGAAGTGAAGGGCATCGTCGAAAACGCGGTGAACGAGCAGCTCAGCCGCTATTTCGAGGAGCACCCACAGACAGCTCGGAAGATCATCGATAAGGCGCTGCTGGCGGCCAAAGCACGTGAAGCAGCGCGCAAAGCGCGCGAAGTGGTGCGTAAGGGCGCGCTCGATCTCACCACGCTTTCAGGCAAGCTGGCGGATTGTCAGAGCAAGGATCCGACGCTCAGCGAGATCTATATTGTGGAGGGCGATAGCGCCGGTGGTAGTGCCAAGCAGGGTCGTGATCGGCACTATCAAGCTATCTTGCCGTTACGCGGTAAGATCCTGAATGTCGAACGCGCACGCTTAGATCGCATGTTGGGTTCGCAAGAAGTGGCCACGTTGATCTCGGCGCTGGGCTGTGGCTTGGCGGACAAGGGCGGCTTCGATATTTCAAAGCTTCGCTACCACCGCGTGATTCTCATGACGGATGCGGATGTCGATGGCAGCCACATTCGCACGCTGCTTCTCACGTTTTTCTATCGGCAGATGCCGGATTTGATTGAAAACGGCTATTTATACATCGCGCAACCGCCGCTCTTCGGCGTGCGCAAAGGGAAAAAAGAGCTGTTCATGAAAGATCAGGCGGCGCTCGATCGCTTCCTGGTTGAAAGTGGTGTGGAGTCGCTCACGGTGCGCTCGGCCAAGGGCCATGCGATCTCAGGCGTGCCACTCTTGAACCTCGCTACTCGCCTCAAGGCTTACAAGAATTTGCTCACCAAGATCGATCGGCGTTGCGATGCGCGTGTGGTGGCCGTGCTGATGCGAACGAGCACGCTCGATGAAGAAGCGTTGCGCGATGCTGGGAAGACGGAAGAAGCCGCCCGCCAACTGAAGGAGCAGCTCGAAGTCAGGTACCCAGACTTGTGCCCACTCACGGTCACGGTGGATTGGGACAAAGAGCACGGCGCTGCGCGCATTCTGGCGCGTTTTCGACCCGGTGCGTCGACCCGGGCTGCCACGGTGGATTCCGATTTGGTCACCGCTCCCGAGTATCAAGAGATGCTTTCAATCCAGGAGGACATTCGCTCGATTGGCCCGGCCCCGTATGAGGCGCTGGAGGGCACAAAAACTACCGTGCTCGAAGATGCGGAGTCTCTGGAAACATTCATCAATGAGCGTGCGCGCAAGGGGCTGCACATCACTCGTTACAAAGGCTTAGGCGAGATGAACGCTGATCAGCTTTGGGAAACGACGATGAATCCCGACGCACGAACGTTGCTCCAGGTGCGCGTCCACGATCCGATCCGTGCCGATGAGATATTCAGCGTGCTCATGGGCGATCAGGTCGAGCCCCGTCGGCAATTCATCGATGAAAATGCGCTCAACGTCCGCAACTTGGACATCTAAAGCGCGGCGGGAGCCCACCGAGTAGGGTTTCGGCATGGCAGCTAAACGAGCTCCGAGGAAGTCGTTGCCAAGTGCGCGAAGTGGCAAAGCGAGCAACCTGAGCGGCTATTCGGGGACTCCGCTACAGAAGAAGCTCGGGTTCAAAGCTGATCTTACAGTGTTTGTGTTGGCGGCTCCCGCGGATTATCGAACGTGGCTGGGAGAGTTGCCAGAAGGCCTGGTGCTGGTGGCTCAGGCACCGCGCCCAGTTGAGGTCGCCCACCTGTTCGTGACCGAGCGTGAACTCTTGGCGAAGCACTTGCTGGGGTTGCGCAAGAAGCTCGTACAAACGGGGTTTATCTGGGTGTCGTGGCCGAAAAAGGCTGCGAAAGTGCCCACGGACATCACGGAGGGCACAATTCGCGAGGTCGCGCTGCCGCTTGGGTTTGTCGATGTCAAAGTGTGCGCCGTGAGTGAGGTCTGGTCCGGACTTAAGTTGGTGATCCGGAAGACGGAAAGAAGCTAAGCCTGCTCGGCCGCCCTTGATCTCGGCCAGGCGCGACTTATTTTCGGTGTGGCGGTCGGCAACGCACATCCCCGGATGTGATGTTAACGTGATTGGGCGACCTGTGAGGAGAAGCTATCCGTGCAAATGGACAAACTGACCATCAAGAGTCAAGAAATGGTGCGCGCTGCGGTGAGTGCGGCATCCCGTCAAGGGAATCCGGAGGTCACTCCCGAGCACGTGATGGTGGCAGTTTTGGAGCAGCCGGAAGGTGTTGGTGGGCCACTCGTCGAAAAGGCCGGAGCAAACGCGAAGAAGCTCGCCGAAGACTTCAAAGCACGGCTGGAGACACTGCCTCGTGTGACAGGTGGCGGGGAACCCTCGTTAAGTCGGCGAACCACGCCGCTTTTTCATGCTGCGGAAGATGAGGCCAAGCGTCTGAAGGACGACTTTGTTTCGGTGGAGCATTTCCTGCTCGCCGGTGCCAAGCAAGATAAAGATATCCAGGCGATCTTGGATCGGCACGGGCTTTCATACGACAAGCTTTTGCATGCGTTGGCGGCGGTGCGAGGCAGCCAACGCGTCACCGATCAAGATCCTGAGGGCAAATTTCAGGCACTCGAGAAATACACTCGCGATCTCACAGCGCTCGCGCAGCGTGGCAAAATCGATCCCGTGATTGGGCGCGACGAAGAGATCCGGCGCGTGATGCAGGTTTTGTGTCGTCGCGGAAAGAACAATCCCGTCTTGATCGGCGAGCCCGGCGTGGGAAAAACCGCGATCGCCGAAGGTATCGCGCGCAGAATTGCCACTGGAGATGTGCCCGAGTCCCTCCGCGACAAGAAGCTCTTGGCGCTCGACTTAGCCAGCATGATCGCAGGCGCGAAATTCCGCGGTGAATTCGAAGACCGGTTGAAAGCTGTCTTGAAGGAGGTAGAAGCCTCAAGCGGCGGAATTATTCTCTTCATCGACGAGCTGCACACCCTGGTGGGTGCGGGCGCTGCCGAAGGTGCGATGGACGCGGCAAACATGCTGAAGCCGGCGCTGGCGCGGGGCGAGCTCCGCTGCATTGGCGCGACGACTCTCGATGAGTACCGAAAACACATTGAGAAAGATGCGGCACTTGAGCGGCGTTTTCAGCCGGTGATGGTTGATCAGCCGTCGGTTGAGGACACGATCGCGATTTTGCGTGGGTTAAAGGAGCGTTACGAGACACACCACGGCATTCGGATTAAGGATTCGGCGTTGGTGGCCGCGGCAACGCTCAGCCATCGCTACATCACCGAGCGCTTTTTGCCGGACAAAGCGATCGATTTGGTCGACGAGGCCGCCAGCAAGATCAAGATGGAGATCGACAGCATGCCGGTCGAAATCGATCAGGTAGACCGCAAGCTGTTGAAGCTTCGCATCGAAGAGCAAGCGCTCAAGCGCGAACCCGATAAGGCGAGCCAGACGCGGCTGGTGGCCTTGTTACGCGAGATCTCGGAGCTTTCTAGCGATCGCGATCGGATGCGCGCCCAGTGGCTGAAGGAAAAAGAGGTGATTTCGCAATTGCGCGACGTGCAGCGCGAGACCGAAGATCTGAAGCTCAAAGCCGAGCAGGTGGAGCGCTCCGGAGATCTCGGAAAAGCGGCTGAAATTCGCTATGGCACCCTGCCAGCCGTCGAGCGAAAGACAGCGGAGCTCCACACCGAGCTCGCGCGCGTGCAGGAGCACGGCTCCTACTTGCGCGAGGAAGTCGGCGATGAAGATATCGCGGCCATCGTGTCCAAATGGACCGGGGTGCCAGTCTCAAAAATGCTGGAAGGTGAGATGCAGAAGTTGCTCCGGATGGAGCAAGATCTTCGGCAACGTGTCATTGGCCAGGATGAAGCGCTGGTCGCCGTTGCCAATGCCGTGCGTCGCTCACGTGCCGGTTTGGGCGATGAGAATCGTCCGATTGGCTCATTCCTCTTTTTGGGGCCAACCGGCGTCGGAAAGACAGAAACGGCCCGCGCGTTGGCGGAGTTCTTGTTTGACGACGAGCGCGCGATGATCCGGATAGATATGAGCGAGTACATGGAGCGGCACGCCGTTTCGCGGCTGATCGGTGCCCCTCCGGGCTATGTCGGGTACGACGAGGGCGGCCAGCTCACGGAGCCCGTGCGGCGTCGCCCGTACAGCGTGATCCTGTTCGACGAAGTGGAAAAGGCTCACCCCGACGTTTTCAATACGCTCCTACAATTGCTCGATGATGGTCGGCTCACCGATGGCCAAGGGCGCACCGTTGATTTCAAGAACACGGTGGTGATCCTTACGAGCAATATTGGAACCACAGAGCTCGGAGAAATTGAAGGTCGTACCGATCTGAGCGATCAAGAAAAGAAAGATCTCTCACAGAAGATGGCACTCGCTGCGCTCCGCACGCACTTTCGGCCAGAGTTCATCAATCGTCTGGATGAGATTGTTATCTATGGGCGCCTCGGGCGCGAACAGATCAGGAACATCGTAGATATACAGCTCGCTTACCTGAGAAAACGCCTCGCGAAGCGCGATTTGGTGCTCGAAATGGGCGATGCGGCGAAGGACTTCTTGGCAGAAACAGGCTTCGATCCGCAGTTTGGCGCGCGACCCCTGAAGCGCGCGATCCAGAAGCAAGTTGAAGATCCTTTGGCACAGCGCATCCTCGGCGGCGAGTTTCCACCCGGCACCCACATTCTCGCTGAGCGCACCCAGGATGGAAAGCTCAGCTTCACGGCTCAGACACCGGTTGCACCCTCACCGATTTCACCCGTGCCCGCAAGCTAACGGCCATACAAGTTAGGCGTTGGGTTGGGGCAAAGCGGGCCGCGCCGCTTCTGCGAGCTTTGCTGCAACTAGCGCCAGGTATTTCTCCCAAGGAAAATTCTTGCCCGGATCGGTGTGTGTCGATTTCTTGAAGGCCTGCGTGACCTCAATATGGCCACAAATCCCGCGCTTTTTAGCGATGAGATCCGCTGCGCTGAGCCGCACCGGAGGAATGGAATAGCGCTCACAGATTTCAGCACAGAGCGTCGCGGAACGATCTAGCAGGGCTTGGGAGTAGGCGTCGGCCCAATTCACGGCGCTCTGGGCCGCAAAGCCAGCGTGTTCCAAATGGATGCCGTTGCGATTGGCGCCGGGCGCGGCCCAGGCAACATCCTTTTCACGCACGCAAGCCACCACTTCAGTGCTGTCGAGACAATAGTGTGCGCTTGATTGTGGAGCATTGGCCCCGGCGAACCAGCGCGCCACCGCACGCGCGGTTCCAGGCTTTTCAGAAGCCTCCATCGTGTGGAGCACCACGAGCTCAATGATGCGCCCTGGGGGCACAGCGGTGTAATTCTTGGCCTGTATGAAGTCCATGCTTCCCTCGCTGTGAGTGGGCCGCCGGGCCCGCTATTTGTTCACCCTGTCGCGCGCCAAACGGCCCATTTTTCGGGATTTTGCCAGGTAGGGTCAATAGTCAATGATCGCGCGCGTTGATTTGTGCAGCCTGCTGTGTTGATGAAGTCAGCGGATTCTATGACGACGCGTATGCTCTTGATTCGACACGGTGCCACCGTCCTCACGGCTGAGGATCGTTTCGCGGGCTCAACAGATGTAGACCTTTCCGAAGAAGGCCGGAACCAAGCCGAGAGCCTCGGACTGCGCTTGCTCACCGAAAAGCTCGCCGCTGTGTACACGAGCCCGATGAAGCGCACGCGGGACACGGCGGGCTTCATTGCCCACGGGCATGGCTTGGTGCCTCTAGAACGTCCGGGCCTGCGAGAGATCGATCATGGACACTGGGAGCAGTTAACCCGAAAGCAAGTTGAGCTTCGTTTTCCCGCCGAGTATTTAGCTTGGGAGCAGGATCCTTTTAGCTATGCGCCCGAAGCGGGTGAATCCGGCGCTTCAGTGATGTCGCGGGCGCTGCCGGTGGTGCGAGAGATCGTCGTCAGTCACCCTGGAGAGACGGTGGCCGTCGTTTCGCACAAGGCCACCATCCGGCTTATTTTGTGCGCCCTGCTCGGGATCGATGCCCGTGGCTACCGTGACCGGCTCGATCAATCGCCCGCTTGCCTGAACGTGCTCGACTTCAAAGACCCGGTCCGAGCGCGCCTCATGACGTACAACGACACCTCCCACTACGCCGTTCATCCGCGCCGCTCTCAGGCACAGCTTTCCAAGTGGTGGGATGCCGAGTGAACCTCATCCCGATCCGGATTCGCCTTTTCCGCCGAAAGTGGTGGAGCTGCGGGCTCCGGATTCGCCTGTTGTGGCGAACGTCGTCGACGAGCCCGCTTCGGAGTCGGAAGCTGGCGAAGAGGTTGATGCTCTAGGTTGGGCGGGCCCCAGCAGAAGCCAAGTCAAGCGTGAAGCTGAAGCAGTGAGCAAGTTGGGGCAAAAACTCACAGAGCTCTCGCTCGGGGAACTTCAACATTTGCCGATCAGCGCGGAGGTGTTGGAAGCTGTGGAGGTGTGGCGCAAGCTGAAGCGCGGCGCACAAGGCCGCCAATTGCGCCGGATTGGCTCTTTGTTGCGCGATACGGACATCGCGCCGATTGCAGAAGCGATTGGTCGGGGGCCAGGTCCGAGTTCACAAGAAAAGCAGCTTGAGCAGCTAAGCGAGCTGTGGCGCACGCGCCTGCTCGATGCTGGCGATGAAGGGGTCGAAGCATTTTTGGCCAAGTACCCCGGTGGTGATCGGCGTGAGTTGCGGCAGCTGGTGCGCGCCTCGCGCGGTGATCCGACGGGCGATCGCATCAAGCGTGCGCGAAGAGATCTGTTGCGACGGGTCCGCGATCTGCTCCGTCAGACCGCGCCCTAAGCCCTCGAGTTGTGGTGGCGCTGAGGCGTCAAATTGCATGTTTCCGTCACTACTGGCCAGGTCGCTCGCATCTTTCGCAAACGCACGGGGCTTCAGCCGAGCGCTATCGAGCGCGCCAACGGAAAAGAACGCTCACCGAGTAAATGGCGGAGCCGTGGCTAGATAGTCCGCGTGTTTGGCCCGCGCTTGACCAATTAGTCCGGCCTTTGCGTGCTAATCTCGCGAACAGCAGCAAGCGCGCGCAAGCGCAACTCGTGGTTACCACCTCGTCCGCCATTTGGCGCGAAGCTCCTTTGTCCGAACATTGAGCACGAACTATGCCTAATCTGAAGTCGAATTGGGTCGCTGTCGCTGCACTTTGCATCCTCCCGCTCGCGCTGGGTTGCGAAACTGATGTGGGTTCTACCAATGCCCGACAGCCTGGGGTTGCGGTTGGTGGAGCTGGCACTACGAGTGGCGGTGCCGAACCGTCGCTGGGCGGCTCCTTGAGTGCAACTCCAAGTGGCGGCCGTTCAAGCCTCGGCGGGGCAGCAAGCGTGGGCGGTGCTCTGAGCACCGCGGGCGGCTCCAGATTTACAGGCAGCGGCGGCGCGAGCACGGAGTTAACCGGAGGCGCCACCGGCGGCGGCGTTGGCGGAACTGCCAACGTGGGAAGCGGCGGCGGCCCCGTGGTCACCCTTTCGGGTTCGAAGAACTGGGTTTTTTTGATGCTCGGCCAATCCAACATGGAGGGCGAAGCTCCACTTGAGGCGTCGGATCAGGTGGGGCCTCCGCGTGTTTTTAAGATTGATCACGAAAAGCAATGGGTGCCCGGGGCCGAACCGGTGGCTTTCTGGGGCAATAGTGCGCTTTCACCGAGCCGCGCGTTCGGTGTGAAAGTCCTCGAAAAGGTGACCGATCCCGAGGTCAACATTTACCTGATCAACGCCGCCGTGGGGGGCACAGCGATTGCGCAGTGGAACCCACAGAATGGGGAGCACTACCTGGGAATGTTGCCGTACTTGGAAGCCGGCATGCAAATTGGAACGGTGCGCGGCTTCATCTGGCACCAGGGCGAATCCGATACGGACACCGCCAAAGAGCAGTATGCAACGAGCTTTAAAGAATTGGTGCAGGCCATTCGCACCAAGGTGGGGGATCCCAATCTCCCAGTCGTCGCCGGTGAAATCGGAACTGGTGGAGATAATGGAGCGCCGGGCGATGGGGCCGTGAACGAGGCTCTCGCGGCGGTCGCCACCACAGATACGCATATGCGTGTTTCGTTGGCGTCGGGCCTATCTCTCATCTGCGGGGATGTGCACTACGACACCCGCTCCGAGCGTTTGATGGGGGAAAGACTTGCCACCGCGTGGTGGTCTATCTTAGGCAATTAAGGAAAGGGGTGATGCGATCGTCTTGGTTGTGCACGATGGCCGATGATTTCACACCCCTGCACCGCTAGATCCTCAACAAGTTTTCAAAAGGTTTCTTGTTCTTCCAGCAGTAGGCGCCAAAGTCGCGCGTATCAGTGGAGAAAATTCGGCCAGAATTGAGGGCCTCTGCACAGATCACCAGAGACGCGTCCGCCAGATCCATCGGCAAATCTCGATACTTTTTCATCAGATCTACGACGCGATCGAAATAACTCGTGCTGAGATCGAACACACTGAAGGAGCCGTGTGCTGCGTTCGATATGAATAGAGCTGCTGCATCTACGCTCAATCGGGCGGCGAGCAAATGGCACGTTTCCGTCAATACTGGCCAGGTCGTGACGAGTGGTTCCTTCGCAACGGCAAGCGCCGACTTTGCAGCCTTGTGATAGGTATCTCTACGATTCGCGAGCGCAAGCCAAAAACCAGTGTCCACCAGAATCATGGATGGCGCCTGCCGCTCCGGGCCGATCGTCGATGCTTGTGACCACTCTTGGGCTTGGTCGGTGAATGTTTGCTCGCGAGCGAATCCGTAAGGATTTCTTTATAGTTGCTCGACAACTCCGCTGGCCCTACCGCACAGCCTACAAAGTCCTTGAGCAGCGAGGCCGGTTCCTCAGATTGCGTGAGCCGTGCATAGTACGCTTCGAGCGACGCAATGATGACTTTGGTCGTTGACGAGCCGGTACGCTCCCGCAAGTACCTCACCTTGCGCGCGAGATCTTCGTCCATTCTGGCATTCAAACGGCCTGTCATACATTACGTATGCCACGCACCGAGCGCAACATCGACGTCGCTTCCATCGTAGGAAATTCGGCGCCGATACGTCTTCCTCAGGCCTGCCATCGGGGCGGAGTTCCAGGCTGCGCCAATCGATCTTGGACGGGCTGAAACCCGCTGCGTAGGTTTAACCCAAAGCAGGGTCGCTCCGCAGCAGTGCTGGTCGAAATCTGTTGCGACGGGTGCGGGATCTGATCCGCAGCCATCACTCGACGGAAAACGTGATCGGCTGACTGCGTGCGCCGCTGCGGGTTTCCACGCTGAGCTCATAGCTTCCGGGTTGAAGCGGCCAGGTGAGATTGAACGGCGGACCCAGTTCCGCGAGGAGGCGACCGTTCAAGAAGAATCGCAGTCGAGCTTCATTTTCCGCGCGGGCTCGCAAGACGATGCCTTGTTGCGCGCGAGGCAGCGCTGAATCGAGAAAGAATTTGGCTCTTTGGAAAGGGTACTCAATGGCGGGCAAGGATGCCAAGCCGCGTGAACTCGCGAACTCTCCGCACGCGCTCTGCTCTGTCGGTGCCAACGGACGCCCTGCGGCGAGCGCCCAGTTCGCGTATTCGCTGGGATAGACCTCGAACACACTGGGTGTTGCATTGGCACAGCCAGGTCCGCTGCTGGCGCCGCTCCTGCGGTCAACCCACACACGGCGATGCATATCGCATTCGGCGTGAGGAACCTGAGAGGGTGTGAACCACTCTGTTTGTGTTTGGGGGCAGGCGTCTGTCGCCAGCTTGCCGGAGAGCGGGCAGATCCTGCGGGCGACCAAGCCTTCAGATTCGAAGAGAGGTGCCGGGACTCGAGCGCGCATCGCCAAGAGCAGCGCGTCGCGCAAGAGCGGGCCCGCACCTGTGATCCCTGTCGAGTGTTCGAGGGGCGTGCCGTCGAAGTTGCCAACCCACACGGCGACGGTGACTTCGCGCGTGTAGCCGACCGCCCAGTTGTCACGAAAAGCCCGTGAAGTGCCCGTTTTTGCGGCAACCGGGAACGGGAGATCGAGCACGCTGTTTTCGCCAAAACCGGGTGCACGGGCTGCGCGATCCGAGAGAATGCTCGTGAGAATTGCGGCTGTCTCGGCAGCAATCACGCGCGTTTGAGGATTCGCCGTTGGCAGAATCGTGGCACCGGCGGCGGTGACCGCTCGGGTCGCAAAACGGAGCGAACGATATAGGCCACCGCGCGCCAGTGTCGCGTACGCCGCACCCAGTTCGCCGAGGCTGACTTCACCGTCGCCCAGCGCGATCGCGACGCCGTAGTGATCGGGAGTTTGATCGAGTGAGGAAAAGCCGAAGGCGTGAAGGGTGTCCAGCACCGCTTTCGGCCCCACTCGACTGGCCGTGTACGCTGCGGGTACGTTAAACGAGCTGGCCAAAGCTTGGCGTAAGCGGACAGGACCATGAAAGCGACGATCGTAGTTGCGCGGAGAATAATTCGATTGGGCGGAGGGAAAATTGAGTTCAAGGTCGGGCAGCAACGTGGCAGCAGTGAAGTGGGCGCGCTCGATCGCAGTGGCGTACACGAAAGGCTTCAACGCTGAGCCCGGTTGGCGCCGCGCTAAAACGCCGTCATTTTGGCCGAAATCAGTCTTTGAGGCGAATTCGGGGGCGCCCACATAGCCCAACACTTCGCTTGTGGCGTTGTCGATGATGAGCGCGGCCGCCGCCGAGCCATGAAAATCTTCCATGCGTTGGCGGGTTTGGCGGACCAAGCCTTCGAGTTCACGTTGCAGATTGAGATCGAGCGTTGTCGTCAGGCGTTGCAGTGGACCCCGAGTACGCAGGCTGGGCTCCAATTTGCCGCGGGCGAGCGCGCGCACTAGGTGTTCGGCGCCACCTGCCAAGAGTGGGCGGTGCAGGGACAGCGGTTGCTGAAGAGCGATCTGAATGCGGATCTCGCTGACTAAGCCCTGTTGCAACATGCGCGTGAGGATGCGATCGCGACGGTGCCGCACCGTTTCGGGATGGCGCGTTGGATCGTAGAGGCTTGGGCCGCGCGGAATCGCTGCGAGTGTGGCCGCCTCGGCGAGATCGAGCTTGCTTGGGGGCTTGTCGAAGTAGGCTTCGCTCGCCATCCCAAGCCCGCGGAGATTGGGGCCAAAATAGACGCGATTTAGGTATTCTTCCAGGATTTCAGGCTTGCTGAGCGAGCGTTCAATGCGGAGTGCTAACAAGGCTTCGTGCAGCTTTCCGAGCAGGCTGTAGGGCCGCGCGAAGAGTGAACGCGCCAGCTGCTGGGTTAGTGTGCTGCCACCGGAGACGACGTGTCCCGCGCGGATCCACTGCCAAAGTGCACGCAGGGTGGCGAGTGGGTCCACTCCCAAGTGTTGGTAGAAGCGCGCATCTTCTGCTGCCAAAAGCGCTAGGGTGAGATCGCTTGAAACGTCACTCAGTCGAACGGAAAGTGCGGAGACACGATCGGGCGCCGCTAGCTGAGCGAGCACATTCCCACTGCGATCGTAAACGACGAGGCCGGGTTCAGGGGGTGCTCGCCGCAACGCTTCGGGCAGTGGTGTGAGCGCTACCGCGACGAGGAGTGCTAAGAAGAGGAATACGACGGTAGATGTGACGCCCAGGAGCGCTCCTTTGAACAGCGATCGTGAGCGACTGAGCGCCATCGATCAGCGCACCTCAATGTTCGTCGCGCCCGTTCGCCCAAAATTCTCTGGATTGTACATTTCTTCGGCTTTTGTGGGCGGAACGACGAAGTTGCCCAGGCTGGTGGCGCGCGCGAGGTAGCGGAAGTGGTGAATGCCCGGTGGTAAGTGGTCCACAAAGAAGAGTGCCCGATCGTCGCGGAGCTCTTGGCGGAACGCAACCGATTCAAGGACTGGGCCTTGGGCGCGTTCGTCGTAGTGGTTTGAGTCCTCTTCGCTTGAATCCTCTCCCTCAGCGTCAAAGCCGCTGCTAGGTACCGATAGCCACGAAGCGGTTGTAGCGAGGCTGGTGTCGATCGCTTCCATGCCCGCGGCCAGCCGATCATCGAGCACCACGTATTCGCGTGCATCGCCGGTAACGATGATGAGATCAGTCACCACCAAATCACCGCCGTGGAAGAGCGATTGGCTTTGGGTCGGCAGGGTGGTGAGTACTGTGGCGAGCGCAGCAGGCTCGACAGCGCGCAGCGTTTTCTGAACGAAAAAACCACTATCAAGGCCGGTTTTTGGCAGTTCCTGAGGTGCGTAGCTCAGGCGGGCTTCGTAGAAGAGCGTACCAGATCCTTGCTTCTCAAACACGAGATCGCGTCCGGTGAGGCCAAGCAGCGGGAGCGTGGATACGAACGGCACCGCACTTCGACTGTCAAATTGTCCGGAGAGGAGCGTGCGTGAGCCGAGCGTGATGCGAACCTGAGCGCGCGGTGTTTCGCTTTCCTGCGCCTTGCGGTAATCGTTCAGGGCGAGCAGCGCGAAGGCCGTTTCTTGTGTCGTTTGCCAAGTGCCGCCTTGCCTGACGCGAAGCAGGCCACGCGCTAGCGGGGACCCGAGCGGGTGGTTGGGGCGAGCCGCTAGGAGTGCGCGCAAGACGAGCGCTGTGGTGCGCGCCGGCGAGTCCATGAGGGGCGCATACGCATCCCCCAAATTTTCGGAGGAAAAAGCGCGATTGTCCGTTATTTGAAGGCTGTTTTCGAGGCTTTGAATCAGAGGTTGCTGCGCGGCCTGAGGCTCTTTGGAAATGGCCATGGCGTGCAAGAGCAGAGCCTTGGCAAACGAGGGCAGTTCGGTCTTCTGCGCAAGGCGTGTGGTGTAGCCGCTGTCCGGCTTACCCAGCATGGCCAACACATCCACAATCAACGTTTGCGCAGCGAGCCCGATTTTTTCTTCCTCAGTGCGCGCGAGATACTGCCGCAGAAACTCGACGCCGCGCTCCACCACATTCCGCGGAAACTCCACCTTGTGTTGCTTAGCTTCGTGCAACACCCATAGCGCGTACGGTGTGACCCAGGGAGAGCTCTGTTCAGATTCGGGCCAAAGCCCAAAGCCACCGTCGTCGCGTTGACGCGAGACAATCTCGGCAACGGTGCGTTCAATGATGGCAGCCGCATTGGGCGGCAGAGCGAAGCCGAGCTCGTGCGCCAAGTCGGAAAGTGGCAAAAGTGGCAAAATGCGGCTCGAAAGCTGCTCGGTGCAGGCGTACGGGTAGTCGAGCAGCTGCGTCACGCCCGCGTCCAGACCCACTAGCGCGGTGGGAGAGGCCGTGAGCGTGAGGGAGCCCACATCGCGACGAATCTGAGAGAGATCGCCTAAACGCTCTTGGGTGCGTGCACGCGTTTCTCCATACAGTGCACTGGCTTCCAGGCTGGCAGGGCTTTGAACATTGCGCACCACTTCAACCGAATCATTCTCTTGGTTGCCTTGCACCTTGAAGCTCAACGTCGCCTTGCCGACTGTGTCAGCGCGAAACTTGAAGCGAACTTCCTTGGACTCATCCCGCGCGAGCTGCACACGCTTGAGTGGCTCCTCTAAGAGTGCAAGTCCAGAGCTTCCGGCGCGCACCGTGATCTCGCTCGGGCCAAAATTCTTCGCGCTCAGCACGATGCCTGCTGAAACAGCGTCGCCAGCGCGAAAAAACCGCGGCAAGGCGGGCCGAGCCATCAGGGGCTTGCTGCTCGTGATGCTGGTTTCCGCAAAGCCATAGCGATCGTCTTGCGCGGCAGCGACGGCCATGATGCGAAAACTAGTGAGGCTGTCGGGAAGCTTAAACGAGACTCGGGCGGTGCCCGTTGGACCGACCATTAACGTCGGATTGAAGTACACACTCTGTCGGAAATCTCGACGCGGCGAACTCATGCCTTCGCCGCCTCCGCCTCCTTCGGCTCCCTTTTGGAGACCCAAGATTTCGCCCAGGGCATCGAGCTTTAACTTGGCGAGGCCTTCACGCGATTCGAGTGTTGCCACTTGCAGTGGGCGCGGCGCGGTGAAGACCTTGATGGGATCGGGTGCGTGATAGTTGATGAGCGAGAGCACGCCCTCGTCCACCGCGTAGAGGGTGATCTCGGCTGGGTGGGGGTCGCCTTTAGACGTTTTTACGGCGACTTCGACGCTAACTTCGCTGCCCGGTCGATAGTCACGCGCGTTCGGCGTGACGTCCACACGGAGTCGACGTGCTTCGGCATCCACACGCAGCTCGGCGTAGCCCAGGCGGAAGGTGGGTGCGCCAATATCCGGCTTGCCAGGACCTTTCGCAGGTGCCGTACGGGGGCGTAGCAACTCCACCGCGACGAAAGCGTTGGGGCGGATCGCGTCGGTAACCGGGATCGAAATCGTCGGTGTCGGACCCGTCACGTGGATACGACGCTTTTCGTAGACTCCCGCGCGCTCCACGGTGACGATGGCGTCTGCTTGGGGGAACGGAGAACGTATCAAGAGGCGTGCCGTGTCGCCCACTGAGTACTGCTGCTTGTCGAAAGTGAGTGCCAGCTTCTGATCATCTGTATCAGACCACCACGCCTGGCCGGCGCCAATTCCGTACAGGGAATAGGCCGCCCGCGCCTCCTGGCCAACCGCATCTTTGGCGCGCGCCAACACGATGAAATAGCCGGCATCTGGCAGTTTTAGGCTGCAGCTGGCGAGCTTTTCGCTCGTAACGCCGTTGCAGGTCGACACTACCTCGTCGATGGCACGCGTCGTCGACTTGAAACTGTCCCCTTGTTGTTCACGAACCAAAGTCCAGCGCCGGCGCACGAGCTCCAGGCTCACGTTGCGACCTGCCACACGCCGTCCCGTTGGATCGAGCGCGGTGAATTCGGGTGAGAGCGTTGCCGGCGCATCGACGAAGGCGTTGGTCGGTTCTTTGAGTCCAAGATAGAAGCGCGCAGGATGCACGATGCTGGTGGTGCTGGCCGAGAGCGATTGGCGGGACACATCGCTCAGTTCAGCGTCGACGCTGACGGCTTCAGGTCCCGTCTGACCCGGCAGCGCTAGGTCGATCGGGAACGTGAATTGCCCCTGTGCGTTCAGCTTGCCTTTGGCGTCTTTCAATACGGCATAACCAGGCGATTTTCGCTCAAGATCGGCGTCATAGGCACTGGCATCCGTGACCAAACCAGCGCTATTCGGCACAGAATACGACGTGGGATTGCGGGTGACCCGATACGTGAGATCAGCACCCGACATGGCTGCGCCGTAGAGGTAGTCCCCATGAACTGTGAACTTGGCGTGCTCGCCGTGCTGGTAGCTGGGTTTGGAACTTTCGGCGCTCACCTTGAAGGCCGCGGGTTGGTACTCAGCGACGCTGAAAGTTTCGTACAGACCACCGGGAGTGAGCCCACGTGTGCGGACGCTGAAGCTACCGAGCGATGCTGAGAGTGGTAAACGAAAGCTGAGATCAAAGCTACCATAGGCACTCGTGGTGACCGCCTGACGGATCACAGTGCGGCCATCCGAAGACTCAGCTTCGACTTCAAAATGTTGGTCTGCTGCTACTTCGTTGCCCGTCTTGGCTTCGCGGCGCAGGATCCCCTTCAGCTTCACCTCATCGCCAGGGCGATAGAGCCCGCGCTCGGTGTACAGCAGTCCATAATAGGCGTTTTTTGCGCCAAAATCGGTCTGCACGTCCAAGCGCCAGGGTGCGATGAAATCTTCGGAATGTCGGAACGCGACGTCGTCCGAAGTGCGCACCACGATCAAACGATTGGCTTCGGACTCGTAGCTCGCACGCACTTCACCCCGACCGAGCTCGGCCAATCCCGATGCGTCTGTAGTATAACGCTTTGAAGATTTCTTACCATTGAAGATCTCAACGCTGGCATTCGCGACGGGTGCCCCGGTGGACAGCCGACTCACCCAGACCAGCGCTTTGTCCTCGGAGAGCTTGGCTGAGATAGCGAGATCCGTCACCTGCAACACGCGAAGCTCGCGCTCCGGTTTGCCATCGGGGCGGGCATATTCAGTCATGATCGCGACAGGCCCGCGACCACTTTGCTTCAAGATCTGACTGACATCGACAAAGTTTTGTGCGGGTTGGTTTTTGGGGGAAACAGGCTGAAAAGTACTGGAATTGGCCACTTTTAGGCGACCCAGGTAGATCGCTTTCGCGGTCAATTCTTGAAGCTTAGCGAGTTCGGAAACGTTGGCGGGGGTGAGAGCCGCAGTCGTGACCTTGAAGCGCTTCAGGTTCACACTTGCGATTGGGATCTTGGGAGCGAGATCGGGTTCAAAGGTTTCACCCTCAACGCCAATGCTGAGCGTGGGTGGATAATCGCCGAACGTGAGCGCTGTTTTGCTGGCGTTCGCAAGCTTCTGTCCATAGGAGTCACGGAGATTGGCATCCAAACTGATCGTGTAGGTTCGACCGGCCAGGAAGGGGCCGGCTAGGCCCAACCAGATCGTGGGTTGATCGTCTTCTTGCCAGCTGTCCCAAGCGAGCTTCACGGGTGGCGTGATGTGTAGCGAGCGTCGAAGTTCTCTAAATGTGACGGGATTTGAGAGTTCTAAGGCTGGCGCACCGCCGGCTGCGCAGGCGGCGCTGGGGCTGGGACGGAAGCACGTGATCTTGGCATGCAAGGGCCCGTACGTTGAGAATCCGAGAGCGGCGGGGGTTCCGCTCAGTAGCGGCCCGCTCAAGCCACCGAGTTTGTCGCTGATGCGCAACTCGATACGGCTATCGAGTGGCCAGGGGGCGTTGGGGCGAATTTCTAAAAGCTTGGTGAACGCAGGCTTCGGCTGGATTGCATTGAAGGCGAGAGGCGTGAGCTTGCCGTTCTTTAGAGCGAAAAGTCCGGACTCGGCCTTGAGAGTTTCTGCGGAGATGGGCTGATTGAAGCGCAGCTTGAGTGCGGTTGTCGGCAGCTGGCCCTCGGCCTCGCTGTGGGGCTCACTGGACAGCAATTTTGGGCGTTCAGTCGAGAAATCCCAGCGAAAATCCGCGGCGAGCGCGTGTCCGTTCAGAGCTTTGAGGCCCCTGGAGACCGCGACCACATAGTGCGTAGCTTCCCTGAGCTGTCCCGATTTCGGTACGAAGCTGAGCGCGCGAGTTCCGATCCATTGCCAACGTCCTTCGATCTCAGGTGTGATCGTGAGAGGCGGCGTTGCCTCAGCTCCGGCCAGTGAAAGTTCTCGAATGGGTTCGCTGAAGACAACTTGGATTTGCGCCAAGTGCGAGACTTCACCCTTCGGGCCCGCAAACGCGACACGGAAAGGCCCCCGGGCGCCCAACGGGCCCAGATGTGCACCGATGCCGAGCTGAGCGGACGCAGGCGCAGCCACCTGCTTCTGCTCAGGCGCACAGGCCAGCAGCAGCACCACAGCAAGACTCACCCAACGTAGCCAGCGCCGCTGCTCAGTTGGGATCTTTGAGCCAGGTGGCCTCAGCTTTGACGACGATAAACCCCATAGACGAAAGAACACGCGTTGCCTCCAGCGTGGAGAGTGGAGAAGCGGAGCGCCGCCCACAAGCAAAAACCTAAACGTTCCAAGGAGCGCCAGACTTCCCGGCCAGAGGCGAAGGCTCTCCTTGCGCCGCATTTGCCGGCTCAACCCTCCCTGCCGTTCCACGACGTTTGACCCTACACTTCCGGCCATGCTCAACCGAGCTGGCGGAGCGCAGCATCCCAGGAGCCCGACATGATCAAAATTCGCCGTGCTGAAGAATGTGGCCACGCCAATCACGGCTGGCTCGACAGCTACCATACGTTTTCGTTTGCGGACTATCACGATCCCAACCACATGGGCTTCCGAAGCCTCCGTGTGATCAACGAAGACCGTGTGCTCCCCGCGCGAGGTTTCGGTACCCATCCGCACAAGGATATGGAAATCATTTCTTACGTGCTGGAAGGCGCGCTTGAGCACAAAGATTCCATGGGCACCGGCTCGGTCATCCATCCGGGGGATGTGCAGCGGATGAGCGCCGGCACCGGTGTCACGCACAGCGAGCAGAACGCTTCGCCGAGCGAACTCGTCCATTTCCTGCAAATTTGGCTGCTGCCCAGTGAGCGCAATATCGCTCCCGGCTACGAACAGAAAAGCTTCTCGCAAGCAGAAAAACAGGACCAATTACGCTTGGTTGCCTCGCCTGACGGGCGCGAAGGGAGCGTCACGATCCACAGCGACGCCGCGCTCTACGCCAGCATTCTGGACGCTAACGAGGCCGCTCGGCTGGAGTTGAAGCCTGAGCGCCATGCTTGGGTGCATGTGGCTCGTGGGCGTGCTCTGATTAACGGCAAGGAATTCAAGGCTGGAGACGCCGCGGCGTTTTCTGCGGAGTCTGAGGTCTCGCTTGCCGGAGTGGATCGTGCCGAAGTCTTGGTTTTCGATCTTGGATAGGCAGCTCGGCTAAATTGCCCCGGGCGCTCGACACATGCCAAGCGCCCGGTTCGGAGGCGTTAACTTTCTAGGCTAGCTATCTTTACGGTGCGCCGCCGGTTCCGGTAGTCCCGCCGGTTCCGGTAGTCCCGCCGGTTCCAGAAGCCCCCTGGGTCTTCGTCTTGTAAATAGGAAACACGAGGGCCGAGGCCGGAACGATCTCGAGCGTCCCAGTCGCGGCCGGGTCTTGGCCGGGCTTTGCCCATTTGACCAATGCGTGCGTGCCCCCTTGCCCTTCACGGTGGTACCAATCAAAGAAGTACAACTTGCCAGCTGTGAGCGTGATCGGTGCGGACGTCTGCCAGGCTTCCGCAAAGCTATCTACCGTCGTGTATTCCGGGTTTTGCGTAAGCGCGGTTGCCGTCATGCAGACCGTGGCCGTCCCGTCGGGTATTCCTTTGCAGCCGTCGATCGCCATTTGGACAGGCTTGCTTGTGTCGTCGGTGCTCAGGAAGAACTCCACTTGGTTATCGCCAGAAACCAAAAAGTGGTAGACACCCGTGGCGGGCGCCTTGATAAAACCGCGCACGCGCTCGCCGAAAGCGCTAGCGTAGTCAGCAATCACCGTTTCTTGACCCGGGGTGAAGCTGTGCGTCTGCAATTCGGTTAGGCTGTCGTGGCCATCAGGAGGCTGATTCGGGGCGACGTTATCGCGGAGCTTGGTAACGAACTGGTCCCCTTGCTCCGGCATAAACCACCACTCGCGGAGCACGCTTCCCGCAGCACCAGGCGTCGCATCGCCGTCCGTTATTACACCAGGCGGCCCGGCGTCGTTGCTTCCTTTGGTGCTGCTGGAGCAGCCCATCAGGGCAGCCACACCGAGCGCCAGATAAATGCCTCGCCCAGTGATGGGCAGATTATTTTTTTTTGAAATAGGTAACGAACTCATGGGTAACCTCTGAACTCAGGTTGCTTGAAATGGCAATTCAAGTTTAACTGCGCTAACCGTACGTGAGCGCGCTAAGCTGCGCGGAGCATACTCACGTGAGTGAGAATGTCGATGAAGATGTAGCACACGCGATGCCAAGCGTGCGGAGCGGTCCCGTGCCCGGCTCGGGGAGGCGCGGAGTTCCCTGTGGCAGATTCCGCCAAAGCTGCAAACCGACGAATGCCGCTAAATCATGCGTATTTAGGTACTTGCTCGCCGGCCCCTCAGACGCTGTCGACGGTTCGACGCTTGAGCCTGGAAAACGTGATGATACCGGCTCAGGTTTCTTCGAACGTCTGCCGCCGCGACCCAGAAGTCATGGTGTGGAGCAACCATTCACGTACGTGGTTGAGTCCGGTGTGTGCGGCCAAGACGCGCACGCGCTCACGATCCCCCGGCTTCACGAAGTGATAAGAGATAACGCTGTCGGGTGTCGCCAATGCGAAATGCACTAAGCCGACGGGCTTTTCGCGACTTCCTCCAGTGGGCCCCGCAATGCCCGTGATGGCGAGCCCCAGCGTGGCACCTAGCACTTTCTGGGCGCCTCGCGCCATGGCCTCCGCCGTTTCTTGGCTCACTGCGCCGTGCTTTTCCAGGAGTTCAGCGCTCACTCCGAGGAGCCCTTCTTTGGCAGAATTGGCATACGAAATAACCGAGCCTAGAAAATAGGAGCTGGCTCCGGGTTGTTCCGTGAGGAGTGCCGAAAGCATCCCGCCCGTGCAAGACTCAGCTACGCCGAGCGTTAGCTTTCGTTTCGCTAAGAGCGTGCCCACCACGCTCGGCAAGCCTTCGTAGCCCTCACCGTAAACCGCATCTCCCAGGCGCCGAGCGACTTCGCCTGCTGCGTCGCGCGCTTTTCGTTCGGTTGCTACCCGGTCGCTGCCTCGGGCCAGAACTTTCACCTCAATATCCGGGAAATGTGCTCGATAGCCCAGCAAGATGCCGAACTCTTGCTCCACGCCAATCAACGCGTCGTTCACGCTGGATTCAGGCATTCCGAAGGTACGAAGCACGATTTGAACAATGGGATTGGGAACCGTACGGGCGAGCTCCGGTTCCACCGAGTCTCGATAGATCGCGTGCATTTCGTGGGGAACGCCAGGCAAGAAGAAGGCCTGGCAGCTGCCGATCAGCACTGAGAATCCTGGAGCTGTGCCCCGGGTGTTTGGAAGGATGGCGGCGTTTTCTGGGAAATACGCTTGCTTCTCGTTCGAAGGAGCTAGCTGACGCGAAACCCGCGCCATGCGTTCAACAATGGCCGCGAGCGACGGTTCATGCAGTTCGAGTTCGGCGCCGAGAATCCTGGCGACGCATTCGGTCGTGATATCGTCGGTGGTGGGGCCGAGGCCGCCCGTGCAAAGGATGGTGCTGTGTTCCGCGGCGAGCCGCTGCAAGCTGCGTTCGATCCGCTCGCGATGATCATCGACTGTTTCGAGAGCGGTGACCTCGAGGCCGAGCGCGCTCAGACGCTCCGCCAGCCAAACCGCGTTCGTGTTGGTGAGCTCTCCGCGCGTCAATTCGGTCCCAATAGATAAGAGGGCAATGGTCATAATGAGTGTCGATTCACGGCTGAGATGCGGGGTAGATGCAACGAAACCCGATATGGCGCGCCGGAGCCGCTGCGTCAAAGGCGGCATTGGCCGAGAGTTCGCCTGCGACTTGCGACTCGAAAGAGCCTCCTAAAGCTCGGTAGTGCCCAGTCTGTGAGCGCGCCCATTCAGCAACATTGCCTGCCAGGTCAGCTACCCCCTCGGGCGTTCTCCCGTCCGGGCGCGCGCCAGATAGTTCTGGCTGCTGTCCTCCTTCGGCACAAGGGCCCGCGACGAGACCGAAACTTGCACGCCGACAGACCAGGCCAGTCGGTCCCCAGGGAAAACGGCGTTCATCTTCACCTGCTGCCGCCCACATCCATTCGCTCACTGTCGGCAGGCGCCCGCCCCAGCGCTGGCAGTACGATTCCGCTTGTTCCGGTGTTACCTCGGTGACGGGTTGCCCGGGTTCGCGCGCGAGGGTTCGTGATCCGAGTGGCGCACACCTGCCCGCTCCGACGCAATCCCGCCACGCTCCGACCGTCACTTCAAAGGCATCCAAATCAAATGACTCAATGGGGACGGTACGAGGAGCTGGCGTTGGAGACTGCCAATCTGCAGGCCCCGAGCTGAGTTTTCCAGCGGGGATTCGGATTTTTTTTGGGTCCACCACACAGCCGGGTGGCCGACTTGTGAACCCGTGAGGGCAGCTTCTGGGGTGTCCGACGCAAGCCCCTCCGATGAGCTTTTGCCCATTCGCACAACAGCGGGGTCCGAGCGAAATGAGCCCGAGCGGGCAGCGCGCAGTCTCCACCGTTGGACGGAAACCTAAGACGAACGCCACTCCCAGTAACAAAACGAGCAGGCACGCGACCGACACGCCCCAATTTCTTTTAAGCCAAGTGGCTTGGCTCATCAGGCAACCACGCACATTCGCGGGAGTGTGCCCGTTCGCGCAGATAGAGGGAAGGCAGTCGTCGTGCAAAGCTCAGCGCGTCTACGTTGGAGCTGTTAAACTCCAAGTCTATTCAGAACGCCCGAGCAAGGCCGAGAGCTCGGCCTCCGTGAGCAACTTGGCTCCGTGCTTCTTGGCGGCATCCAGCTTCGTTTTACCGACCTTTTCGCCTGCGACCAAGTAGGTCGTGCCTTGGGTCACCCGGTCTTTCACGCTACCCCCGGCGTTCCGGATATCTGCATGGATCGCCTCGCGTTTTCGCGACAGCACGCCGGTCACGCAAAAGGAGAGACCGCTGAGCGGCCCTTCTTTTGCTGTGGCTTCTACAGGCATCGCAGACGACACGCTGGCGATCTGAAGCTGAGTGAGCAGAGCTCGTTGTGTCGGATCAAAGACGTAGTTAGCCAAGCTCTGCACCATCTTGGGGCCGAAGCCGTTGATGCCTGAAGCCCGTGCTTTTAACTCTTCGGGCGAAAGACTGAGCAGTGTGTCAAGCGAGCCAAGCTCTTCTGCAAGCTGGCGAGCAGCCACTTGTCCCAGTAGCTCAATGCCGAGACCGGTGAGCAAACGATCGAAGGAACGGGCCTTCGAGGCTTTGATCGCTTCCACCACGTTCAGTGAACTCTTCTCCCCCATCCGGAGCAGACCGCCAACAGCTTTCGACGTTAACCTGTAAAGGTCAGACACGTCTTTGACCAGTCCGGTTTCAACCAATTGCTCCACTAAAGATTCGCCCAAATGATCCACATCCATCGCAAACCGTCGGGAAAAATAAACGATCGAAGCCTTGACTACTGCCGGGCAGCGCGGGTTGGGGCAGCGCACAGCGACTTCACCTTCGACGCGAACGGTGCCCGTGGCGCACACCGGGCAGGCGCTCGGCATACTAAATAGCTTTTCGCTCCCGGTGCGCGCCAGGCTCTCAACCGACACCACCTGCGGGATGATCTCCCCCGCCTTCTCTATGGTCACTAAGTCACCGATTCGCACATCCAGGCTATCGATGATCTCTTGGTTGTGAAGCGATGCGCGTGAAACGGTGGTGCCAGCAAGCTCCACGGGCTCCAACACCGCCACGGGAGTGAGCGCACCGGTGCGACCTACTTGCACGAGGATCTCAAGCAGACGCGTCACCGCACGTTCAGCGCCGAATTTGTAGGCAATGGCCCAGCGCGGGAATTTGGAGGTTGCCCCGAGAATTTGCTGGTGTCGAAAGCTATCCACTTTGACAACGGCGCCATCAATCTCAAAAGGATAGTCCTTGCGCTTTTGTTCGATGAGATCGATGGCCTGCATCACGCCCTCCAAATCACTGGCCACGCTGTGCAAGCCGTGCGTTGGCAGGCCTAGCTCGCGAGCGTATTCGAGCGCACGAGAATGCGAGGGCGCAAAGCTTTCCCCCTCGACCACTTGCCAGACCAAGGCACGCAGCCGACGTTTGGCGACCACCCGCGGATCCAGCATGCGCAAGCTACCCGAAGCGGCGTTTCGTGCGTTGGCAAAACGAGCCTCCCCGAGTGCTTCACGTTCCTCATTGATCGCAATCAAATCGCGTCGATAGATCACCACCTCCGCGCGCGCCGTGACAGGCAAGAGAGTGGGAAGCGACAGCGGCAGCGCACGAATGGTGCGAATGTTCGCGCTGATTTCCTCGCCTTCGAGTCCATCACCGCGCGTGGAAGCCTCCACCAAGGAGCCCTCCCGATACACAATCTCCACACTCCCACCATCGAGCTTGGGCTCCACTGAGTATTCGATCTTCGAGCCCTCGGGTAACCCTTGCTCGACCCGCCGAATAAAATCAGCGAGCTGCTCTCGATTGTAAGTGTTGTCCAGTGAGATCATCGGCACCACATGGGGTACCTTTTTAAGATCCGAGCGAAGTGCCTGCCCAACCCGCTGCGTCGGAGAAGCAGGTGTTTGGAGTTCCGGAAATTTTTCCTCAAGCGTCCGGAGCTCCTGGTAGAGTTCGTCGTATTGACGATCGGTGATCAACGGATCATCGAGTGCATAGTAGCGATGGTCGTGCGTGCGGATTTCTTCGACCAGGCTTTTGTGCCGTGCAAGCGTCGCTTCAGAAACGGAAGGGACGGTGGAGCTTGGAGCCATCCGGCTTGAGTCAGTGTCACCGGACATAGGCATTTCATGCAACGATTCGAGCGTTCTGTCCACGACCCGAGAGCCTCTGAAGAAAGCTGAGCCGGCGCTCCTTGGGGGTATGTTGCCAGCCTCTTCGACGATATAAGGCCAGCCGTGGAGCCCCCCAAAAGCGTTGATGATGTGGGCCGCGAGGCACTGGCCGACGTGGATTCCGTGCGACCTGCTAGCGGAGAAGGCGTGCTGTGGCGTGTTCGGGGCGTGATTCGCATGATGCGTCCGCATCAATGGGTCAAGAACGTCTTCGTGCTGGCTCCCGTGGTGTTCGCAAAGGAGATCTTCGATCCGCTGCTGCTCGCGCGCGCCGCTTCAGCATTTCTCGTGTTCTGCCTGCTGGCTGCAGCTGTTTACACGATCAATGATCTTGCAGACGTTGAGGCGGATCGTAGCCATCCGATTAAGCGTTTTCGTCCGATCGCTTGGGGCCAAGTTCCGCCGCAGCTGGCTCGCACCATGGCTGCTGTGTTCGTGTGCGTGGGGCTGCTTTGGGCCGGCTTCACTTCGCTTCCGCTTCTGGCGGTGTCTGCGGGCTATTTCGCCTTGAACGTGGCGTACTCACTCAAGCTAAAGCACGTCGCCTATCTGGATGTGGCGTGCATCTCATCGGGATTTGTGCTGCGCGTCATGGCAGGTGGTTTTGGCACTCGGATCCAAGTGTCCAATTATCTACTGCTCTGCACCGCACTTTTGGCGCTTTTCCTCGGCTTTGGGAAACGGCGCCAGGAGCTGGCTGTTGCGATGAACAAGGCCAGCCTGCAGCGTGCGGCTCTCGAATCCTACACCAAGCGTGGGCTGGACACTGCCCTTGGTGTTACGGGTGCCGCAACGGTGATCACCTACCTCGCATACACGCTTGACCCGCACACGATGGCCTTTTTCCGTAGCGATTATCTCTGGGTCAGTACGTTGTTTGTGTTGCTTGGGGTGTCACGCTTCTTGTTCCTCGTTTCGCATCGACCGCGTGCTGAAAGCCCCACCCAAGAGATGCTGAAAGATGGCCCGTTCGTCGCCATCATGTTGTCTTGGGTCGTGCTCGTGATGTTACTTGTCTATAATTTGCGGCCAACGCGCTAGGATTGGGCCTTTGGCGAATCGACCGATCCCGATCGCAGAGGGCGACGCCGCTACCAACGCCACTGCAAGTACTGGTAGCGGGCCTTGGGCGGACCTCGCGCTCACCTTTCCAATCTTTCTGGGCTACCATTTGGCGGTCTATTTTCTGCCTGTTCGCAATGCTGCCGACATGGTGACACGTGAACTGGTCGTGCTGTCGAAGGACAGCTCGATGGGATATTTGGGGCTCACGGCGGGCATTGGCGTGGTTTTTGTGGGGGTGCTCATGCTGCTCGGGCGCGGGCACGCACTCCGCGCGGACCGCTTCTTCTTCGTGGCGTTAGAGGGCGTGATCTATGCCGCCGCGATGCGTTTCATCGCGAGTTATGTAGTGGGCGAGATGTTTCTCGTGGGTGGAGCTCCCAGCTCGGGCATGGATCGATTCACGGGCTTTGTGATGTCCACCGGCGCAGGCTTCTACGAGGAACTGCTATTTCGCGTGCTGTTGTATGGCCTGGGAGCGCGCGTTCTCATGTTGCTGTTCCCCGTGAATATCGCTTCCAGGTTTCTGGTTCGCGTAGGCTGGGCGATTGCAGCCGCTGCAGCGTTCAGCGCCTGGCATTACATGGGAGAGCTCGGAGAGGATTTCGAACTGCGTTCGTTCGTCTTTCGTTGGGTTTGCGGTCTCGTGTTCACGCTCATCTATCAGTTTCGTGGCTTTGCGCCCGCAGTGTGGACGCACGCGTTGTATGATATTTGGGTGTTAGTTTTCTAACTCAGGCGTTGAGCCAGAACAAAGTATTCAAGATTGCCCTTGGGCCCTTTGAGCGAGCTATCTACGCCTCTAATGATTGCAAAGCCTGCACTCTCGAGGGCCTTGCACGCTGTGGCGATCGCGGCTTCCCGCACGACAGGGTCCCGAATCACTCCGCGCCCTTTGCTCACATCCTGTTCATCAGCCTCAAACTGCGGCTTGATCATGGCCACCAACCACCGGCCTGGCGCTAAAATACGTGCGATCGCCGGAGCGATGCGGTTAATACCAATGAAGGAAACATCCACGGTCGCCAAGTCGAGCGATTCGGTAAAACTTTGAAGCGAAAGGTCGCGAGCGTTGGTTTCATCCCGCACGCTCACGCGTGGATCAGCGGCGAGCTTCCCGGCTAGAAGCCCCTTGCCAACGTCCACTGCGAACACGCAAGCGGCCCCTCTCTGCAGCAAACAATCCACAAATCCCCCGGTCGAAGCCCCCAGATCCGCGCACACCCAACCTTGCACATTGAGGCCAAACTCGCGAAGCGCCCCCTCTAGCTTTTCGCCGCCCCGTGACACAAACCGGCGTTCCCCGGAAACCCTTAACACGGCATCCGGCTTCAGCAACTCACCTGCTTTCTCGATCCTCCGTTCTCCGCTCCACACTTTGCCGCCGAGAAGCAGCGCGCGTGCTAACACCAAAGATTCAGCCAAACCAAGCTCTACCAAACGTTGATCGGCGCGAACTTTCATAAGTGCCGCTGTGGGTCAGTGGGCCGAAACACAGTACGTCAACTTGCAGTAGGGAAGGAAGATGTGTGCACTTGGGTACTTTTCTTGGCCACGCTAACCGGGGCGCCGCAACATGTTTCCAACAACCTGAGCAGGCCAAGGCGGCAGGCTCCATTCGGCTTCATGCGACGAAGACCGATGATTCTCGAACAGTAAGGAATCCCAAGTTATGAAACATCTCTTTCGCAATAGTTTGGCCTTTTCAACCTTCGCGCTCGCATCCGTGATTTCTAGCCTCGCTTCTGCGCAGACGGCTCCCGCTCCAGCGGGCAGCGATCACGAAGCAGTGGTCGGGCATCTGGGCGTTGGCTATCTGGGTCGTCGCGGAATGTCCGTCGGTAGCCTCGCCAACGAGGTGCAAGCGCCTGTGATTGGCGTTCGCTATTGGCTGAATAGCGGCATGGGCATTGACGCAGGTCTTGGGCTCGGCATTACCTCGGGCAGCTCCGAGACAAGTGCCGCTGGCGTGACCGTCAAGACAGACGGTCCCAGCAACACAGCTTTCATTCTTCACGGTGGTGTGCCGCTTTCCCTCATGAGCGGCAAGCACTACAGCTTTCAAATTACCCCCGAATTGAACCTCGGAATTGGGTCGGGGTCACAGCCTGTCAATGCGACTCAGAAGGCTGACACCAGCGGTTTCCACATCGACGTCGGTGCGAGAGCGGGCAGCGAGGTACACTTCGGTTTCATGGGGCTACCCGAGCTTTCTCTACTGGCAAGCGTTGGGCTCAATCTGTCGCATGATTCCGTCTCAACGGATACCCCCGCCACTGTTGGCTCTGTCGTGGACGACTCCAGGAAAGTGAGTGCGTCGCAAACGGGACTTAGCACCACTGTAGGTAATAGTCCGTGGAGCATCTTCACCAGCAACGTTGCGGCCGTCTATTACTTCTGACACATTGAACGCCTCCTCGGAGCTCCTACTGAATCAAGGGAGCTCCGAGCGGCGTCATCACGAGCAACGAGGAGAAGCTTTCATGCGTGGAATTCTTGCTATCGGGTTGGTTAGCGTGAGCGCTTGCAGTGGCGGTCCCGGCACGACTGCTTTCAATGGGACGGACCAAACATCGCCCCCAAGTTATACGCAATCACCGATTAACGGTACACAGCAGGCTGCCCTCGACCCCCAAGCCGCGCCTCCTTTGGATCCGCAGAGTGCGCCTCCGTCAGGCGGTCAGGGTAAAGTTAGTAGCACGCAGCAAATCTGCAGCGATTGGTGTCAGCTCAACATCGCCTGCCTCGCTGCGAAGGATCGCTCGTCGAGCGCGGGCGGAGCCACGAATAGTGGTTCTGGTGCCTCTGCTGAAAGTTGTATTACCTCTTGCGCCGCAGAACTTGCCATGCCGGACTTGTGCACTGGCGCCCAACTTGCCCTGGTTCAGTGCGTGTTGGCGTCGCGTGCTTACAGCTGCAGTCTGAAGGAAAAGGACATTCCGGCAGCCTGTGCACAAGCCTTCAGCAACTGGCAGGCGTGCGATCAACTGCAAAATCCCGATCAACCGGGGCCTATCCAAAAGGGCACGGGCGGTGCGGGGCAAGGCAACCCTGGTAAAGGCCAAACGGGTGGTGCCAGTCAGGGTCCCGGCGGTACAGGGCGAACCGGTGGTGTTGGTCAAGGCACTGGTGGCGTTGGTCAGGGCACCGGTGGCGTTCCAGCATTCTAGGTTTCGTCAGAGTTGGAAGAAATCGGGCAGATCCAATCGTGAGTCGTTGTTTGCCCGATTGCAGTGAAGCGAACGGGGCGCGCAGGTCGCGCCCCATATTCGTTTCGTGTTCAGCCCTCTCAACCTGATCCCGTGATTGAGGGGCGGCGCTGAGCGGGGGTCGAGTAGCGCTCACACTCGGCGTGGCTTTGTGGAGCTGCTTAAGTATTCGAACGTGCGAACGTGCCGGAGTTCTTGTCTCAATAGCATCCCGATCCATGGCGGCTTAGATCCGAGTTAGCCGCCTGAATTGGGATGGGTCGGGATGGGGACGGGTTCCGATGCCAATGGGCTGCGCGAGCGCCTCAACGCGTCAGGATCCAGCTGCGCGCTTCGCTCGTGCGTGGGAGGGTGATTGGCACGCCATCGCGATACGTGATGCTGCGGTTGCGTGCAGCCTGGATCCGCTCTCCAGGGACCACAATTCCAATAAGATTGAGGGGATCGCAGGCTGAAACCCGAACGATGGTGCCGTTGCGCTCGCGTGCACGAACGGCGCGGAGCGCGCTCACCGCTTCAGGTAAGGCGTATTGTTCACCTACGAAACCCGTGATGAACCTGCCACCGCGCACTTGGCCGCGGGCTTCCAGACGTCGGAGGGCCCACAAGATGTCACGCCAGGGAAAACTAAAGGTCTCTCGCACCAAGAGATCTCTAAACACAACGCCATATCGAGCGAGCAACTGATCGGCGACCGCTTCCGCCAATTCGTCTGCGCGCTCAGCTAGTTGGGTTCGTTCGAAGCGTTCAGCTTGTAGCGCTTGCTGCTCTGGGTGGTCTGTTCGTGGGGTGGAGCCGATGTGTTGAGGCCGCCCCAGCACCGTGCCTCCGAAGAACGTCCAACGTCCTTCGCGGCTCAAAGTACCCGAGATGCCTTGCCGTAGGCCCCGGCGTCGGTGGTGCGGGCGTTCAGGCCGATTTTTATGCTTATTGGAGGAAAGTTCGCGCAAGGGAGCGAAACCATCGGCGGTGAGAAGGCCGCGGGCCACGCCGTCCCAAAGGGCATCTTGAAGTTGGGAGGGCACTAGGCCACTTTGGCGAGCGAGTTCGTCGAAGAACATGGCGCCACGTTGCTCCAAGCATTCTAGGACGCGCGGCAGTTCACCTGAAATCGGAGCCGCCGCCACAGATTTCAGACGAACGGCTTCTTTCAGCCATTCGAGATCGGCGCGGAGTGCGAGTGTGATGGGGGTCGCGCGCGAAAGGCTAGCACCTCGGATAGACTCCATGCGCCGCGCACTCAGGCGCCCCCAGATCACGTCACCGGAAAGCGCAGTCGAATCGAGATAATGAGGGGAGTAATTCTCGACACGTGGTGCAAGGAGTGCGGGCTCCCAAGCTGACACGGCTGTCTCGAAGCCCTGAAGCTGCGCCACGGCCGAGAGCACACCGCTCACTCCGGAAAGCTGCGTGCCGGGCGCTAAATGCTGCCATTCGAGGAGGAAACGCATGAAATCCTGAGCGGTGACAGGCTCAATTTCACGCCGTTGGCGCTCGCGAGTGTAGGCATGGATGCGCCCTAACAGGCGCCGTGAACAGATCTGCTCGCCCTTTAAACGGGGGTCAAATTCGCCCCGGAGAGCACCACCTTCGCGCTCCAGGATGGCGATGGCCGGAGGCACGTGGGCGGGAGCGAGTCCAAAGCTCTGGGTTAAGGCTGAAACCAAGATGGGCCCTGAGGTTTCCAAATGTCCACGCAGGAGTTTGGCGGCGACAGCTTCAGGTTCCAGCTCAGGTGTGCGGCAGGCTCCAGCCAAGGGAGCGGGCCGGACCTCGGCTTGGGGCTCGAGCTTCAACACGAGCTCCGCAGATTCAGCGGCGCACCAATAGCGCGCGCTTGGCAACGCCACTTCGTGGGCGCGCTGCTGTTCGCGCAGCTTAGAAAAGAAGGTCGCGTACTCCGGAATTTCGGCTAAAAGCACCGTATTTAGCAGCCAATCGTGCAGCTCGTCAGCGTCTCGGAGTTCGGGCCTGGCCTCCTCTTTGACGCGATCAATCGCGGCTGGATCGAGCGCGGATAGATCGCGCGCATGGACGGGTAGGCCTTTCCTCATCTGAACGGCGCGGGCTCTGCGTTCCTCAAGCGGAGCATCGTCCAGGAACGTGTACGGACGACTGTTCAGGATCTCGTGGCTGAGCGGAGACGGCTCGGTGGTGTCGCGGAAGTGGACGCGAATGCTGCCCGCTTGGATGTGTTCCAGGATTTGCCGCAACCCCTTGAGATCCATGGCTTCACTCATGCAATCGAGCATGGTCTGATTCACGACTGGGTGATCGGGGATCACGCGGGGGCCAGTGGCGTTATCCTGGCACGCTGCAAGCGATGGAAAGATTGCCGCCATCATGTCGTCCGCCTGCATGCGCTGAAGCGGTGGAGGATTCTTCTTGCCGCCGCGATAGCGTAAAACCAGCAAGAATCGGTTCAAATTCCAGCGCCAACGCGCCCCGAACATAGGAGTCGGTAGGACGGCTTGTTGAAGCGCGTCCTCGAGGCCAGCAGGATTGAGCGAATCACGCAGATCTTCGAGCGGGAAGCTGTGTTGGGGTCCGAGCGAGAGCAGGATGGCGTCGTCGCTTGCGGCGGCTTGCAGTTCGAAATCAAAGGAGCGACAGAAGCGTTTACGCAACAGTAGACCTAGCGCACGGTTGATACGGCCACCGAGTGGCGAATGCAAAACCAACTGCATGCCGCCGGTATCGTCAAAGAAACGTTCGAAGACGAGATCTTCTTGGGTGGGCAAACGACCGAGAGCGGAGCGGACCGCTGAAAGATACTGAATCACGGCGCTGGCCACTGTTTCTGTGATCCCACACTCCGTAGCAAGAGCGCTTTCGATGTTCGGCATGTGTGCCCTGCGCGGATCTTCGATGCCGGTCGTGTGTGGCGTGCGTGGATCGTTGATGTTGGTCGTGCGCAGATCAGCTTCACCCATATTTTCCGCCAACTGAGCATCGATGTTCGCGCGCAACGCGGAAACCTCGGCGGAAAGCTCGAAAGTGCGGGCGGGAGCTTCACCCAACCAGAACGGAATGGTGGGGCTCGCACCTTGCGCATCCACCACACGCACGATGCCGCGCTCCACGCGTCGAATTCGCCAAGAGGTGCTGCCGAGCAGGAAGACATCGCCCGCCATGCTCTCGATCGCGAAGTCTTCGTTGATGGTTCCGACGAAAGTATCGTCAGGATCGGCGACCACGCGATAATCGGCGTTCTCGGGGATTGCGCCGCCGGAAGTGATCGCCGCGAGTCGCGCGCCTCGCCGAGCCTTGAGCGTGTGGTTGACGCGATCGCGTTTCACGTAGTCCGCACGCGTGCCACGCCCCGTGGTTACGCCATCCGAGACAAGATCGAGGATTGTCTCGTACGCTTCAGGAGTGAGTGTGCTGAACGGCGCAGCACTCCGAATTAGCTTGAAAAGAGCTGCTTCGTCCCACTCTTCGCACGCACATTCTGCGATGATTTGCTGAGCCAAGATGTCGAGCGGACAAACCGGAGGCTGAATGGCATCGAGCCTGCCGCCTCGAATAGCACGCAGCATGGCCACGCATTCCACAAGTTCATCGCGCGTGAGCGGATACAGCTTACCGACAGGTGTGCCGAAGCGGCTGTGTCCCGAACGCCCCACGCGTTGTAGAAACGTCGCGATGCTTCTCGGCGATCCGATTTGACACACGAGCTCCACGGGGCCCACATCGATCCCAAGCTCCAGCGACGCCGTGGCCACGAGTGCCGAAAGCTCACCCGCTCGCAAGCGATCTTCAATCGAGAGCCGGCGGTCTTTGGATAAGCTGCCATGGTGTGCCGCGACACGTTCGGGCCCGAGCCGTTCGGCAAGCTGGTGCGCGAGCCGCTCTGAAAGGCGCCGGGTATTCACGAAAATTAACGTCGTTCGGCGGGATTTTACCTCTTCTGCGATTTTATCCAGCACCTCAGCGATCTGCTCGTGGGAGGCGACGGCTTCGAGTTCAGAATCCGGAAGCTCGATCGCTAGATCAAGCACGCGTTGATGACCGACATTCACGATGGCTGTAGCAGACGCTCGCTCTGCGGTGCCCACCAAGAGTCGCGCGATCAGTTCGAGCGGCTTCTGAGTGGCCGACAAGCCAATGTACTGTGGCTCCTTGGCACAAACGTGTGAAAGGCGCGCTAGTGTCAGCGCTAGATGCGAGCCGCGCTTATCTCGCGCCACGGCGTGGATCTCGTCGACAATCACAGTTTTCACGCTGCGCAACAATTCGCGACTGCGCTCGGAGGTGACCAAGAGATACAGTGATTCCGGCGTGGTGATCAGAATGTGGGGCGGATGCTTGAGCATCCGGGCGCGATCCTTGGCGGGAGTATCGCCACTCCGGGCAAGCACGCTGATTTCAGGCGGGATCAGGCCCAGCTCGCGCGCCGTGGCGGCGATTTCCGCGAGCGGGATTTCAAGGTTCTTGTGGATATCGACCGTGAGTGCTTTGAGGGGCGAGACATACACGACTTGTGTCACCGCCGGAGAGCCTAAAGTAGCGGAGCCGCCAAGGGCGAAGGTCGTGGGGTTTTCCGCAGTGTCTCCCGATTCTGTTTCCGGAACACGAGTCTCGAACTCGCGATACATGCGATCGATGAACACCAAGAATCCAGTGAGCGTCTTTCCCGAACCGGTTGGCGCCGCTATCAGCGTGTCAGTGCCACGTGCAATCTGGGGCCATCCTGCGGCTTGAGGTGCAGTGGGCCCATGCGGGAACCGGCGCTCAAACCACAGCTTCACCGCAGGATGTAGATTGGCCAGGAATTGCTCAATCGGATCCAGCTCGACGCTTTCCGAGAGAGATTCAGGCGCCGTCATGGGCGGGCCAAGTCGCATTCCTGGCTTATAGCAGCGTCTGCCGCCGGTCGCTAAACGGATAACTGCTGAAGTGCTAAGATCAGTTGTGACGCCACGCGTTCAATTTCTTCTTCGCGTAAACCCGGGAAAATTGGCAGTGCGAGCGTTTCACGGGCGGCCCGCTCAGCGATCGGAAAGTCACCTTCACCGTAGCCCAGAGTGGCAAAGCAGGCCTGCAGGTGCAGTGGTCTCGGATAGTAGATCTCAGTGCCGATGCCATGATGGGTTAATAGGGCACGCGCAGAGTCGCGTTTGCCACCCGGAATTTGCACGACGTACTGGTGGTACGCGTGCCCCGAGTAGGCCGGTGGTAGCCGGATGCGTAGCTGCTCATCGGAATTCGATCTCGTCAGCGGAGGCTCTTGCGGGTGCTTCGAGAGAAGCGCGTCGTAAACTGCTGCAATCTTGCGCCGCGCGAGAATGGTTCGTCCAAGGTACGGTAGCTTCACTCGAAGGAGCGCCGCTTGAATCTCGTCTAAGCGGAAGTTTCCGCCCAGCTCAGGGTGAAAGTACTTCGGGTTGGCGCCGTGGACCCGTAGGCGCTTGAGGCGCAACATCAGGGTCTCGTCGTTCGTTGTGATCATGCCGCCATCGCCGAAACCGCCCAAGTTTTTGGTGGGGTAAGTAGAAAAACAGGCAGCATTCCCCAGATTTCCGGCCTGTTTTCCCCCAAAGCTCGCGCCCATGGCTTGCGCTGCATCCTCGATCACTGCCAGCCCGCGCGTGTTCGCAAGTGCTAAAATAGCATCCATTTCCGCACAACGGCCGAATAAGTGGACCACTAAAATCGCCTTGGTCTTGGACGTCAATCGCTGCTGAACGGACTTCGGATCCAGATTCAACGTATCGCGGTCCGAATCGGCAAACACGGGCGTGGCCCCCAGCCGGGCAATCGCACTGGCTGTGGCCAAGAACGTATACGCCGGGCAAATCACTTCGTCGCCGGGCCCCACATTGAAAGCCATGAGTGTGGCGAGGAGCGCGTCGCTCCCCGATGACACGCCCACGGCGTGGCGAGTTCCGACGGCGCTGGCCCATTCTGCTTCGAGGGCTTCTACTTCCGGGCCCAAGACATAGCGCCCAGTTTCGAGCACGCGTGCAAACACAGCTTTCAGCTCTGCCGCATGCAGCGGGGCCTCACGTCGCAGGTCTTGAAAAGGGATGGGCTGCATCGTTCAACGCGTTGGCAGAGGCTGCTCTTCGGAAAGGTCGAGACAACGCAGGCCTGAAGGCGTTTCTTCATACCGATAGGCGCTCAGCGGACAGCACCATTTTCCAGGGCTTTCAGGCTCCAAGTGCGCGCCATGCCGACTCATCCAGCCAGTTTGGCGCGCCGGCACACCGAGCATGAGTGCGTAATCGGGCACATCGTGGGTGACGACGGCGCCGGCTGCCACGAAGGCATGTCGCCCGACGACCACTCCGCACACGATCGTGGCGTTGGCGCCAATCGTCGCGCCGCGTCGCACACGAATCGTTAAATATTCTGCCTTACGATCGATCTCCGCGCGCGGATTCTTGACGTTGGTGAAGACCGCCGACGGACCCAAAAAAACATCGTCTTCGATCACGGTTCCCTTGTATAAAGAAACGTTGTTTTGGATCTTCGTGTTGTTCCCCACTTGTACGCCGCTGGCGACGAACACATTCTGGCCGAGCGTGCAATCCTCTCCAATCTGGCAGCCGCTCATCAGGTGGCAAAAGTGCCAGATTTTGGTGCCCGCTCCGATCTGAAGCGGTAGATCCGTGTAGGCCGACGCATGGATGAACGGAGGCTCGCTGGGCATCGCGCCCGACGTAGCATGACCGGCGTCAGAAAGAGAATGCTAGGCGAGCAGCTTGGCGATGGCGGGCTCCAGCTTCTCCGGCGTATCGGACGGGGCAAAGCGCTTCTGCACCGTGCCCTTTCGATCCAGCAAAAATTTCGTGAAATTCCACTTGATGGCTTCGCTGCCTAGCAAACCAGGCGCGGCGCTCTTGAGTGCGCGGAACAGCGGGTGCGCATGGGCACCGTTGACGTCGACCTTTTCAAACAACGGAAAAGTAACCTTGAAGTGCTCCCGGCAAAAATGCGCGATTTGCTCCGAGCTGCCTGGCTCTTGTGCGCCAAACTGGTTGCACGGGAAGCCCAATACCGAAAAGCCTTGCCCGGAAAACTTCTGCTGAAGCGCTTCGAGGCCTTGGTATTGAGGCGTGAAACCGCACTCGCTCGCAACATTCACGATCAGCAGCACCTGACCGGAGTACGCCGCTAGCGACGAAGGCTCGCCCGCTAACGTTTGGATCGGAGTGTTGAACAGAGACGTGCTAGCAGCCATGATGGTAGAGAGTTCGTGCTCAAAGTGCTCACTGTCAAGGTGTTGCGCCCGGAGAATTCACGTTTCGGCTGACTTCGAGTTCAATTGCAAGGCTACGCTCTTGGCGTTCGGGGTTGGGACTCGGTTCGGCGTCAAAGCTGATGCTGGAGCGCATCGCACGAAAGCCAGCCAAAATCCGCTCTATCGGTGAGTTTAGCACCGGAAGGACGGGCCAATTCGGGCTGTGCTCGGTACCTCGCATTTCTTCACCCACACCACTCGCTGTCAGCTCAAATTGCCTACCATCGCGGGTTAACGGAACGCCGCCCAGATAGCTCTCGGCGATCCTTCGCTGTTCGGAGGCGTCGGCCGCGCCGAGCGCCAGCAACAGCGCCTGGGCACGCGCTCTCGAAGAATCGGGCGCCTCATCTGCCATTTGTTCCAGGCCCCACATTAAACTAGTGACAAGGCCGCCGTTGTGCCTGCCAGAAAGATCGACGAAGAATTGATGGGTTGCGTCAGGCCGCCTAGCGAGCGTTTGGGGAAGCTTGCCAGATAGATCGTCTTCCAGGAGGGACTCTAGCGTTGGCAAATCCAGACTCACGTAAAATGCATGTTGAGAGAGTGCTGCGTAGACGGTGACAGCATCCGGCCCTTTTACAGTTAGGATGCTGAGGCCGCGATACTTCTGTTCGGGCAACAGCTGGACCAACCCCGAGCCGAAGTCCGTGAGCTTGTTTCGGGCAGCTGCGAAGGCGAGCGCGGCTAACGTCGGGCTCTTGATGCCAATGCCTGCAAACAGCGGCAATTTTAGGGCTGATTCGAGCTCGCGGGGTGGTTCGCTCCCGGGCCTTAGCGCCGGGCGCATGTGCGGCAAAAGCGCATTGGCGACAGAAGCCTGATCGTTCAGCCCCACGAATGCCCAATCTCCCACCCAGTTAAGGCTCAGGCTCTTGCCCAAGAAGCTGCGCGAAGAACCGTCTAGCTCACGACGCAAGGACGAATCTTTGGCAATCGAGAACAGCATGCGTAGGCCATGCTCGAGCTTCGGTGCCGTCAAGCGCACATCGCCCACGAGTTCGGCGATCTCGCGGTATTGTCGATCGGCGATCAGGGGCAGAATCCGAAGTCTCGCGGACAACGAGTGTAGGCTGGGGCTTTCGTTGATTTTGATACGAAGTGCGATGGGATCGATGGCATCCGACCACAGGCTTTCATAGGAATGCACGAAGTCTTGATACGCAAGCTGTTCAGCTGCCGATACTTTCTTGGGAGCTTCAAGATCGATGAGCGACGTGAGCGCGCTCGGGCTCCCCCATTTCGAGCTAGGCCCGTTTTGTGAATCAAAAGTGATTGGGCCGCCGTCGAAGTGAAAGAGCATCTTCCGGTCGAGAAGCAAGCGCTTTTGAAGGGTGGCCGCGCTGTCTGGGAGTTTGCCAAACGCCCAAGCGTGCGCTAACGCCGCGTAACTCACGCCCAGGAGCTCAGACCGAGCCAGTTTGCGACGAGCATCTAGGATCCGCGCTTCTGGGCTCACAATTGCGGTTAGGAAGCGGTCCCCTGCGTAGGCAAGAATGTCTTCGGGTACGCCACGATCGCGCGCGAGCATGTAGCGAAAATCAGACTCGTTCGCGAGCGACCTGTGCGTTCCCCCCAAAGTGTCCAGCACGCGCTCGAGTGCGGCACGACTGGTTGAAATGATGAAAGTGTGGCCCGAGACAGCAGAAAAACGGCGCACGTGTTGATCGGCGGTTTCACTCAACGTGATCTCGCTGCCAGCATGGTCGGAGCTGCTAACGCTGGCTTTGCCGTGAGTGGCGGTGAGTTCTTCCAAGTTCTTGGCGAGCGCGAGCGCGAAGGCGGCGCTATTTTTTACCTGAAAGAGAAGAGTTACGTCCGAACCAAGCGGGATGAAGGGATCGCTGCCCACGAGCGCCACCTGCTCTACCAACGCTGGCCCCAGCAACTGACTTAAGGGAGTGCGCTTCAAGCCAAGCAGAGTTTGATAGCGCAGGGCGAGACCGCGATCCTCCATGCGGTTTTCTATCAGGCCAAGTGCAGGCGTTATCCAGGCATCGGCTTCATCCAGGAGCTGGAAGAGTGCGCTGAGGCCTTTGGCGCGCAGATAGTAGAACTCGGCGGGAGTGGCTTTCGCGAGCGGCTCATCCGGGACTGGCTGTTTCAGTAGCTTCAGCATTTGGGGCCATGGATGCTGGGTGAGGCGCGGTGGGCTCAAGAGAGAGAGTGGAACCGTTGCGGGTTCCTGCTGATTCGCGTTAGCGAGGCCAGAGCTTCTTTGGAGCGCGCCTTCGACGGAGGTGAGGCCGGAGGTGAGGCTCATCAGTTCTTGCCAGTCGCTCGACAATCTCGTGTCTCCGAGGCCGTTAGCAGAGCGTGTGCTCTTTGCCCTGCCCCCAGCCGCGCTCGTGAAAAGGCGAGCTGCGGTGGCGTAGAACCGGAACTTCGTACTCTGCGGAGCGGCGAAGCTCGCGAGTGCCTGCAAGAAGAGGTTGAGCACTTTCTCGGGCTTGGGTTGCGCCTCCGGTGAAGTGACGCCAGCACCCACTTCCACCGTGTAAGCGTAACCGGCTTCCACATCACTCGCTGCCGTGAATAGGTGTACCCGCAACGGTTGGCCGGCTTGGGCTTTCTCTCGACGTATCCATAGAGCATCGGCGTTCAAATTGACGGCACTGCGAGCTAACGACACGGCTCCGCCGGGCACAACGAACGAAAAAGGTGCTTCGGCTTCGCCCTCAACCGACACGTGGGTGACGGGGCTCTCTGCCGCGGCCGGTGACTGCCACTCGGCTGGGAGCGCCACTTCGCTGATTTCGTAGTCTTCGACCACCGCGCTGAGCAGGCGATTCGCACGGATAGGCACGTCAACAACCATGGGTTTTCGCGCACCGCTCGGCAGCTCTTGGATACGCGGTTCTGAAACGAGCACGGGAACACTTGGCGGCGCCTTCGCCTGTATAACCGTCGGCTGGGTGGGCGAGCGAACCGGCTCGGCTTTGCAGGCTAACACTGTGATGCAGGTGAGGCACCAGATGGGTAGGCGTTTCATGTTCCGGGCAGCGTAGCGGACGGCTTCGCTTCAGGGAACGGGAGCTGGGTGCGACGAATGGGGCTGCGGATTATCGCTTCTTCGGACGCTCGAGCCAGCCGCGCAAATAGAAAAAAGCGGTGAGCAACAGCGCGAAGAGGGCCATGATCCCCAGGGAGAACGGATACCCATAGCGCCAGCGCAACTCCGGCATGTTCCAGGGCGAAGCGTTGGTGTCAAAATTCATCCCATAAATCCCTGCTATGAAGGTGAGCGGGATAAAGATCGTGGAGATCAGTGTCAAGAATCGCATCACCGAATTGGTGCGATCGGCGGACAGTGAAAGATAGAGATCCATCAGTGAAGAGGCCAAGTCGCGTTGCGTCTCGATGGTATCCAAGAGGCGATTGGCGTGGTCGTAACAATCGCGCAGATAGGGGAGCGTGGCTTCACGGAAGAGTTGGAGGTCGTTACGCTGGAGCGCCATGATCAGGTCGCGGGTAGGCCTGAGCACGCGCTTGAGCATCAAGACATCGTGCTTGGCGCCTAGTACGCGCTCGGGAGCGTCTTTGGGCAAGCGCGCCACAATCTGATCTTCGAGCGCTTCCAACCGTTCATCCATCCCATCGCACACTGGAAAATAGTGATCGACGACGCCGTCTAGGATGGAATATGCTAGATAATCCGCCTGATTCTGGCGCAAGAGGCCGCGGTCGGCGCGTAACCGCTCCCGGAGCGGCTCCAAGCAATCGCCGGGTTGATCACCTTGAAATGTGATCACAAATTTTGCGCCCAGAAAGAGCGAAAGCTGTTCGGAAATGAGATGCGACCCCGGCGCGGCTAACATACGGGCAACGATGAACAGGTGCTGATCGTAAGCTTCCACCTTAGGCCGCTGCCCACCTCGCACCACATCTTCGAGTGCGAGCGGATGCAGGCCAAGCTGGTCGCGAAAGTACTCCAGCGTGGCAATGTCACCGGGGCCTTCGAGGTTGAGCCACACGACAGGCCAATCCTTGAGCAACGTGGGGATTTCCTGGACGTGCTCGACCACGCATTCCAAAAGGCTCGTCTCGGAGTAAGCGAAGGCGGTGATCTTGCTCGGCTGGTTCCCGAGTAGTGTTTGAAAATCGCCGGCTCGGCGCGCTTGGGTCCGTTCTCGTTTGGGAATATGCTTCATCCGCACTCCGCAAAGTAGCGGCGCATTCGCGGACTGGCCAGGATCTTGCTCGTTCAGGCTGCTGGCTCACGCTCCCCCCGTGGGCGCTTGTGCGAGTGGATGATATAGCGGTGGCGGTCGCCCGATGCCTCACCCTTCCTCCTCAGCCCTCCGCGCTTCTCGTGACTCGAGCGAGAGCAAGAAGATTAGCGCTCCGCCGCCTGCGCGTGGCTCGGAAAAGGCTTGGCTTCCGGTGCTGGGCGCGGCCATTTGTTTTCTCGCCTTCGTAGGTTACGCGTTTTTAGCACCCACCGAATACGATGCGGTTGCTCGAATTTCTGTTTCCGTTGCGGCTGCTCGCGCCGAGGGCGCCGAGCTTGCGCCCGCCCAAGCACAAACACGCCTCCTTGGGCTATTGCTCGGTCGGAGCCATGGCGCCAAAGCAGGTTTTGAGCAGGCCAGTTTCACTCCTTCCGAAGCGCTCCTTAACCGAGTCCGGTCATCACTGTCAGTTGAGACGGTCGATGCGCGCGTGTTCCAACTCAGTTTGAAAGCTGGCGCCGCCAGTGAAGCCGCAGAGAGCTGCAACGCTATTGCGAAGTACGCCGTTATCCGGGTGATAGAGCTGTTCCCCCCGGGTTCCAGCGCGCATGTGTTGCAAGCGGCTATCGTGCCCACGGCCCCGAGCTCACCGAATCGCCCGCTCCTCTTGCTCCTGGGCGTTGCGCTGGGCGCTGTTGCCGCGACCCTTTCGATGTTGGGAACTTCACAGGTACGACTCGCTTCAGGCTCGGCCCCGCTCCCGCCACGGCGCGAGGGAGCTTCGGATGCTCCGCCACCTGTCAGTACTCGAAAAAGCGTTCGGATCCTGGTAGCAGCACCCGTGGCGCCCGATCTGCCGAACTCGAGTGCCTGCGTTTCGGAGCGGCGAGCCGATCCTGCACCTTTAGGCGCACCCGCTTCCGATAGTCCGCGATCTGCGCGTCCCCGGCTCCCGTTTCAACGGACAATGACTCAGTCGTTCGGCTCTCCCCCCGTCGAAGAACCGCGCGTTTCGGATCGAGTCGCGTCACCCAAGGTGACGCTTTTTCAGACCCAGTGGAAAGCGAGCCGCTTGCTGGAGCCAGATCTGCGAGCGCAGCTTTGCGACCACATTCTTTCTGAGCCCGCCCACGGTTGTTTGGTGGTTGGGGTGACGAGCGCGACGGAGTTTGAGCAAGAAAAATCGCTCGTTGCGGCCGAGATTGCGCTGATCTTGGCGAACATTGCCGAACCCCGCGTGTTGCTCGTGGAGGGTGATTTTCTGAGCGCCAAGGTTCACCAGTTGCTTGAAATTGAGGCGCCTTGGGTTGCAGGTTTTTCACAACAGTTGCAGACACGAGAAACGCAATCCGAAGAGCCTTGGCGTTTGGCCGAGTGCCTCCCCACGCTCCACGTGCTGGCTGAGGGTGCGATGCGGAGCCCGGGTGCCATCCTTTCGCATCAGTTTGAGCGTTGCATCCGAAAGCTGAGGCTGTGTTACGACTTCATCATCATTGATGGGCCGTCGCTCGCCGCGGGCGTGGATTGTCAGGCCTTGAACGAGGTGACAGACGCTATTATTTTGGTCACGCGTGCCGGCGATCTGCGCGGTCGCGCGGACGACCCACGCACAGCAAAGTTCGATGCGAAGCGCTTTCTGATCGAGGAAGATTTCTAGGGTTGACTTCGCCAATACGCCAACAGACCCGAAAGGGCATTGCCCACCGATCCTGATTCTTGTCGGATCCCGCGAAAATATTCCAGGCCGTAAACGAGTGTCGTTCCTTTGAGCGCCAGCCCTTCTTGGCCCCGTTCATCGAGCCACAACGAAAGCGACATGACAAGCGACGAGAGCTTGTCTCCGAATTGCGGAAGCAGCACGCTTGAAAGCAGCAGCGGCCGTGAAATAGGATTGACTAAGAAGAAGAAGCGCCACGGATTGGAGTTGTCAACGTGAGGGTGGCGCTGGTTAATCTTCGTGTCGTACACGCCGTAGTTGAACGCGCGCTTCAACCACACCCCGAGGTCGGTGTGGTCGGAATCGTGGACCGTGGCGGCTCTTTCTGAGTACACAAAGCTCTTACCGGCAGCTTCCAGGCGAATGCCAAGCTCGCGATCTTCAGAGCGTTTCAGCGATTTATCGAAGCCGCCCACTTCCAGGTAATCGGCCTTCCGCAACGACACGTTACCTGTGCACAGATGCACCCCGCGTGGTCGGCCGCCTTGGTTAAAGCCCTTCACCATCTTATCCAGACGTTCGGCGTGGAAGCGCTCAAAAATGGGCATCGTGCCAAGGTTGGCGGCAGGCCGAATCAACCCGAGCACAACGCGAAAACCGAGCCGGTGCTGAGCCACATGTGCCTCCAAGAAATCAGGCGCGAGCTCCATGTCATCGTCCACAATCACGATGATCTGGCCTGAAGCTTCGCGGATGCCACGATCGCGCGCGCCCGCCTGGCCGGTGTTGGCTTGTTCGATCAGTGTGAGGCACAGCTGGCCGCGGTGGGCCTCAACGACGGGTCGCGCGGGTTCCTTGGAGCCATCGTCGACTATCACGACGTCGAAACCTGCGACTCCGAGCGTTTGGTGCTCAAGATCACGCAAGAGATTCGGCAAGAGCGCCGCGCGATTGAAGGTAGCAACCACCACCGACACTGAGAAGTCGGTCGCGTGCTCGTCGTGTGTGAAAATCATGCGTGTGCTGAGCCGAGTGGACGTCCTTCAACTAAACTGTCCAAAAGCCCTGGTGCGAGTCAAGCCGCTCGCGAAATTGCACCACAAAGGCGGGAATGGGTTCCCCGCGGATGGCATTAGTGGCAGCATCCGCGGTTGATCAACCGTCTGATCGCTGCATAAGAGGTTCATGCTCCGTTTTCTTCGCAGGTTCTCCGACAGCCTTTTTGGCGGGCCTTCCCGGATCGCTCCGGAAGTGCTGATGGGGGGCTCCGCCTCAGGCCTCCGGATCTCGGGGACGCCTGAGCTTGAGATCGAGGGGTCTGTCGTTCTGGGAAGCGGTGTCACGATCACTGCCGATCAGGGTCCGACGCGGATCCGTGTGGGTCGCCAGGGAACGCTGGTGCTCGGTGATGGAGTCGAGGTGGCTTTTGGGTGTGTGCTTGCGGCCGAGCGGTTGCTCGTGCTGGGTCCGCGCACGCGGCTTGGGCCGTATGTGTTTGCCGTTGATTCGAACATTGGAGATCCCGATCTTCCGGATCCAACCCCCATGCCCATTTTAGTCGGTGCCGACGTGGAGATTGGGTGACGAGTCACGTTGCTCAAGGGTGCCAAGATCGGGCCTGGCTCTATTGTGCTGGCAGGCAGTGTCGTGGCCTCACCGGTGTCGCCCGGGGCGACCGTGGCGGGCAATCCTGCGCGCATTGTGCGCATGAAGCAGATGCTTTCAGCGTTCGAGCCGCTCATGCGGCAGGCCTGGATGCGGCCCGAGCAGCCCGCTCTGATCACCGACGCGGGGAGCTTGAGCTATGCAGGCCTCTGGCAGCGCGTGGCGGACATTGCACGCGCGCTCCATGCTGTCGGTGTCGGCGCTCGTGAGAATCAGGCCGTGCTCGTTTGGTCGGCGGATCCCGTCGACTTCATCGCAAGTATCTACGGAGTTTGGTTGGCTGGCGGTGTCGCTGTGCCCGTTCCAGACGGTGCGGCGCCGCAAACACTGACAGAAATGGCTCAGGCGGCACGAGCGCGTTTTCTCGTGCTGGACGAGCCCATTCGCAAGAGAGTCGGCACTCTGCTGGATACCCTGGTGGTTCACGTGGTGGAGCTTGAACTCGTCCCCCCGCACGTCGATCACCTTCCATTTAGCGGATTCGAACGCGCGCGCGCCTCCGCAGATCCTGCCCTGATCCTGTTCACCTCCGGCACCACCGCGCGTAAAAAAGCCGTGCTTTTGAGCCATACCAGCCTACTGGCGGCGACCTCAAACATTACTACCTTCATGCGTCTCTCGCCCGACGTGCGCGAGTTCATCTCGGTGCCTCTGTATCATTCGTTCGGCTTCGGCCGAGTGCGCGCGGTGCTCGCCGTGGGCGGCTGCTTGGTGCTGCAAGCTGGGCCGCTGAACGCTCCGGCGATGATCGCCGCGATTGAAAAGTTTGACGTCAATTCTTTATCTGCTGTTCCAGCGGCGTTGGCTATTTTTCAAGGTAGGCTCGCGGCGATGCTGGAGCGCGTGGGGCCTCGCTTGAAGTGGGTTGAGTTGGGAAGCGCATTTCTCTCCGAAGAACGCAAGGCGGCGCTGTGTCAGATTTTTCCCAATGCTCGGATCTGTATGCACTACGGCCTGACCGAAGCGTCGCGCAGCACGTTCCTTGAGTTTCATTCCGAGCGAAGCCAGCTTGCGACAGTGGGCAAGCCTGCGCCCAACGTGGAGATCCGGATCGTGAATGAGGCGCTTTTGCCGTGCTCCGCCCTTGAGGAAGGGGAGGTGGTGATCTTTGGTGCGCATCTGCTCACCGAATATTTTGGCGATCCCGAGCGCACAGCTGCAGGTTTTACTGAGGCGGGTGGTTTTCGGACTGGGGACTTTGGGTTCTTGGATGCTGAGGGCTACCTGCATCTGCGCGGCCGTAAAGATGACATGATCAATAAGGGTGGCGTAAAAATCTCGCCAGAAGAGTTGGAAAGCGCCATGCGCCCGCTCTTCCCGAATCTGGATTTCTGCGTGCTCGGCCTGCCCGATCCCGACGGAATTGCCGGCACGATACCCGTGGTGGCGCATACTGGCACCGACATCGCGCTCGCAGACCTTATCAAGCAGCTCGCCCCACATGTCGACAAGAGCAAGCTACCGGACAGGATCGTCCAAGTGAGCCGCATTTTTAGAACCGAGAACGGGAAGCCGCAGCGCTCGGCGATTGCCCAAGAAATAGCGCGCCAGTGGCAGCTGGCGCTCAATTAGCCTCTTCGCTCACGTTTTGGAGAACGCCCATGATCATCGAACAGCTCACCACCTATGAATCCCTGCCAGCGCTCGTTCGGCCCGACCACAGAGACGTGGATCTCCTTGGCCTTGCTGAACGGGAGCGTGAAAGCATCCGCCGCGCCACCGTCGAGCACGGAGCCATTCTCTTTCGCGGCTTCCGGGTTGAATCCCCCGCTATGTTCAATCAATTCTGTCGGCTGCTGACGCACGAGCTGTTGCCTTACACGGAACGCTCAACACCGCGTTCGCACGTTGAAGGCGAAGTCTACACCTCCACGGAGTATCCGCCTGAAGCCACCATCCCGCTGCACTGTGAGATGGCCTACACCAAGACGTGGCCGAGCTACCTTTGGTTTTACTCGCAAATTGCCGCCGAAACCGGCGGTGAGACACCGATTTGCGACGCCATGAAAGTGTACCAACTGATCTCTCAAAAGACGCGTGAGCGTTTCGCTGAGCTCGGTGTGCTCTACGTTCGTAATTTTCGGAAGGGTATCGATCTGCCTTGGCAAGAGGTCTACGGCGTGAGTACCGAAAGTGAACTCGAGGCGTACTGCACGGCGCACGACATTGGATTCGAATGGTTGGAGCAGGGAGTGCTGAGAACGCGTGCCCGGGCCCAAGCGGTGATTCGGCATCCGTCCAAAGGGCAGATGGTGTGGTTCAATCAGGCGCATCTCTTTCATGTGAGTAACTTGGAGCCAACGCTTCGGGGGTTCTTGCTGAAGCGCTACACCGAGCTTGGAGTGCCGCGGAATTCATTTTACGGTGATGGAAGCGCGATTGAGCCCGAAGTTTTGGCGGAAATCCGCGCCGCCTATGATCAAGTAGAGGTAGCTTTTCCCTGGGAAGCGGGCGATGTGCTGATGGTGGATAATATGCAGGTGTCACACGGGCGTAAGCCCTTCACGGGTGCGCGGAAGACGCTCGTTGCAATGGCGGAGGCGTTTTCGCAATGAAGCTTCTTGACCAAGTTTTGGGCAAGCTCGGACGCGATCGCGAACGGCTTCCGCCGAATGTTCTGTTGCGAAAAGCGTTCCGCTACGCAGAGGGCCTCGCGCTCTCGTCGCTCTATTTGCGTTATTGTACGAGTGTGGGGGCGCGTGCGCGGGTTCGCGGCAAGCCCTTCATCGAGAATCTTGGCAAGATCGTGATTGGGGATGATTTCAATTTCGTCTCGCTGTTTGTGCAATCGCACCTGGTGACGGGTCACGAAGGCGTGCTCGACATCGGGAACTCGGTGAATATCAACTTTGGCGCTGCCATTTCGGCACATGAACGGGTGCAGATTGGCGACCGTGTGCGGATTGGACCGTACTCGATCATCATGGATTCGGACTATCACAGTGCGAATAATCGCGATCTGCGACCGAGCGCGCCGATCGTGATTGAGGAGGATGTCTGGTTGGCGGGTCGCGTGTCGGTGCTGAAGGGTTCCCGCATCGGTAAAGGCAGCGTGATCACAGCGGGCAGCGTTGTTTCTGGGAATATCCCGAGTGGCGTAGTAGCCGGTGGCGTTCCTGCCCGCGTGTTGCGAGCCATCAACCCAGAAGATCCGAGCGCACTCGGCTGGGCGAACTTAGAAGACACTACCGCTTTTTTGCCGCCACAGGCTTCTGGCGTGAGCCTGGGCGCCACCCAGGTGGGCGGCCCCCCGCAAGCCAAAGCTTCCGCGGATCGAGAAGCTTCGTCCGACGAGGAGCTGCCGCCACCTTCTGAAGCGCGCCCAAGAGGTGCTGAGGCTGCCGCGGAAAGTGCGGGTAATTCCGAGGAATTGGAGCCAGAAATCGCCGAAGTGATTTCGACCACCTTCGGGCTTTCTGGGCCCGTTCAAATGGCATGGGGTATGGGCGATATCCCGAAGTGGGATTCGCTTGGCCAGCTACGGCTGGTGATGGCGCTTGAGGAGCGCTTCAACATCAGCATTCCCGAGCAGCAGCTGGTGCAGATGAACAACGTGAGTCGCGTACGCGACGTCGTGCGCGCGTGCACCCGCGTTTAACGGAAAGCAGCCGATCCTAAGAACTTTTGCTTGCCCACGGCCTGGATAGTTTTCTTGGCGTCGCCAACGCGCATTTCACCCACTTTAGCACAGAGCACCGCGAAATCCGCGCTTCGCGCGAGCGGCACCGTCACCGGATTCTCTGCTGTGGGTGCGAGCGCCAAAATCACGGGCCCCGACTGCATCGTGGCGCGCACCTGGGCAATAAATTGCGCGTTGCTTCGAAGTGAAAGATTGGTGCCATCCGCCACGTGGATCTGCCGACCGAGATGCACCATGCCAGTCCTGGCCAGAGCCACCGCGACATCAAGCGTGAAGCTCTTCGAGCTTCCGCGCCCAGCGGGGACTAGGGCGAGTGCTCCCCACGGACGACTCTGAATCGCGAGCCACAGCCGCTCCCAATCGTGCGTTCTCCAGGCTTCGACCGAGGCGGGTGGACGAAGGGCAAGAGCCTGGGCGCTGGGCAATTCCGGGGTGGTCAAAGGCGGGGTCGCAGGAATCTAGCTCAATTCAGCGACTAGGCCAACAAGCAGTGCTTCCCACCGGCGCCGGTGCTGCGACATAGATCTTGAGTGTTTTTGTGGGGTGAGCAGTCGTGGAGATCTGGCTCCGCGCTCGCGCAATGGTTGAGATCACCGAGTAGTGCCAATCTTGTTCGGAGCACCTGTCGGGCTTCAGCGGCGAGGTCTCTCAAAGTGGAACACAAGATAGTAAGCATGCTTACTATCTCTAAACGAACAAAAGGCGCTCAGCTGCTCGGTGTGCGAAGTGGCTCCGCAACGCTATCCTGGTCTGCCCGCTCGTGCCGCTCGTGCCGCTCGTGCCGCTCGTGCCGCTCGTGCCGCTCGTGCCGCTCGTGCCGCTCGTGCCCCTCCCGCAGCGTCCCCGGTAGCGACGGGGCGATGCTTGGGAAGGGGCGGCTGCCGCGCTTCGCGGCAGCGGGGTGGGCAGCTGGATCTGGCACGCCAAAGCACAAAGTTCCCCTTGGATTCGGGCTTTCGCTTCGTCATCCTAAAGTTAGTAATTAACGCACCAGCGTAGCCATGCAGCTGGCTTCGCCAACAGGCTATTCTTTATCCACGTGCTGCTGTTGCAATGCTCTTTGCGTAGACGATTGGCCTATTTATGACTTGGGAAGAACGCTGGCATCCGTTGCGCCAAGAGTGGGTAGTTGTAGCCGCTCACCGGCAAGATCGACCTTGGATTGGCGAACAAGTGGCCGCGAAGGCTGCGCTTCTGCCGCGCTACCTTCCAGATTGTTACCTCTGTCCTCAGAATTCACGGATCAGTGGTGCCAGCAATCCGGCGTATGAGGGAGTGTTCGTTTTCGATAACGATCATCCCTGTGTCGGCCCGCGCGCACCCAGCGTGGTGAGCCCGGCGCATAGCATCTTTCAGGCTCGCTCAGCGGAGGGACATGCGAAAGTGGTGTGCTACACGCCGCGCCACGATCTGACTTTGGCAGAGCTTTCACACGAGCAGCTCCTGGCGTTAATCAGAACGTGGCAGACAGAGTATCAGACGCTGGGTCAGCTGCCGCACGTGAATCACGTGCTGTGCTTCGAGAACAAAGGGGATGTAGTGGGTGTGTCCAACCCGCATCCCCACGGGCAGATTTACGCGACGAACTTCATCTTCAAGGCAACCGAGATTGAGGTGCAAGCCACAGCAGCCCACACGAGCGCCACGGGCAGGTCGCTCTTCGGGGACATTATTCAAAGCGAGAAGCAAGATGGGCGGCGCGTGCTCGACGAAAATGAACACGCCATCAGTTTCGTGCCGTATTTTTCACGCTACGCTTACGAGCTGTACGTGGCTCCTAAAGTGTCGCACGCGAGCCTGGTCGATCTTTCTCCAGCCGAACTCGATGGCTTCGCGCAGATCCTGAAGCTGGCGCTCGTGCGTCTTGATAACTTGTGGCGAATGCCCCTGCCCTACGTGATGGTGCTGCACCAGGCGCCGACGGATGGTCAGAATTATCCCAACTATCATTTCCACATTGAGTTTCATCCGCCGCTCCGAAAGCCCAACTTGCTCAAGTATCTGGCGGGGCCAGAAATCGGGGGCGGCAACTTCGTGAGCGATACTTCGCCCGAACAAAAAGCCGAAGAGTTGCGTTCCCTTCCCACCGAACACTACAAGTCTCAGAATCTCGAAAAGGAACGCTAAGCGTGGAAGCCTCAGCTTTTTTACCTGTCCTCTCGGACTTACACGATGCCATTCGTTCCGCGGTCGTAGAGACTTGCGAAACCGAAAGCGTGGAAGCCGTCTCAGCGATCGCGGATGATAACGATGTTGCAGACACAATCTTTGCCATCGACAAGGTGAGTGAAGCACTGCTGCACGCTAAGCTCGCTCCGCACGCCAAGCGTCTGGGAGGGCTCTTGCTGATTGCCGAAGGTTTGCCCGAAAAGGGCCTGTGTTTGCCCGAAGATCAGTCCCGGGAATCCCTCAAGTGGCGTGTGATTGTGGATCCCATCGATGGAACGCGCGGGCTCATGTACCAAAAGCGCAGCGCGTGGGTGCTCACCGGTGTTGCGCCGAATCGCGGCCCCGGCACGACGCTCCAAGATATCGAGTTTGCGATTCAGACGGAGATCCCGCTGATCAAGCAGCATCTGAGCGATGTATTTTGGGCCACACGGGGCCAAGGCGCGCACGCCCGGCGCTTTAATCGACTGACCGGCGCCACTCAGACGTTGAAAGTGAGTCCCTCGCGAGCGCACAGCATCGAGCAAGGCTACGCAATGCTCACGCGCTTCTTTCCTGGAGCTCGGGATGTCTTAGCAGCGATGGATGAGGCGTTGGTGGCGCGCGTTTTGGGAGCCCCCAAAGCGGGACGGGCGGCGTGTTTTGAGGATCAATACGCGAGCACAGGTGGGCAGCTGCAGGAATTGATGGTGGGGCATGATCGCTTCGTGGCGGATCTTCGGCCACTCATGGCGCCGGTGCTGCGCGAGCGTGGTTTGCCGAGCGCTATGTACTGCCACCCGTACGATATCTGCACGGCTCTGATCGCCGAGGAGCTGGGAGTGATCATTCGAGCGGCCAATGGCGAAGCGCTTTCCGTCCCGCTCGACGTGACGACGCCTGTCGCTTGGGCAGGCTACGCGAATCCGAGCTTGCGCGCTCAAGTTGAACCGGTATTGCTCGCCATTTTGCGCGAGCGCGGCTTCATCGAGGGTTAAGTGATGCTCACGTTTTCAGGTGCCGCAGACTGGCCGGGAGCCGCTCGTTTCTTGAGTGCGCTGGAGGGCCTGGCAGAACATGAATCAGTAGAAGCGCGAACGCTCTTCGACAGCCGAGTGCCTGTAGCTGTCGGGCGAGCCCCCGGGCGGCTCGATGTTTTAGGGGGGATTGCGGACTATTCGGGAGCACTGGTGCTGGAAATGCCCCTTCAGGAGGCGGCGTTTGTCGCGACTCAGGCAACAGCAGACTCCCGGATCCGGCTAGCGACGCTCGACGCCACCGGCGGTGCGTTGAGGTACTTTGAGTTTCCGAAGATCGCCTTTGAAGGTGGCGAGTTTTCGACGTGCGAGCAGGCACACGCGTACTTCCAAGCGAATCGTGAGCACGCCTGGGCAGGCTATCTGGTGGGCGTGCTGTTGGTGCTGCTTCAGGAATTGCGCATGGAGTTCCCTCACGGTTTGTCGCTCCTAGTGTTCTCACTCGTGCCCGAAGGCAAAGGTGTGAGCTCATCAGCAGCGCTTGAAGTCGCGAGCATGAACTCTGTACTCGGTGTTTTGGGTCACTCACTGGCACCGGAACGCATCGCTATCTTGTGTCAAAAAGCTGAGAATCTCGTCGTGGGCGCACCGTGCGGTATTATGGACCAGATGACGTGTTCGCTCGGTAAATCGGGAGAATTATTGGAGCTTTTGTGTCAGCCGGCAGAGGTGCTGGGCACGCTTCGGCTGCCCGCTGAGCTTTGCTTGTGGGGTATCGATTCTGGTGTGCGCCATGCCGTTTCCGGTGCAGATTACACACAGGTTCGCGTTGCTGCGTTCATGGGGCAGCGCATTCTTAGCGACAAGCTTGGGTACGAAGCCGCGCCCGCAAAAGAGCAGCACCGAGGAGCCGGGGCTCACCTCGCGAACCTCGAACCGAGCGAGTTCCTGAGTCAGTATGCGGGAGAACTGCCGCAAGCGTTGAGTGGTCTCGCGTTCATTGAACGCTACGGAACAACGCGCGATCCAGTCACGACGGTCCTGCCTGATACAAATTATCCTGTGGCTGCGGCTACAGCCCATCCGATCTTTGAGAACTACAGAGCGCGATGCTTTCGTGCGCTTCTCAGTGCTGGGACTAGGAATTTAGAGTCGTGGCAGTTGCTCGGTGAGTTGATGTATCAATCGCACGCGAGCTACGGAACCTGCGGGCTTGGTTCCCCGAACACGGATCTTCTGGTAGAGCTGGTGCGGCGCGAGGGCATCCGTGCAGGGCTCTTCGGAGCGAAGATCACGGGTGGTGGCAGTGGCGGGACAGTCGCAGTCCTCGGTCGCTCCGGCAGCGAGGGCGCTATCGAACGGGTGCTGTCGGCGTACACTGCAGAGACGGGGATCGTGAGCTATCTCTTTTCTGGATCGTCACCCGGAGCGGCAGAGTTTGGTGTACGTTGGCTGGAACGAGGGTAGTCCTGGATGTGAGTTGGCTAGCCATGCTCCATCAGCCAAATCTCACACCTTATTTCGTTGGCAGACCCATGCGGAGGCGGGGCTGCGCTGTGGGAACGCGCGGCGGGAACGCGCGGCGGGAACGCGCGGTGAGGCGGCCCATTTTATTCCATCGAAGGTAGTAAGCATGCTTACTATCTCGTGTTCAACTTTGAGAGACCTCGCTGCCGAAGTCGAATAGGTGCTCCGAACAAGATTGGCACTACTCGGTGATGCTCAACCTGTGCGCGGGTGTGGTGCCGGATGTCCACTACCACTCAGCCCAAGAAAACACTTAAGATCAATGCCGCGGGATGCGGCCGGAAGGTGTTGGCTAGCTTCGCAGTTTGGCGTGTGGCAAGCTGCTTGAGGTTTGCTGAGCCTCCTTCGAGATATTGTCGAGCTTTCTCGCGTTGCCCAAGGGGCCACGGATGCCAGAAGCTTTGCGAAGTCCCTGGCCCTAGATGGCTTCTGCGTGCTCGCCCTCACGCGTGCACGCGAACAGGCGCGGCGCTTCCACATTCCAGGTGTTAATCGGGCGTTGCGATTGGCGCAGATGGCGGTCTTCGGGATTGAAATCGGCAAGGATGTGGAGCTGGGGCCCGGCGTTTATTTCGTGCACACGCTGGGGGTGGTGATTGGTGGCAACGCCAAAGTCGGCGCACGCGTGAGCTTCATGGGGAATAATACGGTCGGGACAGCCAAAGACAATGGCTACCCCATCATCGAAGAAGACGTCGTGGTGGGCTGTGGGGCACGGATTTTAGGGCCAGTTCGCGTGGGCGCTCGCGCGAAAATTGGAGCTAACGCCGTGGTGCTATCGGATGTCCCGCCCGACACCGTGGTCATCGGCATACCCGCCAAGCCGGTTGGCCGTGTAGGATCCGCGCGCTAGGATTGGTCGTTTTTTGATTTCAGTGAAGTGAGATGCAGAGCTCTTCGGTTTCTCGACTCCTCGATGTTTACCCGCTGCTGTCGGAAGGGGTACTTCAGGTATTGCTTGGGCGCGCTCTCCGCGGAGTGCGTCTGGCCTTGTGTCTGCACCGCGTGCAGTTTGATTCGAATTCGACGCTCGCACTTTCCGCGACCACGAGTGCCGCCGTGGATTTGGATGCGCTGATCACGCTGCTGCTTTCGGCTTGCCCCAGAAACGAAAACGGCTGGTTGACGGTTTCCTTTGACGACGGCTACAGCGACGCACTCGAGTACGTCGCTTCACGCTGCTCGCGTTGGCCGAGCGTGCGTTGGCTCGTGTTCGTGTGCCCTCGAAAGCTCACGGCGCGTGCTGGTTTTCGCTGGGATTTGCCTAGCGCCGCCCCGAATCGGGATCCATTTGCGGGCGCTTACGACGTCGCAGCAGAGAATCTCAGGTCCGAGCTGCTGGGTCTCGCGGATGCACCCGAATGCCGGCTGGCAAGTGTTGAGCAATGTCAGCGTCTGGCTCAATTGTCGGGCGTCACATTGGGCAATCATACTAACTGCCACTTCCGGCAAACTGGCTTGAGCCTCGCGGATGCTAAGCAAGACCTTTTCGAATCCAAGGCGGAGTTTGACCAGCTGTTTGGCCCTACACGCGAGTTTGCATTTCCCTTTGGCACGCCCCGCTCCGAATTCACCGAAGCGCACGTGGCGCTCGCGCACGAGGCTGGCTACGAACACATTTGGTCTACCGAACCACGGCCGCATGTTATCGCTGAGCTCGGAACCGGCCGGGCGCTACCGAGAATTGCGATCTTTGGAGATTGGCCGATGAAGAAAACAGCCGCGTATTTGGCGCTGCGTGCGCTCCAGTATCAGATTCGTGGGCGTCGCCAAGCGAAGCCCCAAGGAGTGGATAAATGCGCCTAAAATACGGTTTCGAGCTCGCCCGCAACGCCATCCAGTCGGATTTTAACTCGCGGCGTCGCTACCGTCAGAAGTACCATCAAGATGCGATTGAAGCGGGGCGTTTGCCCCAAGATCTGATCACGAAGATCGGACTCCAAATGCTGGGCGTGATCCGCGTGATGCAAGGGTTGGAAGCGGCTGAGGTGCCGGTCTTGCCGCAAGTGGTGTCGAGGTTGCTCCGCCACGCTTACGGCGCGGAGATCCATTGGAAGGCAGACATTCAGCCAGGGGTTTCGTTGGTGCACGGCAACGGGCTAGTGATCAGCAAGGATGCGAGCGTGGCGCCAGGTTGCATCCTCTCCCAAAACGTAACGCTGGGCCACGGAGTGGATCCGATCACACGCCAGGTGGGCGCACCCACACTCGGCCGCGACGTGCACGTGGGGCCTGGGGCTACGCTGCTCGGTCCGATCTCGGTCGGTGAAGGCAGTAAAATCATGGCTGGGGCGGTCCTCACGCATTCGGTGCCTGCCTTTTCCTTGGTGCGTCCCGCTCAAGTTCTGATCACCCCGAGAAAATCGGGCATATCGGGCATGAATGATACGGACTAAGCGGCAGGCTTCTGCCGCCGCGTGCGGATCAGAGCAACCGCGCTCTTGATATCGCCCAGGCGCACGACCTTGAAGCCAAGCGCGAGGACCACGTAAACCGCGGTATCGATCGCGAGCCGCAGAACCGCGTTCAGTTCTGCCATAGCAAGTCGGTCGAGAAACGCAACGACTGCTGCGATCCCGAGCGATAGCCCAATGCAATACAAGCTTTGGCGATCGACAGCCTTCTTTCCGACAAACCAGAACAGGGCAATGGCGGTGAGAACCTCCATGCAGGTGACGGCGATGGCTGTACCCACCCCTGCGCCGCCGGGACCCATTCCGCTGGTGATTGGAACCAGCGCGGGGATCATCAGCATTTGTAGCAAGAGACCACCGAACGTAATGAACGTGAGTTGCCAGCCCTTGTTGGCAACGATGAGCGCGTTGGCGAGCAGCATCGTGAGATAGGTGGCTGTGAAGATGGGCGCCAAAAAACGCAACGATTGAGCTGCAGGTGCGAACGAGGCGCCAAAAGCCAAACGGATCCAAAGCTCTGCCCCGAGGCCGAGCACCATCGTGACCGGGATGGCCGCCACCAGCAGGCCTTCAATGGCACGGCGTAAAAGCGCAAAGAACTCCGCTTCCGAGCGATGATTGGCTCGCGCAAACAGCGGCATGAAGACCCAAGTGATGAGCGGCGTGAGCAACATCGCCAAGCCCGCGAGATTCTGAGCGGCCCCGTCCCAACCGATCTCTGTCCGGGTGGAGAGAAATCCAAGCAGCGTGATGTCCACTCGGTTCACGAGCGCCACCGCCACCATGCTGAGATAGAAAGGGACACAAGCCTTCAGAATCGGTCGCAATATGCCGAAATCCAGGCGAAGACGAAGGCCGATCGCTCGGCGTGTTGCTCGGAACAGAACCCACGCCTTGATCAGCTCGGAGAGCAAGAAAGGCGCCGCTAGCGAGAGGAGCGGAGCCTTCAGCATGATCAGCGCCACGAGCCCCAGGCCCCAGAGTAGCTTAGACACCACGTTCTGAATCGCGAGTGCCCCCACCTGGCTCGAAGCCTGAAGCATGCAGGCGAAGGATGAATTGAGGGCTTGCACGAAGCAGATCGCCCCAAAAATCAGCGTGAGCACGGCAACATTCGTCCCGTGGCCCGCGCCCTTGGTGCCAAACCACATCGCAACGGCGAGTGGCAGCATCATCCCTGCGCGCAATAAGAGCACCGAACCAAAGTAATCCGAGGCGTGTTCGGGGCGCACTGGCAGCTCACGTTGGCTATAAGTATCAACGCCGAGCGTGAGCGTCACCGCGAGAGCCGTCGCCAAGCTCTCACTGAAGCTATACTCGCCAAAGGACTCTGGCCCCAAATAGCGGGGCAACTGAAAGCGGACAATGAGTGCGACACCCCAGGTGGCAAGCAAAGACGAGCCCAGCTTCACGGCGTTGCGCGCGGCGAGCGCGCCCTCGCCAGTTTCGGCTGCCTCAGAAGTCACTGGAACTGTGATTTCATTTCCACGACACCGCCGGGCGGGAAGTTCGAAAAGGTCTCCACCACGCTTTGGGCGTCTGTCCCGGTCACCCGAAGCTCGAAGCTGCCTTCGCCGAAGCCCGACGTATCCGTAAAAGTACCGTCAGCGGCGCGTGCCAGAGCCGTGAATGCGGGTCGATTGGCGCCTTTCACTTCAAGCTTTTGGATGGGCACCCGCGCGGCGCGCACCCACAGGCTTGTCCAGTAGGGATTCGCCTCCGTCTGATACTGCAACAAGATCTTTGAGCCGGCGGAACACTTCGCGAGTTGCCAGGTCATGGGCCGTGGATTCGCGGACGTGCCTTGCGGATCGTCTTCGTGGATGGCGTTGTAGGCTTCAGTGCTAAGATCCATATCCCCAGAATTTTTGGAAGCTCCTGCCGTGACGATGCGCACCAGCGCCGTCTTTCCGAGGCGGGTTGTGACGAGTGCGCAGGCATCGCACAGGCTGCCATCGCCATTCAAGCTGACGTCCACACCCGCCAAATAGGCGCCTTCAGCGTTCGCAACCTGAGCCGGATAGGGTGCGCAGGAGTTCGGCCACATGGTCTCCGCGAAATCAACGGGGCCGATATGATAGCTGCCAGCGTGCACCGGCCCCAATGGCGTGGCATCGCCCGGCGCTGGGATATCGGGCACCGTTGACGTGCCCATCGGAGTTGACGTGCCTGGAGTTGGAGTCATCGAGCCTGCGGCTGGGATTGGCGAAGTCCCGCTACCTGAACATCCCGACAAGAAAAGGCTGACCGCTGAGACCGCCGCAAATGCTCGGAATACAAAGATCGCCACAATGATTCGGGAGCTTAGCCAGTTTGCGCGTGAGTTTCAATCAATGCGCCTGGGCTTTCGGCCTCCTAGCGTTTGGCGTACCGTGCGGGTTCGGACTGACTGCTTGGCCAATGCTGGCATCCCCCGAGCTTCGTTCAAGCCATGAACTTCTACGCTTCTCCAGCCTTTTTAGAAACTCTCGGCCGTGTCTATTTTCCCGGAACGCCAACGCGGCTCCGAGACTTTGAAGTGGACGACAAGGCCTTTCGTTTGCTGGAAGTGGGTGGCAAGCGAATTATTACGTCGTTCTGTTTTTATGACTATGTGGAGCCACTCTCGGTCAATGAGGTGAATCAGGCGGAAAAACGCTCGCTCTTCTTGCCGAGTGTGGCACTCAGCAGTGTGCCGATTGCTGAGTGGTCGGAGGGTGCAGTCCGCCTGGAGAAGCCAGCGCCTTACGTCGATTTTCGGGGGTTCGGCAGCTACGCAGAGTATCAAGCCATGATCTTTCAGCGGGGCAGTCGCTTCAAGAAGAATCAGCGCTTGCGTGAACGCCTGGCCGAAGATTTTGGAGAGCTGTATTTCAACGTCCACGACACCGCGCCTGATGTCTTTGGGCTCAGTTTTGCCTGGAAGTCTTTGCAGTTACAGGCTACTGGCCTTGAGGATATCTACGCGGATCCGAAGAACTGCCAATTCCTTAAGATGCTGCGCGACGAAGGGGTCTTGCGCTGCTCAACGCTGCGTGCGGGCGATAGGCTGCTCGCTTCTTGGCTCGGCTTTGTTCATGAGGGTGTGTGGTCAGGCTGGGTGTTTGCGCACGATCCGGATCCAGAACTGAAGAAGTATTCGTTGGGTTGGCAGCTGATGGAATCGCTGCTCAAGGAGTGTTTCGAGTCGGGGCTGACCGGTTTCGACTTCTCGGTTGGCGCTTCAGACTATAAATTTGGCTATGGAACGCATGTGCGTTTGGTGGCCCCATTTGGCCGTCGCTCAGCCAGCGCGGCGCTGGGCGTTCAGCTCAAAGCAGGAGCGAAGCAGGTGCTGGAGCGTGTGCCTGGATTGCTGGAACGCGCGCGCGAAGTGCAGAATTTGACCAAAAAAACCCTGAGCCGCTTGGGGCAGCGGCGTTACTGATTGGAGCCAGGCTTTTCGCGGTTGGTGCGCACCCACTCGGCTCCCGGAGCGCCCAAACGAAGCACCCGAATCGCCAGCTTCCAAACGATGTACGGTGGCGCCCAGAGCAAATCCAGCAGCGCGCGGGCACCGAGCCCCGAGTGGGCCACACCCGAGAGCACATAGTAGACGATGCCAAACGTGGCCAGCCCAAAGGGAAAAAAGAGCCAAAGGCCTTGATCATAAAACACAATTAGGCTCAGCGAAAACAGGCTGCCCAAGCAAACATACGCCACTAATGACGCCAGCGGTGGCAACAGCACATCCATGCCCAAATCAAAGAGCAAGAGGCTCTGTTTTCGCAGCCCTTCGGCGATCAAGCTCCACCCATATTGGCGCGCAATGGCCCGCCTGCCAGCCTCCCAACGCTGACGTTGGCTGCGAGAATCCCGCTCATTGGCGACCATGTCGCCGTACACGCTCGCGTTGGCTGCGTTGTGCACGCGGAAGCCTTGGAGGCCAATTTTGATGCCATACTCCAGATCCTCAACAATGGAATAAGCGTTGTGCGGCACCACACGCACCAGCTCTTTCGAAAAGCACATGCCGTTGCCGCGCAGGCCGACCGAAAGCTTCAGGCGTTCGCGGCCGAGTGAACGCACGCCGTGGAACAAGGTGAGCGCCAGGGTCATCAAGCGCGTGCGCCAGGACACCTGAGGATTTCGCACCGTGTAGTGGGCTTGGACGGCGTGAGCGCCGTGTTCGAGTTCTACAGCAAAGGCATCGAGCAGATTGGATGAAACCGAAGTATCCGCATCGATGATCGCATAGGCGTCAAACACGTCCTCGGCGTTGAGCGTGTCGAAAGCGTACTTCAACGCGAAGCCTTTGCCACGCTGGCTCAGGTCAATTCGCTCCAACACGCGCGCCCCAGAAGCTCGGGCCCGTTCGGCCGTTTTATCCGAACAATTGTCGGCGATCACGATGATTTGGAAACGTTCTTTTGGGTAAACGAGACTCTTCAGACTTTCGATGGTTTCAGCGATGCCTCGCTCTTCGTTGTGCGCGGGAACGAGCACGGCGAAAGTGGGCGTGGCCGTGCGAACGCGATGCGCTGTGCTCTTTCGAGCTAAGATTGCCAAAGCAAACAAGTAAAAGCTGGCCGCAAGCGCGGGCAGGCCAGCCAGGAACACGAACATGTCGAGCGCGAGCAGCATGTTACGTTTCAGGCTCGTCGGGAGCGCCCACTTCGGCCAAGAGCGGCAGCCCCAGCTGGCGGATCTGCCAGACATCGACAAACCGTCCGGAAAGTAGCTCTTTCAGCCCACCCGCGAGAAAGCCAAGCAGCAAGGCGGCGGCCAAGCTCGCCGCAACTAAGAGTGGCCGATTCGGCTTCAGAGGCTTTCGCGGCGGCTCGGGCTTATCCAGGATTTTGTAGCGCAATTTAAAAGCTTCCTGCACGGAATTGAGCTGGAGCTGAGCGCCGTTCATGCGATTCTTGATCTCGTTGTAGTTGTCCAGTCGTGCCGTTAACTGGGAGCGTGCGGTCGTCAGCTCCGGAGAATCGGTGGCTGCGGCGATGATCGGAAGGGGTGTCTTGTCGCCAACGCTCCCGCGGTATTGGGTACGGGGCGCGCCTCCAGGCGCGGCATTCGAAGACTCACGCAGTAGACTTGAGAGGCGACGTTCTTCTTCACGCAACGGCGCGAGTTCGCTCGGTTCGACGGACGCTTCCTGAACGCGTCGCACTTGCTGGAGTACGGTCGGGTGTTCAGGTCCGTACACGCCACGCAGCTCTGAGAGCTGCGTTTGCACCGCCTGCAGCCGTTGCTGCCAAGCGCTCTGAATATCGTTCATTTTCTGCCGCACTTCGCTCAACGCGACCGTCAGCTGGGGATCCGGTGCTGAGGGTGCCACCACCACCGGTTCCGTGACTCGGCGCTCGGTGTGTGGTTCAGCGGTTTTGACTTCCGGCATTGCGGGCTTACCGGAGTCTCTGAGCGCGAGCGTGGCATGGCGCACACCTTCGAGCGCTGGTCCCAGGTCATCAGTGGCCTTCTTGAATTCGTTCTCCAATAATTCGATGGCGGCGTGGATTGCCGCGGTTTCGCTGGCCAAGCGCCGATCCAAAAAGCGATCCATTCCCACCTCAACGAGCTTGGCAGCCATCAGTGGTTCACCCCAGTAGACTCGGAGGCTCATCGTGTAGCGGCCTTCGGGAATGACCTGGAGCTGTTGCTCCAGCATGCCCGCCAAGGCGTTCTCTTTGTCTTGCAGCGAAGTCGGGCCGAGCAGCTTGGCTCGAATCCAGTCGAGCGCGCGCCCTTTGGCGCCCCGCGTAGTATCCCATTGGTCAGCAACTTTCGCAGTGCGCACTAGGTCCAGCAGGTTACTCTTTGACAAAATAATGTCTGAGGCGTCCGAAAATGGATCGGGGTTCGCAGCTCCTGCGCCCGGATTGCTCAGCGTCTGCACGCTGTTGCTGCTGAGCTCCACATGGATTTTACCGTTGGCTTCGAAGAGCGGAGGTAACAAGAGCGCCACGCTGACGCCCATCACTCCGACACCGAGCGCAATCATCACCGCCAGCAAGACGTGTCGGCGAAAAGCACCGCTCACGAACGTGAGAAGCTCGCTGGCGCCGACACCACCGCCGCCCTCGTCCTCGTCGGAGGACTCTTCTGAGTCGTGCGCTTCTGGTTCCATCGATCGTGAATCCTGCCGACCGTTTCTGACGCTGGGCAAGCTAATTCGGGAGCAAGCGTGAACTTCACACGCTAGCCGCGCCCTCGCCAGTTGCGGAGTTCGGCGTTTCGTGGCCTGATCGGCGGAACTCTCGTGGTCTCCTCAGGCATCTTACCGTTTGCGGCAGGTTTATTTAGGCGAGCTGCGTTCATCCTCGTAGTGGGCGTTTGGGCGTGTGGGCCGAGTGGCAGTTACGTATGGGGTCGTGAATATCGTGCCCAGCCACCGGTCGGCCCGGGCGAATTGATTCAGCCAGGCGATAAGGTGAGCGTGCGCGTTTTCGGGCAGGACCCTATGTCGATTCAGGGTCAGGTTCGGCCCAATGGTAAGCTGGCCGTGCCGCTCCTCGGTGAATTTCCGATGGCAGGCCGAGCGCCGGAGGTTGTCGCCGAGGATCTCAAGCGGCGTTTGACCCCATTTGTGTCCGCACCTCAGGTGATTGTTGTGATTGACGAATTCAAGTTGCGAGTCACCGCTTTCGGCGAGGTTCGTCGGAATGGGCGTTTGGCGCTTGAGCCCCCAGCAACGCTGCTTCAAGGGTTGGCCGAGGCGGGTGGGCTTACGGAATTTGCTGACGAAAGTGCGATCTTCGTTTTGCGTGGCAATCAGCGCATTCGCTTCACGTACGAAGAGCTTGCAACGGGCGAGCCAGCTGCGCGGTCGTTTCTTTTGGTTAACGGCGACGTGATTGTGGTTGAGTAGTGGGCGCGAAGCTCTCTCGGCATGGGCATTTGGCTAACATCCATTCTTGCGCAGGCGCTCAGCTTCTCGGTTGAAGATTCTGCGGTGCTCCGTTCAACTCTGGCCGCGGATGTTGTGAGCCTGGATGCGGAAATGGACCCGGGGCTTACGCTTGCGCTACGGCAAAAGCGCGTCGCTTGGACGCTTGGGTATTTCCCGCGGCTCACTCTCAACGACTTCGCTGGCTCTCCGCCTGGCTCGCCAACTGTGACGCACACGCTCAATGCCCAAGCGAGCATTGCTTTTCGCAGAGCTCAGCTCACTCTGAGCCAAAGCGGCAGCTACGGAACTCAGAACCTCCGCGTGCCCGCGATCTTTGCGCCCCCCGTTGCGCCCGCCGTTCCCGAGCCTGCACCGGAAGTACCGGAAGCGATGCCCGCGGCGGACCCGAGTCCAGCGCCGCCACCGATCCTTGCTCAGCCCACGCTTATCACAGCGGCGTATGACGAGCCCATCCGCTACGCGAATTCCAGCAGCTCGGTGGCCCTTGGCCATGTTTTATCCCGCCGCCTCACGCTTTCCGAATCGCTCGGCTACAGTTTTGGTTCCGGATTAACCACGGCCGCGCGAGCGCTTTACCCGAGGCAAGATCAGGCGAGCGCGGGTGTGAGCCTGGGAACGAGCGTCTCGCGCACTGATACCCTGGCCTCAACGTTGAGCGCACAGCTCACCACTACGAAGAACACAGATGCTCGCATCCTAAGTGGGGCGGAGTTCTGGTCGCATCGGTTCTCGACCACCGTGAATAGTGATATGGGCGCAGGGTTGGCGTACACGGAGAGCGTGGACCCGGGGGGAAGCCTGACGAGCGTGTTGCCGGTTGGGAGCGTCTCAGTATTGCTTCAGCAGCCGCGCCGCCGAGTACGCCACAGCGTCTCCCTTTCACTCGGGGTCGCACCCCAAGTGGATCGCGTGAGTGGTACCATCGATTCACGGGCGACTTGGTCGCTCACGGGTGTGCGCACGCGAGGGCCACTCACACTGTCCCTCAATTCAGCCGGCACCTCGTCACTCGACGTGAACTCCGCGAATCGTTTTTTGGCGCTGGGAGGAACAGCCCAAGCGAGCTACGCAGTCACCAAAGAGTTCAGTGGTGCGCTCAGCGTTGGGGGCACGTGGCAGGATTTCCGCACTGCGACCTCCAACGCGCCCGTATGGTTCGGAGCAATCTTGCTCACGTATCGTCTTGCCCCTCAGCCGTTTTAGATCTTCAATTGCCCGATTGGACGAGCTGAAATTCGGCAGCGTTGCCAGGCAGGCTGTCCGCGCCGAGATCGGTCCACTCATAGATGTACCAAGTGTCCGTATAGGTTGAGAGTGAGGGCCGCATCACGTTCGTGAAGAACCAAGCAGCGGCGCTGGTGCCGGCTTGGTCAAACCCATACGCCACAAGAACCAACGTGCCCGTCGCGGGATCGCGAACCGCCTGGATCACGAGATAGTCGTGGTCTGCGGTAATGTTGGACACAGCCTTCACAACGCTTTGATCCAGGCTGCGTCGAAAGTTGGTGCCGTCGTTGTAAATCGGCGCGATGCGCGCAGTGTTCAGGTAGCGCACCAGATTATTGTAGGCGTCGCCTCCGGCACCGACGAGCAGCTCCCCCGGCCCAATCAGCGGTTTGCCAGTTACCGAATCCACCACGTTGGTGGCTCCTTGTTGGACCATTCGATCGACTGGCCCCGGCACACATCCGGTGTGGAGCGCAGCGACCAGATCAGTGCTGGCGAGGTCGTCGACCGCGATTCCATCCATGAGCCCAGTGACGGCAGCGTTGGCGCACAAATTTTTGAGCGTTGCGCTCAGGCACGCGATGCTTGGGCCCGCGACGGAAGCGCAAAAATCTGTCGCGGAGCAGGCGTTACCGCAGGACCCGCAATGCCGGATATTACTCGCCAGCGCGAGATCAACACACTCTCCGCCACAACAGGTTCCTGCTAATTCGCAAGAGGAATTCTCGGGGCTGCACGTGGGCGGCGTCGAACCGCCAGCTCCGGCCGCACCAGCCGCGCCAGC